>NZ_JBSFVG010000025.1:0-84732 GCF_053592195.1 Streptomyces sp. NPDC002776 | reverse complement strand
GCTCCCAGGAGGGTGACGAACTCACCGGGCGCGACATCGAGGGTGATGTCGTCGAGGACGAGCTGCCGCCCGGCCGGGCCGGCGAAGGACTTCGATACGTGGTCGATGCGCGCGGCGTGGTCGACCGACGTCGCCGTGCCGTCGGCCTTGGCGATCGTGATGGCCATGGTCGTCACCTCCTGGGAGCTCTGGGAATCCGCTACTTGACGCCGAGGCCGGCGTCGTCGACCTCGTCCTTGCCCTCGGCCTTGAGGACCTTGTTGAGGAGCGCGAGGTCGTAGATGCCGTCCAGGTCGGGCTGTTCCAGCAGACCGGCCTTCACCGCGTGCTCGGCCTCGGTGTCGAGGGTCGCGGCCAGCGGGTCGTCGAGGAAGCTGATCGACTTCCAGGCCGGGTCGATGACCTCGGCGGGCAGCGCCTTGCCGGACTCCTTCTCCAGGGCCTTGTTGGCGGATGCCTTGGCCTGATCCGGGTTGGCGTTGATCCACTCGTTGGTCTTCACCGAGCCGCGGAGTACGGCCTCGACGACGTCCGGGTGCTCCTTGAGGAACGTCTGGGACACGATGATGTTCGTGATCACGAACTTCTTGTCCGGCCACAGGTCGGCCTCGTCCAGCAGCGCCTTCGCGCCGTCGGCGACCAGCTTGGACGCGGTCGGCTCCGGCACCCAGGCACCGTCGATGGAACCGGACTTGTAGGCGTCCGGGGTCACCTTGTTGTCGGTGCGGACGACGGAGACGTCACCCTCGCCGCTCTGCGCGTCGACCTGCCAGCCCTGCTCGGCGATCCAGTTGAGGAAGGCCACGTCCTGGGTGTTGCCGAGCTGCGGGGTGGCGATCTTCTTGCCCTTGACGTCCTTCAGGGACTTGATCCTGTCGGGGTTCACGACGAGCTTCACCCCGCCGGACGCCGAGCCGGAGATGATCCGCAGGTTGGAGCCGTCCGCCTTGGTGTAGCCGTTGATCGCGGGGGAGGGGCCGATCCAGCCGATGTCGAGTGAACCGGAGTTGAGGGCCTCGATCTCGGAGGGGCCCGCGTTGAAGGTCGAGGCCTTGATCGTGGTGCCGCCCAGTTCCTTCTGGAAGATGCCCTCCTCGACGCCCACCAGGGCCGTGGCGTGCGTGAGGTTCGGGAAGTAGCCGATCCGCACCTCGTCGGCGGAGAGCTTCTTGGCGTCGGCCGCGACCTGCGCCTGCTTGTCGTCGTCGGCGGAGTCCGAACCGTAACCGCATGCGGTGAGCAGGAGGGGGAGCGCGGCTATGGCGGCGAGGGTGCGCAGGGTGGTGAGCGGTCTTGCGGCAGACACGGAGGTGTCCTCTCGGGAGTCGTGGATCAGGGGTACGCGGGCACACGCCTGCTCCGGGGAGGGCGCGGGTGATCGCTGAAGGAAGTACGGGGGCCGACACGCTCGGCGAACGGCCTCAAGCGGGGCCGACAGCTCGGCTCACAGTCTCGAGTCGAGGCCGACAGGTCGGCCTCCGGCCTCAGACGGGCCGACAGATGGCGCTCGACGTACGGCGCAGGTCGATGTGGCGGCGGGAGGTCAGCAGCGGCAGCGAAAGCGCTGCGCGGACGCACGGTCCCATGGCCACCCCCATCGATTCCTAGCTTTCCTACCTGGTTGCTAGGGATCGTGGCAGAAGTCGGCCGCCGGCCCAAGAGGGCGTTCGCATGCTGGACGAGCTGATCTTGCTGAGTGAGATGCTCAGACCGGGAGCGTGAACGGCGGGTGTTCCCCGCTGAGGAAGTAGCCGCCCACATCGCGGAGTCGATGGGTCACGGGCTCCTGCAGTGTGTGGGTCCTGGCGTTGCGCCAGAAGCGGTCCAGGCCCAGACGCGCGGAGGTCGAGTGGGCGCCGATGATGTCCGGGGCGCGGGCCGTGGATTCGTGTGCGGCCTTGGCGGCGGCGGCCTCGGCGACCGCCACCAGGACCGAGATCTCGGCGCCCTCGTCGTACGTGAGGTCCGCTCCGCGTCGCAGCCCGCTGTCCAGGGCGGTCAGCGCCTCGGTGGCGAGTGCGGACGCGGCGCGCGTGAGGACGGTGAGCTCCCCGAACTCGGTGAGAGTGAGGGGGTCTTGGAGGGCTCCGGCCGACCGGTCCGGGTGCCAGGACGAGTGGCCGATCCTGCTGTACTCACGGGCCTCGGCGAGCACCCCTTCGGCCAGGCCGAGACAGACCTGGACCGAGACCAGCCGCCCCAGTGGCGAGGCCAGCGAGGCCGCCGGGGACAGGACGTCCTCGTCGACGGAGAGGGGGCCCAGCACCTCGTCGGCGTGCACGCGGACGCCGTCGAACTCCACGCTCCCCCCGGCGGCGAGCCGCTGGCCGAAGGGGTCGGTGTCGTCGTCGATCCGTACGCCCTCCCGGCCGGGGTCGGCCACGACGGCGAGCGGTTCACCGGTGTCGGCGCGCACCGCTCGTACCGCCAGCCGGTCGGCGACCAGCACTCCGGTGGGATAGCTCTGCCGACCGTCGAGCACGTACCCGTCCCCCGACGACACCAGCGTCAGCCGCGGCTCCTGGCGGGCGATTCCGCCGCCCCAGCACCACTGTTCGGCCGCCGACCGCTGTTCGAGGCGCGCGGCGAGCGCCGGTTCGGCGAAGAGCCGGGCGCTGCACGACATGACGTAGTGACAGCCGAGCAGCCGGCCGATGGCGGCGTCGGCGCCGGCGAGCTCCCGGACGACCGCGTAGGCGGTGGGCCAGCCCGCGTCGCCGCCCCCGAGCGCGGCCGGGACCAGCAGCGTCAGCAGTCCCGCCTCCCGTAGCCGGGACACCTCGTCGAAGGGCGCCTTGCCCGCCTGTTCCCTGGTCACCGCGTCGGTGGCCAGGTCGTCAGCCGTCTCCCGGGCCACCCGCATCCAGTGCGGGCGCTCCGGTACGGGCGGCGGGGTGGGCCGGGGCGGGGTGGGGGCGACGCCCATCGAAGTGCTCTCCTCAGAGTCGGGTGCGCGGCGCGGCGTCGGAGCCGCTGACCGGCCGGCCGGGCACGTACTTGTAGCCCACGCTGCGCACGGTGACGATCCGGTCCCGGTAGGCCTTGCCGAGCTTGCGGCGCAGCCGCGCGATGTGGACGTCCACGGTGCGGCCGTCGCCGACATGGTCGTAGCCCCAGATCTCAGCCATCAGCCGCTCACGGGTGTGCACGTGCTGGGGGTGCCGGACGAGATGGGCCAGCAGCTCGAACTCCAGGTAGGTGAGGTCGAGTTCGCGTCCTTCGACCTCCGCCACATGGCGTTCGGGGTCGATGTGGACGTCGTCGCCCGCCGGTTGCCGGACCGGAGGCGCCACCGGCTGCACTCCGGCCCGGGCGAAGAGCTCGGCGGGATCGGTGCCCTCGGGCACGAGGACGAAATAGCCGACGAGGGGCGGGGAGCCGGGCGCGGTGTCCTGCGGGATGTCGTCCACGAGGCGCAGATGGCGCACGTCGGACAGGGGAGTGCTGGGAAGTGCCGTGGTCATGGCGTTCGCCCTTCAGGGGAGTGAGCGGAGAGAAGGAGCGGAGCGGCGACGCGCGATGCGTGCCTTACGCGCGACAGCAGGCGGCACTGACGACGTGACCAAAGTCGACATGCCGACGACGTACGAGTCGTTGCTGCGTGTGGGACATGGGCACCATCCTGCGCACCCGGCAGGAGTCCCGTCAATGCTTTCCTAGTAACTCGATAGGAAAAGTAGAGAAGGTTGGCGAAAGGTGCGCTGCCCTGATCAATCGGTTCGCATGACTCCTCAGCCACGTCTGGTCTCACGCGACCACATCGACTTCGGTCGGGTGTGCTCCGCCGTGTGTTGCCCCTGAGGCGGCAGCGGGCCGTCCGACCGGCCCTCCTTCCTCCCTCGCTGACCTTGTCGCGGGCCTGACTTCTCGCGTGCGCTGTCGCAGCGCCGCCCATCCTTCAGGCGCCGGGTGTCGTCCCCCCCGCTGCTGACGACCCGTCCCCCTGGTCTGCGCGAGGTGTTCAAGCGCCGGGGCCTGCGTCCGGAACCGACCCTCCGGGCCTGTCCAAGGCCCCCTCATATCGCCGTACTCGAAAGATTCCCCATGGCCACCATCCTCTCCGTCTCCGCAAGCCCCACCGCCGCCTCCCGCACCGCCCGCCTGCTGCGGCACCTGGACGACCGGCTCACGGCCCAGGGACACGAGGTGCTGGATGTCCGCACCCTGCCGGCCGATGCCCTCCTGGGGGCCGACATCCGTCACCCGGTGATCGTCGAGACCACCGCCCTCGTCGAGCGGTCGGACGGCCTCGTGATCGGCACCCCCGTCTACAAGGCCGCCTACTCGGGCCTGCTGAAGGCGCTGCTCGACCTGCTCCCGCAGTACGCCCTGGCGGGAAAGACCGTCCTGCCGCTGGCCACCGGCGGCACCACCGCCCATGTCCTCGCCATCGGCTACGCCCTGCGCCCCGTCCTGAACTCCATGGGCCCGGCCCACATCACCCCGGGCTGGTTCACGCTGGACAAGGACATCACCGTCGGGAACGACGGCACCCTCACCGTCGCCCCGGGCTCCGCCGAGGTCCTGGCCCAGGTCACCGACCAGTTCTCCCCTCGCCCTCGGCGGCCGCCCCGTACTGGCCGCCGCCGGCTGAACCCGCCGTGATCAGCCCGCCGACCCGGTCACCGGGTAGTGGTCCGACAGATTGGTGTACGTGTGGTCGGTGCCCCAACTCGACACCGTCCAGGGCGCACTCCGCTCCTTGACGACGTCGTTCTTCCATACGGCCGGACGGACGTGGCCCGCGCGGTGCAGGACATGGTCCAGGTCCTCGCGCGGGTCGTCCGGGTAGCGGTCGCGCGCCAGGGAGTTGTCCTGGGTGTCGAAGGAGTACGGGTGCCCGGTGCGTGCGTCGGCGCCGACCAGACCCGCGTCGGTGAGCATCGTGCCGTACTCCGCGGTGTGCGAATCGACGTTCAAGTCACCCGCGACCAGCACCTGTTCACCCGCCGGGATGTACTTGGCATCCAGGAACGCGTCGATCGTCCGGAACTGACGGCTGCGCATCGCGGCCGCCTCACCGGCGTCGCAGCCGGGGTCGGTGGACTGGGCGTGCGTGCCGACGACGTGCACCTTGGTGCCGCCGACGTTCAACACCACGTACGCGAAGCCCTTGTTGGACCACCAGTCCGCGCCGCACGCGTCCTGGTAGACGTGCTGCTCCTTGCGGACGATCGGCCACTTGCTGAGCACCGTCACCCCCCCGTCCTCCGGCGTCGTCGCCGAGTACGCCCCGCCCGTCGCGTCCCAGCCGGTCCTGCTCCGGCCGACCACGGGCGTCTGGTGCGGATAGACGCTCGCGGCGGCCGACCTCAGCGCGTCCGAGGAGGAGTTGTCGAACGCCTCCTGGACGACCACCACGTCGTTGCCCTGGAAGAACGGTGCCTTCACGATCTCGGCGGCCCGGTGGTCCTGGCCCCAGTTCGGGTAGAGGCTCTTGCTGAAAAGGAACACGTTGTACGACAACACCTTCAGCGCCGGGGTCTGTTCGGCGGCGGACGCGGGGGGCGTCGCGCCGGCCAGACCCGCGACGGCGAGCGAGAGGGCGAGCGCGGCCGATCCCTGTGCACGGCGCTGTGCGGAAAGCGTCACTGGTTCTCCCTGTGGTGGAGGGGGGCTTGGGTGGCGCCGCACATCAAACCAGCAGGGGTTACCCTCAGGTAACACCTTTGGGGGAGTCGGATGTCCCGCGGCGGTACAAGGGCCGAAACTGTCTAGACGAGCCAGTCACCGTCCCGCATCAGATGCCGCTGCGGCAGCTCCCGCTGCTCGTGCCAGGCCTGCACTGCCAGCGGGCGCACCCGGAAGAAGGCGTACGGCGCGCGCTCGGCGCGCGGGTCCCAGCCGGTCCTGGCCGCGAACGCCGCCGCCGCCGCGGCCGGCACCTCCTCAGCGGTGAACGCCTCCGCCTCGCCGTCGATGAGGACGACATCACGGGTGTCCCCGAACGCCAGCCGGGTGCGCCGCCCGTTGCGCAGATTGCGGCCCGTGGGGTTGGTGCCCCGGGTCGACAGCCAGAGCGCCTCGCCGTCCCAGACGAACCAGAGCGCCACCAGACACGGCACGCCGTCGGCGTCCGCCGTGGAGACCCAGATGTCGATCTCCCGCTCCAGCCGGTCGAGGACGTCGCGTCGGCGCTGTTCGGGGGTGCGGGGCGGATCGGTGATCGTCATGCCGGGGACGCTACCGAGTGCCGTGCCGGGACGCCTCGGCCCGTGGGCCTAGGCCTGCGGAACGAGCCGTCCGCGGTGTCGCGGTCATGGACTGGCGCGCGGGTGGGTTTTACGTATAACCTCTCCCGTCAATCGCCCGTCCCCGGAAGGTACCGATGAGACGCATCGCCCTGGTCACCCTCGTCGTCGACGACTACGACGAGGCGATCCGCTTCTACACCGACGCCCTCGGGTTCCGGCTCGCCGAGGACAGCCCGCGCCCGGACGGCTCGCGCTGGGTCGTGGTGGAGCCCGGCGAGCAGGGGACCGGTCTGCTGCTGGCCCGCGCCAAGGGTGACGCCCAGGCCGCCCGGGTCGGCGACCAGACCGGCGGGCGCGTCGGGTTCTTCCTGTACACCGACGACTTCGCCCGCGACCATGCCCGGATGCTCGCCGCGGGCGTGACCTTCCTGGAGGAGCCGCGCCACGAGCCCTACGGCTCGGTCGCCGTCTTCCAGGACCTGCACGGCAACCGCTGGGACCTGCTCCAGTCCGCCGACTGAGCCCGGCCCGCGGCACCGCCGGGCAGCGCTGGGCTGGCTCGGGCCCGACCACGCGGCACCGCCGGGCCAGCTCGGAGCCCGGCCCCCGCCGCACTGCCGGGCGGCAGTTGGGGCGGCTCGGGCCCGGCCGCCGCACCGCCGGGTAACCGTCGGGGTAGCTCGGGCCCGGCCGCCGCACCACAGGGCAACCGCTGAGCCCCGGTCGGGCTTGCCGACTGACCCCCGCAGACCCGCCCCGCCGAGCACCCGCCGGTGCCCGCTCAAGCCCGCCGACCAACCCCCGCCCGCCACACCACCGCGCACCCGCCGGTGCCCGCTCGAGCCCGCCGACTGACCCCCGCCCGCCACACCACCACGCACCCGTCGGTGCCCGCTCAAGCCCGCCGACCGACCCCCGCAGACCCGCCCCGCCGCGCACCCGCCAGACCCCCTCAAGCCCGCCGACCAACCCCGCCCGCCACACCACCACGCACCCGCCGGTGCCCGCTCAAGCCCGCCGACCGACCCCCGTAGACCCGCCCCGCCGCGCACCCGCCAGACCCCCCTCAAGTCCGCCAACCACCCCGTGCCGCACACCCGGCAACAGCCAAAACCTGCCCCGCCCGCCCGGCTGAGGCCCCCGCCCGCTCCACCACCACTCCAAACCGCCCCACCCGCCCAAGGAAAGACCCGCCATGATCGCTACGCGCGTAGATATCGACGTGATCCGCCGGCTCCCCAAGGCCGTCCTGCACGACCACCTCGACGGCGGCCTGCGCCCCGCCACCGTCGTGGAGCTCGCCGAGTCCGTCGGCCACACCCTGCCGACCACCGACCCGGACGAGCTCGCCGCCTGGTACTTCGCGGCCGCGAACTCCGGTGACCTGGTCCGCTACATCGCCACCTTCGAGCACACCCTCGCCGTGATGCAGACCCGCGAGGGCCTGCTGCGCACCGCCGAGGAGTACGTGCTGGACCTGGCCGCGGACGGTGTCGTCTACGCCGAGGTGCGCTACGCCCCCGAGCTGAACACCGCCGGCGGGCTCGCCCTCGCCGAGGTCGTCGAGACCGTCCAGGAGGGTCTGGCGGCCGGAATGGCGAAGGCGGCCGCGGCCGGCACCCCGGTCCGCATCGGCACCCTGCTCTGCGGCATGCGCATGTTCGACCGGGTGCGCGAGGCCGCCGACCTGGCCGTCGCCTTCCGGGACGCCGGTGTCGTCGGCTTCGACATCGCCGGTGCCGAGGCCGGTTTCCCCGCCGCCGACCACCTCGGCGCCTTCGAGCACCTGCGTCGCGAGAACGTGCCCTTCACCATCCACGCCGGTGAGGCCGACGGCCTGTCCAGCATCCACCAGGCGGTTCAGATCTGCGGCGCCCAGCGCCTCGGTCACGGCGTGCGCATCACCGACGACATCGTCGACGGCAAGCTCGGCCGGCTCGCCGGCTGGGTCCGTGACCGCCGGATCGCGCTGGAGATGTGCCCGACCTCCAACCTGCAGACCGGCGCCGCCACCTCCATAGCCGAGCACCCCATCACCGCCCTGAAGGACCTCGGCTTCCGCGTCACCCTCAACACCGACAACCGTCTGGTGTCCGGTACCACGATGACGCGCGAGATGTCCCTGCTGGTCGAGCAGGCCGGCTGGACGGTGGAGGACCTGCGCACGGTCACGGTGAACGCCGTCAAGAGCGCGTTCATCCCGTTCGACGAGCGCAAGGCCCTCATCGAGGACGTAATCCTGCCGGGTTACGCGCTCTGAAGCAGTCCGCGGACGTAGGCGGCCTGTCCGATGTGCTGGAGATCGTCGGACAGGACGCTGACCAGCCGGACGCCCAGGGTGACCGGCGGGTCCCAGCGCTCGTCGACGATGCGCTCCAGATCCTTGGCGGGCAGCTCTCGCAGCGCTCCGAGGGTCTGGGCGTGGACGGCGTCGTAGTACCCGGTCAGCAGGTCACCGGAGCCGACCCGCACCTTGCCGACCTGCGCCGAGGTGTGCCCGTACCCGATGTCGCTGGGGGGCAGGTCGAGGCCGAAGGTCTGCTGGAAGTCCTGGCTGAGCCACACCTGGTCGAGGCCGAAGGCGTCGGCGATGTGGTCGTCCTGGACGCGGGTGAGATGCCAGATGAGCCAGGCGATGGAGTTGGCGTCCGGGCCGGGCCGGGCGTGCAGGCCGTCGGGGGAGAGGCCCTCGACCGTGGCGTGGACTTCTTCCTGGATGCGGCTGAAACCGTCGATGAGGATGTCCTTGGCGTGCATGGCTCCACCATCGCGCACAGCCGTCCTTCACGCGCCCTCTGTCTCCAGCAACTCCATCAGCGCCCGCGCCGCCGGGCTCGTGGCCTGCAGCGGCGGCAGCAGGGCGACCGTCTCGTACACCCGCTCGCCGGTGCCCTTGACCGGCAGCGCGATCAGTGACTCCCGCTTGTGGCGGAAGTGGCGCGGTACGACGGCGATGCCGAGGTTCTCGTCCACCAGGTCCAGCAGGCTGTGCACGTCGTTGACCTCCAGGGCGACCGTCCGCCGTACGCCCGCGGCGGCGAACGCGGCGTCGGTGGTGCGGCGCGGTCCCCAGTCCGGGTGGAAGTCGACGAACACCTCCGCGCCCAGCTCCTCCGGGGTGACCGGGGCTCCGGTGGCGGCGAGCCGGTGGCTCGGGTGGCACAGCACCGTCATGGGCTCGCTGGTCAGCGGTACGGCGCGGAGCTGGTCGGTGTCCTCCTGCGCCGTACGCACGGCGAAGGCCAGGTCCAGGCGACCGGCCGCGACCTCCTCCGCGAGCGCCCCCGCGCCGGCCTGGCGCAGGCAGATCTCCACGTCCGGATGGCGGCGCCGGAACGCGGCCAGCAGCCCCGCCACATGCACCCCGGCGATGCACTGCTCGGAGCCCAGCGCCAGCATCCCGCGCAGCACACCCTGCACCGCGGCCACCGCCTCGTGGGCCGACCGCACCTGCGCGAGGATCCGCTCCGCCTCGCCCAGCAGCGCGCGCCCGGCCGGCGTGAGCGTCACGCTGCGGGTGGTGCGTACGAAGAGCGGGGTCTGGAGTTCCCGTTCCAGGGAGCGGATCGAGGCGGAGAGTCCGGACTGGGAGACCATGAGCCGTTCGGCGGCCCGGGTGAAATGCTGGTCCTCGGCGACCGCGACGAAGTGCTGGAGATGGCGCAGTTCCATGACTGAGAAGCGTATCCGCTGAATTCCATCGGATTCTTCTGTTGGACCGATGCCCACAGGTCACGAAAGAGTGGGCTCGGTTCTCAGGGACCCTGGTTCCCCCGTGCCCACCCCTCTGGAGTCGCGTTGTACACCGCACACCCCGACCGCTACGCGGACATGCCCTACCGGCGCACCGGACGCAGCGGCCTCAAGCTCCCCGCCCTGTCCCTCGGTCTGTGGCACAACTTCGGCCCGGACCGCCCGGTCGAGACCCAGCGGGCCATCCTGCGCCGCGCCTTCGACCTCGGCGTCACCCACTTCGACCTGGCCAACAACTACGGCCCGCCGCCCGGCGCCGCCGAGTCGGCGCTCGGTGAGGCGCTGAAGGCGGACTTCGCGGCCTACCGCGACGAACTCGTCATCTCCACGAAGGCCGGATACCTGATGTGGCCGGGACCGTACGGCGAGTGGGGCTCGCGCAAGTACCTCATGTCCTCGCTCGACCAGAGCCTGCGGCGGATGGGCCTGGATCACGTCGACATCTTCTACTCGCACCGCCCGGACCCGGAGACTCCGCTGGAGGAGACGATGGGCGCGCTGCACTCGGCCGTCCAGCAGGGCAAGGCGCTGTACGTCGGCGTCTCCAACTACTCCCCGGAGCAGACCCGGGAGGCGGCCCGCATCCTCGGTGAGCTGGGTACCCCGCTGCTGATCCACCAGCCGCGCTACTCCATGCTCGACCGCCGCCCGGAGGAGGGCCTGCTCGACGTTCTCGACGAGCTGCGGATCGGTTCCATCGCCTACTCGCCGCTGGAGCAGGGCCTGCTGACGGGCCGCTATCTGAACGGCATCCCGGAGGACTCCCGGGCCGCGAGCGACAGCCCCTTCCTCAGCTCCGACGCCCTCACCGAGGACCTGGTGGCCCGGCTGCGCACCCTCGCCGACCTCGCCAAGGACCGCGGCCAGACGCCGGCGCAGATGGCGCTGGCCTGGGTGCTGCGCGGCGGCCGGGTGACCTCGGCCCTGGTCGGCGCGAGCAGCCCGCAGCAGCTGGAGGACAGCGTGGCGGCGATCGGCAACCTGGACTTCGACGCGGAGGAGCTGTCCCGCATCGACGAGGCCGTGAAGGCCTGAGCCCGAGGTGACGCCCCGCCGGACCCGGCGGGGCGTCGGTCGCCGGAGCGGCCGAGGAGCGCCTGACCGCCGTCTTGCCTGGGAAAACCTGCCCCTATCGTCTTTCGGCCATCGATCTTGGCGAATATGCCAGGAGAGTGGCCAAAAAGTCATGGTGACAGTGATTCAGTAGTGAACATACTCAATCGCAGAGGGCACTTCACCCGCAGCGAAGACCCCATCACGCACAGCAGCTGAGCCGCCCGGAAAGCGAGGCCCGGCCCACCGGCGAGCGCACCACGGGGGAGTGAGACGTGCACGACGAATTCCTGTGCCATGTCACCGCGTACGGCACCTGCGGCGGCCGGCGCATCGGCGTACCGCTCGGCACCTACCGGGCGCCCACCCTGGCCCTCGCCCTGTGGTGGCTGCGCGACCGGGCGGCGTGGATCGCCGAGCGGCTGGACCCGCACCCCGACGCCGAGCACTTACCCGCGGGGGCGCTCGTCCCGGTCGCCGGCACCGTGCCCGACGTGCCCGCCGTACTGCGCGCCTGGTGCGGAGACACCGCTCAACAGGAGCTGGTCGCGGAGCAGTTGGCGGCCGGACGGCTGGTCCGTATCGCCACCCACGACGACACCACCGAGTACGAGCTGCTCGCAGAGTCGATCGACGCGCTGCGGATGCAGCGCACCAGCCCCGCCCTGGTCGTCCCGGTCGCCTGATCCTCCGCGCCAGGCGCATAAGTGGGCCGATCGGTAGAATTCAGGCATGGCGGAGCGACCGCTCGCACCGACTGCGCCCGTACTCGTGCTGGAGACCGAGTCGGGCTCCACCGTGATGACCCCGAGCCGCGACTACCACGTAGGACGCGACCCGCTCAGCGACATCGTCATCGACGACGCACGCGTCTCCTGGCACCACGCCGTCCTGCGCCCCGAGTCCGACCACTGGACGCTGGAGGACGAGGGCAGCACCAACGGCACCTACACCGACGGCCACCGCGTCCACGAGTGGGACGTCGGGCCGGGCACCGTGATCCGCTTCGGCAACCCCGCCGACGGCCCCCGCGCCGTCCTCCTCGGCCGACCGGAAACCGCCGTCCCCGAGCGCCCCTCGGCCGTCTCGATGCCCGCGCAGACCGGCACCTTCCGGCAGCCGACGAGCGTACGGCAGCTGCCCGCCCGTACCGTCCGCATCGGCCGCGCCGCCGACAACGACCTCGTCCTCGACGACCTCGTCGTCTCCCGCTACCACGCGGAGCTGCGCGCCCTGCCCGACGGCGGCCACGAGATCGCCGACCTGGGCAGCCACAACGGCACCTTCCTCAACGGCAGCCCCGTCACCACCGCCCCCCTGCTCCCCGGCGACGTCGTCGGCATCGGACACTCGGCGTTCTGCCTGGTCGGCGACGAGCTGCAGGAGTACGTCGACACCGGCGAGGTCTCCCTGGAGGTGCAGGACCTCACCGTCGCCGTCGACCGCGGCCGTAAGACCCTGCTCGACGACGTCTCCTTCCCGGTGGGGGAGAAGTGCCTGCTCGCGGTGGTCGGACCGAGCGGCGCCGGAAAGTCCACCCTGCTCAACGCCCTCACCGGACAGCGGCCCGCCGACCACGGCACCGTCGTCTACGACGGCCGCGACCTCTACCGCGACTACGCCGAGCTGCGCCAGCGCATCGGCCTGGTCCCGCAGGACGACATCCTGCATTCCCAGCTCACCGTCCGCGCCGCCCTGTCCTACGCCGCCGAACTCCGCTTCCCGCAGGACACCGCCAAGGCCGAACGCCGCGCCAGGGTCGACGAGGTCATCGGGGAACTCGGCCTGGAGCAGCGCGCCGGACAGCCCGTGCACAGCCTCTCCGGCGGCCAGCGCAAGCGCGTCAGCGTGGCCCTGGAACTGCTCACCAAACCGTCCCTGCTCTTCCTGGACGAACCGACCTCGGGGCTCGACCCCGGCATGGACCGCTCGGTGATGCACATGCTGCGCGACCTGGCGGACGACGGCCGTACCGTCATCGTCGTCACCCACAGCGTGCTCAGCCTGGACGTCTGCGACCGCCTCCTGGTCCTCGCGCCCGGCGGCCGGATCGCCTACTACGGCCCGCCCGAGGACGCCCTCGCCTTCTTCGGCTTCGCACAGTGGCCGGAGGCCTTCGAGGCCTTCGAACGCGACCAGGACCGCGACTGGGCCGGCGACTACGCCGCCTCGCCCCTGCACCGCCGCTATGTCGCCGACGCCGCCGCCCAGCCGCGGCTGCTGCGCTCCGGACCGGTCGTCATCACCCCGCCGAGCCGGCCGCGCAGCCGCGGCGCCCAGCTCGGCACGCTGATCCGCCGCTACGGCGCCGCGCTCAGCGCCGACCGCACCTTCCTCGCGATCATGATCGCCCTGCCGTTCGTGATGGGCGCCATGGCCCGCGCCCTGGCCGGCAGCGCCCTGACCCGCGAGACCGCGCTGAACGCCCTGCTCATCCTGTGCGTCGGCGCGGTCCTCACCGGCGCCGCGAACGCCGTGCGTGAACTCGTCAAGGAACGGGTGATCTACCGGCGTGAACGCGCCGTCGGCCTGTCCAGATCGGCGTACCTGATGTCGAAGGTCGTGGTGCTCGGCACGATCACCGTGCTCCAGGCCGTGGTGCTGACGCTCGTCGGCCTGCTCGGCGTCGATCTCAACGCCCCCGGCGGCGAGGGCGTGCTGCTGCCGCCCCTGGCCGAGATCATCGTCGCCGTCGCCCTGCTGGCCTTCACCGCGATGATGCTCGGCCTGCTGGTGTCCGCGCTGGTGCGCAAGGAAGAGGTGACAATGCCGCTGCTGGTGCTGCTGGCCATCGTCCAGGTGGTGTTCTGCGGCGCCCTGCTGAAACTCGACGGCGTGCCCGGCCTGGAACAGCTCGCCTGGCTGGTGCCCTCGCGGTGGGCGCTGGGCGCGATGGCCGGCACCGTCGATCTGGCGCGGCTCGTCCCCGGCGAGCTGACCGGCGACCCCCTGTTCCGCCACTCGGCGGGCGTCTGGCTGCTCAACATCGGCATGCTGATCGTGCTGTCGGTGGTCTTCGGCTACGTGGTCTCCCGGCTGCTGCGCCGCCAAGAACCCGTCGTGATGCGGAAGTAGGCCGAGACCATGGCGACACCCGGATTCCGGCCCACGCACGTCGTCCCCGCCCACGGGATGCCGGCCTGGCAGAGCCCCGACCCGGCCCGGCCCACCGTGCCGCTCGACCCGCTGCTGCCGGTGCAGCTCATCGAGCGACGCGGCGACTGGGGCCACGTCCTGTGCGCCAACGGCTGGTCGGCCTGGGTCGACGGCCGCCATCTGGTCGCCGTGCCCCAGGACCCGCCCACCCCCGACGCCGCCCCGGCCCGCACCGCCGACCCCCGGCCCCAGCTCGTCCGCGCCGAGCAGAACCTCGCCCGCTACCGGGCCGCGCTGGAGGATCTCGCGGCCGGCGGCCTGGACGGCGAGTCCTTCCGCGACCGCACCCGCGGGCTGCGGATCGGCGTGGTCGTCGAGGGCGAGCACGTATGGCTCTACGACACCGAGCACGGACGCTGGGTCTACGCCGACGGCCTGCGACTGACCACCTTCGCCACGGACGAGGCGCCCCGCGCCGCCACCGGGAACCGTGACCACACCGCCACCCAGGTGGTGACCCCGGATGGGCCATGAGACGAGCCTCTTCTCGGGCCGCCCCTCCGAGCTGATCGGCAAGCAGATCGCCGCCTACCGCATCGAGCAGGAGATCGGCCGCGGCGGCATGGCCGTCGTCTACCGGGCCCGCGACCTGCGCCTGGACCGCACCGTCGCGCTGAAGCTGCTCGCCCCCGAACTCGCCCGCAACGACACCTTCCGCCGCCGTTTCACCCATGAGTCCCGGGCCGCCGCCGCGATCGACCACCCGCACATCGTGCCCGTCTTCGAGGCGGGCGAGACCGACGGCGTCCTGTACATCGCCATGCGCTACGTCGCCGGCAGCGACCTGCGCCACCTCCTGGACCGGCAGGGCCCCCTGGCGCCGGCGACGGCCCTGCGGATCGCCGCGCAGGTGGCGTCCGCGCTGGACGCCGCCCACGAGCACGGGCTGGTCCACCGGGACGTGAAACCCGGCAACATCCTGGTCGCCCGCGGCACCGACAGCGACCACCCCGAGCACGCATATCTGACCGACTTCGGGCTGACCAAGAAGTCGCTGTCCCTGACCGGCTTCACCACCGTCGGACAGTTCGTCGGCACGCTGGACTACGTGGCGCCCGAGCAGATCTCCGGCAAACCGGTCGACGCGCGCTGCGACGTGTACGGCTTCGCCTGCGTCGTCCACGAGTGCCTGGCGGCGCGGCCGCCCTTCCGGCGGGACGACGACATGGCGCTGCTGTGGGCGCATCAGTACGACGAACCGCCGCCGCTGACCTCCTCCCGGCCCGACCTCCCGGCACCGGTCGACGCGGTCTTCGCCAAGGCGCTGGCCAAAAGCCCCGACGACCGGTACGACTCCTGCCTGGCCTTCGTGGCGGCGCTGCGCCTCGCCCTGAGGGGCGACCCGGAGCGGGCCCACCCGCCGACCCGGGTGGACGTACGGGCCGTGGACCAGGGGGACGAGCGGGCCGAGGGGCCGAAGCCGCCGCCGCGGTGGGCCGAGCCGTTCTTCGGCGGGAGGTACAGCTAGCGCGGCACTTCGCCCCGCCGGTGCACCGGCCGCGCCAGCAGGGCGCCCAGGAATCCCGCCACCAGGCCCCACAGCAGCGCGAAGCCCAGCGCGCCCCAGATCCGCGGCTTCAGCACCAGCTCCCCGGCCAGGTCGCCCCCCAGGTCGCCGATGCCGAGGACGGACAGGCCGTAGTGCGCCGTGATCCGGGCGACCAGGCAGATCATCAGCACCGTCAGTGCCAGCGCCACCGCCATCCGCACCGCGTGCTGCCAGGCCCGCATCCGGCGCGGGGAACGGGCCGCCATCACGAACGCGGCGGCGAGCACCAGGACCGCGTCGACGACCACCAGCCACCACACCCGGCCGTCGTGCTCGGCGAGCGTGCCCAGATTCAGGGCAGCGGTGTCCGAGCCGCGCAGCACCTCGTCCAGGACATGCGGCATCGGCAGGCCGAACGGGCCGTCGACCCGGCCGTCCCAGGTGGCGCCGAGACCGATGGTGAAGGCCAGCCACACCAGGTTCGGCAGACCGAGCAGCAGCACCGCCAGGGTCTCCGCCGCGTGGCCGCGGGTGGCGGCGACGACCAGACCGATGACGGCGCCCAGAGCGGCGCAGGCGAGCAGCAGCACGACCATGGCGTACGCGGCGGGCCGCACCGCCTCCTGGAAGCGCAGCAGCCGGGGCGGCAGGGGAGCCCCGCGGGACACCAGCAGCGCCAGGACCAGCACGCCCGCCAGCCACAACAGGCCGAAGAGCAGGGTGAGCGGCACGTCCGCGCGGAAGCCGACCCGGGGCGTGACGCCGAAGATTTCCCCCAGTTCGCCGAGCGTGTCGTCGCCCAGGGAGACGGTGAAGGTCTGCCGGGCGGCCAGCGCCAGCCCGAGAAGCGCCAGCAGCCACAGTACGGCGATCCGGGCCGCCCACCCCGCCAGCTCGCGCGCCCCGGCCACCGCCCGGTGCCGCAGCGGCCGCAGGAAACCGGCGGCGATCACCAGCGCGCCGACGAGGGTGACCGACAGCGGGATCACGGCGAGGCCGGCCGCGGACTCGGCGAGGCCGCCGGCGTCGCCCGACATCTCCACGGCGCCGCCCACGGCGGTCACCACGGTCGCCGCGGCGACCCGCGGGAAGGCGCCGTCCGGAAGGCCGGCCGCCCCCGCCGCCCACAGGCCGAGCGTCGCGACGACCGCCATGGCGAGCAGTCCGGCCAGCACGGCGACGACGGCCTGCGGCCAGCCGTGGCGGGCCACTGCCTGGTCGGAGGGGGTGCGCGTGATCACCCTGCCACGCTAAGCAGCCTCCGTCCGCCCCGCCTGCCGGGAGGGCCGTCCGCGTCGGCTTGCGCAGCGCACCGGCCCGGAGCACACAATGGTGATGATATGGAGAAACACGGCTATTGCGGTGAAAGGCCGTGAGAGTCCCCTATCGGGAAGAAGGGCTCGTGAGCGCCGAACCTCCCTCCTCGGGCAGGCCCACAGGACCCCCTTCGGGACCCCTGTCCGGCCCCTCGCAGCCACCTACCGGTCCGCCCTCCCAGCCCCCGGGCGGCAGCGGCGCCGGCCTGCCCCCGAGCACCGGTGGCGGCAATGTCCCCCCGCCACCGGAACCCCGTCGGCCGTGGTGGCGGTCAGTGCCGCGGATCGCCGTGCTCGCCACGGTCGTGGTCGCGGCCGTGGTCATCGCCGTCGTCCTCGGCCGCGGTGGCGGTGGCGGCGGTGGCTCCGCGGCGGGCGGCGAGGTCTTCCTCCAGGCCGCCGGGAAGACCGGCCCCGACCCCTTCACCGAGTCCACCGCGAAGGACAGCTCCGCCCCGCCGGCCACCCCCTCCCCGGCCACCGAGTCCCCCACGGGCAACGCCGTCCGCGGCGTCGACGGCGCGGCGCCCGGCCTGTACGGCGGCACCCGCAACGCCGCCAGCTGCGACGTGGAGAAGCAGATCAAGGCACTCCAGGCGGAACCGGCGAAGAACAGGGCGTTCGCCTCCGTCGCCCGCGTCGACCCCGCCGGCGTTCCGGCCTATCTGCGCGGCCTCACCCCCGTGCAGCTGCGCATGGACACCCGCGTCACCAACCACGGCTACCGCGACGGCACCGCCACCAGCTACCAGGCCGTCCTCCAGAGCGGCACCGCCGTCCTCGTCGACGACCGCGGAGTGCCCCGGGTGCGCTGCGCCTGCGGCAACCCGCTGACCGAGCCGGTGGCCCAGCAGAGGCCGAGGACCACGGGCGACTCCTGGCCGTCGTACAAGTCCTCGAACGTCATCGTGGTCGCCCCCGCCACCACCGTCGTCGAGGTCTTCGTCGTCCACGACCCCGAGCGCGGCGACTGGTTCGAGCGGCACCCCGGTGACACCGGCTCCAAGGACCGCAAGACGGACCCGCCCGCCCGCCAGCCCTCCCCGTCGGTGACCGAACCGCCCTCCACGTCGACATCCCCCGACACCCCTCCGGCCTGCCCGGACACGCCCGACGGCGCGGAGAACACCTGCCCGCCGACCTCCATCACCCCTTCCGGCCAGATCCAGCCGCCGACCCCGGCGCCCCCTGCCTCCCAGCCCCCGGCGGAGCCGGAGTCACCCGGGACGACCACCCCTGAAGTGCCGCTGACCTCGGACTCGACCGCCACGGCGACCCAGTCCCTGCCGGGCGTCAGCCCGCTGACTCCGTCGATGTGACGTATTCGGTCCCCTGTGCGGGGGGATGCGGAGCGCGGCACTGGGTACGAGCACTCATGCAGAAGTGTCCGGCCAGGTCGGCTTCCGAGAGAGAAACGCATGATCGAACACGACGGGGCAGTGATTCCGACTGGTTTCGACGTGCCCGTGGAACCGCTCCGACGGGCGGCCCATTACACCGGTGAGCCGGGGTGCATCGCCGAGGCGAGGTCCTTCGCCGCCCTCTTCCTCGGCAGGCTGCGCACCGAATGGTGCGCCCACATCGACAACCGCGCCCAGGAAGAGGTGCTCCTGGTGGTCAGCGAGCTGGTCACCAACGCCGACCGGCACAGCAACGGCCCCTACATCCTGGAGCTGGAGGGCACCGACTCCGGGGTCACGGTCTCCGTCTGCGACAGCAGCGCCGCGCTGCCCCGCCGCTTCCCGCGGGATCCCCAGCGCATCGGCCGGCACGGTCTGGAGATCGTGCACGCGCTGGCGGGGGACGTCGCCGTGGAACGGATCCCGGTCGGCAAGCGGGTCCGTGCGGTGATCGGTTTCGCCGGACAGTGACCCGAACCGGACAGTCACCCGAACCGGCTCGACTCGGCTCAACTCCCTGTTCGCTCCTGGCGATTCCTCCCAGCGCGGAACGCCTCGCCCTTCCCGTCCCGGCGCGGGCTCCTAGGCTGGGAGGGTGAGCAACCAAGCGCCGAACCAAGCCCGCGTCATCCCGCTGCGCCCGCCCGCGCGCCCGGAACCCTCGCCCCCGCGGTCCGCCGGACCCACCACCAGGGAACCCCTGTGGCGGGACCTGGTCGGAGACGTCCTGCGGCGCGAACGCCTCGCCCAGGAACGCACCCTGAAGGACGTGGCCGACGCCGCCCGGATCTCGATGCCCTACCTCTCCGAGGTGGAGCGCGGCCGCAAGGAGGCCTCCTCGGAGGTCCTCGCGGCCGCCGCCCACGCCCTCGGACTCGGCCTCGGCGACCTGCTGTCCCGGGCCCAGGGCGAACTGATCCGCCTCACCAGCCGCCAGAGCCCCGTCCGCAGCCGCGGCACGGCCGGTTCGTCGTACGACGGACTCTGCCTGGCCGCCTGACGCCGCCGTTCCGGCGCCTCACACCCCGACGAGGCGCCGGTTCATCACCCGGTCGGCCAGGCCGTACGCCACGGCCTCCTCGGCGGTGAACACCTTGTCGCGGTCCATGTCGGCGCGCAGCGTCCCGACGTCGTGGTGGGTGTGCCGGGACAGCACCTCCTCGACCTGGGCGCGGATCCGGACCATCTCCTTGGCCTGGAGCGTCAGATCGGAGACCGTGCCCTGCCGGCCGCCGCTGGCCGGCTGTCCGAGCAGCACCCGCGCGTGCTCCAGCACGGACCGCCGCCCGGGATCCCCGCCGGCCAGCAGCACGGCCGCCGTGGACGCCGCCTGCCCCACGCAGACCGTGGCGATCGGCGCCTGCACGAAGGTCATCGTGTCGTAGATCGCCATCAGCGAAGTGAACGATCCGCCGGGGGAGTTGATGTAGATCGAGATCTCGTTCTCGGGCGCCGCGGCCTCCAGATGGAGCAGCTGCGCGATGACCACATTGGCCACCCCGTCGTCGATCTCCGTACCGAGGAAGATGATCCGCTCGTTCAGCAGCCGGCTGAACACATCGAAGGACCGCTCGCCCTGCGGGGTGCGCTCGATGACGTTCGGAATCGTGTAACTGCCCATGACTACAGCCCCATCCGTCGCTTCGAAGCGGCCGGGCGGACGTCGGTGAGCGACTCCACCACCCGGTCGACCAATCCGTACTCCTGGGCCTCCTCGGCCGTGAACCAGCGGTCCCGGTCGCCGTCCCGGGAGATCGTCTCCGGGCTCTGTCCGGTGTGCTCGGCGGTCAGCCGCTCGATGGTCCGCTTGGTGTGCTCCAGGTTCTCCGCCTGGATCTCGATGTCCGCGGTGGTGCCGCCGATGCCGGCCGACGGCTGGTGCATCATGATCCGCGCGTTCGGCAGGGCGAAGCGCTTGCCCGCGGTGCCGACGCTCAGCAGGAACTGGCCCATGCTGGCCGCGAAGCCCATTGCGAGCGTCGACACGTCGTTGGGGATCAGCCGCATGGTGTCGTAGATGGCGAGGCCCGCGTGGACCGAGCCGCCGGGGCTGTTGATGTACAGGCAGATATCGGTGCGCGGGTCCTCCGCGGACAGGATCAGCAACTGCGCGCAGACCCGGTTCGCGGAGACCTCGTCGACCTGCGTGCCCAGCAGCACGATCCGCTGCCCGAGCAACTGGGCGGCCAGCTGGTCGTCGAACCGGGTGGGCGCGGTGTCGCCCTCCTCCGCCCGGGGAGCGAGCGCGGTGAGTGGAGTCATGGGATCTCCTCGTCGTGGCGTGAATGCCGTCGACTCCACTGTTGCCCGCACATTCCCCGCGCCGGGGATTTCTCTGCCCGCGGCAGATCAGCCACGAGCAGAGGGGCAGTCCCGCCGGCGTCGGGTCAGATCCGATCGGCTGCGATCAGCAGGTACTGGAAGCTGCCGTTGCGGTAGGCGGTCAGGAAGGTGTCCTCGATTCCGGTGACCAGGTGCTCGGCCTGCCGGCGCAGCTCCCAGTAGGGGATGGTCGCCGCGGTGAGGTCCTGCACGTGCACCGGCACCAGCCGGTTGCGGGCCATCGCCCGGAAGTACGCCGAGCGGGGATGGATGTCGCAGATGTAGTGGGCGTTGATCAGGGACACCTCGCGGGAGGCGCGCCCGTAGGTGTCGTTGTAGCAGCCGGTGATGACCACATAGCGTCCGCCGCGGCGCAGCAGCCGGGCGTGCTCGGCGAACAGCAGGTCCAGCTCGACGTACATGGTGGACTCGTTGTTCCACGAGGCGGCGAACGCGCCCGACTCGAATCCGGTGTCGAGCATGTCCCGGCAGTGGTAGCGCACGCTGCCCTCGATGCCCCGCTTGCGGGCCTGCTCGTTGGCGAACTCGGCCTGCTTGGCGGAGATCGTGACTCCGTCGGCGGCGCAGCCGTAGCGCAGATGGGCCACGACGCTGCCGCCACCGCGTCCGCAGCCGGCGTCGAAGACCCGGTCGGCGGGGGACAGGGGGCCGAGCCGGGCGGCGAGCAGCTCGGCCTGGGCGTGTTCCAGGCGGTGCAGTTCGGCGGTGATCCGCTCCTGGCGCAGCGCGGGGTCGGAGCCCTCCAGCACCGACCGGTCGACGTCCCCGACGCCGTAGTGGTGGTGGTACAGGTCGTCGATCCTGCCGAGTTCGAGGTTGACCGGGTTCTCCTCGGCGTTCCAGTAGTCCGCCACCCGGTGCTGGTACGTGGACTGGGGCGGCACCGGTGCGGTGGTCGTGCCGACGTCGGTGGAGCTCAACGCTGGTTCCTCTCGTGGGGGGACGGTGGGGGCCGGTGTGTGCTGTGGAGCGCTCACCAGTAGTCGGGCAGGTGGTAGCGGTGGGTGTTGGTGGCGTGCCACTCGTGGTTGCCGGCGACCCAGGCCGCGAGACCCTCGGTGTAGCGCGCGACGACGGGCGAGAGAGCACAGACGGCGGCGGCCTCCTCCTCGAACGCCGCCATGATCCGGTTGTGGATCTCTACGGACTCCAGATAGGCGGCCTTCAACCCGCACCGCTCGTTGGCGTCGACGACCACGGGCAGGTTCAGATGGGTCGGGTCGCTCGCCAGCTCCTTGGTGAAGGAGTACAGGTCATTGACGATCGTGGTGGCATTGCAGGCCAGCGCCGTCACCCGCTGGATCTCCGGGCGGGCGTAGAGCGCCTCGGGCAGTTCATAGCCGTCCACCGCGTCGACCAGGGACAGACAGGGCCGGAAGTTGTTGAACTGCCGCATCGTCAGGTACTCCCACACCCGCGGCAGGTACGCGGTCTCCGCCCAGGCGGCCTCGCCGAGGTAGCCCAGGTGGAGCCGGGCGATGTCATGGACGAACCGGTTTGTCTGGCTGGGCGTGGCGAAGGCGGCGTACTCCTTCAGCGCCCAGTGGTACGCGCGCAGCGGTCCGTCCGCCTGGACGCCGAGCCGCCACTGCTCCTCCGTCTCGGGGGTGCCGTGGTACGGGTCGAGCGCCGACTGGGCGATGACCAGCCGCCCGCCCAGGCCGCGTGCCGAGGCGCCCCGGCCTTCGGAGACCTCGCAGTAGCAGCTGTCGACGACGTTCTCCGCGAGCAGCAGCTTGCCGGCGGCGGTGAGGCGTTCGAGGTCGGCGGCGCCGGGATGCTGGAGCACCACGGCCCGCCCGAACTGGAAGCCGGCGAAGTCGCCGGACCAGGCCCTGGGAAACAGATCCAGCTCGCGCGCCCAGGCTTCGAGGCGCAGGTCCACCTCCGTCACCTTCTGCGGATCCGGTGGGACGGCGGGCCGGTACAGCAGGCCGGGCACGGCACCACCGCGCCGGGCCCGCAGAGAGCGGGCCGGGCTCGGCGGGCCGGGCGGCCGGAACGTGGACGTGCTCATCGGCGTACTCCCGTTCGGTCGCGGTCCGTTCAGTCGGCGGTCCGGCCGATCTGGACGTTCTCCAGGATTCCGGCGGCGTCCGGCACGAGGATCGCCGTGGAGTAGTAGGCGGTGACGAGGTAACGCAGGATCGCGCTGTCGTCGATGCCCATGAACCGCACGTTCAGGCCCGGCTGGTACTCCTCGGGGATGCCGGTCTGGTACAGGCCGACCACACCCTGGTCGGCCTCGCCGGTGCGCAGCGCGATGATGCTGGTGGTGTGCTGCGGGCCGATCGGGATCTTGCCGCACGGAAAGAGGGGCACGCCCCGCCAGGCGGGCACCTCATGGCCTTCGACGGTCACCGTGCCGGGCACAAGGCCGCGCCGGTTGCACTGCCGGAAGAAGGCCGCGATGGCTTTGGGGTGCGCGAGGAAGAGCCGGGTCTTGCGGCGCATCGACAGCAGCTCGTCCAGGTCGTCCGGGGTCGGCGGTCCGGCGAAGGTGCTGATCCGCTGGTCGTAGGCGGTGTTGTGGAGGAGCCCGAACTCGCGGTTGTTGACCAGCTCCCACTCCTGGCGTTCGCGGATCTCCTCGACGGTGAGCCGCAGTTGCTGCTGGGTCTGGTCCATCGGGTCGTTGTAGAGGTCGGCGACCCGGGTGTGCACCCGCAGCACGGTCTGGGTGAGGGACAACTCGTACTCGCGCGGGGCGAGTTCGTAGTCGACGAAGCCGCCGGACAGCACCGGCTCGCCGACGTGGCCGGCCTGCACCGGCACATCGGCCTCGCCCTTGCGGTTCATGGGCTTGCTCTGCCGCTCGGCGTAGGCTTCCAGATGGGCGGCGAGCGACGGGGCCCGGCCCACGTCCTCCATGAGCTCCTCCCAGGGCAGCACCAGCACCACCCCGGACGTCTCGGCCCGGACCGAGCTGAGCCAGAGCGGGTCGGCCTGGCCGACGGCCTCGTCGCCCATGCCCTCGCCGTCGGTGACGACGCCGATGACCTCCTCCTCGCCGTACTTGCCGGCGGTGAAGCGGGTGAAGCGGCCGTGCACCACGAGGTAGGCCTCGGTGACCGGCTGTCCGGCCTCGAAGAGGACCTGTCCGGCGCGCACCTCGCGGACCTGGAAGCGGGAGGCGACCTGCTGGAGGACCTCGATGTCGCGGTAGCCGCGCAGCGCCGGCAGCTCGGTGAGCGTCTGGGGGATCACCCGGACGTCGTCGGCGCCGTTCTGCTCGAACTGCACCCGCCCGCGGCCGATGCGCAGCTGCAGACGCCGGTTGACCCGGTAGGCGCCGCCCCTGACGTCGACCCAGGGCAGCATCCTCAGCAGCCATCGTGAGGTGATGGCCTGCATCTGGGGTTCGGACTTGGTGGTCGTCGTGAGGTTGCGGGCGGCTCGCGTGCTGAGGCTGGTGAACGGGGGAGCGGTGGTGCCGGGTTCGTCGACGGTGGGATCGGCGGCGCTTTCGGGTGCAGACACAGTCCCTCCCTGGAGGGGGTTCAGGGGTGAGCGGTGTGGTCGGTGAGACGGCAACCTCGTGGCGCGGGTGGACAGCACGCGCTGCCTGTACACAAGGCAAACAGCGGAGGGTGAGGGCCGGGAACCGCGTGAAGGGGGCGGTTTCGCGCGCCGGATGTGCAAACCGCCCGATCGGGGCGGACTGCGAAAGCGCGTGTGATCCCGCGCCGGTCGTCTTCGCCCGAACGGGCGGCGCACAGGGAGCGCGGGAGCCGTGCGAGCGTGCCGCCGCGCGCGGCTGGTTCACCGGGGGCGCCGGCCCGGCCGGTGACGGCGCCGGGGTTCGTTCGGCGCGCGCTCGGCGTAGGGGGTGGATAGCGTGGGAAGCCGGACGGAAACCCGAGTCGGAGAGGCCGCAGTCATGGCGGTACAGCCAGAGGGAACCCCTTGTTGGGCCGATGCGATGTTCACCGACGTCGAGGGAGCCAAGAGCTTCTACGGCGCCGTCCTCGGCTGGACCTTCGGCGAGGCGTCGACGGAGTTCGGCAGCTACACCCAGGCCTACGCGGACGGCAAGGCGGTCGCCGCCGTCGTCCCGCCCATGCCCGGGCAGGACGGCCCGTCCCAATGGTGCCTGTACTTCGCGTCCCCGGACGCCGCCACCACCGCCGGCCGGATCCGTGACCACGGCGGCGAGGTGCTGATGGAGCCGATGCGCGTCGGCGACTTCGGCACCATGTGCCTGGGCCGCGACCCGAGCGGCGTCGTCTTCGGCGTCTGGCAGGCCGGCGCGCACGAGGGCTTCGAGGCGCCCCCCGAGCGGCCCGGCGCGTTCTGCTGGGCCGAGATCTTCACCCGGGAGCCGGAGAAGTCCGACGCCTTCTTCCCGGCCGTCTTCCCCGCGTACACCGCGCAGCGGATGGACGACGACGGGGTCGACTTCCGGCTGTTCAACATCGGCGACAAGACGGTCCTGGGCCGGATGGCGATGACCGAGGAGTTCCCGCCCGAGGCCGGCGCGTACATCAACGTGTACTTCTCCGTCGCCGACTGCGACGAGGCCGTGTCCAAGGCCACCGAGCTGGGCGGGGTCCTGCGGTTCGGGCCCATGGACACGCCCTTCGGGCGGTTCGCCTCGCTCAGCGACCCGCAGGGCGCGCACTTCTCCGTGATCGACACCACGACCACCGTGGGCGAGATGCCCAAGATCACCGACGTCTGACCGGGCGGGCTCCGGTCACCCTCGCGGCCCATGGCATGATCGGCGCATGCGTGAACTAGTAGTGGCCGCGTGCGACGGGGCTTCGAAGGGAAACCCCGGACCCGCGGGCTGGGCCTGGGTCGTCGCCGACGAGACGGAGACCCCGGCCCGCTGGGAAGCCGGACCGCTCGGCAAGGCCACCAACAACGTCGCCGAACTCACCGCCCTGGAGCGCCTGTTGGCGGCGACCGACCCAGGCGTGCCGCTGGAGGTCCGGATGGACTCCCAGTACGCCATGAAGGCCGTCACCACCTGGCTGCCCGGCTGGAAGCGCAACGGCTGGAAGACCTCCGGAGGCAAGCCGGTCGCCAACCAGGAGCTCGTCGTACGCATCGACGAACTCCTGGCCGGCCGTTCCGTCGAGTTCCGCTATGTGCCCGCTCACCAGGTCGACGGTGACAAGCTCAACGACTTCGCCGACCGTGCCGCGAGCCAGGCGGCCATGGTGCAGGAGCCCGCGGGCAGCGGCCTCGGTTCGCCCGAGCCGCCGCCCGCTCCGGACGCCCCTGCCAAGGCGCCGCGCCGCCGCCCCACGACCGCCAAGAAGAGCGGCGGCGGCTCCTCCGCGCGCACCATCAAGGCGAAGTTCCCCGGCCGCTGTCTGTGCGGCCGCTCCTACGCCGCGGGCGAGCCCATCGCGAAGAACGCGCAGGGCTGGGGTCACCCGGAGTGCCGCACGGAAGCGGCGGGGTAGGTCAGGACCTACACCACGGTGCCGCGCCAGGCGCCGGTCTCCCGGCCGCGGTCCTCGATGTAGGTCTTGAAGCGCTCGAGGTCGCCCTTGGCCTGCCGCTTCACGAACCCGAGCTTGTCGCCGACCTTCTCGGCGAGGCTGTCGGGGTGGAAGTCCATCTGGAGCATCACCTTGGTGTGCTGCTCGTCGAGCCGGTGGAAGGTCACCACGCCCGCCTGATGGGCCTGGCCGCCGACCGTGGTCCAGGCGACCCGCTCGTCCGGGATCTGCTCGGTGATCTCCGCGTCGAACTCCCGCTGCACCCCGTCGACCTTCGTCACCCAGTGCGTGAGCGTGTCGCTGCGCTGCTCGATGCGCTCGACCCCGCTCATGAACTCGGGAAACGACTCGAACTGGGTCCACTGGTTGTACGCGGTGTGGACCGGGACGCCGACCTCGATGGATTCCTCGACCTGTGACATGAGTCGCCCTTCCTTGGTCTGTGTACGGTTCCCGGCACGGGTTACCGCGTGCCGTGGGGGACAAACCGCCGAAGGAGCGACTCGTTCCGCCGGCTCAGGCCGCGTCGAAGGTGTAGTGCGGCGTGTGGTCCAGCAGGTCGGCGGGCCGTACGTCGTTCCACGGCTTCATCGTGTCGCCGAGGTCGATCACATCGGGGGTGCCCGCCGCCGGGAGGTAGCCGGAGCCGGGGTGCCGACGCTGCCAGTCCGCCCAGAGCCGGTCCACGTAGGCGTGGTGCAGCCAGAACACCGGGTCGTTGGGGGAGACCCCGGTGCCCATCTGCCCGCCCACCCACACATGCACCCGGTTGTGCAGATTGACCCCGCGCCATCCCTCCAGATGGTTGCGGAACCCGTCCGAGCCGCTGTTCCAGGGCGCCATGTCGTACGTCGGCATCGCCAGCACGGAGTCCACCTCGGCCCGGGTCGGCAGCGGGCGGCCGCCGCCGCCCAGGGCCCGGCGCAGATAGGTACGGCCGTCTATCCGGACGTTGATGGGCCAGTTGCCGGTGGAGGCGGCGAAGGGGCCGTCCATCACGCGGCCGTCCAGGCTCCGCCCGGTGCCGCCGAGGAAGTCCGGTGCCCACAGCGAGGCCCGTGCCGTGCGGTCGGCGGTCCAGTCCCAGTAGGGCAGCGCGACCGAGGGGTCCACCGCCTGGAGGGCGCGCTCGAAGTCGAGCAGGAATCTGCGGTGCCAGGGCAGGAAGGACGGCGAACGATGCCCCGTACGCTCGCCGCTGTCGGTGTCGGCCATGATGAAGGCGTTGTGCGTGGTGACGAACTCGTCGTAGCGGCCGGTGCGCTTGAGCTCCAGCACGGCGGCGACGAAGCGGCGCTTCTCGTCGGCGGTCAGGTTCGCCTGGTTCTTGCGGACGGTCATGTGCGAGGGCTCCCGGAAGTGCTGTAGCTGCAGGGGCGGGTCACTGGGCGGGTCACTGGGCGGGTCACTGGGCGGGTCACTCCGTGGGGAACGGCAGGAGTGCGGCGCCCTGGAGCTCGTCCACCGCGGCCCGCGCCGCGGCACGCGGGGTGGTCACCGGGTCGTAGTGGCTGACGACGCTGATCCAGGTGCCGTCGGCGTTGCGCATCACGTGCAGCTCCGCCCCGTCGACGAACACGGCGTAACCGGCGCCGTGGTCGTGGTGCCCGCCGCCCGAGCGGGCCCGGCCCTGTATCCGGCGGCCCTTGTAGACCTCGTCGAAGGGTGCGGGGGAGCCGGGGTGGTGGCCGGCGGCCCGGGCGGGGGCGGGGGCGGCGAGCGTGGCGGCTCCGGAGGCGGCGGCGAGGGCGGCCGCCGCGGTGAGCGCGCGGCGACGGCTGAGTTCCGGCATACGGATCTCCCGGGGTGGTTCGGCTGTTGACTCCGTATGCCTATCGGGAGAGGTGAGACGCGGTGAAATCCCTCGGGAGTGGTTGGCTGCGATCCGGACAATTACCCACATGTCGTGCAAGGTTGAACAAAGATGATCTTGCTGTTCCGGTGTGGAACCGCCCTCCGGAACGGGTAATTCCTTCTCCCGGGACCCCTGATCCGGGTGGTCTTTCGCGGACGGGCGGGTCACCGGTGGCGTGGGTCACGCCGGGAAGGTGACGCGATCCGGAAGCGGGGCACGGTGCGACCGCGCTGCTACTCTCCGTCTCTAAGCGATCGCAATGAGTGATTTCAAGGGGTGCGCGTGAAGGTCGACTGCGTCGGAGGCGGGCCCGCGGGCCTGTACCTCTCGATCCTGCTGAAGCTGCAGGACCCGTCCCACGACATCACCGTCCACGAGCGCAACGCGGAGGGCTCCACCTACGGCTGGGGCGTCACCTACTGGCGCGGGCTGCTCGACCGGCTGCACGCGCATGACCCCGAGTCGGCGCGCGCCATCGCCGACAACTCGGTCAGCTGGAGCGAAGGGGTGGCCCGGGTACGGGACCTGACCACCCGTCGGCCGGGCGACGAGGGCTTCGGCATCGGCCGCCACCGGCTGCTGGAACTCCTCGCCGCACGCGCCCGCTCGCTCGGCGTGCGACTGGAGTACGAGCACGAGATCGACCCGGCCGCCCCGCTCCCCGGAGCCGACCTGGTCGTCGCGAGCGACGGAGTGCACAGCGCACTGCGCACTCACCACGCCGCCCACTTCGGCAGCGAGCTGCGGCCCGGCCGCAACCACTACATCTGGCTCGGCACCACCAAGGTCTTCGACGCCTTCACCTTCGCCTTCGTGGAGACCGACCACGGCTGGATCTGGGCCTACGGCTACCGCTTCGGCCCCGACCGCAGCACCTGCGTCGTCGAATGCGCCCCCGACACCTTCACCGGGCTCGGCCTCGACCGCGCCGACGAGGCGGAGAGCCTCGCCCTGCTGGAGAAGCTGTTCGCCGACACCCTCGACGGCCACACCCTGATCGGCCGCTCCCCGGCCGACGGCAGCTCCCCCTGGCTGAACTTCCGTACCCTCACCAACCGCACCTGGCACCGCGACAACCTCGTCCTGCTCGGCGACGCCGCCCACACCACCCACTACTCCATCGGCGCCGGCACCACCCTCGCCCTGGAGGACGCCCTCGCCCTGGCCGGCGCCCTGCGCGAGCACACCGACCTGCCGCGCGCCCTGGCCCGCTACGAAGAGGAGCGCAAGCAGGCCCTGCTCCCCTTGCAGAGCGCGGCCCGCTACAGCGCCCAGTGGTACGAGAACCTGCCCCGCTACATCCACCTGCCCCCCGAGCACATGTTCGCCCTCCTCGGGCAGCGCCACTCACCCCTGCTGCCGTACGTCCCGCCCCAGCTCTACTACCGCCTGGACAAGGCGGCCGGACAGCTCGAGGCGCTGCGCCGGTTCAAGCGCTGGCTGGGCCCCAAGGTCGCCCGCACGGTCCATGCCAGGACGCTGACCTCGCGCGAGTAGCCCGATCGGCGCCCGCCCCGCGCGGAAAGCGCGCGGGGCGGGTGACAGACTGACGCCATGGACGAGCGCACATTCGGCAGGTCTCAGCAGCACGCATCCGTGATCGGTCTCGGCACCTGGCAACTGGGTGCCGACTGGGGCGACGTGGACGACAAGGAAGCCCTCGCGGTCCTGGAGGCGGCCGCCGAGGCGGGGGTGACCTTCTTCGACACCGCCGACGTCTACGGCGACGGCCGCAGCGAGGAGACCATCGCGACCTTCCTGCGCAGCCGGCCCGACCTGCACGTCATGGTCGCCGCCAAGATGGGCCGCCGGGTCGACCAGCTCCCGGAGAACTACGTCCTGGACAACTTCCGCGCCTGGAACGACCGTTCGCGCCGCAACCTCGGCATCGACCGCATCGACCTGGTGCAGCTGCACTGCCCGCCGACCTCCGTCTACTCCTCGGACGAGGTGTTCGACGCCCTCGACACCCTTGTCGCCGAGGAGCGCATCGCCGCCTACGGCGTCAGCGTGGAGACCTGCGAGGAGGCGCTCACCGCGATCGCCCGGCCCGGCGTGGCGAGCGTGCAGATCATCCTCAACGCCTTCCGCATGAAGCCCCTGCGCGCGGTTCTTCCGGCCGCCCAGGAGGCGGGCGTCGGCATCATCGCCCGCGTCCCGCTCGCCTCCGGCCTGCTGTCCGGCAAGTACACCAAGGACACCGTCTTCCCCGAGAACGACCACCGCACCTACAACCGGCACGGCGAGTCCTTCGATGTCGGCGAGACCTTCTCCGGCGTCGACTACACGACCGGCGTCGAGGCCGCCGCCGAGTTCTCCGCCCTCGCCCCGCAGGGGTACACCCCCGCCCAGCTCGCTCTGCGCTGGATCGTCCAGCAGCCCGGCGTGACCACGGTGATCCCCGGCGCCCGCTCGCCCGAGCAGGCCCGCGCCAACGCCGCCGCGGCCGAGCTCCCGGAGCTGCCGGAGGCGACCCTCGCCGCGATCCGTGACCTGTACGACCGCCGGATCAAGGAGCAGGTCGAGAACCGCTGGTGACCGTTTGAAGGATCAACCTCGGGGTCACACGGAGTTCATGGAGCAGGCAGCAGAGAGACGTTCCGGCCGCGACGAGACCGAGGACGAGCGGGCCGACCGCATGTGGACGGAGCTCATTCAGGAGATCCGGGTGGCCCAGATGGGGGTGCAGATCCTCTTCGGATTCCTGCTCACCGTCGTATTCACCCCGACCTACGCGGACCTGGGCGACACCGAGCAGACCATCTACATCGTGACCGTCATCCTGGGCGCCACCGCCACCGGCGCCCTGATAGGACCGGTGTCCCTGCACCGGCTGGTCTCCGGTCGGCGCATCAAATCCCGGGCGGTGCAGTGGGCGTCCCGGCTGACCTCCGTCGGCCTGGTGCTGCTGCTGGCCACCACCACGTCGTCCCTGCTGCTGATCCTGCGGGTCGCCACCCACGACGGCTTCGTCCCGTGGCTGGTCGCCGGCGTGGTGCTGTGGTACCTCCTGTGCTGGTTCGTCCTGCCGTGGTGGGTACGGCACCGCTACACGTCCAACGACTGACCGCCGGGGCCGCCGGTGCCCTTGGCGCCACGCAGGGTGGCGATGCACGAGGCGATGGCATGCTGCAGCTCCTCCAACTGCTGCACCATGTCGTCCTCGACGAACTCCTGCACATCGTCGAAGGTGAGCTCCTCGAACACCTTCGTCGCCCGCTGCAGGCTGCTGTAGAACTTCGTCCGCCGCTCCAGGACGCGGAGCTCGGGATCCGCCTCCACGGTCTCGGCGACGAGGGTCTTCATCGTGTCGTAGGCCTCGGTGGCCCACTCCCCGGTGTCCTCGTCCTCGTCCAGCTCGTCGAGCAGGGACAGGTGCCGCTCGGCCTCCTGGCGCAGATCGACGGGCGCGTCGATGGTCTGCCCGGCGGGCGTTTTGACCAGCCCGGACTCCGCGATCTGGCGGACGTAGCCGATCCGGTCGGCGGCCCGGCTCTCGCTGGCGACGGCCTTCTTCAGGTCGTCGGTACGCACCACGTCCCGGGCCAGCTCGGCCTGGAGCTCCGGGTCCTCCTTGATGCGGTCGAGCAGCGCGCCACGGGCGGCGCGGGCGGTGGAGGGGTCGGCGAGGATCGCGGCACGCAGCGCGGTGGGGTTCTCCGCGACCTCCAGCGCCTTCGTGGGCCGGATGCCCTCCGCCTCGGCGGCCTGGGCGATGGCGGTGCCGCGCTCGGAGGCGGCGCTGGTGCGCGAGACGTAGTAGGTCAGCCACACGTCGGCGTCCGGCAGCTCCACCTCCGCGCCCGGCCGGAGCGCCTCGAAGTGCGGGACCAGACCGTCGTCGGCGGCCCGGTCCCAGGCCTTGTAGTAGCGCATGACCCGCTCGGGCGAGCAGCCGGCGAGGTCGGCGAACTCCTTCGCCGACACCTTCGGCGTCTCGTCCGCGCTCTGGCCGCCGGGGCGCACGCTACGCGCCACCATCAGGCCGAAGGCCCACCCGCCGGTGCGGGCGTACGCCCCGAACTCACGCGCGTCCCGCGCGACGAGGTCGGACAGCGGCGCGGGGGAGGGCTCGGACGGGGCGAACGCTAGGGTCACGGAGGACTCTCCTGGGTCTCGGCGGGAACATGGACGCGCACAAGCGCAGCGGAAGCCTATATGCGCCTGCATACGACGGTTTGCCGGACCCCTGGGTGTGTCATCCGAAGGCGTCACGCAGCGCGGGCAGCAGGGTCTTCTCCGACCAGTCCAGGTAGGCGGGCTGCGACTCGCCGCCGATCTGCACGAGGGCGATCTCGCTGAACCCGGCCTCCGCGTACGGCCGTACGGCCTCGACGAAGGCGTCCGGGTCGTCCCCGCACGGGATGGACGCGGCGACGTCGTCCGGGGTGACGAACTGGGTGGCCGACTCGAAGGAATCCGGGTGCGGCAGCTCCGCGTTGACCTTCCAGCCGCTGCCGAACCAGCGGAACTGGGCATGGGCGCGCTTGACCGCGGTGTCCCGGTCGGGGTCGTAGCAGACCGGCAGCTGGCCGACCCTCGGCTTGCCCTGTCCGCCGTGCCGGTCGAAGGCGTCCAGCAGACCCGCCTTCGGTTCCGTGGCGATCACCAGGTCCGCGACCCGGCCGGCCAGCGCGCACGACTGCTCCCCGGAGACGGCGACCCCGATCGGCGTCGGCTGGTCGGGCAGGTCCCACAGCCGGGCCGAGTCCACGTCGTAGTGGGTGCCGTGATGCGTGACATGGCCGCCGTCGAACAGCGCCCGGATGATGTCGATCGCCTCCTCCAGCATCTCGTGCCGCACATCGACCGACGGCCAGCCGCCGCCCACCACATGCTCGTTGAGGTTCTCCCCGGAGCCCAGTCCGAGGCGGAAGCGGCCCTCGGACAGCAGCTGCATGGTGGCCGCCTTCTGCGCCACCACCGCCGGGTGGTAGCGGAAGGACGGACACGTCACATAGGTCATCAGCGGAATCCGCCGGGTCGCCTGGGCGGCCGCGCCGAGCACGGCCCACGCGTACGGCGAGTGACCCTGCGAGCGCAGCCACGGAAAGTAGTGGTCCGAGGTCACCGAGAAATCGAAGCCGGCCTCTTCGGCGCGCACCACGTGGTCGACGAGGTCACGCGGGCCGGCCTGCTCGGTCATCATCGTGTATCCGATTTGCACCATACGGCCCGAGTCCCCGACCGGGGTACGGGAAAACGGACCGGTGGGTAATGATCCCGTCATGACGACTCGCGCACTTCCCGCCGGCCCGCCCGCCTTCCAGGGCGTGGACGCCTCCGGTGTGCACGCCTTCCTCGACGCACTCGAAACCGACCCCGAGATCGAGCCGCACAGCCTCATGATCATGCGGCACGGCAGCCTCGTCGCCTCCGGCTGGTGGGCGCCGTACACCGCCGAGCGGCCGCACCTGCTGTACTCGCTCAGCAAGAGCTTCACGTCCACCGCCGCCGGGTTCGCCGTCGCCGAGGGGCTGCTCGACCTCGACACTCCGGTGCTCTCGTACTTCCCCGAGTTCGACGCCGACATCACCGACCCGCGCAGCCGGGCGATGCTCGTGCGGCACGTGGCGTCGATGGCCAGCGGCCACGAGGCCGAGACCCTGGACCGGGCCCGCGCGCTGGACCCCGACGAGCTGGTACGGGGGTTCCTGCGGATCCCGCCGGACCGGGATCCGGGGACGGTGTTCGCGTACAACCAGCCCACCACCTACACGCTCGCCACGATCGTCCAGCGCCTCACCGGGCAGTCGCTCACCGACTATCTGCGGCCCCGGCTCTTCGACCCGATCGGCATCGGAGAGGTGGCGTGGCTGCGGGACCGGGCGGGCCGCGACCTGGGCTTCAGCGGGCTGCACGCCACCACCGACGCGATCCTGCGGCTGGGGCAGCTGTATCTGGGCGGCGGGATATGGGACGGGCGGCGGGTGCTGCCCGAGTCCTGGGTCGCCGAGGCCACCCGCCCGCACACGGCGAACGACGACGGGCCGATGGGCGGCGAGGACTGGCGGCAGGGGTACGGCCTGCAGTTCTGGATGTCACGGCACGGCTACCGCGGGGACGGCGCGTACGGCCAGTTCTGTCTGGTCCTGCCCGAGCAGGACGCGGTGATCGCGACGACCGCGGCCACCGTGGCCATGCAGAAGCTGCTCGACATGGTCTGGACGCATCTGCTGCCCGCGTTCCGTCCCGGGCCGCTGTCCGGCCGGGAAGCCGCGGACGCGGCCCTGGCGCAGCGGCTGGCCGGGCTCGCGCTGCCGCCGGCCGTGGGCAAACCCGCGCCGCAGGGGTGGACCTCGGTCGCCTTCGACTCGGACTGGATCTCCGCCGAGGTCACCGCGACCGCGGACGGTCACCGGCTGACGCTCGTCGAGGACGGCGAGCGGCTGGAACTCCGGCTCGCGGACAGCGGCTGGAGCATCGCCGAGGAGCCGGTCCCCACCGCCGTGAGCGGCGGCTGGACGGATGCCGGCACGCTGGAGGTGGAGGTGATCTTCCTGGAGACGCCCCACCGGCTCGCCGTGACCTGCTCGCTGCCGGACCGCACCTGCACGGCCCGCTGGCGCACCCAGCCCCTGCATCCCCGGCGCCTGCTCAGGATGGGCGCGCCGCGCCGGTCAGCCTGAGGGCTCCCGGAAGGTGCGCAGCGCGGTGGCCAGGCCCTCGCGGTTGCCGGGGTCGTCCCAGTCGGCCGCGGGCGCCGTCCACCGCAGCGAGTAGCCGCGACCGCCGCCGAGCAGGAAACCCCGGCCGAGGGTGCGCACCCGGGTGCCCTCGGCCCCGGCGAGCCACTCCATCTCGGCGGCCTCCCGGCCCCGGTACGTCGTCGGCCGGATCTCGCCGAGCCTGCGGTACCCGCCGGCCTGCCGCAGGCCGGGCTCCACGTCCCGCCAGACGGCCACCGGGTCGGGGCCCACCCGCTCGCTGTAGGTGACGGTGAGCGTGCGCGCGTCGCCGTCCGCGCCGAGCACCACGCGGTACGCCAGGTCCGAGACCCGGTCGGTGCTCAGCGGCCGCCAGTCCTCGGGGAGCGTGACGGAGAAGCCCTCGGGGGAGTCGTAGCGGCGGAAGGGTGCCTCCGTGGGAGCGGGCGGCGGCGTGGCGGAGGGGCTGGGGGAGGCGGAGGGGCTGGGGGAGGCGGAGGCGGACGGGGTCGGGCTCGGCTTCGGCCCGGCGGCGGGGGCGTCGGAGCCGCCGGGCAGTCGGTCGGTGACCGCGAGCACGGCGACCGCGACGGTGACCACGGCCACGGCGGTCCCCGCGAGCACGGAGCGGTTGCTCCGGCCCGGACCGTGCGCGCACCGCCCGCGCAGCCGCGGGCTCGGCACGGCCGCCGCGGTCTCCTCGTCCAGCACACGCACGAAGGCCTCCCGGACCACCGGGCGGGGCAGCCGCTCCACGGCGTCCTTGCGCAACAGCCCCTGCACGGCCTGGGTGAGCGGCCCAGCGCGCACCGGAGTGCGCAGCGGGAGGCGGTCCACGCCCTTCAGCGTGGCCTCCGGCCGGCCCCGGTCACGGAACGGCGGGCGCCCCTCCACCATCGTGTAGAGCAGAGCACCCAGCGTCCACAGGTCGGTGGCCGGCCCGATCGGCTCGTCCCGTGCCTGCTCGGGGGAGGCGTAGGCGGGCGCCGCCAGCCGGGGCGCGAGGGTGGCCCCGGCCAGCCCGAACCCGGCGACCACGAGAGACCCGTCGTCGCGCACGAACACCTGGGCGGGGCTGAGTTCGCCGTGCGTGAGGCCCTGTCCGTGCGCCGTCTCCAGCACGTCGAGCAGCCCCAGGCCGATGCGCGCGGCCCGCACATAGTTCAACGTGCCCTGCTGGACGAGCAGTTCGCTCAACGGCACGCCGTCGATCCACCGGGTGACCACCCACAGCGTCCCCGACTCCTCGACCACGTCCACGACTTCGGCGACCCGGTGGGGCAGCAGCAGCGCCATCCGCTCACAGGTGTGCAGGACCCGCGCGATGATCCGGCGCGCCTCCTCCCCGTCCGGGACGTCCGGCAGCCCGACCTGGGTGACCAGGACCGGCCGCTCCACCGCGATGTCCTCCCCGTACCAGCAGACGCGGTTGGTCTCCCGGCTGACGACCTCGACGAGCCGGAATCTCCCGGCGACCGACACGGGTGTGGAGACGTGCGCCTTGACCATGGTCATCCCTCGCTGAAACCCTGGCTCTCACCTTTCCCACAGGTACGGCGGGCGTGACGGGGTGTGTTCAAGGATTCGCCGAGCGAGATGCGCCGATTCCCGATTGTTCATCCGGCGCCTCGAACACCCGTGTCACAGGTCGCGGCGCACCAGGAAGTCCAGCAGCGCCCCCAACTCCCCGGCCGCACCGGCCTCCAGGGGTACGGCGTCCAGGGCGGCCTCGGCGACGGCGATCCGGCGCCGTGCCTCGCCGAGCGCCGCCGACCGGCCGCCCGCCTCCTCGATCAGCTCTGCCGCGCGGCCGAAGTCCTCCCCCGCTTCCAGGAGTTCGGCCAGCCGTCCGGCCGCGGGTGTGCCGAGGGCGGCCAGCACCGGGAACGTCTTCTTGCGTTCCCGCAGATCGCCGTGGACGGGCTTGCCGGTAACCGTGGGATCGCCCCAGATGCCGAGGACGTCGTCGACGATCTGGAAGGCCATCCCGAGGTCGCGCCCGGCCCGGTCCAGCGCGGCGACCGTCCCCGACGGGGCGCCGCCCAGCGCGGCACCCAGAGCGGCGGCGCAGCCCAGCAGGGCGCCCGTCTTGTACTCGGCCATCGCCCGGTACTCCTCCGGCCGCACCCGCTCCGGCCCCGTCCACGGCCGGGTCGCGAACAGCAGGTCGTCGGCCTGCCCGCGCACCAGGTCGCCGAGCGCCCCCGACAGCAGCCGTACGGCGCCGCCGCCCCCGGGCGCCGCGGCGAGCGTCCCGACGGCCAGCGCGAACAGCGCGTCGCCCGCGAGGACGGCAGGGCCGGTGCCGTACGCCTTCCACACGGTGGGGCGCCGGCGGCGGTCCTGGTCGCCGTCCATGATGTCGTCGTGCAGCAGGGAGAAGGCGTGCACCAGTTCCACGGCCACCGCGGCGGTCGTCCCGGCCTCGGCGGGGCCGCCCGCGGCCTCCGCGCCGAGCACCGCCAGTGCCTGGCGCACCCCCTTGCCGCCGGCGGTGGCGACCGGGGCGCCGCCCACCTCGCACCAGCCGAAGGAGTAGGCGGCCATCTCGCCGACCCAGGGATGCAGCCGCCCCACGGCCTCGACCAGTGCCGGGCGGACCAACTCCCGGCAGCGGTCCAGCACGTGAACGCCGGAAAGGGGAGCCGCGGAGGGAAGCGCCGTCACCGTCCGGCCTCCGCACCCAGCTCCTCCTGCGCCCGGGCCACCATCTCCCGGGCGTGCTTCAGACCGATCCGGTCCAAGGTCCGGGCCAGTTCCGCCAGTTCGGCCTCGGTCTCGGCGCTGTCCCGGCCCAGTCGAGCCCTGGACTTGACCAGGCCCAGCCGGGCCAGGGCCTCCCCGCGCGGTTCGCTCATGGCGCGGAACCCGGCGAGCGCCTGCTCGTACAGGCCGCGGGCCTCGGCGTAACGGCCCGCGCGGTACAGGACGTTGCCGCGCATCTTGTGGTTGTAGGCGAGCGCGCCGGAGAGCTTCATGGCCCGGCAGATGGTCTCCGCCTCGGACAGCAGCGCCAGGGCCCGCCCGGTGTCCTTGTCGCGCACCGAGACGATGTCGGCGAGCCCGCGCAGCGCCCAGGCGTGCCCGCGCCGGTCGTCGGCCCGCGCGGCGATCCCGGCCGCCTCCTCGAACATGGCGTACGCCGTGTCGTAGGCGCCGGTATTGCGGTGGATCTGCGCGATGCCTTCCAGCGCCCACACCGTGTGCCGGGCCTCGCCGCGACGGCGGGCCTCGGCCAGCAACTGCTCGTGCAGCCGCGTCACGGCCTCGTAGTCGCCCTGGATACGGCCGGTCTCGGCGAGGCCGGCCAGGGAGTAACCGCGCACCACGACGTCCCCGCCGCGCTCACCGAGGTCGGCGGCGAGCTGGAGCAGCCGCCGGGCCAGCGCGAACTCCCCGCGCTGCCGGGCCAGGGTGCCGCCGCTCCACAGCGCCCAGGCCATCGCCGCGGTGTCCCCGGCCCGGCGGGCGGCCCGGTAGCTGGCCTTCCAGGCCCGGTCCGCCTCGCCGATCCGGCCGAGGCGCCGATGCGCCTCGGCGACGGCGAGCCCGGAGCGGGCCGCTTCGCGGTGCCTCCCGGCCCGCTCGGCGGCCCGCAGCTCCTCGGTGCCGGCGGCCAGGACGTCGGTGAGCGAGGAGTTCACGGACAGGGTGGTCAGGGTGCCCTGGTACTCCGGGGCGAATGCCTTGCCGTACATGGATCCCTCTCGGTCCGTATACACAGCATCTCTACATTGAACGTATACATGGCGTGTATAGGGCGTCGGAAACCGGCCCCGGCCCCCGAGGGGCCAGGGCGGTGTCATCTGTTGCCGATCAAGACGTGGACGGAGCCGACCGGGTTGCCCGTGAGGCGCAGATCACCTCACGGACCGTCAGTGCTGCTGAGGCTTCTGCGGCGTCGCCTCACTCGGCCGTACGACCACGAAGCCCTCACCGCTCAGCACCAGCTGCACGGCCTCCCCGGAGCCGCCGCGCAGCATCGAACCGATGGACTGGGAGCGGTGCAGCGAGGTCGCGAGCCCGGCGCTCCAGCCGACCACCGCGTCCGTGTCGACGTAGACCGGGTACTGCGCCGACACCGGGATCACCAGAGGATTGCCCTCGCAGACCAGGCCCAGCCGGCCCTGGCCGGTGAACACGCTGTTGAACAGTCCGCCGCCGCTGATGCCGGCCCCCTTCACGGTGGCGATCCGGTACGACAGCGAGGCGTCGAAGCACAGGACGTTACGGCCGTTGACGGTGAACTCGTCGCCGGGGGCGAGCTCGACGACGAAGCAGTTCTGCGCCTCGTGCGCGAACCACGCCTCGCCCTGTCCGCGCACCGCCATCAGCGGCAGCCCTTCCCCGGTGACCGCGCGCTTGAGCATGCCACCCACGCCCTGGCCCTTGCGCTCGAACTGGAGGTTGCCGCGGTAGGCGATCATCGCGCCCTGGCGGGCCAGCATCTCGCCGCTCACCGCGTATCTGATGCATTTGGAGTTCTCGACGGTCATACCCGGCGCGGTGGCGGGCTGGACCATGTGCTCGCTGGAAAACAGATCACCCTTCATGAGGGCATCGTGTCGCGGACGGTGTCCCTCCGCCTAGTTCGTGCGGCAACCTGCCTCAGCCGCCGAAGAGCTGGGTCCAGTACGTGCCCGCTTCGCCGCCGCCCGCGAAGCCGACGCCGATGTGCGTGAAGTCGCGCTTGAGGATGTTGGCGCGATGGCCGGGGCTGTTCATCCAGCCCTGGACGACCTCGGCGGGGGAGCGCTGGCCGCAGGCGATGTTCTCGCCGATCGAGCGCCGCCGGGAGCCCGCCGCGGCCGCCCGGTCCCAGGGCCGGCTGCCGTCGGGGGAGGTGTGGGAGTAGAAGGCCCGCGCGACCATGTCGGCGCTGTGCGCCTGCGCGGCGGCGGTGAGCAACGGGTCGACGGCGAGCGGCGGGAGACCGGCCCCGGCACGCGCCCGGTTGGTGAGCTCCACGACCCGGGTGGCGGTCCTGGCCAGCTCCGCCGGGGTGAAGGGGCGGGCCCAGAGCGCCGTCCAGTAGACGTCCCCGGAACGGGCGGGGGCGCATGCGAACCCGGCGTGGGTGAAGGCCGGGTCGAGCAGGGTGCGCCGGGACCGGTCGGAGCCCAGGCAGTACTCGACGAACTCGGCGGGCGAGCGCGGGCCGGAGACCAGGTGCTCCCCGACGGTCACATACGCGTATCCGGTCGCGGTGACGCGCTGGTGGAGACCCGCACCGTCCAGGCGGTTCCGCGCCGCCATGGCGAGGGCGTGGTCCCGCGCGGCGGAGCTGAGGCGGGCGTCCAGGGCGACGGGCGGGGCACCGGCCGAGGCACGGGCGGCGTTGACGAGACGGGCGAAGCCGTGCGGGTCGGAGGGCGCGCCCTCCGGGATGACCATGCCGGGGCCGGGGCTGGCGGGCGGGTTCACCGCGGTGTTCGCCCGGAAGGCCGAGCCCGGGCCGGTGGGGGCGCTCTCCGCGGGGTTCATCAAGAAGCCCGGGCCGGTGGGCGCGTGGGCCGCGGTGCTTGCCCCGAAGCCCGGGCCGGTGGGCGTGCTCTGCGCAGTGTTCGCCCCGAAGCCCGGGCCCGGACCGGTGGGCGCGTTCGCCGCGGTGCTTGCCCCGAAGCCCGGGCTCGGTCCGGTGGGCGTACTCCCCGCCGTGTTCACCCCGAAGCCCGGGCCCGACCCGGTGGGCGCGTCCTCCGCGATGTCCACCCCGAAGTCGCGCGCCAGGCCCGCCAGTCCGTCGGCGTACCCCTGGCCCAGGGCCCGCAGCTTCCAGTCGCCGCCGCGGCGGTACAGCTCGGCGAGCAGCAGCACGGTCTCCTGCCGGGGGCGCGGTGGGGCGAACCGGGCCAGGGTGCGGCCGCCCGCTCCGGTGACGTGCAGCGTCGGGGCGGGGAGGCCGCCGAGGGCGGTGCCGGGGTCGGCGGGGCTGATGACGACCGTGACCCGGGTGGCGCCCGGCCGCAGCCGCGCGGGGTCGACGGTCAGCGTGTCGCCGTGCAGCCGGGCGCCCGGGGCGGCGGGCTGGTTGTAGAACACGAAGTCGCCGTCGCCGCGGACCTTGCCGGCGTCGTCCGTGATGAGGGCTGACACGTCGAACGGGCCGGGCACCCGGACGGCCACGGCGCCGCCCGGGAGGGGCACATTGCCCCCGGCGACCAACTCGCTCATGGGGCCGTCCTGATGTCCACGTACGCGTCCGAAGAGGTATGTCCGGAAAACGTGCGCCGCCCCGCGAGGGTTCCCGCCCCCTGGACTCAGCGCCGGATCCCCCTGAACTCAGCGCCGGACAGCCCCCGGATCGATCCGCTCGCCGACCGAGGAACCGCGCGTCGCCTTCGGCTTCTTGCCGCAGAACGCCGACTCCAGGGTGCCCAGCATGGTGGTGTGCACCGCGCCGTTGTTGGAGGTGTTGGCGAGGGCCGCCAGGCTGCGCCGCCCGTCCTTGGAGGCGAACGCGTAGGTGTAGAAGCCCTGGACGGCACCCGTGTGCCCGTACACGGACACCCCGCACGACAGGTCACGGCGCCGCAGCCCGAGCCCGTACGCCTGACCGGAGCCCGCGGGCACCCACCGCTTCATCTGCGCCAGTTGTGCCGCCGAGGTCAGCCGGCCGCCGAGCAGCGCCGACAGGAAGGTGTTCAGGTCCCGCGCGCTGGAGATGACGGCCCCCGCGCTCTGCGCCCAGGAGACCGTCTGCTCGGTGGCGTCGACGAGCGCGGCGCCCGGCGTGTCCGGGGTGAGGTAGCCGCGGGTGTACCGGCCCGGGATGCGGGTGCCGGGGTGGACGTAGAAGGTGTCGGTCAGCTTCAGCGGCTCGATGATCCGGTTCTGGTACTCGGCGCGCAGGGAGTTCCCGGTCAGCTTCTTGATGAGCATGCCGGCGACGACGAAATTGGTGTTGGAGTAGGTGTAGGCGCCGCCCGGCGCGGTGGTGCGCGGCCTGGACAGTGAGCGGGCGACCAGCTGCCGGTGGGTGAAGACCTTGGTGCGCACCGCCTCGAAGCCGGGAACCGTCTTGGCGAACATGTCGTTGGTGTAGTCGTACAGGCCGCTGCGGTGGCTCAGGACGTGGCGCACGGTGATCCGGTCGTCGGGCAGCAGCCCGGGCAGATGGCGGTTGACCGGGTCGTCGAGCTTCAGCTTCTTCTCGTCGACCAGTTGCAGCAGGACCACGGCGGTGAAGGTCTTGGTGACGCTGCCGATGCGGAACCGGTCGGTGGTGGTGAGGGCGCGCAGCGTGCTGCGGTCGGCGATGCCCGCGGCCGTCGTGGAGACGGTGCCGTGATCGTCGATGCGGGCCATCGCGCCGGGCGCGCCCTGCTGCATCGCGGTGCGCAGGACGCCCCGCAGGGCCGCGAGATCCGGCTCGGGTCCCTGGGGTGCCGCGTGCGCCGGGACTGTCAGGAGGGCGAGGAGGACCGCCGTCCCCCATGCCGTGCCCTTGCCCACCGTTGCCGAGTCCATCCGCGTCCTCTCTCCCTGCTGACACTCCGTCACGGCGACGCACAGTAGTGCCAGGGAGAGGAGAGAAGATGCTCATTCGGGGTCCGACCGGATGCGTCTCACCCGTACGAGAGAGGCGGAAGTCTCAGCCGGACGTCGTCGCCTCCGGGGCGATCAGCCCCTCGCGGTAGGCGACGGCCACCGCCTCACCGCGGCTCGCGGCGCCCAGCTTGGCGAGGATGTTGGAGACGTGGACGCTCGCCGTCTTGCCGCTGATGAAGAGCTCCTCGCCTATCTGCCGGTTGCTGCGGCCGCGGGCCAGCAGCCGCAGCACGTCCTGCTCACGGGCGGTCAGCGGGGACGCGGTCGGTTCCCGCGTGTCCGACAGGCGGGCCCGGCGGATGAGGGCGTCCACCCGTTCCAGCAGCGGCCGCGCGCCCAGCCGCGCGGCCGTCTCCCGTACCGCCGCCGCCTCGACGGCCGCCTCCTCGCGCCGCTCGGCCGTCACCAGCGCCTCGGCGTAGCGGTACCGGCAGCGCGCCCGTTCGTAGGCGTCGCCGTAGTCGACCGCGGCCACCGCCTTGGCCCAGGCCGCCACGTCGGGTCCCGTGGTCGCCCGCAGCCACTCGGCCTCGGCGCGGGCCAGCCACGCCATGCCCTCCGGACCCTGGGGCGTCCGGTTGGCGCTGTGCGCGGCCGAGTCCCGCGCCAGCTCCATCAGCTCCGTCGCGGTGTCCGCCCAGCGCCCGGCACCTGCCTCGTCGCCGCCGTGCCGCAGCTCGACAGCGCGGTCGGCCACGGCGGACAGCGCCAGCGCGGCGAGCCGTACCGTCACATCGGGGCGGAAGCCCGCCTCGTCGGTGAGCGCCTCGACCGTGGACCGCACCCGCTCGACCGCCGCCTCCGGATCGCCCGCCAGGGCGGCGGCGTCGGTCAGCACGATGCCCGCGATCAGCGTGGCCATCCAGTCGAACGGCCCCTCCAGCAGCGCCCGGGCCCGGTCGGCGCCCGTCAGGTCCCCGCGCGCCAGCGAGACGTACCAGGCGGGCCCGGACGTGTAACCGCCCGCGGGCGGCAGCATGTCGGCGTCGCTCGCCGCGGCCCGCAGGCACTCGTCCCAGCGGCCCAGCGTGTACAGCACCAGCAGCCGGAGATAGCGCATCTCCATCGGATACGACGAGGACAGCAGCCCGGCGCGGCGGGCCCGGTCGAGCCCTTCGGTCAGCCACGGCAGGCACTCCTCCAGCTCGCCCGCCTCGTAACTGCCCATGGCGAAGTGGAGCAGGGCCCGCAGCTCCACCGCCGCGTTGCCCGCCGTCCGCGCCAGGTCCCGCGCCTCGCGCAGCCGCGCCCGGCCCTCGGGACTGCGCCGGCCGTCGCCCTCCAGGATCGCCAGTGATACGAGCAGGTCGGCCCGGGCGTCCGTGACCCCCAGCCGCTCGGCGACGGCCAGTGCCTCGTGGGCCACCCGCAACGCCGTTTGTCCCTCCCCGACCTGACGCGCCGCCAGTACATGGGTGGCGGCCGCCCACACCCAGGTGGGCGACGGAGGATCGGCGGGGATCAGGGTCAGCGCCTCACTGCTGTGGGCGAAGGCGGCGCTCAGGTTGTCGACGGTCATCAGATTGCCCGCGAGGGTGTAGCGGACCCGGGCGGCCAGCTCCGAGTCCTCCTGCTGGTCGACGCCCGCCAGCGCGGACCGGGTCAGCGCGACCGCGCGGTGCGCCTCCCCGGCGTGCGCGGCGGCCGAGGAGGCGCGCAGGGTGAGCGTCACCCGGTCGTGGCCCTCGCCCGAGGGGCGCGCGGACGGCTCCACCGACGGCCACAGATCGAGCACCGCCTCCAGGTGCCGCAGCTCCTCGGCGGGCGCACCGACCCGCCGGGCGTGGTCGGCGGCCTCCAGCGAGGCGGTGAGCGCCTCGGCGAGCTCATGGCTCTCGCGGTAGTGGTGGGCGCGCTCGGCCGCGGTCTCGGCGCGCCGGGGCCGGCCGGCGAGCAGCCGGGCGAACGCACCGTGCAGCCGGGACCGTTCGCCGGGCAGCAGATCGGCGTAGACCGCCTCCCGCGCCAGGGCGTGGCGGAAGGAGTACGTGTCACCGTCGCCGGGGACCAGCAGTTGCCGGCCCAGGGCCTCGCGCAGCGCCGACTCCAGCTCTGCCTCGGGCAGTCCGGCCGCATCGCGCAGCAGATCGTGCTCGACGCGCCGCCCGGCGACCGCGGCGGTGCGCAGCACCTGCTGGGCGGTCTCGGACAGTTGCTCGAAGCGGATCAGCAGGACGTCGGCGAGACCGCTCGGCACCCCGCCGGCCTCGGTGTCCGTGGCCGCGAGGAGTTCCTCGGCGTAGAAGGCGTTGCCCTCGGCGCGCTCGACGATCCTGCGGACCGTGGTCTCCGGCAGCGGGCGTTCCTCCAGGGCCCGTACCAGCTCGGCCACTTCGGTGTCGTCGAGCGGCCGCAGTTCCAGCCGCTCCACCGCGGGCAGCCGGACCAGCTCCGCCAGCAGCGCGCGCAGCGGATGCCGCCGGTGCAGATCGTCCGCGCGGTAGGAGGCCAGCAGCGCGACCCCGCCCGCCGGCCGCTGGAGCACGCCCCGGCTGAGCAGGAACCGCAGCAGATCCCGGGAGGACTGGTCGGCCCAGTGCAGGTCCTCCAGGACGAGCAGCAGCGGCGCGGTGTCGGCCAGGTCGGCCAGGAGCGCGGCCATGCCCTCGAACAGCTGGAGCCGGGAGTCCCGCGCGGTGTCCGTGCCACCGCCCAGCATCCGGCCGACGACGGGATGTCCCGCGAGCACGTCGGCGAACCGCGGATCCGCGGCGAGCGCGCCGAGCACCTCGGTGAACGGCAGGTACGGCAGACCGACGTCACCGAGGTCGACGCAGTGGCCGGTGAGGACGGTCATGCCGTCCGCCGCGCCCCGCGAGGCGATCTCGTCCAGCACCCGGGTCTTGCCGACTCCGGCGTCCCCGGCGACCAGGACGGCCCGCGCCTCCCCGGCACGGGCACGCTCCAGCACACCGAGGAGCCGGGCCAGCTCGTGTTCTCGGCCGATGAGGGGCGCGGGGGCCATGGTCTGCGTCACTCGCTCATCCTGGCACGCGTGTGCGACGGAAGTGGGTGCGGGGAACGGCGTGACCAGCCACGGCCCGCCCCGCCCCCTGCCTCAGGCGCGCCGCAGCGCCTGGGCCCAGTCCGCGGGCACCCGCCCCGCGGGCCCCGGCGAGGGCTGCTCCGCGGGGCGGCTGACCGGCGGCGCCAGCTCCGGCCCCGACTCGTACAGCTCGGAGGAGCCGTAGTCCCAGAACCACTCCTCGCCCGGCTCGTAACTCTGCACGACCGGATGCCCGGTGGCCTTGAAGTGCCCGGTGGCGTGCTGTCCGGGAGAGGAGTCGCAGCACCCCACGTGCCCGCACTGGGCACACCGGCGCAGATGGAACCACCATCCGCCGTGCTCGTCGCATTCCACGCACCCGGCGCCGCTGGGCGGCGCGCCGGGATCGATTCCCTCGGTCATACGGACTCCTCGTTCGTGTCGTCGCCAGCGGCGGCGGTGAGCGGAAGCAGCACCTGGAACCGTGTGTCGCCCGGCTCGGACTCCACCTGGAGGGACCCGTGATGCTTGTTGACCACGATCCGCCAGGAGATGTCCAGACCCAGGCCGGTGCCCTCGCCGACGGGCTTGGTGGTGAAGAAGGGGTCGAAGATCCGTCCGCGGATCTCCCGCGGGATGCCGACGCCGGTGTCGCGGAACTCCACCAGCAGCCGGTCGTGCTCCCGAGCCGTCCGCACGGTCAGCGTCCCTTCCCCGCCCGCGCTGGTGATGGCGGAGACCGCGTTGTCGATGAGGTTCGTCCACACCTGGTTCAGCTCCGCCGGGTAGGCGGGGATCTCCGGGAGGCTGCGGTCGTACTCCTTGACGACCTTGATCCGCGGGCCGGTCTTCCCCGAGAGCATCAGCAGGGTGCTGTCGAGGAGTTCATGGACGTCGACGCTGCGGAAGGGGGCGCGGTCGAGCTGCGAGTACTGCTTGGCGGCGTCGACCAGATGCGAGATACGCGTGGTGGAGTCCGCGATCTCGTCCATCAACAGCTCGGTCTCCACCGTGTAGTTGAGCCAGCCGATCGCCCCCGGGAGGATGTCCTGGTCCACGGCCGCGGCGACCTGCTCCAGCCAGTCGACGTCAAGTCCGGCCTGCACGAAGGCCGGTGCGAGCCGCCAGCCCTCGGTGATGCCGTGGTCGTCGAGCCAGTCGGTGAGCGCGTCCTCGCGGTCGGCCGCCTCCAGCGGGCCCAGGGCCGGTGCCTTGCCGACGCGTTCGGCGGTGCGCTCCTGGATGTCGATGAGGCTCGCCAGGCTCTCGCGCGGGTACGGGCCGGAGGAGATCACGGCCAGCTTGTGCCGCATCTTCGCCACCCGCTCGCGCAAGGAGGCGGTGGCCCGTACGGCCGCCGCCGCGGGGTTGTTGAGCTCGTGGGTGAGACCTGCCGACAACGAGCCGAGCGCCAGCAGCCGTTCGCGCTGGCCGATGACCCGCTGGGTGTTCTTCGAGCCGAAGAAGAGCCCCTCCAGCAGGTGCACGGCCATCGGGAACCATTCCTGCATGATGGCCGCGAACGTGTCGGCGGGCAGCACGAAGAACCGCGTCGGCTCCGTCACGCGCATGGAGTTGTTGTAGACCTGCCGCTCCCGGTCGCCGAGATAGGCCTGCATGGCCCCCGCGTACGCGCCGCGCTGGGAGCTGCGGATCACCTCCACGTCGTCCGTGCCGACCCGCCGGGACAGCACCACCGTGCCCTCGACCAGGACGTAGAAGCAGGTGGCCGGTTCGCCCTCCGTGTACACCGGCCCCGGGTCGAACCGCTCCACCCGGCCCTCGGCGCACAGTCTGCCGAGCTGCTCGGGGGAGAGCTTCTCGAACAGGAACAGCGAGCCGATCTCCGCGGGGCTGCACGGCACGGGCCGGCCGCTCACGACTGCTCCAGATAGCGGTGGACGAGCATCACGGCCATGGCTCCCTCTCCTACGGCGGACGCGACCCGCTTGGCTGACTCGGCGCGCGCGTCGCCGGCCACGAAGACGCCCGGCACATTGGTCTCCAGGTGGTACGGCGGCCGGTCCAGCTCCCAGTCCGCGGGGGGCCGCCCGTCGGGCGTGAGGTCGGGCCCGGCGAGGATGAAGCCGCCGCTGTCGCGCAGCACGGTGCCGTCCAGCCAGTCGGTCAGCGGGGCGGCGCCGATGAAGACGAACAGCCACTGGGCATCGACGAGTTCGCTCTCCCCGCTGTCCAGGTCGCGCAGCGTCAGCTGTTCCAGGTGGCCGTCGCCGTGGGCGGCCTCGACGATCGTCCGCGGGCGGACGCCGATGTTGGGCGCCTCGTTGATCTGCTGGATCAGATAGTGCGACATCGACGCCGACAGATCCGCCCCGCGCACCAGCAGCGTCACCGACTTGGCGCCCTTGGACAGGTACATCGCCGCCTGCCCCGCGGAGTTGGCGCCGCCGACGATGTACACGTCCTGCCCCTGGCAGGAGGGCGCCTCGGTCAGCGCGGAGCCGTAGAAGACGCCGCAGCTGGTGAGTTCGGCGCAGCCGGGTGCCTGGAGCTGGCGGTAGGAGACACCGGTCGCCAGGATCACGCTGTGCGCGGCGATGGCCGAGCCGTCGGAGAACCGCACGAGCCGCGCGGCGCCGCTGACCTCCAGGCCGGTGACCTCGCGGGCGGTGAGGACCTCGGCGCCGAACTTGGCGGCCTGCCGGCGGGCCCGGTCGGTGAGCTGGGCGCCGGAGACGCCGTCCGGGAAGCCGAGGTAGTTCTCGATCCGCGAGCTCTGCCCGGCCTGCCCGCCGGTGGCCGATCGCTCCACGAGCACCGTCCGCAGTCCCTCGGACGCCCCGTACACCGCGGCGCCGAGCCCGGCCGGGCCGCCGCCGATGACGACGAGGTCGTAGAAGTCGGCGGTCGGCGTGGTGGCGAGGCCGACGTGCGCGGCGAGCTCCGGCGCGTCCGGCTCGACCAGCGGTGTCCCCTCCGGCGTGATCACCAGCGGCAGCCGCTGCCCGTCCTCGCCCGCGGCGGCGAGCAGCCGCCGCCCCTCGGGCTCGTCGGCGGAATACCAGCGGTAGGGCACCTGGTTGCGGGCGAGGAACTCCCGTACGTCGGACGACCGGGCCGACCACCGGTGCCCGACGACCTTAGTGGCGGGCACCGGCCGGTACTCGCTGCTCCGCCAGGCCTCCAGCAGGTCGTCCAGCACGGGGTAGAGCTTCTCCTCGGGCGGATCCCACGGCTTGAGCAGGTAATGGTCGAGATCGACGACGTTGATGGCGTCGATGGCCGCGCTGGTGTCGGCGTACGCGGTGAGCAGGATCCGTCGCGCGCCGGGGTGGATGTCCATGGCCCGCTCGAGGAACTCGATGCCGTTCATCTGCGGCATCCGGTAGTCGGCCAGGATCACGGCCACGAGATCGCCGCGCAGCTTCAGCTCCCGCAGCGCCTGAAGCGCGGACTCCCCGGACTCCGCGCGCACGATCCGGTACGACTCGCCGTAGCGCCGCCGCAGGTCACGGGCGACGGCGCGGGAGACCCCCGGGTCGTCGTCCACGGTCAGGATGACGGTCCGCGCGGATTCGGCGGCCTGTGCCATACGTCTCCCACCCCGAGAGTGTCCGGTGCCGGGGCACGGCGACCGCAGCCGCCGGGCCGGCTGTGGCCATCGTATGTTCGATCGCCGCGCTCCGCTCAGCCGATCGCCTCGCCCAGCACCCGGTAGGTCAGGTGGGTGACCTGGCTCGCCGCGCGGGACGCCACCTGCTCCAGCCGCAGCGGCGGGACGCCCTCGAACAGGCGCGTGCCGGCGCCGATCGTGAGGGGCGCGATGTGCAGCCGCAGTTCGCCGGCCAGGCCGGCGGCGAGGTACTGGTTGACGGTGGTGGCGCCGCCGTGGACCAGGACCTCGCGGTCGCCCGCCGCCGCGCGTGCCTGCGCCAGGGCCGACTCGATCCCGTCGGTGACGAAGTGGTACGTGGTGCCGCCGGCCATCGGCTGCGGCTCGCGCGCGTGGTGGGTGAGCACGAACACCGGCGCGTGGAACGGCGGGTTCTCGCCCCACCAGCCGTTCCACTGCCTGTCCCACGCGCCGCGCACGGGGCCGAACATGTTGCGGCCCATGATGAAGGCCCCGGCACCGGCCAACTGGTCGATCTCCGCCCGGTTCTCGTCGGGGGTGTCGAACATCCAGGCGTGCAGCCCGGCGCCCGAGCCGTCCCCGCCGTCGTCCCCGAAGGGGCGTTCCTCGCTCTGGTGCAGTCCGGCCGAGTAGCCGTCGGCCGAGACCGTGAGGTCGCAGACCACCTTGCCCGTGCGTTCGCTCATCGCGTTCTCCTCCGTCGCGTGGGTGCGGTCAGCGGTGCCGTGCGGCCAGTACGCAGAACTCGTTGCCCTCGGGGTCCGCCAGCGTCACCCACGGCTGCTCGCCCTGGCCGACGTCCGCGGGGCGGGCGCCCAGGGCGAGCAGCCGGGGGACCTCGGCCCGCTGGTCGTCCGGGCGGAAGTCGAGGTGCAGCCGGTTCTTGCCCGCCTTCTCCTCCGGGACCGGGACGAAGATCAGGCCCGGGATGCGGTCCGGCGCCGGGCGGATCTCGTACTCGTCGGCGGAGTCGTTCAGGACCGTCCAGCCGAGGGCCGCCGCCCACCAGGCGCCCAGGGCCGCCGGATCCGCCGAGTCCACGACCACTTGCTCCCACTGCAATGCCATGGGCGCAGGGTAGTGAAGACTGTGGTCACCGACGTGACCGCGACACAGGAGGAAACCCGCAATGACGCGCCCGATCACGGCAGGATTCGACGGGACCGAGGAGAGCATCGCCGCCTTGGGCTGGGCGGCTCGGGAGGCGGTTCGGCGAGGGCTCGCGCTGCGGGTGGTGCACGCCTGGCGGTTCCAGGCGCTGGAGACGGTCGAGGAGGCCGATCCCGACACGCAGGCCCAGTGGGCGCGGGAAGCGGTGGCGGCGGCCGCCCGAGAGATAGAGGAGCGGCATCCCGGTCTGGAGGTGTCGACGGACGCCTTGGAGGGCGGGCCCGTCGACGCGCTCGTCGCCGCCGCCGAGGACGCCGAGATGCTCGTCCTGGGGTCCCGGGGACATGGCGTGGTCGTCGGGTTCCTGCTCGGCTCCGTCGGGCAGCAGGTGATCGTGGAGGCCGAGCGGCCCGTCGTGCTCGTCCGGGCCGATGACAAGCCCTCGGCCGAGGTCGCCGGACACGAGATCGTCGTCGGTCAGCAGGGCGATCCGGAGGACAGCGCGGCGGCGCTGCGGTTCGCGTTCGAGACGGCCGCGGCGCGTGGTGCCACGGTGCGGGCCGTACGGGCCTGGACGCTGCCGCCGCTGTTCGCGTACAGCCCGGGCTCGCTGAAGCTGCTCGACGACGCGGGCGGGCTCGAGCCGTTCGAGCAGAAGGCGCTGGCGGCGGCCCTGCAGCCGTGGCGGGACCGGTTCCCGGACGTCCATGTGGTGGAGCACGTCGAGATGGGCAGCGCGGGGCAGGTGCTGTTGTCGGTGGCCGGGCGGGCGCAGCTGATGGTCGTCGGGCGCCGCGCCCACCGTACGGCCGTGGGCGCGCGGATCGGCTCGGTCGCGCACGGTGTGCTGCACCACGCCGGCTGCCCGGTGGCCGTGGTGCCGCCCGCGTCCTGAGTCAGCCCGCCTCCCCCGAGGTGGGCTGGAGCGTCTCCCGGGCCCTGGGGAGGATGTTCTTGATGTAGTCCTCGACGGCCGTGTCCAGCCCTATGTCGTGCTGTGAGCGCTCCGACAGGTACCAACGGTGTTCGAGGAGTTCGTGGTAGATCTCCGCGGCGTCCATCGAGCCGCGCAGTTCGAGCGGGACCGCCCGTACCGTCGGGCGGAACACGTCCCGCACCCAGCGGTGGGCGAGGACCTCGGGGCGGGCGGCGAGGGGGTCGCCCGGGGCGTAGTCGTCCTGGGTGGCCATCCAGCTCTCCAGGTCGTTCAGCAGCCGCCGGGCCTGGTTCTCCTCGGTGTCCAGGCCGGTCAGGCGCAGGAGCTGGCGCTGGTGGTGGCCGGCGTCGACGACCTTGGGGACGAAGGTGACGGTGTCGCCGTTGGAGGAGTGCTCGATCTGCATCTCCGCGACGTCGAAGCCGAGGTCGTTGAGGCGGCGTATCCGGCGCTCTATGTAGTGGTACTTGCCCGCCGGGTAGACCGAGGTGCGGGTCAGCTCCTGCCACAGGCCCCGGTAGCGGGCGCAGATCTCGGTGCCGAACTCGATCGGGTCCACCGACGGGTGCAGCGCCCCGGAGGCCTCCAGGTCCAGCAGCTCGCCGCTGATGTTGACGCGGGCGAGGTCGAGGTCGTAGTCCCGCTGGCCGGGGCTGAGCCGGGGGTGCAGGTCGCCGGTCTCGGCGTCGACCAGATAGGCGGCGTAGGCGCCCGCGTCGCGCCGGAAGAGGGTGTTGGACAGCGAGCAGTCGCCCCAGGCGAACCCGGCCAGGTGGAGCCGCACCAGCAGCACGGCCAGGGCGTCCATCAGCCGGTGCATGGTCGCCGGGCGCATCGTCGTCTCGAACATCGAGCGGTACGGCATGGAGCCGCCGAGGTGCCGGGTGACCAGCACCGACTCCAGAGGTGCGCCCTCGGCGTCGAGGCGTCCGGTGACGACGGCGAGGGGGTCCACCGCCGGGATGCCGATCCGGTCCAGGTCGCGCAGCAGCTCGTACTCGCGCAGGGCGGGGCGTTCGGCGAGCTCCTTGACCGCGATGACCTCCTCCCCGGCGCGGGCGTAGCGCACGACGTGCCGGGAGATACCGCGCGGCAGCGGCACGAGGTACTCCTCGGGCCACTCCTCGAGGGGCAGGTGCCAGGGCAGCTCCAGCAGGAGCGCGGGGTGCTCCGGGTTGGTCGCGCTGATCTGAAGGGCCATGGGCGGGGTGTCCTCGTCTCGCCGGTGATCGTCACCTCACCCTAGACGGCGCGCTCCCTGGCCTGAAGTGCCGCTTCACGGACCGGACCGCGGTGGGCGGGGCCGTGGCCCGGCAGGAGCAGGTCGGCCTCCAGAGCGCCGAGCAGGTCCAGCGAGGCCAGGGCGCGGGCACGTTCGCGGTGGAACATGCCGAGCAGCAGATGCGGGCCCTCGACGCGGGAGGTCGGGTGGCCGCTGACCAGGGCGTCCCCGGTGATCAGGGCGCCGGTGTCCGGCAGGTGGAAGGCGCAGTGGCCGTCGGTGTGGCCCGGCGTGTGCACCGGCACCGGACGTCCGGGCAGATCGAGCGGGGCGCCCGTGACGAAGGCCGCCGGCGCGGTGACCGGGACGTGCGCCGTGCCGCCGGAGCGGAGGGCGTGCAGCGCCCACGGCACGACGCCCGGCCGCCAGCCGTTCCGCAGGACCTGGCCCACGGACACCTGGTGCAGGAACTCCCGCCGGGCGTGCGGCACTTCGGCCTCGTGCAGCAGGACGGGCGTGCCGTACGTCGTCCGCAGGAACTCGGCCGAACCCACATGGTCGTTGTGGGCGTGCGTGATCAGTACGGCGGCCACCGCCTGCGGTGAACTCCCCACCTCCCTGAGGGAGGCGAGCAGTTGCTCCCGGTCGCCCGGGTAGCCGGTGTCGATCAGCGTGGCCGCGTCACCCTCGGTCAGGATCACCCAGTTGGTGTTGCTGCCGTGCACCAGATAGATGGCGTCGGCCACTTGCCGCACGTCCGCCCGCATGACCGTCCCCCGTTCCGAGGTTGCCGCTCGACGGGATCAGCAAAGCAGATCACGCGGCGGGCGCCGGGCCGGGTGCGTCCTGGTGCCACGTGACGCCGCTTGGTGCCATCCTGGTTGCGCATGGCGTCATCGTGGTGCCACTATGGCGCCATGGACCTCACCCCGTACGTCGAAACCCTCCGCCGAGAACTGGCGGTGGCCGCCGAGGCCGGCGGTGACCAAGCCCGCGAGCTGGCCGAACGCCTCACCGCTCCGCTGGAGTCGGCGGCCCGGCTGACCCTGCTCAACGTGCTCTCGGACGCGATGGACGAGATCACCCGCGAGCTGGCCCCCGGCTCGGTCGACGTACGGCTGCGCGGACTCGACCCCGACTTCGTGGTGACTGTGCCGCCCGCCTACGACAGCGCCCCGGCGCAGCCCGCCGCGCCCGCCGAACCGCTCACGCCGGTGGCGGACGCCGAGGAGGGCGGCACCGCCCGGGTCAATCTGCGTCTTCCGGCCCACCTCAAGGCGCGCGCCGAGGAGGCCGCGAGCCGCGAGGGCCTGTCGGTCAACGCCTGGCTGGTACGGGCCGTGTCGGCGGCGGTCGACGGCGGCCCGGCGCGCCCGCGCCCCACGGAGAGGACCCGCACGGTCGGGCAGAGCTTCACGGGCTGGGTGCGCTAGGCCCGCGGTCCAGCCCTCATCGCGGCCCGCACCCCGGCACGTCACCCCATCACGTCCCCCTGCGGGACGACCCACGGACTCACGAGGACGGTACAGCCATGCCCGCATTCGACACCCCCGGACCGATTTCGGTCAGCGCCCGCGTGGACGCCGGTTCCCTCCGGTTCTCCGCGGGCGACCGCCTCGACACGGTCGTCGAGGTACGGCCCCGCGATCCGAAGAGGGACCGGGATGTGCGCGCCGCCGAGGTGACCGAGGTCTCCTACGCGAGCGGTGTGCTGACCATCCGGACCAAGCACCGCCGTCTCGTCGGGCCCAGCGGCGTCGTCGACGTGGTCGTCGACCTGCCCACGGGCTCACGTGTCGACGCGACCGGCGCCTGGGCCCAGATGCTCGGCGAGGGCCGGCTCGGCGAGGTCCGCGTGAAGACCGCGGTCGGTGACATCCGCCTCGACACCACGGGTCCGGCGGAGCTGAGCGCGTCGCACGGCCAGATCACCGTGGACCGGGTCGAGGGCAGGGCCGAGATCACCTGCAGCACCGGCAATGTGCGCGTCGGCACCGTCGACGGCCCCGCCGTCCTGAAGAACTCGCACGGCGCCACGATCGTCGGCGCCGTGACCGGCGAGCTGCGGGTGAGCGGCGCCAACGGCGCCATCGACATCGCGCGCGCCGAGAGCTCGGTCACCGGCACCTCGACCAACGGTCCGCTGCGCGTCGCCGATGTCGCACGCGGGGAGGTCCGGTTGGAGACCTCCAACGGGTCCATCGAGGTCGGCATCCGCGAGGGCGCCGCCGCCTGGCTCGACGTCAGCTCCAACCGCGGACAGGTGCGCAACGCGCTCGCCGTGTCCGAAGCCCCGGCGCAGACCGAGGACGCCGTCACGGTCCGCGCCCGGACCAACTGGGGCAACATCGACGTCCTGCGCGCCAAGGCCTGATCCTGCGGTCGGCCTCGACCCGCTCACTTCTCCCACTTCTTCAGCCTTCGAACGGGGGGCGCCATGCCTTCATCTGTCATGCCCACGTCCAGTCCGAGCGGCGGTCGCCCGACTCCGGCCGCCGTCGTTGCCGTCGGTCTGCGCAAGTCGTACGGCGACCGGACGGTCCTGGACGGCGTCGATCTGCGGATCCCGGCCGGGTCCGTGTTCGCGCTGCTCGGGCCGAACGGCGCCGGCAAGACCACCGCGGTGAAGATCCTCTCCACGCTCATCACCGCCGACGGCGGCCGGGCCGAGGTCGCGGGTCACGACCTCGCCACCGATCCGCAGGCCGTGCGTGCCGCGATCGGCGTCACCGGGCAGTTCTCCGCCGTGGACGGTCTGATCACCGGCGAGGAGAACATGCTCCTCATGGCGGACCTGCACCATCTGTCCCGGCGCGAGGGACGACGGGTCACCGCCGAGCTGCTGGAGCGCTTCGACCTCACCGAGGCCGCGAGGAAGCCCGCCGCCACCTACTCCGGCGGCATGAAACGCCGACTGGACATCGCCATGACCCTGGTCGGCGATCCGCGGATCATCTTCCTCGACGAGCCGACCACCGGGCTCGACCCGCGCAGCCGCCACACCATGTGGCAGATCATCCGTGAACTGGTCACCGGCGGCGTCACGGTGTTCCTCACCACCCAGTACCTGGAGGAGGCCGACGAACTCGCCGACCGTATCGCCGTGCTGCACGACGGCAGGATCGCCGCCGAGGGCACCGCGGACGAGCTGAAGCGGCTCATCCCCGGCGGCCACGTCCGGCTCCGCTTCTCCGACCCGGCCGCCTACCGCTCCGCCGCCTCCGCGCTGCGCGAGACCACCCGCGACGACGAAGCACTGGCGCTCCAGATCCCCAGCGGCGGAAGCCAGCGCGAACTGCGCGCCATCCTCGACTGGCTGGATGCCACCGGGGTCGAGGCCGACGAGCTGACCGTGCACACCCCCGACCTCGACGACGTGTTCTTCGCCCTCACCGGCGGCGCCGCGACCGTCCCCGACCAGCCGAAGGAGAACGCCCGATGAGCTCCCTCGCTCTCGCCGTGCGCGACTCGTCCACGATGCTGCGCCGCAACCTCCTGCACGCCCGGCGCTATCCGTCCCTGACCCTCAACCTGCTGCTGACGCCGGTCGTCCTGCTGCTGCTCTTCGTCTACGTCTTCGGCGACACCATGAGCGCGGGCATCGCCGGCGCCGCCGACCGCTCCGCGTACGTCGCCTATGTCGTCCCGGGCATCCTGATGATGACCGTCGGAGGCACAGTGGTCGGCAGCGCGGTGTCCGTCGCGATGGACATGTCCGAGGGCATCATGGCCCGTTTCCGCACGATGGCGATCCACCGCGGGTCGGTGCTCATCGGTCATGTCCTCGGCAGCGTCCTCCAGGTGATCATGAGCGTGGTGCTGGTGGGTGCCGTGGCCGTGGCCATCGGCTTCCGGTCCCGTGGTGCCACGGTCCTGGAGTGGCTGGCGGCGTTCGGCCTGGTCACGCTCGTCGCCCTGGCGCTGACCTGGATCGCGGTCGGGATGGGCCTGGTCAGCCCCAACGCCGAGGCGGCGAGCAACAACGCGCTGCCGTTGATCCTGCTGCCGCTTCTGTCGAGCGCTTTCGTGCCGATCGAGGCGATGCCGGGGTGGTTCCAGCCGGTCGCCGAGTACCAGCCGTTCACGCCGGCCATCGAGACCCTGCGCGGGCTGCTGCTGGGCAGCGGGATCGGCAACGACGGGTGGCTCGCGGTGGCCTGGTGCCTGGGCCTGTCGGCGCTGGGATACGTCTGGTCGAAGGCGACCTTCGGCCGCGACCCGAAATGACGGGGTTCACCGCACCATGACGGGGGTCACTGCACCCCGTGCGGCCGGAACTGGATGCTGATGCGCGGTCCCGTGGCGCGCGAGCTCTTCGGGACCGCGTGCTCCCAGGTCCGCTGGCAGGAGCCGCCCATCACGATCAGGTCGCCGTGGCCCAGCGGACGCCGCACGGTCTCGCCCCCGCCCATCGGGCGCAGCAGCAGATCCCGGGGCGCGCCCACCGAGAGAATCGCGACCATCGTGTCCTCGCGGGCACCCCGGCCGATCCGGTCGCCGTGCCAGGTGACGCTGTCCCGGCCGTCGCGGTAGAAGCACAGCCCCGCCGTGGTGAACGGCTCGCCCAGCTCCTCGGCGTAGTGCGCGCTCAGCGCGGCCCGCGCCTCGTCCAGCACCGGATGCGGCAGCGCGTCGCGCACCCCGTAGAACGCGAGCAGCCGAGGCACGTCGACGACGTGGTCGTACATCTTCCGGCGCTCGGCGCGCCAGGGCACCTCGGCGGCGAGCTGTCCGAACAGGGTGTCCGCGCCGCCGAGCCAGCCGGGCAGTACGTCGATCCAGGCGCCCCGGCCGAGCGTGGTCCGGCGGATCCCGTCGAGGGACCCGAGCCTCACCTGGTCCGTCTGGTCGAAGAGGGATCCCTGGAGGTGCGTGTTCATGGATCCAGCGTACTCCTTAATCGAAAGTCTGTTCCTATCCGCAGTCGGGTCTGACCAACCCCTTTCGATGCACTGGTGTATCGGATACATTCACGCATCGAACGACAGACCGACCGGGAAGGCGGCCAGGGTGGCGGAGCAGACGGCACGGCGCGTGACCAGGCGCCGCGTGCGCACCCGGGCCAATCTGCTCGACGCCGCCTTCGAGGTCTTCGCCGCCAAGGGCTTCGGCCGGGTGTCGATCGAGGAGGTCTGCGAGGCCGCCGGCTACAGCCGCGGCGCCTTCTACTCCAATTTCGCCAGCCTCGACGAACTCTTCTTCGCCCTGTACCGGCAGCGCGCCGACCTGATCGCCGAGCAGGTCGCGGGTGCGCTGGCGCTGGACGGGCCCGCGCTCGACGTACCGGAGTCCGTGGACCGGGTCACCGAGGTTTTGCTGCTCGATGTGGAGTGGCTGCTGGTGAAGACAGACTTCCTGGTGCACGCGGCCCGGGACCCGGCCGTCGCGCAGAGCCTGCTGGAGCACCGCGAGCGGCTGCGCGCGGCCATCGCCGACCGGCTCGGCCGGGCCACCGGGCACACCCGGCTGCCCGCCGTGTTGGGCGGCATCGACGGCGCCGCGCGCGCGGTCGTCGCCGCCTACGACGGGGTCACCACCCAACTGCTGCTGGACAAGGACGTCGACAGCGCCCGCGCCTGGCTCAAGCAACTGCTCACCGCCCTGCTGACCGACGGCAGCGGCACTCCCCACTGAGGAAGGGAACGGTCGCATGGATGCCGACGTCATCGTCGTCGGAGCGGGCCTCGCGGGCCTGGTCGCCGCACATGAACTCACCAGCCGGGGCCGCCGGGTCGCCCTGGTGGACCAGGAGAACGCCAACAACCTGGGCGGACAGGCCTTCTGGTCGTTCGGCGGGCTGTTCCTCGTCGACTCGCCGGAGCAGCGGCGCCTGAAGATCAAGGACTCCTTCGAGCTGGCCTGGAACGACTGGCAGGGCAGCGCCGGGTTCGACCGCGTCGACGACGAGGACTCCTGGGCGGTGCGCTGGGCGCGGGCCTACGTGGAGTTCGCGGCGGGGGAGAAGCGGTCCTGGCTGGCGGGGCACGGCATCACGTTCCTGCCCACCGTCGGCTGGGCCGAGCGCGGCGACCTCAGGGCGCACGGCCACGGCAACTCGGTGCCCCGCTTCCACATCGCCTGGGGCACCGGCACCGGCGTGGTCGAGCCGTTCGTGGGGTACGCCGAGCAGGCCGCGCGCGACGGGCTGCTGACCTTCCACCACCGCCACCGGGTCGACGAACTCGTCATCGAGGGCGGCCAGGCGCGCGGCGTGCGCGGCACCGTCCTCGCCGAGGACACCTCGGCCCGCGGCGTGCAGTCCAACCGCGACCGCGTCGGCGACTTCGAACTCACCGCCCAGGCCGTCATCGTGACCACCGGCGGCATCGGCGCCGACCACGACATCGTGCGCCGCTACTGGCCCGAGCGCCTCGGCACCCCGCCCGCCGAGATGGTCACCGGCGTCCCCGCCTACGTGGACGGCCGGATGCTCGACATCAGCGCACAGGCCGGCGTCCGGCTGGTCAACCGCGACCGCATGTGGCACTACACCGAGGGCCTGCAGAACTGGGACCCGATCTGGCCCGGCCACGGCATCCGCATCCTGCCGGGACCGTCCTCGATGTGGTTCGACGCGCTCGGCCGCCGGCTGCCCGACCCCTGCCTGCCCGGCTACGACACCCTCGGCACCCTCAAGTACCTGCGCACCACCGAGGACATCGCCGGGTACGACCACTCCTGGTTCATCCTCACCCGGAAGATCATCGAGAAGGAGTTCGCGCTCTCCGGCTCCGAGCAGAACCCCGACATCACCGCCAAGGACCGCACGGGCTTCCTCAAGGAGCGCGTGCTCGGCAAGGGCGCGCCGGGACCGGTCGACGCGTTCCTGCGCAAGGGCGCCGACTTCGTGACCGCCCCCAACCTGGAGCAACTCGTCGAGAAGATGAACGGGTTGACCGAGAAGCCGCTGCTCGACGCGGCCACGGTGCGCCGCCAGATCGAGGCCCGCGACCTCCAACTCACCCACTCCTACAGCAAGGACGCCCAGGTGCAGGGCATCCGCAACGCCCGCCGCTACATCGGCGACCGGCTCGGCCGGGTCGCCACCCCGCACCGCATCCTCGACCCCGCCGCGGGCCCGCTGATCGGCGTCAAGCTGCACATCCTCACCCGCAAGACGCTGGGCGGCATCCAGACCGACCTCGACTCCCGCGCGCTGGGCACCGACGGACAGCCGGTGGACGGGCTGTACGCGGCCGGTGAGGTGGCCGGCTTCGGCGGCGGCGGAGTGCACGGCTACAACGCGCTGGAGGGCACCTTCCTCGGCGGCTGCCTGTTCTCCGGGCGGGCGGCGGGACGGGCCGCCGCACAGCACACCCGCTGAGCGTCAGCCCAACAGCAGGGCCAGGACGGCCGCGTGACTCTCCTCGGGAGTCTTCGCGGCCGTCAGCAGCGTCACGGCCCCATTCCCCGCCAACTCCCTGACATCTTCGTCACCCCGCGGGGCTGACGGGTTCCTCACAAGTGTCCGGCAAGGTCGACGCATGATCACGCCGAACCCGCGGGCAGCTCTGCTGGCCGCCTGCCTCCTGCTCACCGGATGCGGCACCGGCGCCGCGGCGACCGCCCCGACCACCGCGGCCCCCACGAAAAGCGCGCCCCAGCCGGAGATCTCGCTGGACCTGGCCCCGCAGCAGATCCCGGGCCTCGGCGCCAGGACCTGGGCCGAGGTGCCCTCCGCCACCCGCCAGGCCCTCGTGGTGACCGGACGCGGCAAGAACTCGCCCCACTCCACGGCCGTCCTGTACGAGCGCACCGACGCCGGCTGGGAGGCGGGCCCGAGCCTGCCCGCGCACAACGCGCTCAAGGGCTGGACCGACCACCACCGGGCCGGTGACCTGCGCTCACCCATCGGTGTCTTCACCCTCACCGACGCCGGCGGACGCCTGCGCGACCCCGGGACCCGGCTGCCGTACGACCACGGTCCCGGCTTCACCGCGACCGGTACCGGTTTCGAGGGCGAGCCGCTGGCGGGCTCCTTCGACTACGTCATCGCCATCGACTACAACCGCAAGCCCGGGACCACACCGCTCGACTGGACCCGCCCCCTGGGTGACGGCCGCGGGGGCGGCATATGGCTCCACGTCGACCACGAGGGACCCACCCAGGGCTGTGTGAGCCTCGCGAAGGACCACATGAAAGCGCTGCTGCTGGCCCTGGACCCTGACAAGAAGCCCGTCGTCGTCATGGGCGACGCGAAGTCCCTCGCCCGCTGACCGCCTAGGATCCGCCGCGTGTGCGCACATGTGCTGGTCGCCGAGGACGACGAGATGCAGGCCGAACTGATCCGGCGCTCCCTGCTGGCGGAGGGTCACACCGCCACCGTGGTCCACGACGGCCCCGCCGCCCTGGACGCCGTCCGACGATTGCGCCCCGACCTGGTCGTGCTGGACCTGATGCTCCCCGTGATCGACGGCTTCGGGGTGTGCCGGGTGCTGCGCCGCGACCCCGGGAATCCGGACATCCCGGTGCTGATGCTCACGGCCCGTTCCGCCGAGGACGACGTCCTGCTCGGTCTCGAACTGGGCGCCGACGACTACATGACCAAGCCGTACAGCCCGCGCGAGCTGATGGCCCGTATCCGCACGGTGCTGCGGCGCAGCGGGCGGGCCGCGGACCGGCGGGAGGATCCCGTCGTACGGGCGGCGGGCCTCGCCGTCGATCCGGTGCGGCACGAGGTGCGGTGCGACGGGGAGCCGGTGGAGTGCACGCCCGCCGAGTTCCAGATCCTGCTCGCCATGACCGCCGAGCCCGAGCGGGTGTTCTCCCGGCGGCAGTTGCTGGAGTGCACTCGGGGCACCGACCGGGCCTCCACCGAGCGAGCCGTGGACGTCCACATCATGAACCTGCGCCGCAAGGTCGAGGCCGATCCACGGCGGCCGGTCCGGCTGCTGACGGTGTTCGGGGTGGGCTACAAGCTGAGCGGCGGCCGCGGATGAGATCCGGCATACCCCTGCGCAAGCGGCTTCTGGTGCGGCTGCTGATCGCCTCGGTGCTGATCGCGGTGTGCTCGGTGGCGGCGACGGCCTGGCTGGCGGTGGAGACCACCACGCGCGCCCTGCGCGAGGAACAGGGCCAGGTCCTCGCCGACGACATGGACGTCCTCGACCGGCTCAGCGGCTACGCGGCCACCCACCCCGACTGGAAGGGCGTACCGGGCACCCTGCGCGAGCTGTCCGACCGGATCGGCCGACGCATCGCCCTGACCACCGGCGACGGCACGGTGATCGCCGACTCCGCGGCGCCCGGCACCCCGCTGCCGCCGCGGGCCGCAGCCACCGTCGACCCGCTGACCATCGACACCCACACCGACCGCGGCGCCCAGCGCGGCGGCACCGACCCGCGGGTGGCCGGCCCCTACCGGCTGCCCGCCGGTGAACGCGCGCGGCTGGACCGACTGGCCGGCCAGCGGCGCGCATGCTTCGCCCGCAACGGCATCGAGGCGACCGTGGAGCGCACCCCGAGCGGCCGCCCGGTCCTCACCGACGACGACGGCAGCGCCCTCGACTACGTGCCCGTGGAATGCGCCGACGGGCGGCTCAACACGCCCACCGCCACCGAGGACAAGGCGCTGACCGAGCTGACCGAACGCGCCCGCGCCTGCCTGGACGCGCGGGGCCTGGACTTCCACGAGCCGCTGTTCGTCGCCGTGGACGTCACCGAGCGCAGGATGACCACCCGCTACCTCATGGGCAAGCTCCTGGCGCAGCCGCACGAGAGCGCCCAGCGGCAGGCGCAGGACTGCGTCGAGCAGGCCCGCCGGGTCCAGCTCGACCCCTATGTCGCCCCGCCCGCCCACCTGTACCTCGGCGTCGGGGACCGGCCCGCCGTCCGCTTCGACCTGTCCCCGGCCAACTGGACCAAGGTCGTGGGCGCCGCGGGCCTGGTGCTCGCCGTCACCGTGGCCGTGACCGCCGTCGTCGCCACCCGGCTGGTCAGGCCGCTGCGGGCGCTGACCGCGGCCGCCCAGCAGCCCCCGGACCGGCATGTGCGGGTGCCCGTCACCACGCGGGACGAGACCGGGATCCTCGCGGCGGCGTTCAACGAACTCACCGACCGCCGGGCCCGGTTGGAGGCCCAGCGCAAGGCGATGGTCAGTGACATCGCCCATGAACTGCGCAGCCCGCTCACCAACATCCGCGGCTGGCTCGAGGTCACCCGGGACGGCCTGGTCGACCCTGACCCCGCCCTGCTCGGCTCGCTGCACGAGGAGGCGCTCGTCCTGCAGCGGGTCATCGACGATCTCCAGGACCTCGCGGACGCCGACGCCGGCACCCTGCGGCTGCACCGCGAACCGGTCCGCGCCGGTGACCTCCTCGATCAGGTCGCCGCCGCCCACCGGGTCGCCGCCGACGCGGCAGGGGTCACCCTGCGCACTGCGGCGCAGGGTGACCCCTGGCTGGACGCCGACCCGGTACGGATGCGGCAGGCGCTCGGCAACCTCGTCTCCAACGGGCTGCGGCACACCCCCTCGGGCGGCACCGTGACCCTGTCCGCGCGCCACGACGGCGACGCCGTGGTCCTGGCGGTCACCGACACCGGCTGCGGGATCGCGCCCGAGGATCTGCCGCACGTCTTCGACCGCTTCTGGCGGGCGGAGAAGTCCCGCAGCCGCCGCACCGGTGGCAGCGGACTCGGCCTGCCCATCGTCCGCCACCTGCTGGCCGCCCACGGCGGTACGGCCGAGGCGGCGAGCGAACCCGGCACCGGCGCGGTGTTCACGCTCCGGCTGCCCGGGTGCGGCCCGCCGCAGGACACCTGACCGTCTGCTACCCGCTGCGGCGGCGCGCGGAGGCCCGCCGCCGCAACAGCGACACGCGTTCCGTCTCGGTCGTCGCGCCCCAGACACCGACCGCCTGGCGGGTGTCCAACGCCCACTCCAGACACCGCTCCTGCACCGGACAGCGCCGGCACACCTCCTTCGCCTGCTCCGCCTGCATCAGTGCCGGCCCCGAGGTACCGATCGGGAAGAAGAGTTCGGGGTCCTCGTGACGGCATTCGGCCCGGCCGCGCCAGTCATCCATCGAAGTCACCTGCGCCCTAACGTCGTTCATGCCTTTCGGATGCGTTTAGTCGCTTTCGGGTGACCTGCCGACACGGAAGTGAAACCACGGATTTCTGAGCCGGCCCCGCGATCACTGCTCGCGCAGGCCCCACGGGGAGCCGTAGGCGGTCAGCAGATCCAGGAACGGACGGGCCGGGAACGCCTCCGGACCGAGCACGCCGGCGCCCGACCAGGCACCGTCGGCGAGGAGTTCGAGCGCGACCACCGGGTTGACGGCCGTCTGCCACACCACGGCCTGGCTGCCGTACTCGGCCATCGACCACGCGTTGTCGACGACGTGGTACAGGTACACCTCGCGCGGCGCCCCGTCCTTCACGCCCCGCACCCAGGTGCCCGCACAGGTCTTGCCGCGCATCCGCTCGCCGAGGGTCGCCGGGTCGGGCAGGCAGGCGGCGACCACGTCCCGGGGCGAGACCCGCACCGGCCCGTCGGGGCCCGGCACGGTCACCGGCTCGGTGCGGTCCAGGCCCAGCAGATGCAGCGTCTTGAGGGTGCTGATGAACTCCTCACCTAGCCCGTACTTGAAGGTGACGCGGCGGGCGTCCACCCAGCGCGGGACCAGCAGCACCTCCTCGTGCTCCACGTTCACGCACTCCACCGGCCCGATGCCCTCCGGGAAGTCGAACACCTCGGGCTCGCTGAAGGGCTCGGTCGTGAACCAGCCCCGGTCGGCCTCGTAGACGACCGGCGGGTTGAGGCATTCCTCGATCGTGGTCCAGATGCTGAAGGAGGGGGCGAAGTCGTAGCCGTCGACGGTGAGGTTCGCGCCGTCCCGGACGCCGATCTCCTCGATCTCGTCGAAGAGTTCGTCGGCCGCGTACCGGGCGAAGACATCGGACAGACCCGGCTCGACGCCCATGCCCACCAGGGCCAGCGCGCCGTCCTTCGCCCACGCGTCGGCCTCGGCGAACTGCTCGTCACCGAGTTTGACGCCGCACTCGCGGTACGGGTGCTCGGCGTGCGGACGCGACAGGGACATCGCCATGTCGACATAGGTGGCCCCGGCGGCGCGCGCCGCCCGGAACAGCGGCATCACGAAGCGCGGGTCGGTGGCGTTGACCAGGACGTCGCAGGAGTGGCGCCGCAGCAGCGCGGCCACCGCGGCCTCGTCGCCGGCGTCGACCCGCTCGGCCAGGAACCGGGGGTCGTCGAGGTGGGCGACGGCCGCCTCGGCACGCGCCGGGTCGAAGTCGGCGACGATCATCGCCTCGAAGAACGTACGCCGGGCGGCGATCCGGGTGACAGCGGTGCCGACACCGCCGACGCCCACGAGCAGTACACGCATGACGAGAACTCCCTGTCGGAGCAGATCAAAAGGCCTGGGAAAGAACGCGGGGCCCCGACGGAGATACAACGCCCGCCTCTCACGTAAGGTCAATGGCGTTGGCATAAGGCGGCAGGAGGCAGGCGTGCCCAAACCAGTGGTCCCCGAGGAGAAGCGGCGCCGGCGCCGTCCGACCAAGAGCGGCACGGTGCTGTCCGAGGCGCTGATCGTGGAGACCGCGCTGCGGCTGCTGCGCGAGCACGGCAGCGCCGGGCTCACCGCCCGCCGCCTCGGGCTGGCCCTGGACGCCGATCCGAGCACCCTGTACCGGTACTTCCGCGGCATGGACGACCTCACCCTCGCGATCGGCGACGCGCTCATCGGACAGGCCCTGCACGGCTGGCGGCCGACAGGGGAGTGGCGGGCGGACCTCAGGACGGTCGGCCTCAGGATCCACGCCGCCTACGTCGCCCATCCGCAGGCCGCGCTGCTGACCACGAACCGGGTCACCGGCCGGGCCAACGAACTCGCCGCCGACGAGGCGGTGCTGCACGTGCTGCGGACCGCCGGTTTCCCGCTCGCCGAGACGGTCCGGATCTACCACGCCTTCATCGACCAGACCCTGGCCTTCGCCGCTCTGGACGCCGCCTCCCTGGCCCTGCCGAGCGCCGCGCTGCGCGCCGACGAGGCGATGTGGCGCTCCACGTACGCCCGTCTGCCCCGCACCAGCCATCCCCGCATCGCCGAGGCGGCCCCCCTGCTGGCGACCCGCATGGTGACCAGCGCCTATCCGACGGCGCTGGAAATGCTCCTGGACAGCGCGCAGGCCCGGCTGGACCCGGCGCGCCGGCCCCGTCCTGTCATGGGGATCTAAACGTCCAGCACCTCGGCCGCCGTCCTCGCCACCACCTCCGCGACCGTCGCCAGCGCGGGGGAGTCCAGCTTCCACTGCTGCCAGTACAGCGGCACGTCCACCGGCCGCTCCGGGGCGAGGGAGACCAGCCGGCCGTCACGCAACCGGGCGCCGGCCTGGATCTCCGGCACCATGCCCCAGCCGAGCCCGGCCTCGACGGCCGCCAGGAACCCCTCCGACGTGGGGATCCGGTGCCGGACCGCGCCGGTGCCGTCCCGGCGCAGGCGGCGCAGGAAGGCGTCCTGGAGTTCGTCGCTGCGGTCGAAGGTCACCACGGGTGCTTCCGGCAGCGCCTGACGCAGCGGTCCGGCGAGATACCGCTCGACGAAGCCGGGGCTCGCCGCGGCGACGTACCGCATCCTGCCGAGCGGCCGTACCGAACATCCCGCCACCGGCTCGGCCGCGGAGGTCACCGCCGCCATCACCAGGCCCTCCCGGAGCATCGCCGCGGTATGGGCCTCGTCCTCGCGGCGCAGTTCGAAGCAGAGCCGTGGGTCGGACGGTACGCGGGTGAGGGCGTCGAGGAACCAGGTCGCCAGGGAGTCGGCGTTCACCGCGACCGACACCCGGGTCGGTTCCCGCTCCGCGCCGCCCATGCCCAGCTCGGCCCGCGCGTCGCGCTCCAGCCGGGCGAGCTGGCGCGCGAACCGCACCACGACGGCGCCCGACTCGGTGGGGCGCACCGGTCTCGTCCGCACCAGCAGCACGCGCCCCGTGCGCTGTTCGAGCGCCTTCACCCGCTGGCTGACCGCGGAGGGCGTCACATGCAGCTCGGCCGCGGCGGCCTCGAACGTCCCCTCGTCCACCACCGCGAGCAGCGTACGCACTTGGTCCAGCGGCAGCTCCGTCACCATCACGAGAGCTAAGGGTACGTAAGAATCTTTAGCTGTACACAAGATGGGGGCATCTCTAGCGTCGGAGCCATGCCCATCGCTCTCACCACCGCCGCCGCCGGTTTCGGCACCGGCCTCTCGCTCATCGTCGCCATCGGCGCCCAGAACGCCTTCGTCCTGCGCCAGGGCATCCGCCGCGACGCGGTCCTCGCCGTCGTCGCCATCTGCGCCCTGTCCGACGCCGCGCTCATCGCCCTCGGCGTCGGCGGCGTCGGCGCGGTCGTGGTGGCCTGGCCGGGCGCGCTGACGGCGGTCGGCTGGATCGGCGGAGCGTTCCTGATCGCCTACGGCGTCCTCGCCGCCCGGCGCGTGTTCCGTCCGGCCGGTGCGCTGCGGACGGACGGGGACGCCACGGGGTCGCGCCGGCGCGCGGTGCTGACCTGTCTGGCGATGACCTGGCTCAACCCGCACGTCTACCTCGACACGGTGTTCCTGCTCGGCTCCGTCGCCGCCGACCGCGGTGACCTGCGCTGGACGTTCGGGCTCGGCGCCGTCCTCGCCAGCCTGTGCTGGTTCACCGCGCTCGGCTACGGTGCCCGCCTGCTCAGCCCGCTGCTCGCCCGCCCCGCGGCCTGGCGGATCGTCGACGCTCTGGTCGCCGCCATGATGCTCGTCCTCGGTGCGTCACTGATCCTCGGCAGCTGAGATCACGCACCCCGAACTCCCGCCCGGCACGAGTCAGGCGCCGCCGGGTCATGGACACCCGCCCGCTGCGCCGCCCCGCCCAAGGCCTTCTTCGGGCTGAACGCGCCGACCCGCAACGCCTCCGTCGCCCGGCTCGTCCCGGCGGACGAACTGACGGCCAACGCCATCGGCTCGACCGTGATGCATCGGGGCCGGGTTCCGTTACCTCGCCCTGCACAAGGTGCTGCCGCTGTCGTTCCTCGCCGATGTGATCGCCATGGTCCTCGGCATGCCCCGGGCCCCGTTCCCGCAGCTCGCGCCGAGACCTACGGGTCCTACGGGTCCTACGGCGAAGGCCTCGCGCTCGGTGTGCTGTTCGCCGCGATCCCGGTCGGCGCGGTGCTCGGCGGGCTGTTCTCCGGCACCTTCTCCCGGGCACGCCGGCACGGCCTGATGGTGATCGGCGCCGTGGTCGCCTGGGGCGCCGCCATCAGATGCGCGGCCGGATGCAGGGTGTCCTCACGGTCGTCGTCGCGGGCGGACCGCGCCGGCGTGCTGCACGGCACGGCGGGCTCGGCCTTCGGCGCGCGCCAGGCCGTCGTGGCGGTGGTCGGCCTGGCCCTCGCCGTCCCGGCACTGCGCCGCTACCGGGTCTGACGCCCCCTACAGGGCGCTGCGCCGGCGCATCCCGTACTGCTCCATGAGCTTGCCCCGGGTCATCTCCAGCCGGTGCGCGAGAATCTCGGCGACCGTGCGGACCAGGATCATGCCGAGCTGCTGGTCCTCCTCGCACAGCCGGAGCACGGCCGCGGCGTCGAACTCATAGGCGCGCACAGGGCTGAAAGCCTCCGCGCCGAAGTCCCACCGGTACGGCGGGAAGAGCCAGGACCAGCCCAGCAGATCGCCGGAGCCGAGGCTGGCGACGGTGACCCGCTGCACGGAGGTCACCTGCTGGTCCAGCGATACGGCGCCGGAGCGGATCACCCAGAACCGGTCGGCGGTGCCGCCGGCCTCGAAGATACGGGCGTCCTCCGGGAAGGAGACTTCCTTGGCCGCCGTCATCAGAAGGCTGCGCTGCGGCGGGGGAAGGGCGGTCAGCAGTTTGGTCGCTTTGGTCATGACACGGGGCTCCTCGCCGGCGTCGGGGTTCCGGGGCTTTCCCTACGCCCATTTCAGCCGCTGCCGAGCCGAAGAGCACCTTGACGGACTACAGAACCGGTGGAGATTTCCGCGGGCATGAAAAAGCCCTGGCTGGACGGGGGAAGCCAGCCAGGGCCGTATGCGGGGTCCGGGGGACGGTTCACATCGACCCCGCGACCACGTATGGATGAACGGTAAACCATCTCTGGTCGTCGTGTGAAACCGGCAGCGGGTCACGTGACCCGTTTCACTCCGGGTCCGCCGTCACCCGGATCGTCTCCAGGCTCGTATCGCTCGGATCCGGCAGATTCATGCCCGCGTCGCGGCCGGTGAGCACGTATCGCAGCACCGGCTCGGTCAGCCGCTCACCGGGCAGGACGACCGGGATGCCCGGCGGATACGGCGTGATCATCTCGGCCGCGATCCGGCCCGCCGCCTCCTGGACCGGCACGTCCTCGGCGGGCCCGAAGAAGGCGTCCCGCGGCAGCCGGGCCTGCTCCAGTCGCAGCTCGGCCGGGGGCGGCACCGCCACGCCGGGGACCGGGCGCAGCCCCGGCGCCGCGGCCACCAGATCCTTCAGCGCGGCGATCAGCTCGCCCGTCGTCTCCTCGTCGTCCCCGTGCGTGATCTGCGCGCCGATCCGCCGGTGGTCGTTGAGATGGACGTCGACCTCGCGGTGCCGGCGCAGCCAGTCCGCCGCCCGGTACCCGGTGATGCCGAGGCCGTCGACCTCGACGGTGACCGTCAGCGGATCGAGGTCGTCCGCGAGGCCGGCGCCGCAGAAGTCGTCCCGGTCGTTGACATGCAGGCCCTCGAGCCGCTCGATGTCCTCCCGCAGCCGGGCCGCGAGGTCCAGCGCCCCGCCCATCAGGTCCTTGCCGCGCAGCGCCATCTGGCGACGCCAGCCGTCCAGACCCGCGTAGATCAGCACCGAGGGGCTGGTGGTGCTGAGCAGGTCCGAGCGCATCTTGAGCAGCTGGGGCGGCACCAGGTCGCCCTGGAGATGGAAGACCGAGCCCTGTTCGAGCCCGCTGCCCATCTTGTGGACGGTGGTCACGCAGATGTCCGCGCCGGCGTCCATCGCCCAGGTCGGCAGATCCGGATGGAAGGGCAGATGCGCCCCCCAGGCCTCGTCCACGATCAGCGGCCGCCCGCGCCGGTGGCAGACGTCGGCGACGGCCTGCAGATCGGCGCAGGTCCCGTACGGCGTGGGGCTGGTGACCAGGGCACCCTTGGCGTCGGGATGCGCGTCGAAGGCGCGGTCGAAGTCCGCCGCGGACGGGGGATGTGCCAGGTGCCGCTCGGCGTCCCACTGGGGTTCCACCCAGACCGGCTCGATCCCGGCGATGATCAGCCCCGACACCACGGCCTTGTGGGCGTCCCGCCCGATCAGCAGCCGCTCGTGCGGGCCGGCGACGGACAGCATCGCCGCCTTGACGGACAGGGACGAGCCACAGGTGGTGAAGAACGTGTGGTCGGCGTGGACCACGTCGGCCATCAGTTCCTCGGCCCGCTCCAGCACCCGGCCCCGGGTGAGCCGGTCGTCGAGACCGCCCGAGGCCAGCACATCGCCGAGGAAGACCGCGTCACCGAGGATCTCCCGGACCGCCGGATCCGCCGCGGGCCTGCTTGTGCCCGGGCGGGGAGAACGACGTCCGCCCTTGACGGTGGTAGTCGGCCAGGGCCTCCAGTACCGGTGCTCGCTCGTGATCGAGTTTCATGCGGGAGCGGGTTCCCGACAGGGCGGCCACCAACCGGGGCCCTCAGGGCTGCTGCGCATGCGCGCCCGGTGTCACGATCTCGTCCAGCACCCGCAGCACGGCCTCATAGGCGACCGCCCGCACGTCGGCGTCCCGCGCTCCGTCCGGATCACTCGCCCGCAGTTCGACGCTGCGGGTCCGCCAGGTCTGCTCCTCCTGACGCGCGCAGGTCCGGGCGCGCTGGATGCGCCGTAGCAGTTCGTCTGAGTCCACGACATCGGTCATGGATTCCGCGTACCCCGTGGTGGCCGGTTCGAGCGTCCGGTCGGGTGCCGGAAGGTTTGACCCGCCCGGTAAGGGCGAGCCGGAAGAAGGGGCCGCAAGGCGCCCGGTGGGAGCCCTCCATACCGATTCACGGAGTCAGATGATGCGCGGGGAGCACAACACACAGTCCGTGAGCGAACCGGCCCAGGCACGCAGGGCCGTGGAACGCGCGGTGGCCGACCACTGCCGCGCCACCGGTGCGGCGCCCGACCGCATGGCGGTCCACGACGCCCTGCTGGTCGCTTCGGAACTCACTACCAACGCAATCGTGCACGGCGGCGGGGTCACCGACTTCCGCGTCGATCTCGTCGATCCCGGCGTACGGGTCTCGGTGAGCGACCGCAGCGACTGCCTTCCGGTGGTCACCGAACCCGGCGAGCGGCGCTCGCCCCGCCGTTTCGGCGGCCACGGCTGGCGGATCGTGTGCCGTCTCGCCCGTGACGTGCAGGTATCCCTGCTGCCCGCGGGCGGCAAACGGATCAGCGCCCTGATGCCGCTGCTCTGAAAACCTCGCGTGTAGGACGGAACAAAGAGGGCAGGTGCGGTTTCGACCCACCTGAGGAGTTCCATGTCCGATACCGAGGAGGAGCTGGAGCGGCTCCGCGCCGAGGTGCGCGATCTGCGCGCCCGCGCCCTGACCCATCCGCTGATCGCACAGGCCCAGGGCATGCTGCAGGAGCGCTACGCGCTGCCCGACGCGGACAGTGCGTTCTCGCTGATGCGGCGGGCCTCGCAGCACTACAACGTGCGCATGCGCACCCTCGCCGAAGCCGTGGTGACCCTGCCGCGCCCCGACGAGCGCGCGGCGCTGTGGTTCACCGGCCGGGCCCGGACCGTGGAGCCGCCCCTGACCTTTCCGGCCGCCCGGGAGACCGGCAGCGAGACCCGGGGCGCCGTCCTGACGGCGGTACTGAGCCAGACGCTCGCCGTGGTGGACACCGACATGGGCAATGTGCAGCTCGCCGACCGCGCCCGCACCGGGTTGCGGATCGAGAAGCACACCGGGCACACCGCGGACTTCCTCGACTTCTTCGCCTACGTCGGTGCCGACGGCACCGCGTGCGCCCGGGCGGCCCGGGACGTCGCCCAGTTGACCGTGCACGACGTGGAGGCGGACCCGGTCTTCACCGAACCGGCCCGGGAGGCGATCCTCGCCTCGGGCAGCAGGTCCGTCCACAGTGTGCCGCTGGCCACCGCCTCCGGCCAGTGCCTGGGCATCGTCTCGGCACACTTCGAGGGCCTGCTCAAGGACATGACGGCGGCCCAGCTCAAGGCCCTGGAGGAGGTCGGCGCCCAGGCGGGCCGCTGGCTGGCCTGGTACGACCGGACCGTGGTCCTGGACGCCCTGGAGCACCTGCACGCCCTCGGCCGCCGCAGCCGGCGGCGCTGACCCGGCCTTCCGACGTGAGTCCCGCCCCAACCGGGGCATTCGAAGTCCGGGAGGTCCTGATGAATATGAGTGCCGTGGTCGGGGCGGGTCGCACCCCGTCCGGGTCGAAGGCCGCCGGTTCGATGACCGAGGGCGCCGCCCGGGCGGGACTGGCCGCGCGCGGGGTGATCTACCTGCTGGTCGGAACCCTCGCCCTGCAGATCGCCTTCGGCGGCCGGCGCCGCCAGGCGGACCGCCAGGGCGCCCTGGCCGAACTGTCCGAGAAGCCCTTCGGCTCCGTCCTGCTGTGGGCCCTGGGCATCGGCCTGGTCGGCATGGCCCTGTGGCGGCTGTCGGAGGTGGTCTTCGGCCGCGTGGGACCGAAGGGCCACAAGCCCCACAAGCGCCTCCTGTCCGCGGGCAGGTGTCTCTTCTACGGCTTCGTCGCCTACTCCGTGCTGCGCTTCGCGGCGAACGGTGGCAAGGGCGAGGGCGGCGGCTCCGCCGACCAGCAGTCCCGCGACATCACCGCGACGGCGATGGAGCTGCCCGCCGGACAGTGGATCGTCGGGGCGGGCGGGGCGGGCATCATGGTCGCCGGGGTGTGGATCGGCGTCCAGGCGATCCGCCGCAAGTACCGCAAGGATCTGAAGCTCGGCGAGATGTCCCGGACCGCACAGCGGCTGACGGACGTGACGGGCGTGGGCGGCGGCCTGGCGCGCGCAGCGGTCTTCGCCGTGCTGGGCGCCTTCGCCGTACGCGCCGCCGTCGACTACGAACCCGACGAGGCCAAGGGCCTGGACGACACCCTGCGCTCGTTCGCCGAGACGGGGCTCGGCCCGTGGCTGCTGGCCGCCGTCGCCTGCGGTCTGGTGCTGTTCGGCCTGTTCTCCTTCATGATGGCCGCCCGGCGACGCGTCTGAGACTCCGGATAAGGGGAACGCGGGGCAGATGAACGACTACGAGCTTTCGCCCGACGGCCGGCCCGTGGACATCTACCTCGGCCTGCTGCGCGCCCGAATGGACACCGAGGACTACCTCCGTCTGCTCGACGTCGTCGAACCCGTCCTGAGGGCCATCGACGAGCGGCGGCTGCCACCGGCCGAGTTCGCCCTGGACGACGACGGCGAGGAGCAGCTGCCCCAGGAGATCCGGGACCAGGCCGCCCTGGTCATCGCCACCGCGGTCACCGGCCGGATGGACAACGAGGTCGTCGAGATCGACCTCGGGGACACCGGCTCGGTCCGGGTGGTCACCGACTCGGCCACCGCCTCCGACCCCGACCGCCTCGACGAGATCGCGTCCTACATCAGGACGCGCCGCCACGACGACGAGGAACTGCGCGGCATCGCCGAGGCGAGCGGCCTGCCCACCGACTTCTGACCGGTCTCAGGCGCCGTCCGCCGGGCCGACCGGTGCCCCCAGCGGGCGGGCCAGGCCCACCACGGACTCGTCGAGCCGCTGCAGGTGCCGCAGCACCCGGTCGGTGACCCTGCCGTACCGGCTGCTGCCCGGCACCTGCGGCTCCAGCAGCGAGGCGATGCTCGGACCGGTCTCCACCCGGTCCTCGGCCCGCTCGTCGGCGACATGCGCGGCGATGGCCCTGATGTTGTGCGCGATGCGCCGCCCGGCCCCGCGCAGCCGCGGATCCGCCGCGATCGAGGGATGCGTGGGCAGCAGCTCGGCGGTCGCCGCCAGCGAGCGCGCGTGATAGGCCGCCGTCTCCAGCAGCGCGACCACATAGCGGGCGGTGTCACGGCGGGCCCTGAGCGGGGTCACCGGATGCGTCAGCGGCTTGGTCGCGGCCCGCAGATCGGCCAGCGCCTGATCCAGGTCCCGCGCCTGGTCCAGCAGCACCACCGGCGGCCCGCCGCTCAACTGCTCCACGGCCGTCCCGGTGACCTCCCCCAACCGCTCCAGCACGGTGCCGAGCAGGTCATTGGTCCGCCGGTCGGTGGCGATGGGCAGCACCAGCGCCGCCGCGAACACCCCGCAGGCCGCCCCCAGCGCCGTCTCCTCGATCCGCAGCACCAGCACCGCGAGGCTGTAGGTGTGCAGCAGGGTGTAGAGCAGCCCCAGCGCCGCCGTGACGAAGAACGACATCAGCGTGTACGACAGGGGCGCGGTGTAGAACATGCAGAACACGAAGACCAGCACCAGCGCGAACGCCGTCCAGGTGTGCTGCCCCACCAGCCCCGCCAGCACGATGCCGGCCACCACCCCGAGCACCGTGCCGAGCAGCCTGCGGTAGCCCTTCACCAGGATCTCGCCGGTGGAGGAGGTGTTGAGGAAGACGATCCAGCAGGTCAGCACCGCCCAGTACCAGCGGTGACTGGACAGCAGCTCCCCGCCGACGATGGCCAGCGCCGAGCCCACGGCGACCTGCACGGCGGCCCGGGTGGTCGGCCTGCGCAGTCCGGCCGGCTCCTCGGCCGCGGTGTCCTCCGCGCCGTCGATGGCGGCGTCCTCGGCGTCCAGCTCCTCACGGGACCTGGCGGTGGACGGGGTGTCGTCCGACTCGTCCTGCGGCCCGTCCAGCGCGGTCCGCAGCCCCAGGACGGCCCGGGCGGCCTCGCCGACCCCGCGGAATGCGTCCTGCACCGGCGGGGAGGCGGCGGGCAGGTTCTCCTCGTCGCGGTAGGACAGCAGGCGGTTGCGGACCTGGGCGAGCGCGGTGCCGCCCGGGCGCTGGACCAGCAGCTGCAGGCCGCGCAGGTCCCGGCGCAGGGTGTCGGCGGCCTCGTCCCGGACCGGCAGCCGTCCAGCCGTCGGGGCGGTGGCGCCGGGTAGGTGCAGGGTCAGGGTGTCCGTGCGTTCGGCACTGCGGGCGGTGAGCAGCAGCAGGCCCAGCCGCTCCGCGGCGATCTCCGCGTCCGCCACCCGCCGCTGCACCAGCCGGGCCGTGCTCTCGTCCGCCGTGCCCTCCTCCAGCCGCCCCTGAATCATCAGCGCCGTCTCGTGCAGCCGCGCCGTGCCCTCGCGCACGCTCCGCAACGCCCGGTCCGCTTCTCCGGGGCCCGCGTCCAGCAGCTCCAGCTGGGCCGACACCAGCTGCGCCAACCGGGCCCGGAACGCCTCGCGCAGCCGCTCCAGCGTCCCGGCCGGTGTCTCCGGCACCACCGCGAACCGCACCAGGGCGCTGCACACCACGGCCGTGACCACGGAGACGTACAGCTCGGGCAGGTCCGCGACGGTGGCGCCGACGAACAGGGACACGAAGTACAGCTGGAAGCCGATCAGCCCGAGCGCGGTACCGCGGTCGCCGAACCGGCGGCTGTAGACGGCACCGAAGATCAGGACGACGAAGAACAGATCACCGGCGATCACATGGGAGTGCAGCAGCGCGGCCAGGGTGACGGAGGTGAGCGCGACCGGCAGGCCGAGGGCGAGCGTGACGGCCTGCGGGCCGCGCTGCTTCTCCCGTACGGCGAAGGTGGAGACCATCGCCGCCATCGCGCCCGCGACCAGATGCGGCACATCGGCGCCGAGCAGGGCGAGCACGACGAGGGCGAGCGCGATCGAGGCGACCGTGCGCAGCCCCGCGGCCAGCCGCAGCAGCCCCGGGTCGGACGCCGCGACCCGGTCCCGCAGCCGTGCCCGCCCCTTGCCGGTGGCTATCCCCGACCCTCCGCCAGGTGCTCCCGCAGCTGCTCCGGCGTCAGATAGGCGTCGGTGTACTCGAAGTCCCTCAGCTTGGCGGGCTTGCGGGCCTGGAAGCCGGTGCGCACGAAGTCGTCGCCGGCGATGGCGTTGAGCACCCAGTTCGTCATCACGCGCGTCTTGGCGACATTGGTGCGCAACGCCGACCAGTGGTAGCCGCGGGCCACCGCCTGGGCGGGCAGCCCGCGCAGTTCGACCCCGAGCGGCTTGGACACCGCGTCCCGGCCACCGAGGTCGACGACGAGCCCGAGGTCCTTGTGGACGTACGGCTTCATCGGCTGGTTGCGCAGGGTCGCGATGACGTTGTCGGCGACGACCTTGCCCTGACGCATGGCGTGCTGGGCCGTCGGCGGGCAGACGGCGCCCTCCTCGCCCTTGGCCCGGTCCGGCACCGCCGCCGCGTCGCCCAGCGCGAACACCCCGTCCTGTCCGGGCAGGTTCATCTCGGCCGTCACCGCGAGCCGCCCCCGGACGGTCTCCGCGCCGAGGGTCTTGATGAGCGGGCTGGCGACGACCCCGGCCGTCCAGATCAGGGTGCGGGTGGGCACCACCCGGCCGTCGGTGAAGGTGACCTCCTCCGGGCTCGCCTTGGCGATGGACACTCCGAGCGAGATCTCGATGCCCCGCTTGCGCAGGACGTCCTGGGCGCTGCGGCCGAGCTTGTCGCCCAGCTCGGGCATGAGTTTCGGGGCGATGTCGATCAGATGCCACTTGATCAGGCTGGGATCCAGCCGGGGGTAGCGCTTGACGGCGGCCCGGGTGAGCCGGTTGAGGCAGGCGGCCGTCTCGGTGCCCGCGTAGCCGCCGCCGACCACCACGAACTGCAGCCGCGACTCCCGCTCCGCAGGATCGTCACTGGCGTCGGCCAGGTCGAGCTGCGAGATGACGTGGTCACGGATGTAGGCGGCTTCGGCGAGCGTCTTCATCCCGAACGCGTGGTCCGTCAGACCCGGGATGTCGAAGGTGCGGGTGATGCTGCCGGGCGCCAGCACGATGTAGTCGAAGGGTTCGTTGACGATCTCGTCGGTGATCGTGCGGATGACGCACACCTTGGCCGCGAGGTCCACGCCGATGGCACCGCCCGGGATGATCCGGGTGCGGTACTTGCGGCTGCGGCGCAGGGAGACCGCGATCGACTGGGGCGTCAGCACGCCGGAGGCGACCTGAGGCAGCAGGGGCAGATAGAGCTGGTAGGCGAACGGCGTCACCAGGGTGACGTCGGCCTCGTCGGCGGCCAGCTTGCGCTCCAGACGGCGAACGCACCCCACTCCGGCGAAGCCTGCGCCAACCACCAGGATCCTGGGTCGTGTCACGGTGTTCATCCCTTCTGCGGCTCCAGGCGGTCTGATACGACGTCGTTCGCCTGCCCCTGGATCGCTGCCTCGCACCTCATCGATCCCACCGCGCTCGCGGCCGCTTGGCCAGTCGGGTGCGGCAGGCAGATGAACGGCATGTTCGAGCCACACTGCCCCACGGGGGGCTTGCGCACACTGGGTTCCCAAAGATCGGCCGCGCAGTCACCACGGCAGGAAGACGTGGACGTCCTTGCCGCGCTCATGGGTGATGACGCCGACCTGATGGCTCAGGCTCTGCACCAGATACCAGCCAACTCCGCGGCCGCCGCTGTGCGGGTCGAAGGCACGCGGGGCCGGCGGCTCCGGACTGGTGTCGCGCAGGACGACGTGCACACCGTCGAAGGCTCTGCTCAAGCGCAGCTCGAACGGGCCCGGGGCGTATTCCACCGTGTTCGCCGCCAGCTCCGTGACCACCAGCAGGATGTCGTCCCGGTGGTCGGGCTCGGCGGGCGGCGAGACCCGCGCCAGGTCACGGAGGTATGCCTCCGCGGCCATGCGTGCCTCGGTCACGTCCGCCAGCGCCCCCGCGAAGCGGACGAGACGGTCTGCAATGTCCTGTCCAGCCAAGGTGTCGTCGTCCGTCTCTCCCCCCATGCACCTGCGCTGTCCGGCTTCCCCGCTCGCCGCGACCTACGCACAGGTCACCGGAAGACGTTGTCCGCGTCGTCCCACACCGCCGACTCGTCCGGCACCGGCTGCCGCCGGGTCCGGGCGCGGGCCTGGTACATCGCGTCGATCTCCAATGCGTAGTGCCGCACGATAGCGTCCCTGCGCAATTTCATCGACGGCGTCAGCAGTCCGTTGCTGAGGTCGAACGGCTCCGGCAGCACCCGGAAGACCCGGATCGACTCCGACCGCGACACCGTGCTGTTGGCGGCCGCCACCGCCCGGGCGATCTCCTCCCGCAGCGCGTTCTCCTCCCGGGCGTCCCGGCTGCGCGGGTCGGAGCGCGGCTGCAGGGTGCCGCGCCAGTACGCCAGGAAGTCCGGGTCCAGGGTGAGCAGTGCCCCGACACAGGGCCGGTTGTCGCCCACCACCACCGCCTGATGGATCAGCGGGTTCATCCGCAGGCGCTGCTCCAGGGCGGCCGGAGCGACGCTCTTGCCGCTGCTGGTGATGATGACGTCCTTCTTGCGGCCGGTGATCGTCAGATAGCCGTCGGAGTCGAGCATCCCGAGGTCCCCGGTGGCCAGCCAGCCACCCCGCAGCACGGCCCGGGTCGCCGCCTCGTCGTTGACGTAGCCCTGGAACACCGACGGCCCGCGCACCAGGATCTCCCCGTCGTCGGCCACCCGGACGTCCATGCCGGGCAGCGCCTTGCCGACCGTCCCCGACCGCTCCTGGCCGGGCGGCTGCGCGGTGACCCCGCCGGCGGTCTCGGTGAGCCCGTACCCGTCGTTGAGGTAGATGCCGATGCCCTCGTAGAACAGGGAGATCTCCCGGTTCAGGGGTGAGCCGCCGGACGTCGCCCGGCGGATCCGGCCGCCCAGGGCGCCGCGCAGCCCGCGGTAGACCGTCCGCTCGTACAGCGCGTGCTGGAGGCGCAGATCGAAGCCGGGCCCGGGCCCCTCGCCGAGCCGGTGCCGCTCCAGGGCCGCGGCGAAGTCCCGTGCCGTGTCGGCGGCCCGCTCGAACAGCGAGCCCCGGCCCGACTGGCGGGCGGAGCGCAGGAAGTTCTTGTAGATCTTCTCGAAGACGGACGGGACGGCGCAGAAGTACGTCGGCCGGAACGAGCGCAGCGCCGAGGCGAGGGAGTCCCCGCCCGGGTCGGACTCGTGGCCCATCAGCATCCCGCCGCGCACGCACAGTCCCTGCACCATGAGCCCGTACACATGCGAGAACGGCAGGAAGGCGAGCACCGACGCCTGTCCTCCCGGCGGCACCACCAGGTGCCCCCAGCCCGCCAGCAGCGTGTCGCACCCGTTGGCCAGGCTCCGGTGGCTCAGCGCGCAGCCGAGCGGGCGGCCGGTGGAGCCGGAGGTGTAGGAGATCACGGCGGTGGAGTCCGGCAGCACGATCCGGCGCAGCGAGTCGACCGCGGCGAGCGGCACGAAGGCCCCCCGCTCGACCAGCTCGTCCAGCGCCCCCGCGTCCAGCTGCCAGACATGCCGCAGCAGCGGCAGCGAGGCGCACACCGAGCCGACGGTCATCACCGACTGCTCGTCCTCGACCACCACGCCCACGCACTTGGCATCGCGGAGGATCCACTCCACCTGCTCCCGCGAGGCGGTCGGGTACACGGGCACGACCTCGGCGCCCACCGCCCACAGGGCATGGCTGAAGACCGTCCACTCGTACCGGGTGCGCGCCATGATCGCCACGCGCCGGCCGGGCGAGATCCCGGAGGCGACCAGACCCTTGGCCACGTCGACCACCGTGTCCCGCACCTCGACCGCGCTGATCTCGGTCCACTCCGCGGAACCGGGCAGGCGGCGCGCCAGCATCGGCAGCGTGGGCTCCAGGAGGGCCCGTTCGAAGATGCTGTCGGCGAGCCCGCCGCCCGGCGGCGCGGTGACGGAGGGAGCCAGGGCGAAGTCGCGCATGCGCAGCTCCTGTCGTGTACACGGTGTGACGCCACCGACGAGGAGGGTTATCGGCGGTGCTCGAATCTAGCCGAGGTACGAGCGAACCGGGCCGGAATCCGACAACTCCGCCGGTGCTGATCCGCCGCCGCTGATGATCTCGGCGAGATCGGGGGACTCGGGGGGCATGAACCACATCAACCCTGATCCGGAGCCCGAGCGCACCACCGGTCTGGAACCGGGCGGTTCGGTACCACCGGGCGAAACCCCGCCTGCGGAGAGCAGCATGCCCGAAGCGGGCCCGCGCGAGACGCACAACCCGACCACGGGCTGGGCCAAGGGCCCGATCCTCGTGATCCTCGTCCTCGCCGTGCTCTGCGCGGGTTTCTTCCTGACCTACGCCATCATGCTCATGCTGTGAGGCGCCTCCCGCCTCACTCGTGAGTGCGCCGGACGCACTCCAGGACCACGTCCCGAAGGCTGCCGGTGCGCTCCAGCAGCTCGCGCTGCACCCGGGCGCCGTTGCCGCGCTCCAGCAGCTCGGCGACGCCCGCCCGGGCCCGCTCGAGGTCGCCGTGGTCCTCCAGCGCCTCCCCGACATGGTCGAGGAGGGCCTGCAGCACGGCGCGGGCCGGCATGGGCCGCATGGTCACGGGATGCAGCAGCTCCTCCGTGACGCCCGCCCTGGCGGCCTGCCACGCCGCCAGCCGCAGCACGCTGACGCTGTGCGCCGCCGGCTCGATCCCCGCCCGCCACTCCCGTGCGGCCGTCTCCACCAGGCCGCGGGCCAGGTTGGCGATCAGGACGGGCGTGTCCGCGTGCAGACTCACGTCCGACACCCGGATCTCCACGGTCGGGAAGTTCCGGGACAGCCGGGCGTCGAAGTACACCATCCCCTGGTCGAGGATCACCCCGGTGTCGATCATGTCCTGGACGACCTGGTGGTACCGCTCGGCCGACCCGAAGACCTCGGTGGGACCCGCCGACGGCCAGCGCTGCCACACTCGGCTGCGATAGCTGCTGTACCCGGAGTCCTTGCCCTGCCAGAAGGGCGAGTTGGCGCTCAGCGCGCCCAGCACCGACAGCCACGGCCGGATCCGGTCGATGACGGCGACGCCCTCTTCGTCGGACTCCACGCTCACATGCACATGGCAGCCGAGGACGAGCTGCTCCTGGGTGGCGATGCCGTACTGCTCCGCCATCCACTGATAGCGCCGGCCCGCGCCGACGGCCGGGCTGACCGGCAGCGGGGAGGTGGCCAGCGCCGCCACGGCACAGCCCAGCTCCCCGGCGTACCGCGCCGCCTCCTTGCGGCACCGGGCGATCTCCCGGCTCAGGCCGTCCATGCTCGACTGCGGCTCGCTGGCGTACTCCAGCATCTGGTCGTGCAGTTCCTTCTCGAACACGTCGTGCCCGTCCGCGCTCTCCCGCTCGGCGCGGGCGATGATCGCGGCCGACCGGGCCCGCGGTTCACCCGTCTCCGGATCGACAAGGAGGAGTTCTTCCTCCACACCTACGGTGCGCACCTGTGGCACCCCTTCTATGGCCCGACGCGATGACGACGAGGTTTCGTCGTACGCCCCCGACTGCCCGCTACCGGGCAGTCGGACACCTGGCATCGCCTCGGGCGTCAGGAGGGATACGGCGTCAGCCAGACCGTCGCCAGCGGAGGCAGGGTGATCCGGATCCCGTCCTCCTCCGGCTTGATCGGCCCGGGGTTGGTGATGTCGCCGCCTCCGTACCGGGCCGCGTCCGTGTTCAGGGTCTCCTCCCAGACGGTGCCGCCCTCGGGGACCCAGATCCGGTAGTCCTCCCGCACGACCGGGGAGAAGTTCGACACCGCGAGCAGGGGAGTGCCGTCGGCGGCGTACCGGAGGAAGGCGAAGACGTTGTCGTCGGCCGCGTCGCCGAGGGCCCACTGGAAGCCGCCCGGGTCGGTGTCCCGCTGCCACAGCGACGGGGTGGCGAGGTAGGCGGTGTTGAGGTCCCGGACCAGGTCCCGGACGCCCCGGTGGTCGGGCTCGGCGCTGTAGCCGGGGTCCAGCAGCCACCAGTCCGGTCCGTGCGGCTCGGACCACTCCGCGCCCTGGGCGAACTCCTGCCCCATGAACAGGAGTTGTTTGCCGGGGTGGGCCCACATGAAGCCCAGGTAGGCGCGGTGGTTGGCGCGCTGCTGCCACCAGTCGCCGGGCATCTTCGACACCAGCGCCTGCTTGCCGTGCACGACCTCGTCGTGCGAGATCGGCAGGACGTAGTTCTCGCTGTAGGCGTACACCATCGAGAAGGTCATCTCGTTGTGGTGGTACTTGCGGTGGACGGGCTCGTGGCTGATGTAGCCGAGCGAGTCGTGCATCCAGCCCATGTTCCACTTCAGGCCGAAGCCGAGCCCGCCGCTGTCGGTGGGCCGGGTGACTCCCTCCCAGGCGGTGGACTCCTCCGCGATGGTCACCACGCCGGGCGCCCGCCGGTACACGGTGGCGTTCATCTCGCGCAGGAACGCCACCGCGTCCAGGTCCTCCCGGCCGCCGAACACATTGGGCGTCCACTGGCCGGAGTCACGGGAGTAGTCGAGGTACAGCATCGAGGCGACCGCGTCCACCCGCAGCCCGTCGATGTGGAACTCCTCGCACCAGTACACGGCGTTGGCGACGAGGAAGTTGCGCACCTCGACCCGCCCGAAGTCGAACTCGTAGGTGCCCCAGTCCGGATGTTCGGCCCGCCGGTCGTCCCCGGGTTCGTACAGCGGCTCCCCGTCGAAGCGGGCCAGGGCCCAGTCGTCCTTCGGGAAGTGGGCGGGCACCCAGTCCATGATCACGCCGATGCCCGCCCGGTGCAGTGCGTCGATCAGGAACTTGAAGTCGTCGGGCGTGCCGAGCCGGGCCATGGTCGCGTAGAAGCCGGTGATCTGGTAGCCCCAGGAGCCCGAGAACGGGTGGTGGGCGACCGGCATGAACTCCACGTGCGTGAAGCCGAGGTCCTTGACGTAGGCCGGGAGCACCTCGGCCAGCTCACGGTAGGTCAGCCCGGGCCGCCAGGACGGAAGGTGCACCTCGTACACCGAGAACGGCGCCACATGCACCGGGACGTCCCCGCGGTGCGCCATCCACTCCGCGTCGTCCCACTCGTAGCGGGAGGAGTGCACGATGGACGCGGTGTCCGGCGGGATCTCCGCGAACCGGGCCATCGGGTCGGCCTTGAGGAAGCGGTGGCCGTGCCGGGAGTGGATCTCGAACTTGTACCGGGTGCCCTCGCCGACGCCGGGCAGGAACAGCTCCCACACACCGCTGGCGCCCAGGGAGCGCATCGGGAACGCGGTGCCGTCCCAGTACGTGAAGTCCGTGGCGACCCGCACGCCCTGGGCGTTCGGCGCCCACACGGTGAACCGGGTGCCGGTGACGCCCTGGTGGGTCATCGGCTCGGCGCCGAGCGCCTTCCACAGCTGCTCGTGCCGGCCCTCCCGGATCAGATGGAGGTCCAGCTCCCCGAGGGCGGGCAGGAAGCGGTACGGGTCGGCGACCTCGTGCTCGCCGTCCTCGTACGACACCAGGAGGGTGTACGCCGGGATCTTCTTCCGCCGCGGCACCACCCCGGCGAAGAGACCGTCGCCCTCGGAGGTGAGCTGTCTGCGTCTGCCGTCGATCACCACGCTCACCGCGCGGGCGAACGGGCGCAGCGTCCGGAACATGATCCCGCCCTGCACCACATGGGCGCCGAGCAGCGCGTGCGGGTCGTGGTGGGCGCCGGCCAGCAGGCGACCGCGGTCATCGGGGTCCAGCGGCGGAGCCGTCCCGCACCGGGCGGGTCCTGACGGCTCGGGCAGCGAGGTGTCACGCAACGCCATGGGGTCAGCCTCCTCGTACGGCGAGACGCTCGATCGCCGCCATCGGTACGGGTAGCCAGTCCGGGCGGTGCCTGGCTTCGTAGAGCACTTCATACACGGCCCGGTCCGTCTCGTAGGCGCGCAAGAGGCCGTGTTTCTTGCGGGGGTCCCATCCGGCGGCAGCCGCGTAACCCGCGCAGAACGACTCGCGGCAGCGGCGGGCCCACTCAGGCCGCCAGGGCCTGCGCTGGCGTGCCGCGTAGTCGAAGGAGCGCAGCATTCCGGCGATGTCCCGGACGGGGGAGTGCAGGTCGCGCCGCTCGGCGAGCGGGCGGGACGGTTCGCCCTCGAAGTCGATCACGAACCACTCCCGTCCGGCCCGCAGGACCTGCCCCAGGTGCAGGTCGCCGTGGATCCGCTGGGCGGGCGGGCCGGGGTCGCAGATGGTGAGCGCCCCGAACGCGGTCCGCAGGCCCGGCACGAAGGACTGCAGGGCCGGTACGCAGTGCGCCGCGGAGTCCAGCCGCTCGGTCATCGCCGCGGCCGTGGCGGCGTTCTCGCGGCGGGTCTCGCAGGGGAACGCCGAGGCGAGCGCGAGGTGGACCTCGGCGGTGGCCCGGCCCAGCTGGTGGGCCTCCGCGGTGAAGTCGTCACCGGAGGCGAGCGCCTGGAGCGCCAGCGTCCAGCCGTCGGTCGCGTCCCGCAGGAACGGCTGGAGCACGCCCAGCGTCGCGTCCCACGGACGGGTGGTCCGGAACCAGGCGACCGGTGCGGGGACCCGTCGGCAGCCCTGCCGGGCCAGCGCGCCCGGCACCTCCAGATCCGGGTTGACACCCGGCTGGATCCGCCGGAACACCTTCAGCACGAAGGCGTCGCCGTACACCAGCGAGGAGTTGGACTGCTCGGCGTCCATCAGGCGCGGCGCGAGTCCGGACGGGACCTGCACCGGAGAGCAGGACTCGAAGCGCAGCGGGCCGGCGGTGCCGGGGTGCCGCAGCCGGTCCAGGAGCAGCTGTGCGGAGCGCAGGTCCTGCAGGGCGTCGTACACCGTGAGACCGGCGAGCGGGCCCTCGTCGGCTCGTCCGATGAGGCTGCGGCCCAGGCGCGGGGAGGGGTGCTCGCGCACTCCGAGCAGCAGCTGGTAGCAGTCGCCGGCCGGGGGCGCGGTGGTGCCGCCGGGGGCGGGCACCGGGACATGACCGGCGTGGACCAGCAGATGCAGACAGCCCGGGAACAGCTCGGTCATGGACAACAGGGCCAGGTCGGTGACCGGCCGGTCCTTGCCCGCGAACCACCGCTGCCGCGGCAGCCACTGACGCAGCAGACCGCCGAGCGAGACCATGATGTCGGCTACGGCCGGAGGGCTCGGTCTGAGGGATGCGGTCTTCGGCATGGTGACGCGTCCTTTCGTCGGCACATGCTCAAGGGGACACGCTCAAGGGGCGGACGCTCGGTGTCGGCGGCCGATGCGGGAGGCGACTCGGGAGAGCCGGAACCAGTAGAAGCCGTGTCCCGCCAGCGTCAGCAGGTACGGCAGTTCGCCGATGGCCGGGAAGCGGACGCCGCCGAACAGCTCGACCGGGTGCCGTCCGTCGAACTCGCGCAGATCGAGCTCGGTCGGCTGGGCAAACCGGGAGAAATTGTTCACGCACAGGACGAGATCGTCCTCGTACTCCCGCAGAAAGGCCAGTACCGCCGGGTTGGACGACTGCAGTTCCGTGAAGGAGCCGAGTCCGAAGGCGGGATTCTGCTTGCGGATCTCGATCATCCGGCGTGTCCAGTGCAGCAACGAGGAGGGCGACGCCATGGACGCCTCGACGTTGGTGACCTGGTGACCGTAGACCGGGTCCATGATCGTGGGCAGGAAGAGCCGACCGGGGTCGGCGGTGGAGAAGCCCGCGTTCCTGTCCGGTGTCCACTGCATCGGGGTGCGGACGGCGTCGCGGTCGCCGAGCCAGATGTTGTCGCCCATGCCGATCTCGTCGCCGTAGTAGAGGATCGGCGAGCCGGGCAGCGACAGCAG
>NZ_JBSFVG010000024.1:0-97115 GCF_053592195.1 Streptomyces sp. NPDC002776 | reverse complement strand
CGCCAGTATCAAGCACGACTCAGTCACTACAAACGACGTGGACACAGCCCTTGAAAACTGCCCAGCACTCAGAACAAGCACCGTTGCAGTACTAGTACGGCGGAAATTCCCCCGATTGCTGGAGAACCCGCTTACAAGCGCCACGCCGTCGCGGATGCTGTGCCGACGAACTTTGCCCGATCCTGTCGTGGCGTGAATGCCGGCTGAGCCGCTAAACCTTCGCTGTTCACGGCGGCCTCGCCCCGCGGGCAGCCGGCCGGGCGTGGGGGCTGCGCCCGTGGGACCGACACACCGATGACATGACCCCGTTCTCCGACGAGGCTCCCGCCCTGGCCTCGCTCGCCCATCAGGTGCGCAGTTCCTGGGACGACGTGGGTGGCACCGACGGCTTCCCGCTCCGGTCTCCCGCCGACGACCAGCAGATCGTGGACCTCTACTACGGCCCCAACAAGAGCGCGGCGAGGCGGGCTACCGGTGGGCGTCGCATGCGGCAGTGGCTGACCGAAAGAAGGGCGGTCGGGGGACCTCCGCAACCGCCAGCAGGCGGGGAAGACTGCGGGTATACGTCGGTGGATGGAGAGGGGGCGGTGTCCGTGGCCGCGGCCAGCAGCACGGACTCGGCGCTCAAGCGGGCCCGGGTAGCGCGGAACATGACGCTGGAGGAGGCAGCCGACGCGCTCAATGCGATCACCGGCGGGGCTGCAGATGCAAGCCTGATGAGCGCCTGGGAGTCAGGGCGGCGCCGCACCGGTAAGCGGAACCGGGCCGGTCTGTGCCAGCTGTATCGGGAGCGGCCCGAAGTGCTGTTTGCACACCAGGACGGCGCGGCCACGAGCGTGTTGGAGAACTCCGGCACGGCCGTGGTCGTCAAGGTGCTCGCCCGCTGGACGGACTTGGTCGAGGCGATGGTCGATGTCGTCGGCGGAGCTCGTGAGCAGCTGGTGGTCACCGGTAGTCGGTCGCGGGAGAAGGCGTATCTGGCGGCGATCGAGACGGCTGTGGCCCAGCGTCCCGATCTGATCCATTACCGGGTGCTGTATGGACCACCCCGGCACCGGGCGCTCGCCGATCACCTAGTGCGGCTGCTGGAGCTACGCGATCCAGGCGCGCGCCGGAACGGCGTCAAGACGCTACACATGGGGATCGTGGAGCCCACCGAGGCGCTGGAACGCTTCTTCGTGGCGTCCGAGACCGCCGCGGTGGTGCCATTGCCGTCGTTTCATGGGGCGGAGGGGTTCGACTGCGGCGTCTTACTCAGTCGCGAGGCGGCGGTGGGTCTGGTCCACCATGGGCGGGAGGCGTGCTCGTCCGCGCGACCGGTGGAGACGATCGAGGCCGTCCGCGCGCTGTCGGTACGGCACAACTGAGGGGCGAGGGAGAAGCGTGATCGAGGACCTTCAGCAGGCCAAGAGCCGTACGGCATCCGTGGTGGAGTTGGCCCGGGAGCTGATCCGGCGGCCGAGTCGAGGCGGGATCGACGACTACGGGCCGGTCCTTGGTGTGCTGGAGGACTGGCTTGCCGCCCGGTGCCTGCCGCACCGCCGCTTGCACGACGATGCTGGTGAGCTGGTGGGTCTGCTGGTGGAGATCCCCGGCGGCCGTCCGGGCTCCTGGTGGACTCTGGACGCGTGCGTGGACACGGCTCCGTACGGTGACGAGTCCGCCTGGTCCTTTCCGCCCGCGTCCGGGGAGGTGGCGGACGGCTGGCTGCTCGGCCGAGGGGCTGCGGACTCCAAGCTCGCTGCGGCGATGTTCTGTCACATCGCCGCCGACCTTGCTGAGCACGTCGTTGACCTGGCTGGCGGGCTCGCCGTTCTCCTGGACGTGGACGAACACACTGGCGGCTTCGGCGGCGCCCGCGCCTATCTCACCGACGAGCACGCGGCCCGCCCGGCCGGCGTGATGATCGGCTACCCCGGCGTGGACGAGGTCGTGGTTGGCGGCCGGGGTCTGTGGCGGGCCACCATCACCGTGCATGCTCCCGCCGGGCACTCCGGCTCGAGCAAGAACGTGGTGGGAGCGATCTCCCGTGCCGCCCGCCTTGTCACGCTGCTGGACGCAGCCGAACTCCCCAGCGGCGCCGGGGCCTGTGGGTTTCCCCTGCCGCCGAAGCTATCGGTCACGTCCTTTCACGGCGGCCAGGGCTTCTCGGTCACCCCCGACCGGTGCGAACTCAATGTCGACATCCGCACCACGCCGTCCTTCGACAGCCACGACGCTGAGACGCTCGTCCGCAAGGCCGTTGCCGAGCTCGACGCAGAACTCCCCGTCCCGACGGCCACAAAGATCACCCCGATCGCCGTGTGGCCACCCTTCCGCCTCGCCGAGAACGAGCAGCCCGCCGCCGCCCTGCTGAACGCCGCCAAACAAGCAGGGCTCACGGTCCGGCCGAAGACCGCGGGGCCATCGAACATCGGCAACCTGCTCGCCGGAAAGGGCATCCCGGCGACCGCCGGTTTCGGCGTGCCCTACGAGGGGCTGCACGGCATCGACGAGCGGGCTCACCTCGCCGAACTACCGACGGTGTACGCCGCCTACACGCGTGCCGTCCTCGAGCTTCTGAAGGGCTGACGTCCCAGGCCCGTCCCAGGTTTCTCCCAGATCCACTCCCAGCAAGTGCCCAACTCCGTCTCTGGGAACAGGGCTTGTGTTGCGGTGGCATAGAGGCAGCACCACCTCCACATCCACCGAGACAAGGGAGGCCGGTCATGGCCGAGCAGACCACCGTCACTCACCAGCCCGCCGCCGAGAACACGTCCGCCGCGGCGCCGAGCACCGACGGCTTCGCACCGCAGGCCAGCACCCACCCGGTAGCGGCCCTCACCCTGGGCCGCCAGACGTTCAACGACTCGGACAAGTCCAACTACTTCGAGGGCTGAGAGCCCAGGGACACCACCGAGCACCCCGGGGGCCGGCCGCTACGCCGGCCCCCGGGCACGTCACAGGGGAGGCGAACAGATGGAACGGGAGTGGATAAGCGGCGGCACTGCCGCCGCGATCGGATTGTCGATCGACGGACTCGGCGATGTCCGCCGGGCCCCGACCGTGCGGGTGCGTACGGCTGCCGAAGGGCCGGTCATGCTCGCGGTCGTGGGCGACTGCCTGGCAGCAGACCAGGAACTCCGGCATGCGCTCCCGGCCGTGCGGGCGGGCCGGTGGGCCGAGCTGACCCGGTGGCCGGGCTCCTACTGGGTGGTCGCGGCCAGCGGGCGGTTGCGGTTCGTGTGCGGCGACCTGGCCGGCATCCGGGCCGTCTACTACACGCGCGGCGCGCAGGGGATGCCGTGGGCGACCGAGCCCGGCCTGCTGGGGCGTCCCCTCGTTGCGGACCTACCGTGGCTGGCGGCCCGACTTGCGGCAGGCGAGCACCACTGGCCGCACCGCAGCCCGTACAGGGACGTCCGGCTGGTGCCCGGCGGCTTCGGGCTCCTGCTCGCCCCCGGGGCACCGCCGCAGCTCGTCGACATCACCGGCGTCGAGCCCGTAGACGAGCTCCGCGCAGGCGCCGAACGGTTCGGGCGAGCGCTCACCGACGCCGTCCAGCTCCGCGTCCGCGCCGCCGGTGGGGCGGTGGGGGCGGATCTGTCCGGCGGGCTGGATTCCTCGTCGGCCGTCGTGCTCGCGGCTGATGCCCAGGCCGTGCACGCGGTCACCTACACCGACGGCTATACCAGCGGCGAGGACATGGCCTTCGCCGCCCGCGTCACCGAGCACACGGGGATCGCGCACACCGTCACCGCCGGGACCGACGAGCAGCTGCCCTTCGGCTTCCCTGCCGGGCAACCGACCGGGGCGGAGCCGGTCCTGGAAGCGGCGATGTACGCCATGGACACCGCGTATCTGCGCCCGGTTCAAGGGCTGCCGCTGCACCTGACCGGGCACGGCGGGGACATCGTGCTGGACGCCTCCAGCTCCTGCTGGGTGCGGCTCCTGCAGGACGGCCGAAGGCGCGAGGCCCACCGCCAGGTCGTGGCGTTCGCCCGGCTGCGCAACGCCGCCCCCGGCCCGTACTGGAGGGCCCTTAAGCATGCCGCTGACCTGGGCCGGAGCGACTCCCTTGAGCGTGCCGCCGAGGCACTGGAGCGCGGGGCCATCACGTCGCAGGCCGCCGTGGTGGGCTGGTCGTGGTGCCACCTGGGCGCCGGGGCGTCCTGGCTCACGGCCGAGGGCCGCCACCAGGTCGCCGCGCTGCTGCGGCAAGCTTCCCGCGACCGGCAGCCAGAGCCGGCGGACGAGTTCGACCAGTGGGCCGCCCTACGGTCGGTGGGCGCTTCCGCCCGCGGCTGGGCCCCATACGCCGAGACGCTCGGCATCAACCCGGTATACCCGTACCTGGACAACCAGGTCGTCCGTGCCGCGTTCGCCGTCCCGGCCCTCGCCCGACGCGGGCTGGTCTCGTACAAGCCGCTGCTGAAGGCTGCGCTGCCGCAGCTTCCCCACTGGCTGACCTCTCGCCGCTCGAAGGGATCGTTCACCGCCCAACGCATCGCCGGCCTCGCTCAGCACCAAAACCGGCTCGATGAGCTGATCGCATCGAGTCCGCTCGCGGCCGACGGACTCATCGACCCTGCGGCCGTCCGCGCCGCCCTCGCTCAGGCGGCCCGGGGCCAGAGCGCCACGGAGATCGCCGACCTGCACCAGCTGAGCGTGACGTGCTGGTGGCTCGCCGGCCAGCAGACCGCACTGAAGGCGGCATGCTGACCCCCGCGGAACACATCCACCACGCCACAGGAGCCCAGGGGACGGCGGTGCTCGACGTTAGGCGCGGGGCATGGATGATGCTCGATCCGGACGCGTCCCGCATCTGGCACGCCGTCACCGTCTGCGGCGGCACGGCCGGGCTCGCAGAGGAGATCGCTGTCCCCACCGGCCAGAACCCGCAGGCCGTCACCGACCAGATCGACGCGTTCGTAGACGAGCTCGTGGCCGCCGGCGTGCTCGTCGACACCGACCGGCCGCGGCGAGTACACCGAAGGTGGTGGCGTCGATGACGGTCATGGTCCCCCCTGCCCGCCCTACTGCCCGGCGGCGCGACCGCCTGGTGGCCGCCGCCGCGCTCGCCCTCTCCCTGGCCATGAGCCGGTTGCCCCTGCGCTGGCAGATAGCGGCTGTGCGGATGCTGCGCGGCCTGCCGTACGCGCGCCTCGCCCGCCTCGACGCCCTCTACACCGCGGTGCTGGCGGTGATTCCTTCCTGGTGGCCGGGCCGAATCGCCTGCATGGAGATCAGTTTCGCCACCGTCATCGCGACCGCCCTCACCGGCCGTCGCTCCCGCTGGGTGCTCGGCGCACGCTTCCTCCCTGACGCCGCGCACGCCTGGGCCGACGTCCCCGAGGGTGCGGTCGGCCGGGACATCGGCGACGCCGTCGACCGAGCGTGGATGCCGGTCCTCGCCGTGCCGTAGCGGGCTCCTGGGCTGCCGTGGTCCGGGGGCTGGCCCAAGCCTCCCCGCCCCGGGCCATGGCATCACTCGAACGAGTGAAATTCCGGGGCTGTCGCTGACGGGTGGATGGAGCGACCAGCAGCGATGCGGGGCGTGCGGAACAATCCCGTTGCCCGGCCGTCTGGTTCGGCCTCTTCATGGGGCGCGTGCGTTCTTCTGTAGCCTCCCCGTCCGCCGCAGCGGGCCAGCCGCCCGTGATGCGCCTGGCCTGCGACCGGCACTTCGAGGCGAGCGTCAACCTGTCCACGTGGGCCATAGCGCGCCGCCTGCCATCCGCCCTCGCCCAGGCCGCCCGGCTCGGCTGGCGTACCGATCGCTACGCCGTCCTGGCCCTGCTTGTCTGCCAGATCGGAGCCGCCGCACTTACCGCAACCGCGCTCGCGGCCACCACCCGCGTACTGGGAGCCGTCTTCGCCGGCGGCGACATCGCCGCCGGTCTGCGCGAGAACCTGACCGCCCTGGTGGTCGTGGCTCTCGCTGGCTGCGGCCGCTACCTGCTGGATGCCACCGCCCGCGCCGCCGCGGCACGGCTGGCGCCGAAGGCCGTACGCGAGGCAGACCTTCAAGTCATCACCGCAGCGACGAGCGCCGAGCTCGTGGCCTACGAGGACCCGGAATTCGAGGATGCCCATGCCGCTGCCTCGGACGGAGCGGAGAAAACCGGCGACCTCATCCTCGAAGCCCAGCTGCTGACCTCGGCCGCCGGGCAGATGGCTGCGGCGGCGACCGTCGTCACCGTGCTCCACCCAGTGATGCTGCCCCTTCTGGTCCTGTCCGTTGTTCCGTGCGCATGGGGCGCGGTCCGGGGTGCGCGGATCGAGCACGCCGCCCACCATCGCAATCTCGCCGACTCCCGGCTGCGCAGTGTGTTCCGCTCCTACACCACCGAGCGCAACACCGCCGATGAGATCCGCGCGGGCACCATGGCCGGCTTCCTCATCCGCCAGTACAGGATCGTCTCCAGCCGCCTGGAGGCCGAACAGCTCAAGGCCACCCGGAAGGCCCTGATCGTGCAGGGCATCGGCGACGCGCTCACCGCGGTGGGCACGGCCGCAACCTGGGGCGTGCTCGTGCTCCTCGTGGCGACCGGTCGCATGGAACTCGCGGTCGCGGGGACCGCGGCCCTGGCGGTGCGGACCTCCGGGGCGGCGCTCACCACGACGGTGCGGACCGGGGCTCGCCTGTTCCGCACGTCGCTGTCCCTGGACGATTGGGCCAGATTCCTGAGCGTGGCCGAGCCGTGGACGACCCGCCGCGGCACCGCCGCCGTCGCCGAGGACGGACCGCAGGTGATCACCGCCCAGGGTGTCTCCTTCACCTATCCCGGCGCCGACGCCCCCGCACTGGACGGCATCGACCTGGACGTCAAGCGCGGCGAGGTCCTCGCCCTGGTCGGCGAGAACGGCGCCGGCAAGAGCACCCTCGCCCGAATCCTGACCGGCCTGTTCCTGCCCACCGCAGGTTCGGTGCGGTGGGACGGGGTAAACCTGGCGGACGCCGACCCCGCCGGGGTGCTGTCCAAGGTGGCGCTCGTGCCGCAGGATTACACCCGGTGGCCACTGGCCGCCCGCGAGAACATCACCCTCGGCCAGCCCCACCCCGACGGCGACACAGCCGTGCACGCCGCAGCCGAGGCAGCCGGTGCCGATAGCGTCATCACCGCGCTGCCTAACGGGCTGGACACCTCGTTGGCCCGATCCTGGTGGGGCGGACACGACCTGTCCGGCGGGCAGTGGCAGCGCATCGCGGTCGCCCGAGCCTTCCACCGCGACGCCCCCGTCCTGGTGATGGACGAGCCGACCGCCGCCCTCGACGCCCGCGCCGAGCATCGCATCTACACCCGGCTCAAGGCCCTCGCCGCCGGACGGGCCACAGTGTTCATCACCCACAGGCTGGCCAACACCCGCCTCGCCGACCGGATCGTCGTCCTCGACCACGGCCGGGTCTCCGAGCTGGGTACGTACGACGAACTGATCGAACAGGCAGGTGGGTTCTTCGAAATGCTGAAGTTGCAGGAAGACCGGGACTGACCACCGCCTCTTGCGAGCCATTCTCCGCCGCAAGGCACTCAGGGAGCGTCCTCGACACAGATCATGCGGCGCAGACCGATCCCGGCACTGGCCAGATCGTCCTGGACCTCGCTGAGCTGCTCGGTGAGCTCCTTGACCTGGGCCAAGGCATTGTCGCAATCGGCCTGCAAGCGCTAATTGTCTGCCGTGAGCTCGCAACTCGCCGCCCTCCGGTCGCAGCCGAGCAGCCCATCCTTGAACCGCTGTGGTGGGTGGGAGCAGCTCACCCGGCGCGGAGGCGCAAGCGCCCCGGTGAGTCCATGGGTGGCTGCGCGCGCTCGAAGACCGCAAGCTCAACATGCTGCGGAACCGAACGGAGATCATCGACGCGTGAACAACCTGCTGGCTGATCGGCGATGCGCCGGCATAGACATAGCCAAAAGCCGCTGGTCAGATACGGTTACGGAATGATGGAAGGACTGCCTGCAGACGTAGCCGAGGTGCTTGCGGCAGTCCTGAACGAGGATAATGGGGTTCATGCCGCGCTCCGAAGGCAGGTTCCACACCTCAGCGTGCGATCGCGCTGCACATGCGGGTGCGGCACCGCCTACTTCGACCTCGACACCAGCGAGGCAGAGCCCGCGCCCACCGGACCCGGCACTGTCGTGGCGGCCGAAGCGCAGCTCGTCACCGAAGCCGGCGAGTGCCCGGGTGAAGTCCTGGTCTTCACGCAGGGCGGCTACCTGTCATGGCTGGAAGTCTGTTCATGGAGCGACGACATCCACGTGACCCTGGCTGCCGCGCGTCACTGGTTGCAGGCAGGCTCTTGAACTCGGATACGGCCGGTGGGTCACCAGCAGGGGGAGCTGACGTTGCCCACCTCGTTGCCCTTGAGCAGCCCGCCCCAGATGTACCGTTCATCCGAGAGGTACACCCACTTGTTGTGGGTGTAGCCGTTGGCGGAGACGGTGCCGCCCTCGAGCCAGCACACCGCGGTGAGGTTCTGGTTCGCCGCGACGGTGTAGGCGATGCGGTAGCCCGTCGACGGCCCGATCCGCACATTGCCCTGGACCCAGGTGGTGACCGTCTCGAACTGGGCGCCCATCTTCGACCGCTCGGCCTGCGGGGCCTCTGCCGCGTAGGCCGGAGCCGCCATACCAGCGGCGGCCATCACACCCACCGCCGCCACCATCATGATCTTGGCCAGCGGGCGGGAACTCGTCCTGTGCATCATCTGATTCCCCCTGATGGATTCCGGGAAGCCCCGGTGCGGGCGGCGTCCCTCGTGCGGCCAGCGTCACCCGCAGTTCAGCGCCGTACAAGCTTTTCGAACATCCCCGAAACGTCGCCGCGACCCTCCCCCGCGGTAGCCAAGAGTCGGCGCCCGCAGGCGATAACAGCCCAGCATCCGCTTGTTGCGTCCCTCGCCCCCTAAACCCTTTCGCTACCCGCGAAGACAGCGAGGAGCACGGTGCGACCGGCCGGAAGGGCATGGACACCCCTCACCGGAGGCCACGCGCGTCACTGAATTGAGCTGCAACCACACCACAGCGCTTTGCGCACCAGGAAGACAACCATTCCTGGCTGCCTGGCCGGTTGGGCGCTGGGCCGCAGGTAGACGCCGACAACTGGCTCGCCACCCACCACACCCCAGCAGACGGGGGCCGCCGGCTTCCGGCGCCGAGGGGGGCGTGATTGGGGTCGGCGACGACACATGGGGCAACTGGTTCCAGTGGGCTGTACGCCTGGCCACCGAACAGCTTGAGGTCCAGCTCGCCTTCCCTGCCGCCCTCGACCTCGTCGTGTGGGGCACCGGGACCTCCATGGCCGCCGAAGCCTCCCCGCTGCGAACTCCGCCCGTCTGGCTTTGGCCACGAGAACGGACAGCAGATGTTCACCACTTCGGAAGGCACCGCAGCCCGGCCCTGTTCGATTTTCCGGGACCACTCAGCACGCCGGGTGCTCATCCCTCGTCGTCCGTCAGCATCAAGAGGCAGTGCTGGCGACGACCACCGCCAACTCGCCAGCGGCCTCGGGGGTCAGACGGTAGAACCCCTGCAGGCTGACCGAGTTCTCGAGACGGCCATCCACCACGTACTTCAGGCCGCGGGTCTGACCTCGGCGATTGCGCCAGGTAAGCCTCGCAAGCAGTTCACCGGGGACAGTCACATCGAAGCGTACGGGCGTCGCCTCCACGTGAACCGCCTCGGCGCCGCAGCCGCCAGCACCGAGCATCGACCAGTCGCCGTGACCGGGGTACTTGAGGTCCTCCCAGGTTGTGGGGGTTGTGCCGCAGCAGTCGCGTCGCTCCCTGTCGATCACTCGCATCCGACTCACCACGAACACCTCGCGCCGATTGACGTGTAGCGCGTACACCTCGTCCCCAGTACGAGCACCCCTCCACGCGGGCAGGGAAGCATGTATGCCGCTGAAGGCGACCGGCGGTCGCTCGCCCACGCGGCCCGCCTTGCGCAGTGCTCGGCACGTGTCATGGGTCCACAAGACGGTGAAGGCATCAGACATGCCGTGATCCTATGGACCGGGACTGACAGCCTGCCGCGCGGGCAGTGCTCACGGAGTCTTCTGCAGAACTGGCGCCCCGGACCCGATGCTCACGCACCGTTCGAATCCTTCGACGGGCCCTGCCGCCTCCCGAAATGGGTTCTGGCACAGATCTTGGGGAGTCGTCGCGGAGCGTTACCTCGATGTTCGATTGCGAGGAGACGGGTTCGTGTGAGACCGCGTACGTCTTGTCGTCTGACGAGCAGAATTGACGCTCCATCAGATGTCTGCCAGCTGCTGCTGCAGCCGGTTGTTGACGGTGATGGTGCTGGTCATGCAGACCAACGCATCGTTCTGGGACTCGCTGGTGTTCGACGGGATCGACGATGTGGATGTCGAGGCGGTTACGGCCGCGTTCGGCACAGTCGAGGTGATGGCGAGAGGTCGCGCGGTGGGGGCGGCATGTCCGGACTGTGGGCGCTTCTCGGACCGTGTCCACGACCGGTACCAGCGCAGGCTGAAGGACCTTCCGCTCGCTGAACAGGGCTTCGTGATCCGGCTGACGGTTCGGCGTTTCATCTGCGGAGTGGCGGACTGCCCGCGCCGGACGTTCGCCGAGCCGTTCTCCCGGCTCGCCGCCCCGCACGCACGGTTCACCACTCGGCTCAACCACGCTCTGGAGCGAGTGGGGCTCGCGCTGGCCGGGCGGGCCGGCGCCCGGCTGGCTGCCCAGTTGGGATTCGGCGCGGGCCGGATGACCTTGTTACGCAGAGTCATGGCACTGCCCGATCCGCAAGTCAGCACACCGCGCGTGCTGGGCGTGGACGACTTCGCGATCCGTCGCGGCCAGACCTACTGCACCGTCTTGACCAGCATCGAAGACCATCGCGTGGTCGATGTGCTTCCCACCCGTGAAGCCGGGCCGCTGGCCGCCTGGCTGATCCGCCACCCCGGCGTGGAGATCATCTGCCGGGACCGGGCGGGCGCCTACGCCGAGGGTGCCCGCCGCGGTGCCCCCGAGGCCCTGCAGGTCGCCGACCGATTCCATCTGTGGCAGGGCCTCGGCCGAGCCGTGGAGACCTGCGTCGCAGCCCATCGCGACTGTCTGCGCAACCCATCGCCCACCGGCATGCTGCTGGAGGCCACCGGGCTGGCTTCCGGTCGACCGCAGGACGACTCGGAGCCCATCGGCCGGCGGGCCGAGCGAAAGAAGGCAGCGCACGCCCTGGTCCACGAGCTCCTGGCCCAAGGCCACTCACGTCGGGCGATCGCCCGACACCTGGGCTGGGGCCTCAACACCGTGCTCCGGTACGCGAACGCCGCGCGCTGGCAGGACACCATCCGCGAGAACCAGCCCCGGCCCAGCAGACTGGACCCCTACAAGCCCTACCTGGAGCGGCGATTCGCCGCAGGGTGCACCAGCGTCACCCGACTGCACGGCGAGCTGGTTGCCGAGCAGGCCCCCGTCACCTACGGCATGGTCCGCGCGCACATCGCCACATTGCGCAGGGCTCCGGCCGGCGCGCCGCCGAGGCCGCCGTCGGTGCGGCAGGTGACCGGCTGGCTGACCCGGCACCCCATGACCTTGGCCGAGGAGGACCGGGCCGGCCTGAAGGAGGTCCTGGCCCGCTGCCCCGAACTGAACAAGGCCGCGGGACACGTCCGCGACTTCGGCGAGATACTCACCGACCGCCTCGGCTCCACACTCCCCACCTGGATCGACGCCGTCGACGCCAGCCAGCTACCGGGCCTCACCGGCTTCGCACTGCACCTGCACCGAGACCTCGACGCCGTGACAGCCGGGCTCACTCTCGACTGGAGCTCCGGCAGCATCGAGGGCGCCGTCAACCGCATCAAGAAGATCAAGCGGCAACTCTACGGCCGAGCCGGATTCGATCTACTCCGCAAGATGATCCTCCTCCAGTAACACTCCGCAACTCCTCAGGATCTTTTGCCTATGGAGCCGTATCGCGCAGGTCGGGGCGGTTCCTCGGCAGACCGAAGCCTGCCATCTCCTTCTCCTCGTAGGACAGGAAGCCCAGGCTCCGGTAGAACGCGTGGTTGCGGCTGCCCTCTGGTGACGACTCATGGTCCGTGGACAGGAGGAAGAATCGGCAGTGGGAGTAACGCCGCATCAAGTGCTCGACCAGCGCCCGGCCAACCCCCTGCCTGTGGTTCGCCGGATTGACCACGACGTCCTGGACGTAACAGATGTGCTCGTCGTCGGAGATGGTCCGGGCCAGTCCCAGGAGGGATCCCGATCCGTCTCGTGCCGTGATGACGAGGTGAGAGTTCACGAGACCGCGACAGAGCTTGTCGACGTCGCTGGTGTAGCCCTCCCAGCCGACCGAGTCGTAGAGCTTCAGCACCTCAACAGGATCGAAAACTCCCTCTTCCGCTATGAACATGTCGATCCCCTATGCGCTGGTGCCACTTCTCACCGTCAACTCGACATCACACACGTCGGGCACGTCAAGATCGATCACTGTCGGACCCGGCCGCCTTCCGTTCGAACGCTGGGATGACGCTCCGCGTACCACTCCCCAAGATCTGTGCCAGAACCCCGTTTTCGTGGACGAAGCCACCCGTCCGCAGCCATGACGGTGAACTGCGGCAATGCCAGATGGATCATGACCACACCGCCCTCCACGCTCGGTACCGTCTTGAAGGGAGGTTCCGGGCACGGCCCGAACACGACATGGAACGAGGGGACTTCAGCTCAAAGACGTGCGGCCCAGCCAGCAGACGAGGAACCTCGGAGTCGTCCAGCACGGCGCCGGCATCCTTGCCGAACCAGCCCGCGCCTTCACCCTGCCCGCCGAGCGGGACGAGGCCGAACGCATCACCAACGAGCTGTTCGCTGCCGTGGAGCGGATCGGCCAGGTCCACCCCTTCACCAAGGGCATGGGCCCTGCCGCCCCGCAGATCGGCATCGGGCAGTCCGCGGCCGTCGTCCAGCCGCCCGGCGACACACCGGCAATCACCCTCCTCAACCCGCGGCTCACCGACCGCTGCGACGAGATGGACGAGCAGTACGAGGGCTCCTCAGCTTCTTCGACGTCCGCGGCCTCGTCCCCCGCCCCCTGACAATCACCGTCGAGACCACGGCCCTGACCGGCGAGAGCGTGACCACGGTGTACGCGCACGGCATCGCCCGCCTCATCCACCACGAGATCGACCACCTCAACGGCCAGCTGTACACCGCCCACATGAGGAAGGGCGTTGCCCCGATCCCCGTGGAGGAGTACCGCCAGACCGGCAGGGCTTGGGCGTACGACTAGACCATGCGGTGGGGCGGGGCCAACTGGTTCCGCCCACCGGCGTGCTGCAGCTCAGCGAAGCTGTGGAGGCTTTTGGGGCGGTGGAAGGGCCGGGCGCAGCGAGCAACACAGCACACGGGCTCCGGGCGGCACACCGTCCAAGGGCTCCTGCGCTGTCCTGGATGAGGCCCAGGGTGCCGTGCGCGGCCGTCGGGAAGAACCTGGAGCCGCGGGCTGGACCCCCCTCCGAAACTCCTGCCATAATTTTCCTTACGGGCTGGGCCGGCCGACGCACTGCTGACAGAAGGGACGGTTCTGCCATGACCTCGCGCCTGGAGCCTCGCCTGGCCGACGCGGCCGAGATCGCGGCTGAACAGGGTCTGACGTCCGCGCGGATCAGCCAGTTCTCCACCGAGCGCACGAAGAACGCGGCCGGCCAGGCGTTCCCGGAGCCTGTCGGCAAGCGCGGCCGGGCCCGGCTGTGGGACCACGCGGAGGTCAGGGAGTGGTTCGCCCACAGGGCGCCGGCACGGCTCACCGCACACGCACCGTCCTCCCTCGACCCCCAGACGCTTTTGAACGCGGCGGACGCCTCGCGCTACCTCGGCTACAAAAACCCCAACCAGGTGACCACCTTCGTGCGCGACCACCCCGGCTACTTCCCCGAACCCGACGTCGTCGAGGAGAAGGGCACCGCCAACAACCCCTACCGCCGGCAGCTGTGGAAAGTCGAGACGCTCAAGGCGTGGATGGCCACCCGGCCCGGCCGCGGACGCCGGGCCGGAGCCAAACAGGCACCCCCGCTGCCCGACGTTCCCGTCGACGGCGATCCCGACGAGCTGCTAGGGGCGAGCCAGGCAGCCGCGCTGCTGGGTTACAAGAGCCTCAGCTCCTTCTCCAGCAGTCTGTCCCAGGGCAACCTTCCACTGCTGCAGACCACTGACGGGATGGCCGAGAACGCCGGACGCCAGAACGGGCGCCGGCGGTGGACACGCCGCCGCATCCTCGAGCAGGCTGCCCAACGGACCAGGAAGTAGCTCCCCCGGCCGCGGGGGCGGACCCCGGCGCACCGCCCCCGTCAACGTGGCTCCCGTCTTTGGGGCGTTGGTCTCTTGCGGGCCAGGTGCCCCACGATGACCGGCACGGCGAGGACAAAGCGCACCGCTGGCAGATGCCGTCCACCGACTCGGGCCCGAACGTGGCCGAGGTGAAGAAGCGCTGCAGTCCTGAGCACGAACAGCGCCCTCATCCGCCGCTGATGCGGCCAAAGCGGCGGCGGCCTCGGCGGTTCGGTCAGGCTGCCTTCGTCATCCACGGCCAGTCGCCGTCGCGGCCCTGTTCCAGCAGCGGCACCAGCCCGAAGGCATGGCCGGCCAGCCCTCCAAAGCAGTGACCTCCCGCATCGAGAACGCGCGCACACCCCACACCCGAGGACATCCGACGCTGGACCCCCGCATGCGGCATGCCCGACCAGGCCGAGGACATCATCGCCCAGTCCCGGGACGCCGAGTCGGCATACACGCAATAGCGGCGTACCGTCCGCGCCGGTACGCGTCACCCAGCCTTCCGAGGTCGCCCTGCACCTCAAAGCGTTCGAGCAGCTGCGCAGCATGGCCGTGTACGGGGCGGATGCCCGTGCCCTGATCCTTCGGGCCATCGAAGCACTGCACTGACCCCGGGCACGACCAAACGCCCCCACGCACGCACGGACGAGAGAGCTCTGCAATATGAGCAGCGGACGTCCTTCCGCCGCATCCGCTTCCACGACCTCAGGCACTCGACCGCGACCTTGCGCCCCGGAGCAGGGCGTCGAACTCGTCGTCATCAAGAAACTACTCGGCCACGCCCACATCGGCGTCACCGTCACGGCCCTGCAACGAACCTGGCCCAGAGCGACGCTACGGACGAGGAACTGGAGCGGGGCGGCCGTTAGACCCCCGGCTCCCGCGTCCCCGCGCCGTGTGCGTGCTGCCCAGCCCAGGCCGAGAGGAACGACCCGTTCGTCAGGATCCCCATGCATGCTTCTGCGGCTGCGTGACACCCAGCGTGGGGACCGAGAACCGCTTGCACAACGCTGGCATCCGCTTCGAATGCCGATGGGCGCTCACCCTTGCGGATCAGCGCCCATCGGCGAGGTGGTCCTCCTCTATGCCCCCAGAGGAGGACCACCCCATATCGTCTTACAGTGCGCCGGCGATGACGCCCTGTCGGAAAGCGTCCCACTCATCGGCGGTGTAACGCAGCGGCTCCCTCCCCGGGTTCTTCGAGTCGCGGATGGCAACGCCGCCGCCAGGGAGATCGGTGATCTCGACACATTGCTCGCCGCCATTGCTGGCGGGGGACTTGCGCCATGTAGCCCCGCTCAGATCGAGGGCGTACAGATCGTCCTTGCGGTCGCTGGTGCTCACTGGTCTTTCCTCTCATCCATGATCTTCTGCATGGTGGTCTTGATGGCTTCTCGGGAGAGATCCGGGGCGAGCGCGGCAGCAACGATGCGATCGAACGCGGTCTCGAAGACCTTCACGTCGACGGTGCCTTCTACGAAGTAGCCGCCGCGGATGTTCTCGAGGTTGACCACCGTGGGCCACGGCTGCGGGAACCGCACCACCTCGAACAGCCCGAGCATTCCCGGATGCGGCGTGGCACCCAGCGGCATGATTTGGACCGTTATGTTGGGCAAGTCCGCCATGTCCAGAAGGTGTTGCATTTGCTGCACCATGAGGTTCCCATTCGAGGCGAATCTGTGGTGTAGCACTGCCTCGTGGATGACCGCCCAGTACGTCAGCGGGCCGCCGGGACGGGTCGGGTTGGTGAGGATGGCCTGCCGAGTTTTGCGCACCTCTGCCAGCGCAATGACTTCTTCGGGCGTACGCGTGATGGCCGTGGCAGCGATGATTTCGCGAGCGTACGGACCTGTCTGCAATAGACCCGGGATCAGGTTCGGGGCGTAGACGTGGATCTTGTCCGCGTCGGACTCAAGGCTGAGGTAGTCCTTGTAATTGGCACCGACGACATCGCCGAACCCCTGCCACCAGCCCTGTTTACCGGCGTCCTTGGCCAGGGCCTCGAGTGCGGCGATGACCTCCGCGTCCGTGACGTCATATTGACGCAGGAGTGGGGCGATGTCTTTGGGGAGCATGCGCGCGTTAGCGGTCTCGATGCGCGACAGCTTGCTCTCGGGCCATCCCATGGCCCGCGCAGCTTGCTCCAAGCTCTGGCCTGCGTCCTTCCGGTACTGACGCAGCGTCCCACCGAGTCGTCTCCTGCGGAGAGTTGGCACTGCTCGAACATTCGGCATGGTGCTGAATGACACCTCCCAGGTGCACGGTACGGCAGCTCGGGTGCAGTTTGACACCCGCGGGTTCCGGAGTCGATAGAGGACAGGTTCTCGTTTATGCGAATTCCGGTGACAAGCTTGCCAGTTGAGGTTACCGACCGGCACTCTGACTTACCCAGAGTGTGACCGTCGCGCATCGGACGGACACGTTGCGCTACAGGCAACGTGCATTCACCCACCCCTGACGAGCTGCGGAGGGCTAGGCATGGCACCGAGCATCGAAACGCGGATGGCCGCCCCACAGGACGGCGTCAGAGCGGTGCTTAATCTGTCCATCGAGCGCCACCCCGACCCTGATGCCGTTGGCCTCTCCAAAACGGACGCTGCCTGGCCGCAGCGCCTGCGCCGGATCGTCCGGGCTGGCCTCACCCACTCAGGCCAGCCCGACTTGATCGAAACCGCAGAACTTCTCCTGACGGAACTCGCAACGAACGCCCTGCGCCACGGTGATGGACGCAAGGTCGGCGTCCGCGTCTGCCTGCGCGGCAACCGATGCGTGATCGAGGTCAACGACGGCTCCCCCACCCGCCCCGAACTGTGCCACGCCGCACTCCACGACGAGGGCGGTCGGGGTCTCTTCCTCGTCGAGTGCCTTGCAGCCGAGTGGGGCGTCAGCGACGACGGCACCACGACCTGGTGCACTCTCCCCCTCAGCGAAGGACTTCCTCAGATGCAACTCGTTGCGCCGACCGCCCCGGTCCTGCGCAGAATCCGGTTCGAACTCCCCGCCGACGACAGCGCCGCAGCGTTAGCCCGCCTCCAGGCCCGCACCCTGCTGACTGTGCTGGAATGGCCTGGAGATCAACACCATGCGATCGACGTTCTGCACGTACTCGTTGACAACGCGGTGCAGCACGGACACACGGCGACCACGGCGGGGCAACGCTTCAGCGCCTGCCTCAGCATCACCGAGGCACACGAGCTCCTCGTCGACGTCACCGACCCCCTCCCCCACTTCCCCGACTTCGACCAGGCCGTCACCGGTGATTCCGGACGCGGACTCTGGGAGACCACACGGCAGGGCGTGGAACTCTCCTGGTTCCTCGTCGGTTCGGGCTTCGACGCCAAGACCGTGCGCGCCGTCCTGCGTCCCGGGCTGGTGGAGCTGTGACCGCCCCGGCCAAGGCGCTGCCGCGCGGCGCCGACATAGTGCAGCACCTGGTCGAGACCGTCGGCGCAGCGAGTCGGCCGGCCGCCGACATGGCCGACCTCGCGGACATGATCCGCACCCTGCTGGCAGTCGAAGCTGGCCGCGACACCCGCGTACGCCTGGGCGGCAACCTCTTCGATGTCGTCATCACCGGCTCGGGCGTCCAGGCCCGCAGTGCCGTAGCCCTCATGGACGAAATCCAGGGCGGATGCGGGCCCGTGATCGAGGACCCGGAAAGCGGCTGGTTCTACTGGCTCGTCCCGCCCGGCTCCGTCGCCCGGTGGACGTCACATCCCCACGCTGTGTGCCTGGGCGCGCCCCACACGATCACTCTGCCGTCCCTGAACAGGACCGTCCCCCCGGGCCCGTACTGGTTCCGGCCATCGGCAAGTGACCGGCTCGTCCCGACCGGACCGCTCCGCGAAACCCTGGCGCAGCTCCGGCCCGAGCCGACGCCGCACGCCGCGCTCGCGGCGCGACTCGGCATCGACACCTGAGACTCCGTGCGCGTCAACGCTGTGACGGTCGTCGACGTGCACGGGCAAGCCCCTGCGGCTGGGGCGGATCCGGCCCCAGCCGCAGGCCCACACCCGAATCGAGCACCCATGACGAAGCTGCTGCTCCTCATCATCATCGGTGCGGCGAGCGCTGCTCTTGTGCACGCTGTGCGTCCTGCGCTGGGCCCGGCGCCCATGGCAGCGCTGCAGGCCGAGGAGAGCCGCCGCTTCGCCCTGCTGTGCAGGAGGGCGTCATGAGGCTGCGGCCCGTCCGGACCGACGAGATTGACGAGCCGTGGCTGTGGTGGCGCTCTGCTGAACCGCGACTCCAGTCGACCATGGACAGCAGGCTGAGCACCTTACGCCGCACCGTCTACGGGGACGCCATCGCCGCAGTGAAGCCCGGCCGCCGCATCCGGGTGACCACGTACCTGTTCGCAGGCGCCGGAGTGGACGCCGACGCCACGCACACCCTCCTTGGCCAGTACGCGCGCGACCGAGGGTGGGACGTGCACCGGGAGCGCTTCACCGACGAGCCCTCCGGCGGCCCGCTCCGCACCCGCCCGCAGTTCAACACCGCGGGCCGTGGCGCCGGATCCGGTTTCGTCGACGGCGTGCTCACGACCGACTGCGGCGCCATGCCCAGCACTGACGAGGCGTACGAGGCGTACCTGCGCTGGCTGCACCGCCACTACGCCTTCATCGCCTTCCTGCAGGCCGGATTACGGGGGGTCACCGTGGACAGACCGGTAGCGCCATACGTGACGCACCACGACGCGTTCGTCGTCTACGACTCCCCCGACATGCCGTTCTTCATCGCCCACCAGGCCGTGCGCGACCGCCGCCGTACCACTGTGGTCGCCTTCGCTGCGGCTGCCCCCCTAACTCCTGTCCGGCGGACCGGTCGACACCGCTCCTGGCCGCTGGACAGGCCGCAACCCCCGGCGCGGGGACAACGCCCGGATCCGTGTTCCCCCACGGCCACGTAAGCCCCGCGCCGGGACCCCGCGCACCAACGACCCAAGGAGAAGTTGCGTGACCACAGCACTGGACCGTGAGGCGTTCCCCCTCACACCGACCGGAGGACGCACCCCCTACAGCGAGGAGGCTCCCTCGGGTGAGCAGACCCGGCCGTGGGCGCTGCGCTTCGCCCGCATCCCCGACTCCACCAGCGGTATCCGCATCCCGTCGCACGTCTACGACGCCGGCCGCCAGGTCAACGTCTGCGACGACGGCGGCTTGCTGACGTGCATGGCAAACACGCACGAACCGACCGTCCCCGACGGCTCGATCAGCAACCCGCCGCCGCTGGACGAAGGGCCCAAGGACTGATGAGCGCGCCCGTCCTGATCATTGCCGCACACGACGACTGGCCCACCGACCGCATCGTCGTTGAGCTGGCCAGCCGCGGGGTCGAGGTGTTCCGCATGGACACCGCCGACTTCCCGCAACAGCTCGCCCTGGCCGCAAGGATCGACCAGGAACAGGCGTGGACGGGCGACCTCACCACTGAGCACCGGACGGTGGAGCTGTCCCGGGTGGGCGCGGTGTACTACCGCGCCCCCGGGGCGTTCCGCTTCCCTGAGGGGATGTCCGGTCCGGAGGAGAGGTTCGCCGCCTGTCAGGCCCGCGCGGGTCTCGGGGGCATCCTGTCCGCGCTGGAATGCCGCTGGGTGAACCATCCCACGGCCATGGCGCGCGCCGAGTACAAGCCTGTACAGCTCGCTGCCGCGCGCTCCTGCGGGCTGCGCATCCCGGCCACGCTCATCACGAACCGGCCAGAAGAGGTACGTGCTTTCGCCGCCGAGGTCGGCGGGCCGATCGTGTGCAAGCCGGTCGCCTCCCCTGTCCTCATCGAGGGCGGACGCCTCAAGACCGTGTATACCCGCTGTCTCGACGAGAAGGACCTGGAAGACCTGCGGGGCGTCGACACCACCGCGCATCTCTTCCAGGCGTGGGCCGCCAAGGAGTACGAGGTTCGCCTCACCATCATCGGGGAGCGACTGCTGGCTGCCGCCATCCATGCGGGAAGCGTCGCCTCATACGAGGACTGGCGCAGCGACTACAGCTCCCTGACGTACAACACGACCGAGATACCTGAGCCGGTGGCAAGCGCAGTGCGGCGTTTGATGGGGCGGCTGAACCTGCGCTACGGGGCGGCAGACTTCGTTGTGGACCCCGACGGGCAGTGGACATTCCTGGAGGTCAACCCGTGTGGCCAATGGGACTGGATCCAAGGCGCGACCGGCCTGCCCATCGTTGAGACGATCGCCGACGAGTTGCAAGGAGCTCTCTGATGGACTGGAAGCCGCACGCGGCCGCCCTCGCGGCCGAGATCACTCATCCGGGGTCGGGTTGCTGGATTCCGATTAAGGAGACGCCCCGGCACCTGCTGGTGGAGCGCTGGTTCACCCCGAGCGAGCACGGGTGGACTGTCGTCGACGGCCCGGCCGACGAGAACCGGTGGGCGGCGGCGGCCTATTCGGACACCACGCTGGTCACGCGCATCGGGTGTGTGCATGCCGACCAGGCCGAACCGGGACAGCCCGTCATCGGCCTGCCCACGTCGTCCTCCACTCTGCCGAGTCTGGTCCTCACGATGCTGCGCCACGGCCGCCTCACCCCGGGGGTGCGGCTGCTGGATGTGGCTACCGGCTCCGGCTACAGCGCCGCCCTGGCCTGCCAGCGCCTGGGCGACGACCTGGTCACCACCCTGGACGTCGACCCCTACCTGACCCAGGTCGCCGCCGAACGCCTGGAGCGGATCGGCTGGAAACCCACCGTCGTCACCGCAGACGCCGGCGCGGACGAACTCCCCGGCGTCTTCGACCGGATCGTGTCCATGGTCTCCATGCCCCGCATCCCCGCTGCGTGGCTGTCCGCCCTCGCGCCCGCCGGACGCCTGGTCACCACCCTCGCCGGCACCGGCCTGATCGTCACCGCCGACAAGACCAAGGACGGCGGCGCCAAGGGCCGCGTCGAATGGGACCGCGGCTCGTTCATGACGACCCGGACCGGCGACGACTACCCGCCCAGGCTGCAGGACGTGTTCACCAAAGCTGTTGACCAGGAAGGAGAGCAGGTCACCACCTCCCCGTTCCCGGTGCTCGACGTCATGCAGGCCTGGGAAGTGTGGTCGATGCTGTCGCTTGCGGTGCCCGGCATCGAGCACCGCAACGGCACCGGTGACGACGGCAGCCGCACTACCTGGATGCTCCACCCGGACGGGTCCTGGGCCCGGGCCACCACCAAGCCGGGCGAGCAGAGCGCAACCGTGCATCAGAGCGGACCGCGCCGCCTGTACGACGAACTCGAAGCGATCCGCTGGCGCTGGATCGAACGAGGCGAACTCCCCGTGTACGGGGCGCAGGTCACCATCACCCCGGACGGCACCACGACGCTGTCGCGCGGCGAGTGGTCCGCAACTCTCTGACCCGAAGGCGGCGCTGACACGGCACACTGGACAAGAGCCGACAAGGAGGGAGCACCCCTATGGAAGACGAGCCCCTCGAGGAATGGGCAGCCCGCCGTGCACAGCGCCGCCCCACACCCGGCGAGCGCCGCGCCGTCCCCCTCGGCGAAACATCCCAGCGCGGATCCCACGTCGACCCTGACGCCCCCCGCGGCATCCAGGAATGGGACGGCCACGCATGGATTCCGGCCGGCGTCGCCGAAGACCACCAGGCCGCCACAGACGAAACCGGCGCAGACACCGAGTCACGCGCCGAACGTGTCGCCCTGCCGAAGTACAACAAACTGCCCCAGGCGCCTGAACGCTGGCGACCGACCCAGCCGTGGTACCGGCCCTGACCAGCCAGTCCCCCAGCAGCCCGTGAACAACGAAAAGCCCACCCAGCGAACCGCTCCAGGCCGACTGACGTCGCCACAACCATCCTTACAGGCGCGCCGAGCATGCCGCCCTGAACTTCGTCGGCACCCTCGTGAGGAGACCATCCCCACAGGCGCGGGGAGCACCCAAGGGCCACGTCCTGCTCGGTGACCTGCGTGGGTCCATCCCCGCAGGCGCGGGGAGCACATCAAGCCACAAGGCGACAGCCGGCCGGGGCTGGGACCATCTCCGCGGGCGCGGGGAGCACCCGTTCTCGTCCACGTTGGACTCGATACCCGAGGGACCATCCCCGCGGGCGCGGGGAGCACTCGCATCTGGCCGAGGACCGAGCCAGGAGGCGGGACCATTTTCCGCGGGCACGGGAAGCAGGGGGATTCTGTTGCTATCCCTCCGTCAGCGGGCTGGTCTGTTCAAGGGCAGGCTGTTCCCCGCTCGCGGTGAAACTCACCGTCAGGCGGCAGTCCAACGCTGCAGCGATCCGCTCCAGCAGTGCCAGGGTGGGAAGGTCTCTGCCCGACTCGATCCGGGAGATCGCTGCCTGCCCGGTCCCGGCCAGCTCCGCCAGCCGCGCCTGGGACATCCCGCGCTGTCTGCGCCAGGACCGCACCAAATCCGCGGTGTCGGTCACAGTCCGGCGTCCGCACCGTAGCGGGGCAGCCCCGCCGTATCGATCTTCCACCCGGCGACCGTGACTGTGTCCCCGAAGATGTAATGCTGCCGGTTGTCGTAGGTCGGCTCGCCGCTGCGCTGGGCGGGGGCCCAATAGTGGACTGCGCTGCCGTCGCGGGGGTCGACGATCAGGTAATGCGGGACTCCCATGGCCGGGTAGTCGCGAAGCTTGCCCTCATAGTCGTTGGCCGGGTTGGACCGCGAGACGATCTCGATGACCAGGTGGGAGCGGCGCGGGTCGATCGCATCGCTGTCGCGGATGGCCTCCTCCTCATCGATCACGACGAGGTCGGGGACGCGCAGCACGCCCAGGCCCACGTCCTCCATGTCCGTCTCCACCATCAGCACCAGGTCGGCCTCCAGCTGAGGCTCGAGCTGAGTACGCAGCCGGTGGGCCACCAGCTGGTGCTGCTTCTTCGGGCTCATCATCATCAACAGCTGGCCATGACTGATCTCCGGCCAGGCAAGCGGCTCGGGCTTGTCGAACGCCTCACGGAACTGCCGCAGATGGCGGTAAATGCTCTGCTCGGTCACACCCCCACCGTACATGACGAAATCATCATGGCCAGGGAAGGTTCGCGACCATGCAACACCCACCTGTACGACGGTGCGGAACCATCCCCGCGGCCCCGGAGAGCACGCCACGCCCGGCTCCTTGCGCCACTGCGGGTCGGAACCATCCCCGCGGGTGCGGGGAGCACTGTGCTGTGCCTTCCTGGTTCGGTGGTGCGTGGGGACCATCCCCGCGGGTGCGGGGAGCACGCGCCGGTCCAAATGCCCGCCGCCACGCGCCCGGGACCATCCCCGCGGGCGCGGGGAGCACTCGGCTTCCTCGGGGTCGACGTCGTGCTCGGGGGGACCATCCCCGCGGGCGCGGGGAGCACGCGTCCACGTGCGCGCGGACCTCCCCGCGATGGGGACCATCCCCGCGGGCGCGGGGAGCACGACACCTCGCCGACCCATGCTGCAAGCGCCTGGGGACCATCCCCGCGGGCGCGGGGAGCACCTCCAGGGCAATGATCTGGCTCATCGTCAAGGCGGACCATCCCCGCGGGCGCGGGGAGCACAGGCTGCGCGGCCGTCTCCGCAAGGTCGCCGAGGGACCATCCCCGCGGGCGCGGGGAGCACGGCATCGGCATCCCACCGCTGGCCGACACGAAGGGACCATCCCCGCGGGCGCGGGGAGCACCCCCGTGCCCCCCGAGGGCCCCATCCCCGCGGGCGCGGGGAGCACCTGATGACCGGGACCTGCCGGGAGACAGTCGCGGGACCATTCCCCGCGGGTGCGGGGAGCACGTGGCAGGTGCTCTGCCGTCTGCTGCCGCGTCGGGACCATCCCCGCGGGTGCGGGGAGCACAGCCCCGTCGCCCTCCGCGCAGGCCGACGTGGGGACCATCCCCGCGGGTGCGGGGAGCACGGCGCCGGAAGCGGGGGCTGCCTGATGGCCGCGGGACCATCCCCGCGGGTGCGGGGAGCTCCTCCCAATGCCTGAACGGGCCCATCCCCGCGGGTGCGGGGAGCACTGGCGGTCCAGGACGAGCATGTCGAAGGTGGCGGGACCATCCCCGCGGGCGCGGGGAGCACCTGACGGTAACGATCCCTGCATACGAACAACGGGGACCATCCCCGCGGGCGCGGGGAGCACCGTGCGGCCGATACCGAAGTGCGCCGTGAGCTGGGACCATCCCCGCGGGCGCGGGGAGCACGCACTTGCCACGAGCAGGTCCGGCGGCATGCTGGGACCGTCCCCGCGGGCGCGGGGAGCACTTCTCGTACTCGGTGTCGCTGACAGCCCTGTCGGGACCATCCCCGCGGGCGCGGGGAGCACGCCGCCGAGCTGGAGAAGATGGACCCGGCCGAGGGACCATCCCCGCGGGCGCGGGGAGCACGGCAGCGGCGTCTCCAACGACTCGGACATCCTGGGACCATCCCCGCGGGCGCGGGGAGCACATCATCGCGGCGAGCAGCATGATCACAGCAGCGGGACCATCCCCGCGGGCGCGGGGAGCACTTGCCGTCCTCCAGCTCCACGACTTCGGACTTGGGACCATCCCCGCGGGCGCGGGGAGCACGACGGCACCAGCGAGTTGGTGCCGCTCGGCGTGGGACCATCCCCGCGGGTGCGGGGAGCACATGCTGACGTCGCATGTCGGCGACGCGTGAATCGTGACCCAGTTCCGACGGGTGAAAAGTGACCCCCGCTGCGTCAGTTGATGTTGGTCATTCCCCGGTGTTGGCGGCGGGAACCCGTCCGAGGTCGCGGCCACGCATGCGGTAGCTGTCGCCCTTCAGCGAGATCACTTCGGCATGGTGGACGAGGCGGTCGATCATCGCGGCGGCGACCGTGTCGTCACCGAAGACCTCGCCCCAGCGCCCGAAGGGCTTGTTGCTGGTCACGATCACGCTCGCGCGTTCGTAGCGGCCCGAGATGAACTGGAAGAACAGGTTCGCGGCCTCGGGTTCGAAGGGGATGTAGCCGACCTCGTCCACAATGATCAGCGGGATCCGTCCCAGCCGGGTCAACTCGTCGCTGAGTCTGCCCGCTTGATGGGCTTCGGCGAGGCGGGTGACCCACTGGGCGGCGGTCGCGAAGGCGACCCGGTGGCCGGCCTGGCAGGCTCGGATGCCGAGCCCGGTGGCGAGGTGGGTCTTGCCGGTGCCGGGCGGCCCCAGGAAGATGACATTCTCCTTTCCGACGACGAAGTCCAGCGTCCCTAGATGGGCGATGACCTCGCGTTTCACGGACCGCTGGTGGTCGAAGTCGAAGTCCTCCAGCGACTTGCGGGAGGGAAACCGAGCCGCCCGAATGCGTCCCTCGGCGCCATGCGAATCACGGGCGGCGACCTCCCGCTGCAGGCAGGCGGCCAGATACTCCTCGTGGCTCCAGCCCTCGTCGCGGGCCCGCTCAGCCAGCCGGGCGGCCGCATCCCGCAGGGCCGGAGCCTTCAACGCCTTGGTCAGATAGACCAGTTCAGAGGACACATCGCGGCTGGTCCTGGCCTGGTTCGTGCTGCTCTTCGTGCTCATCAGGCTGCCCCTTCACTCGTGCTCAGACCGCCGTCGATCACACCGAAGATCCGGTCGTAGGAGTCCAGCGATCGCTCCTCGACCTCGGTCACCTCCGCCCTCGTCGGCTTCTTCTCCGCGACCGTCTTGCGGGCGGCCGCGGCAGCCGCTGCATGATCGGGGTCGGTGATGGTCTGGTGGCGAGCCCAGCTGCGGGCATGACGGGCGACCTCGACGCCGTCGCAGGTCACCAGGACCTGGTCCAGGTCGGCGGCGACCTCAATGCGGCGGCCGACGGCCAGCGGATGCACCGAGTAGTCGCAGGTGTCGAGGCGGACATAGTGGTCCCGGGGCAGCCGCAGGGATGCCTTCCACCAGCCCGGCGGGGCGATCGGCGGGAGAGCCAACATGCGGGAGCGGTCGGCTTCCAGCCGGTCCGACGGGCGGGCCTGCAAGGTGCGGTGTATGCGCCGGTTGGCTTTCGTGAGCCAGTCGGCGAGCTGGATGTTGAAGTCGGTCGGCGAGGTGAACACCCGTCCAGGCAGGAACGACGTCTCCAGATAGCCGTTGGCCCGTTCGACCAGCCCCTTGGCCTCCGGATCCCGCGGCTTGCAGAGCAGGAACTTGATGCCCAGGAGTCCGGCGAACGCGGCGAATTCGTCGGTGAGTTGAGGGCCACCGGACCGCCAGGAGCCGACGGCTCCCTCGTTGTCCCAGACCAGCACCCTGGGGACGGCCCCCAGCTCGGTCAGCAGCCGCCAGTGCCCGGCGATCAGGTCGGCTGCCGACCGGGAGGGCAGCATCCGGGCGGTCATCCAGCGCGAGTAGCCCGCGACCATGACCAGCACCGGTGGCCGTCCGACCTGGCCGAAACCGAGCGGGATGTCCGCCGGCGGGAACCACAGGTTGCACTGGCCGATCTCGCCCGGCTCATAGACCGTCCGGGAGGCCGGATCCACAGGCCGATAGGCCGGCCGCAACTCGCGGATGCGGTCCTTGAGCACAGTCAGGCCGCGGTCCCAGCCGATCCGCTCGGCGATCACCGTCGCCGGCATCTCCGGCCACTGTTCGAGCAGTTCACGGATCTGCGGCTCGACCGCGTCCACGATCGAGCCCCTCGGCGCCCGCTGGTACTTCGGCGGCGCATCGTCCGCGATCGCCCTGCGGACGGTGTTCCTTGAGATCCCCAGCTTCCTCGCGATCGCCCGCACCGGCATCTGCTCGGCCCGGTGAAGCCGGCGGATCTCCGCCCAATCCTCCACGCTGATCACCACTCCTCCCGGTCTGGCTCAACGAGCCAGACCCCTCGGAGGGGGTCAACTTTCAAGCGTCGCTACTGGTCCACTTTTCAGCCGTCGCCGACAGTCGCACGGGGCCAGGGGCGACTTGGGACCATCCCCGCGGGCGCGGGGAGCACGGCAACTGCTGGGAGGACCCCGACTGCGAGTGGGGACCATCCCCGCGGGCGCGGGGAGCACGCAGACTCCGGGGGCCCGCACGGCCGCCTCCTGGGACCATCCCCGCGGGCGCGGGGAGCACATCTACCACTCGTTCCAGATCGGCCGCGTCCTGGGACCATCCCCGCGGGCGCGGGGAGCACAGCTTGCCCCGGGAGGCGCGCACGGCCCGGTAGGGACCATCCCCGCGGGCGCGGGGAGCACACCAGCAGGGCGTGGAGGCCGGCCGCGGGGGAGGGACCATCCCCGCGGGCGCGGGGAGCACTGCATGGTGCGCGGGCCGCGGGCGGTCAGGAGGGGACCATCCCCGCGGGCGCGGGGAGCACTCCCGCTGGAGACGCAACAGCGGGGCCGTCTGGGGACCATCCCCGCGGGCGCGGGGAGCACAGCGTCCCCGCGGAGCTGTAGATGCCCACGTGGGGACCATCCCCGCGGGCGCGGGGAGCACGGCCACCGCCTTCTCCAAAGCGGTGAGCCTCTGGGACCATCCCCGCGGGCGCGGGGAGCACTCTGATCGGCCGATCACCTGGAACCTGACCAGGGGACCATCCCCGCGGGCGCGGGGAGCACACCCGGCTGGGTCCCAGCGACCTGTACGCCGCGGGACCATCCCCGCGGGCGCGGGGAGCACTGCATGGGGTCGTCGTCGGTGAGAGTGAGTGCGGGACCATCCCCGCGGGCGCGGGGAGCACAGGCTCACCGTGGCCCGGCTCCCGGGCACGCCGGGACCATCCCCGCGGGCGCGGGGAGCACGTCCACAGCGCGCCGTCCGCTGCGAGCGGGTCGGGACCATCCCCGCGGGCGCGGGGAGCGCTTGGTGACGGCGTTGACCGGGGTTTTCGAGAAGGGACCATCCCCGCGGGCGCGGGGAGCACATCTGGACCATCGGGGAGAACGTGTCTGACGCGGGACCATCCCCGCGGGCGCGGGGAGCACTCATGGTGACAGCCATCGGTCAGCTCTCCTTGGGGACCATCCCCGCGGGCGCGGGGAGCACGTCGGTGCACACCGAGGAGATCCCCGATGGCGGGGACCATCCCCGCGGGCGCGGGGAGCACTCGGCGTCGGTCTGGCCGGTGTTGCCGGTGACGGGACCATCCCCGCGGGCGCGGGGAGCACGGGAACTGTCCGCCGAACGCTGCGGCGTGACGGGGACCATCCCCGCGGGCGCGGGGAGCACGGCGCCGGGTTCGTCGCCGCGCTGGTGCCACCGGGACCATCCCCGCGGGCGCGGGGAGCACCCACTCCTCCGACCAGCACGAGTGGTTCAAGCGGGACCATCCCCGCGGGCGCGGGGAGCACGTCCACCCGGCCAGGCTCTCCTCGAAGTCGGCGGGACCATCCCCGCGGGCGCGGGGAGCACTCTCCTTGCGGATCGAGGGAGCGGGCAGCCCAGGGACCATCCCCGCGGGCGCGGGGAGCACGCGCGGCTCCAACTCCGGCGGCCCCGGCGGCCGGGACCATCCCCGCGGGCGCGGGGAGCACATCCAGCCCTCCCACGGCCAGTGCACCGGCCTGGGACCATCCCCGCGGGCGCGGGGAGCACCCCCCTTCGGAGGCCGGCATCGGCATGCCCTCGGGACCATCCCCGCGGGCGCGGGGAGCACACGGCCGTGTCCAGCGCGCTGCGCTCGATCTCGGGACCATCCCCGCGGGCGCGGGGAGCACCACAGGCGCGTCGGGGCGCCCGGGTCGGTGACGGGACCATCCCCGCGGGCGCGGGGAGCACCACAGGCGCGTCGGGGCGCCCGGGTCGGTGACGGGACCATCCCCGCGGGCGCGGGGAGCACAACGCCTGGTGCAGGGCAAGCAGGTTGTCACGGGGACCATCCCCGCGGGCGCGGGGAGCACTCATGCCCGGCGAGGGTGCGGGCGAGAGCCGAGGGACCATCCCCGCGGGCGCGGGGAGCACCCCGTGGACTGACCGCGTCGTACGCCCACTCCTTGGACCATCCCCGCGGGCGCGGGGAGCACCGCTCGCCCTGTGGCTGGCGCTCGACTCGCGAGGGACCATCCCCGCGGGCGCGGGGAGCACGGGGCGTCGAACCCCTCCGTGAGCACCATGCAGGGACCATCCCCGCGGGCGCGGGGAGCACGCCTGGATGGCTCGCTTGATGCCCACAGTGGCGGGACCATCCCCGCGGGCGCGGGGAGCACCTCTTGAGCAGGTCGAGGTTGACCCTGAACAGGGGACCACCCCCGCGGGCGCGGGGAGCACTACCACTTGCCCTTGTAGGTGGACAGCACCCCGGGACCATCCCCGCGGGCGCGGGGAGCACTGAACCGGATCCCGAGCCATGCCCGGTAGGACGGGACCATCCCCGCGGGCGCGGGGAGCACTCGCTGCCGTCAGTTGCTGAGATCCGCGAGCAGGGACCATCCCCGCGGGCGCGGGGAGCACACCAGGGCGTTGACCGCCTTGCTGACGCTGCCCTTGGGACCATCCCCGCGGGCGCGGGGAGCACGACCCGGACGACCCCCGCGTTCGTACACCGTGGGGACCATCCCCGCGGGCGCGGGGAGCACGACCCGGACGACCCCCGCGTTCGTACACCGTGGGGACCATCCCCGCGGGCGCGGGGAGCACCTCACCACCGACGAGTGCGGCATGTGGGCGCAGGGACCATCCCCGCGGGCGCGGGGAGCACAGCCTTCGTCACGTTTCGACACTGCTCGATACGGGACCATCCCCGCGGGCGCGGGGAGCACCGCCGGTCGTGGCCGGCGGGGACCACGCTCTCGGGACCATCCCCGCGGGCGCGGGGAGCACGCCTTGTGGCGGCCGGAGCCGAGCAGGCCATCGGGACCATCCCCGCGGGCGCGGGGAGCACTTCCTCGGGAGGGTGGAGCAAAGTCACGTGACGGGACCATCCCCGCGGGCGCGGGGAGCACACACTGCTCGATACGTTGCATCGTTGCCTATCGGGACCATCCCCGCGGGCGCGGGGAGCACTTCCTCGGGAGGGTGGAGCAAAGTCACGTGACGGGACCATCCCCGCGGGCGCGGGGAGCACATCGCCACCGGCCGCACCTGAACCACCCACCCAGGACCATCCCCGCGGGCGCGGGGAGCACCTGGAGAGGGTCCAGGTCCGGCTGATGCCGCCGGGACCATCCCCGCGGGCCCGGGGAGCACCAGATGGAAGGCCGCCGCGTCGTCCGTCATCAGGGACCATCCCCGCGGGCGCGGGGAGCACGAAGGCGCTGGGATGACGAATCGTGCTGCGCAGGGACCATCCCCGCGGGCGCGGGGAGCACCTCCCACAGGGGGCTGGAGGGTTGCGCCCACCGGGACCATCCCCGCGGGCGCGGGGAGCACGGAACTCCGGCACCTCCAGGATCGGGGTGGCGGGGACCATCCCCGCGGGCGCGGGGAGCACGGAACTCCGGCACCTCCAGGATCGGGGTGGCGGGGACCATCCCCGCGGGCGCGGGGAGCACCGGTCGCCGTGCGGGTCCGCGGCGTTGCTGTGGGGACCATCCCCGCGGGCGCGGGGAGCACAAAAGCCCCGCCGGGCGGGTGCCTGACGGGGCGGGACCATCCCCGCGGGCGCGGGGAGCACCGGCTCGCCGTGTACTTCACCAAGCACGGATCGGGACCATCCCCGCGGGCGCGGGGAGCACGTGCCGAGATCCTCGCTCGCGACAGTACCTGCGGGACCATCCCCGCGGGCGCGGGGAGCACCGGCCAATGGCGTCCGGCCGCAGCCGCTCAAGGGGACCATCCCCGCGGGCGCGGGGAGCACACGGGGGACGTCCTTCCGGTGTTCTGGGGGTGGGGACCATCCCCGCGGGCGCGGGGAGCACCCGATGGCTCTGGCAGCGTTGTACGTTGCTTCGGGACCATCCCCGCGGGCGCGGGGAGCACGCGTTGTTGCAGGGTCGGCAGGCCACCACGTAGGGACCATCCCCGCGGGCGCGGGGAGCACCTGTGGGTTCTGGGTGGTTACACCGCCGCCTCGGGACCATCCCCGCGGGCGCGGGGAGCACCTGTGGGTTCTGGGTGGTTACACCGCCGCCTCGGGACCATCCCCGCGGGCGCGGGGAGCACGGATGGAGCCGGGGGTGACTCGGGGGTGGGCCGGGACCATCCCCGCGGGCGCGGGGAGCACAGGCGGTCCGGGCGCAACGTGAGGTCGAAGCCGGGACCATCCCCGCGGGCGCGGGGAGCACTTGGCGTAGAGGGTCTGCACCCAGTACTGGGCGGGACCATCCCCGCGGGCGCGGGGAGCACTCCTGTTCTCGGTCTTCACGGTTACGCCGCTGGGGACCATCCCCGCGGGCGCGGGGAGCACGGCTGCCCCTCGCCGCCAAGGCGCTGTGGGTGGGGACCATCCCCGCGGGCGCGGGGAGCACAGCGTCACCATCCGCGACACCCCGGCCGCCCCGGGACCATCCCCGCGGGCGCGGGGAGCACGAAATGAACAAGGTGAACGCCGCGAATTCCAAGGGACCATCCCCGCGGGCGCGGGGAGCACGTGCGGCGGCGCAGTGCCTCGCCCTCGCCCTCGGGACCATCCCCGCGGGCGCGGGGAGCACCGCAAGGCTGCCGAGCACCAGACCTGGGATGCGGGACCATCCCCGCGGGCGCGGGGAGCACGTTGGTCGTGCAGGTCAGGCAGTGGCGGGCTCGGGACCATCCCCGCGGGCGCGGGGAGCACACCCGCATCGAGTTCTACTGCGGTCTGGCCGTGGGACCATCCCCGCGGGCGCGGGGAGCACATGACCAGGCCGCCCAGCGTGTCGATTCTCTGGGGACCATCCCCGCGGGCGCGGGGAGCACGCAAGACCGCTGACACCCCGTCCCCGCAGCGCGGGACCATCCCCGCGGGCGCGGGGAGCACAATAAGACGCTCGTCTACGCCGAGTTCGACCCGGGACCATCCCCGCGGGCGCGGGGAGCACCTGCTCGTTCAGCGTCGTCGACCCGTTCGCCGAGGGACCATCCCCGCGGGCGCGGGGAGCACGCCGCCGGGTCGATCTACACGGCGACCGGGGCGGGACCATCCCCGCGGGCGCGGGGAGCACGGCCGCTTCCGCTACGTCCCCAATCCGCGCATGGGACCATCCCCGCGGGCGCGGGGAGCACAGAGACATTCAGACCGCTGTCCGCGTGGAGAAGGGACCATCCCCGCGGGCGCGGGGAGCACTGGAAGGCGCGGTTCGCCGTGGCCATGGCGACGGGACCATCCCCGCGGGCGCGGGGAGCACGTTGATCGGTGCTCTGAACGCGAGCTGAGGAGGGGACCATCCCCGCGGGCGCGGGGAGCACTGGTAGCCGCCTGGCTGGACGGGGTCGGCGTTGGGACCATCCCCGCGGGCGCGGGGAGCACCGGTGCAGCGGATCGGGCATCGCCTCCACCGCGGGACCATCCCCGCGGGCGCGGGGAGCACCCCAACGACACGACCGGCCTCGCCCGCAAGGTGGGACCATCCCCGCGGGCGCGGGGAGCACAGCGTGAGCGAGCCTTCCTGGGTGTCGACGACGGGACCATCCCCGCGGGCGCGGGGAGCACAACGACAGTGCCGGCGAGGCGGGAGTGGGTTCGGGACCATCCCCGCGGGCGCGGGGAGCACACGCCGACGTTCCACGGGCCGCCGGGGGTGCAGGGGACCATCCCCGCGGGCGCGGGGAGCACTCTTCCTGAACTGCGTCTTTAGCGGCGGTGGATGCGCTTCTTGACCACTTTCACCGATCGCGACATTTCACGCATTGCACCCTCTGTGGTCACTTCTTGCCGAAGCGTCGGCGCTTGGATGCGCGGCTCCAGCCGGGTCGTGGAGCCGACTCTGGGCCTGTCTCGTTCTTTGAGGTGTGTGCTTCCGGGTCTGGTCGGCGGATCAGTGTGACTCCTTCATGATCGATCGGGTGCCAGGCGTGATCGTGGGTGCGGAAGGTGTAACCCTGTTCGTTGTTGCTGGTGTGGGCCAGGAGGGCGCGGCCCTGGCCCGCGTGCTGGCGGACTTCATCCCAGAGCAGGTCGCGGACACGGGCCGAGGGGTTGCCGATGAAGACGCCCGCGGAAATCTCCAGCAACCACCGTGTGAGGAAGCCTCTTAAGCCGGCGGGGCAGTTGGTGAGGACGATGACGGTCACCAGGTCAGCTCCGGATCTGTGTGCGGGTCCGGTCCGTCGTGGTTGAAGCCGGAGGGAAGGTGCTGTTCGCCGTCGCTCTGGAGGGTCACCACGTCCATGTCCTCTGCGCCGGCTGGCAAAGCTGCTTCGCCGGGTGGGAGCAGAAGTCGCTTGATGTCGGTGACGCAGCGGTCGAGAAGGCCGGTTTCGTTGATGCGGTCGCGCAGGGCCCGGCGCGTGCGTGGGCCTACGTCTACGTCGCTTGCCGCGGCGGTGTCGAAGGCGACGGGGATGCCGGTTTCGGTCTTGTAGAGGTCTGCAATGTCGAGGACGAAGGAGAGTTCGTGGCCTGAGTGAACGAAGCCGAGGGCGGGGCTGCAGCCCAGGGATGTGACGACGGCGTGTGCTACGCCGTACATGCACTGGGCGGCTGCGGTGATGGCCTGGTTGACGGCGTCGCCGCTGGAGTAGTCGCCCGGGGTGTAGCGGCGTCCTCGCCAGGGGATGCCGGTGCGGGCGGACTCGGCTCGGTAGCACTCCTTCATCCGTCTTCCCTCGCTGCCGAGGAGTTCTTTCCGGCTGAGTCCGGCGGGGTCTTCGCTGGGAAAGCGCTGGTGGTACATGGCGCGGGCGACGGCCAGGCGGCTGCGGGGGTTGGCCCATTGGCGGGCCTGGGCCTCCATGAGTGCGGATGAGCGGGTGAGGGCCCGGCCGGAGGCGTAGTAGCGCACGCCTCTTTCTCCGACCCAGCAGACTGCGGCGCCGGTTTCGCCGAGCACGCTCATGGCCTGGTGGGTGACGCGGGTGCCGGGGCCGAGGAGAAGGGTGCCGATGGTCGCTGACGGGATGTGGGTGGTGCCTTCGGCGTCCTGTGCGGTGATCGCGTTGGCGTCGCGGTGGACGGTGCAGCGTTCGAGGTAGATGAAGGAGAGGCGTTCTCCGGTGCGGGTCAGGTGTCGTGGGGTGAGTGCGGGCCGACTGGCGGGGGTTGTCATGCGGCGCTGGGGGTGAGGGGGGCGAGGGTGAGGAGGCCGCAGCCGTAGGCGCGGCCGCGGCCGATTCCCTGGGTGAGGGTGCGGCGGATGGCGTCGGCGTCGGTGATCTCCAGGCGTCCTTCGAAGGTGACGGTCACGAGAGTGACCGGCCCGCCCTGACCTTTTTGGAAGTTCAGGGACCGTGTGTCGCGGATGGCGAGTTCGTACCGGTCGCCGTGGTGGGGGTGCTTGTGCTGTGTGAGGCCTGCGGGCAGGGCGCGCCGGTCGGCGGGTTTCTGAAGGACGCGGAAGCCGAGGCGTGTCAGACGCTTGTCGTCGAGGAGCCAGCCCATCTGGTGCACGGGTGTGAGGTGGGCGGTGAGCTTGCGGGGTTCGCCTTCCTTGCGGCGGATCGTGTGCACGGGGTTGGCGGTCAGCCGGAATGCCCACTGGGTGCCGGGGTTGAGCCGGTCGAGGAAGGGCGTGTAGGGGCGGGTCTGCCAGCCGGGCTCATCCGGGGTGGCGACGGCAGGCCAGCCGGCCTGCTCGACCAGGTGGGTCAGGTCCGGGCGAGTTGGGCTGACGACGAAGAGCAGGATTTCGGCGTGTCCGCGCTGGTCCAGCCGCCACAGCACGCGCGGCTGGTCGGGGGCGGGGCGGTCGGAGGGCAGGATCTGCGGAAACGCTGACATGACGGCCGCGTGCATGACCTGAGGCGAGGAGAGCAGGCGACGGGCGCCGGGGCGGGCCGTGTTCACGCGGAAGCGGGACAGGAACATCAGGCGCTCTCTTCCTCGAAAACGTCGAACGGTTCGTGCACGTCCGTTCGACTGCCGTCGGATGCGAGGGGGGTGGGCACGGTGGTGGTCACCACGGGCCGCAGTCCGTGCCGTCGGTGGGCGGCATCGAAGCTGACGGGCTGGTCCCGCACCGTGTCCGCGTGTGTGACGGCCTCCTCCGCGGCCGCCTCGCGCAGCACGGTCAGGGATTTCGGGACGTGGCGCCGGCGGTACCAGGCGGAGGCCTGCCAGGGGAGGCTCACCAGCACGTCGTCGAGGCGGGCGTGCTCATGGAGGGCGAGTTCGAGCGGGCCAGCAGGTGGGCAGGAGCGCCGGCCGAGAAACGGCGGATACACCGGCTGGCGCAGGGCCGCGTGCAGGGACGCCAGCAGCGCATGGTCCCCTTCCAGCGCGGCGACGAAGACGGCGTCGGCGAGGTAGAACCGTTCGGACAGGGGCATGGATGTGCCGGTGACCGGGTGGTGGGCGGTGTGGAAGTCCCGGATGCGGGTGCCGGGCTGGTCGATGCGGACGGCGAAGCGCAAGCCTGCGAGCGGGGCGAGGGCCCTGTCGTCGCCGCGCTGGATGCCGGCTGCGGCCGCGAGGAGGCCGACAACTGCGCTTTTGGTGGGTGCGGATTCGGTGGTGCGGCGGGTGAAGCGGGAGGAGGCCCCCCAGGACTGCAGGGGGCCCGCCAGGCGGAGGCTGAGCACGCTCATGCGGGCTTCTCCAGGCGTTCGGCGACCGCTTGGCCGACGGCATGGACGAGGTCGGCGAGTGTGTCGGTCTCGGTACCCAGGTCGGCGAGCTTCTGCGTGCCGGGGCCGATCCGCAAGATCCAGGCGGGGGTGGTGTCGGTGCTGCCGTAGGCGCGTTCGGCGTCCTGTGCGTAGGCGGCGAGCCGGTCGCAGGCCTCGCGCAGGTGGCCGCCGCCGTCGCTGCGGACGGGATCCTCGAACGCGGCGACGTAGCTGAGGGGCCGGCTGGTGCGGAGTTTGACGACGACGGCGTCGGGCTGGGTGTGGTGCCCGAAGGTGTTGATCTTGCCTGTCGGCAGGGAGGCGATGAAGCTGTGCACGAACGCTTCGACGGCCCTGCGTACGGGCTCGGTGCGGGGCTCGTCCTCGCGCAGGCCCTGGCCGAGGTTGTCGGCGAGCTGGTGCACGCCGAGCGCCGCGTAACGGTAGAGGGTGGCGGAGTTGAACTCGACGGTGCCGATCATGCCGGCGCCGGTTTCCTCGTCGGTGTTCTCGTCGTCGACGGCGGTGTAGTAGTCGGCCTCGTTGTCGACGCGGTGGACGCTGAGGGCGTGCGCGACCTGGACGGCGGCGTCGACGTTGATGTCGGCGGCGTCGGCGACCATACGACCGAACAGGGCGATGTCCACGGAGTGGCGGGTGTCCGCGATCTCCTTGGCGCGGGCCTTGTTCTCCTTCGTCTTGAGGTGGGCGGTGATGTCGTCGGCGCCTTCGAGGGCGAAGCGGGCCAGGCCGTCGAGCTGGCGGGAGCTGAGAAAGACGAGGTACTTGCTCTCCGGGGCGGGCTCCGCCTCGCCGTCCTTCTTCGCCTGGTCCGCCTTGCGCTTGGGGATCTCGGTCTTCAGGCCGGCGGCTTTGACCGTCTCGTCGGCCAGCTGCAGGGCCCGCTCGCGTCCGATGGACGTGTCCAGTCCTTCGATCCGGTCGGCGAGGAGTTCCACGACCTTCTTGGTCCGCACACCGAGTTCCGCGGGGTCGAGCAGGTGTTCGTCCTTGAAGTAGGTGCGGATGGCACGCTTCCACGCCTGGCTGGAGACACGGGCCCGGGGAACGCCTCCGTAGACGGCCGTCTTGGGCGCGCCGGTGTCGTCGCGGTTGAGGTTGCTGGGCGGGACGGTCTGCAGGGCGTGCAGGTCCAGGAAGATGCGGTTCACGAAGCGTCCTTGTCGGTCTGCGGGGTGCTGGCGTCCGAGGTGGCGATGTCGGGGTGGGCGGCGTCCGGGGTGTCGGCGGGCGGCTGGGGTGCGTGGAAGGAACGGCCCCATTGGCGGCGGACGGCGGCGGGCCCGTCGGGCCACTGCCAGGTGTAGAGCTGCCCGGCGAGCAGGCCATAGTCCAGGGGGATGTCGTCACGACGCAGGAGGGCCACCAGGTCACGCAGACGCTGGGTGACGGTGATGAGGTCGGGGGCATGTCCGGCGCGGACCAGGCGTTTACGGACGGGTTCATCGATGCCGTCCGCCGGCATCAGACGGCGCACGGCGGCGCCCAGCCCGGCCGGCTGTTCGCGGGTGTGGCTGCGGTGCATGCCGGTGTTGCGGGACTGCTGGTGGAAGGCCCACAGGGTCAGCGCGGCGTACAACGCGTTCTCCGCTCGGCTCAGTTCGTGCTCGCCCAGTGGCCGGACGTGCGGCCCACTGGTGTGCAGCGGGCCGGTGTCGACCAGACCCCACAGGTCCGGCATCTCGGCCGCATCATGGCCTGCGCCGCGGCGCAGGCGGGCCAGGGCGGCGACGTCCCGGGGCCGGTCGCTGAGGTAGCCCGCCTGCCAGGGTTTGATGAGCCCGGTGGCCAGTTCGGCGACCCGTGCACGGACCGAGGACGACGTGATGGTCGCAAGCGTGGGGCTGGTCATGGATGTGCCTTCGCAGGGGGTCGGGGGTGCGGGGTATGGGTGCCTGCTGTGCCATGGGGGCTGGGCGGGGGTGTTTCGGATGTGCCCGGTGCTGGGGGCGGGGCAGCGCCGGAGCCTGCCGGCGAGCGCGAGGCGCTGGGCAGGGCCTTGCCCAAACGGCTGTGGAACCATCGGTCCGCGAGACCGGTGCTCAGCCAGAGCGTGGTGCCCTGGGTGGTGGCGATGGTGCGGCCCTCCCACGCCTGCTCCCCCGCGGCCTCGATCAGGCGACCGCCCAGTTCGGTGACGATCCGATGCGCCTGGTCCTGCCAGGCCGCTCGGTGCGCAAACGGGTCACCGGCCTGCGCGAGTGCGGCGAGCCATAGACGGTAGGGCTCCTCCAGCGCGTCGAAGCCTGCTGTTCGGGCTGCTTCCTTCGGCCCGTCCTGCGCTCTGCCGGCCGCCCGGGCCAGATCCGCAGCAAGGTCACCAAGGGCCCGCACGGCGCGGTCGGCGTCCTCGGCCGCGGCCACGGCCTGTGCCGCGTAGGTGCGGTCGTGGCGGTGGAGCAGCACCACGGGCATGGTGAGGCGGTCGTCGACCATCTCGTCGATGACCGACTGCTGGGTGCCGTAGGAGACACCCACCGTCCGGGCGCGGACGAGGAAGGTGCGGCTCAGAAGCCCTTCCGTGATCAGGCGGGCGATCCACTCCAACATTGCGGGCCGCAGGTACGGGGCTGCTTCCTCCCCGCTTGTAGCCTCCGAACGGTCGGCCACCAGCGAGGCGATGCCCCGCCAGGCAGCGCGAGCAGGATCGTGTTGACGCGGCAGATAGACCGGCGACTGGCCGAGCTTCTTCTCCTGCACCGTGCTGCGCCGCCAGGCGGTCATCGGCTCACGTCGGTGCATGTTCCGAGCAGCGAGCGGGTCGCCGTAGCCGAGGACGACCCCGTGCACGCCGTCGGCGTCGTGATGCAGGAGGACACGGCGTGAGGGCCACGTGTACAACTCCCGCGGGCCTGCCGGAGTCCGTCCGTTCGGGCCGGGACCGCAAGGAGGACGCCGCCAGGCCGGCAAGTCGGCCTCGGCGAACTCCAGTTCCTCGGTGTCGGCAGCCACCAGATTCAGCAGCAGCGTCTCGCGCAGCGTGTCACCCTCGACGAACACACCCCCAAGCCCTCCCGCCCAGCCCGTGCCCAGCGGGTACACCTTTCCGCCCTTGATCCGCTCATCACCGGCCATACCGGTCTTGATGCCGGAGGTGTCCCAGGCATGCACATGCACGACCCAGCGGGCAGCCTCGGCGAACGACAGCCTCCCCACGTCCGGCATCCGCGCACTGAAGAACGGGTCACCGGCAGGCACGTCCGCGACGATCCGGTTCAGCGAAAACACCTCGCCCTTCGCCGAATGCAGGCCCGCGGTCTGCAGGAAGGGCCGGGTGGGATGCAGGAGATCGAAGCAATCCCGGTAGGCGTCCAGATAGGACAGCACCGGCGCGAAGCACTCCGGGTCCTCCCACAGGGCCGCCCAGTCCTCTATCTCGAGCGGGCCGTCAAACGCGTCATGCGTAATGGCCAAAAGCAGACGCACCAGCGCGAACTCCTGAGTGGGCAGCTCCCCGACCACTGCTCGTAACTCGCCCGCCCTTGCGAACACCTGCCGCAGCGACAGCTCCATCTCTTCGCCGTCACGGTGCAGCACGCCGACCCAGGGCGCGGTGGTCAGGTCGAACGGAACGGCCTCTAAGCCGGTCCCAGGTTGATCAGTCACACGTCATCTCCAAGTGAGCGGGGTGAGGGGAAACATCTGGTCACAGCGACCGTGCCCCCGTCGTACGAAAACGCGAGGGCGCGTCAGCTTGACCGCCACTGCCCGGTCGGGCTTGCAGGCGCTGCCAGGGCGCGGCGGGCCGCGAATGCGGGAACAACGGATTTGCTGGCGCAGCGAACTGCTGCACTTCACATCTGCGCAGTTCACCGCGTGCCTGAACCGTCAGCACATTCACTCAGGGATCACCTCCAGCCCATCCGCGGGGCTGTACCGGAGCACAAAGCCTGCCAGCCGGGTCTGACAGTCCTCGTCGAGCGCGAGAATCAGCTGGTCGGACAGCCAAGGGCTGTCCTTGCCCTGCCAGGCCGGCACGTACAGCTGCTCCAGCTCCGCGATGGCCTGGTCCATGGTCTTGGCGTAGGAGAACTGCTGGGGAAGGCGCAGACCGCTACTTGCCGCGGCGCGGGCCGCGAACCGCGTCGGTGTGGCGTCCTGGGGCAGCTCGATACCGCCGCGTGGACGGCCCTTGCTGTCTTCCTTCAGCCAGGGCAGCGTCGCCAGGCTTCCGTCGACACGACGTTGAACGACGACGACCTCCAAGCTCTCCCTGCTGTCGCGGACCTGTGCCCGCCCGGCGCGGGTGTCGTCGGCTTCTCCCACTCCGGCCGCCAGCCAGCCGAACAGTGGCCGCCCCGGCCGGCCGACCTTGCCCAGGCGGAACACGGCGGCCCGCTCTTCCTGATCCGCTCGCTGCCTGTCGAGCTGCTCCCGGGCGTGTGTGAGGGCGTCCTGCCAGTGCTCGGGGCCGACCTGGTCGTCGCCGTAGGCGCCTTGTACGAGCACGCTGATGTCCGCCGGCAGCCGTACCGGCCGGGCAGGACCGCCCTCCAGGTGCGCAAGCAGCACAGCGGCCGAACGCAGCAGGGCATAGCGCCCGTACACGGCGAGCGAGCCGCGCACCGGGGCGGGCACGGGCGCGGTCCAGTCCGCTCCAGTGAGCAGGCAGCGCGCTTGCCGCAGCCGCTCGGGCCGCAAGCTCTGACCGGGACCGCGCTGGTGGCGGTGCAGGCGGCCCATCCGCTGGAGCAGGAGATCGACCGGGCACAGATCGCTGACCAGAAGGTCGAAGTCGACGTCCAGGGACTGCTCAGCGACCTGGCTCGCCACGACGATGTGCCGGCCCGCGGGCCGTTCGCTCTGCTCGCCAGGAGGACCGAAGCGCTTGAGCAGGCTCTTGTCCTTCTCCGCACGATCGAGATCTACGAAACAGGAGTGAGCCACGGTGACGTCGGCGTCGCCGAACCTGCGGCGCAGCTCGCGCGCCGTCTCCAGTACGCGTTTGACGGTGTTGCGCACCACCAGGGCGCAGCCCCCACCGGCCAGTTCGCTATCCAGCCGGTCGGCGAGCAGATCCACGCCATCGGCAAGCGGTTCGACGTGCACGTCCGTGCCGCGAGCCGAAGCCGGCGGGCAGCGCACGACCGGCTCACCACCCGGAGCGACAGCCGTCAGCAGCGGGTACGTCCCGCTCTCGGTACTCTCCTCAACAGACTTCCCCGCAGCGCCCGCGTACGCCTCGATCAGCTCCAGCCGACGGGAGGCGGGCAGTGTCGCCGACAGCACCACCACCGGCACCCTGTAGGCGCCGAGCCAGGACAGCACCTGGTCCAGGTACACGTTCATGTAGGTGTCGTAGGCGTGCACCTCGTCAATGACGACGACCTTGCCGGCAACGGCAAGGTGACGCAGCGCCAGGTGCCGGCTCTTCAGCCCCGCGATCAGCAGCTGATCGATGGTGCCCGCCACGAAGGAGGACAGCATCGCCTTCTTACGGCCGTGCAACCACGCGTGCACCACCAGCTCCGGCCCCGCACCAGCAGCGGCGCCGTCCAGGTCGACGGCGATAACCCGCCCGCCCTTCGCCGTCAGCCCCACGTACTCATCGTTGAGCGCTGCCTTGGAATGAGCCAGGTGAACCGAGTACCGCGCACCCTCCGGTGCGGGCAGACGGTCCAGCCAGTCGAGCAGACGGGGGAACATGGCGTTCGACGTGGCCATGGTGGGCAGCGCGAAGAACACACCGCCGGCACCGCAGCGCGCGGCAAAGATCTCCGCCACGGCCAGCGCGGCCTCCGTCTTCCCCTCCCCCATCGGCGCTTCCACCACCATCAGACCCGGCGCGTCCATCTCCCGCGCGAGCGCCATCGCTGCTTCCTGCACCGGACGCGGCCTGGCACCGTCCGGCAGACCGAACCGCGCGCGGAACAAGGCCTGTACGTCCTGCTCCGGCACCTCGGCACGCCACGGTGCAGGGAGGTCGAGGCCTTGCCAGGCGGCGGCCAAGCGCTGTTCATCGCCGACAGAGGCTGCATCGGGGAAGTAGGGGAAGAGGTCGGGGTTACTCGCGATCCAGTCACTGACGATCACGAGAGCGGTGAGGAGCACCTGTACAGGCTGCGGAAGCACCACGGACCGCCAGTGCGCCAGACGCCGGTCGACGTGGAATCGAGCGGCACACGCATCGAGAAGCTCCCCCTGCACCCTTATCCACGTATCACTGCTCGGACCCGGGGTGCGCAGTAACTCCTCATGCTGATAGAGGGCCTTGATCTGGCCGTGCTCAGGCGGCACACCATGATGCCCACCGACCGCAACCGTGAACTGCCCGCACCGTGCAGGCGCCCAGCCGTGGCGGTCCTCCAGCCACTCCCCCAACAGCACTTGCCCCGCAAGTCCGTGCGGCGCAAGCCGACGATCCGCACCCATCGCCTCGCGGGAGGCCATCACCAGCCCATGATCACGCATCGCGTCCGCGAGCAAAGGAACCTGGCAGGCAAAGGCCGGCGTCGCCTTGCCAATGTCGTGCACACCGGCGAGCCACACCGCCAGCGCGCGTGCGTCCTCCTCCCCACCGGGCAACGCCTCACCGAGCAGCACACGGACCGAAGCGGGCAGCCACCGATCCCACAACAGCCCGGCAACAGCAGCCGAGTCCTCCATGTGGCGCCACAACGGCAACCACCCGTCAGCGTCCCGGTCATGCTTCGCCCACACAGCCCGAGCCGCCTCCCCCAGCATGCACAGAAGACCGCCCCGGGCACTCCCCCCAAAAGCCATGGAAAACTCATACAGGCCACACAGCTACTCACGCGCCGGAATCATCAAAATGAGCACTCACACCTGCAACACGCACTCACCACCCAGCAGGCCGGGCTTCCTCAATACGCACCGCCGCAAAACAACTCGATCACCCGATATGTCGCGATCGACTGAAGTGGGCAAACTTAAGGGTCTCCACGGACTAACCCGCAGGCCAACAAGAGTGCTCCCCGCACCCGCGGGGATGGTCCCACCGTACCCAACCGCGCGCAAGGGCTCGGCGGGTGCTCCCCGCACCCGCGGGGATGGTCCCGGTCCGCACCTTGTCGTCTACAACGGGGAGATGTGCTCCCCGCACCCGCGGGGATGGTCCCCACCCTGCTGCTGAAGCAGGCCATCAATGAGAGTGCTCCCCGCACCCGCGGGGATGGTCCCGGCGGGGCGTGTCCGGGGTCTTGCGGGTGCCTGTGCTCCCCGCACCCGCGGGGATGGTCCCTTAGGCGCGCATGCAGGCATGCGCGCCTCCCTGTGCTCCCCGCACCCGCGGGGATGGTCCCCAGTTGACGGAGACGAGCGGCGCATCTTTCCAGTGCTCCCCGCACCCGCGGGGATGGTCCCCCTCACGAGCCAGTTCTGTGAGGTCAACGTCTCGTGCTCCCCGCACCCGCGGGGATGGTCCCGAGGAGATCCGCACGCTGGTGGCCGGCGCCGGGTGCTCCCCGCACCCGCGGGGATGGTCCCCGCAGCTGGTCCATCCGCACCTTATGATCCGGGTGCTCCCCGCACCCGCGGGGATGGTCCCAAGGGCTCGGTCAGCAAGGCGGTCAAGCAGCTGTGCTCCCCGCACCCGCGGGGATGGTCCCGGGGCGACTCACCCTGCCGAGCAGTTCCGGATGTGCTCCCCGCACCCGCGGGGATGGTCCCACCCGCCGCTGCTCCCGCTCGGGGAGCCGGTCGTGCTCCCCGCACCCGCGGGGATGGTCCCGCCGAGTTCACGCACCGGCTCAACGTGGGCAAGTGCTCCCCGCACCCGCGGGGATGGTCCACCGTCAGGGCGGTGTACTCACCCAAAACGGGCTGTGCTCCCCGCACCCGCGGGGATGGTCCCCCGTAGTTCTGGGCCATGTCTCGGGAGCATGGGTGCTCCCCGCACCCGCGGGGATGGTCCCTTCTGCGGCTTGATCATCGACTCTGCTACAGAGTGCTCCCCGCACCCGCGGGGATGGTCCCCCGTTCTCGGCGCCCGGCTGAAGGCCGAAGTCGTGCTCCCCGCACCCGCGGGGATGGTCCCCCGTTCTCGGCGCCCGGCTGAAGGCCGAAGTCGTGCTCCCCGCACCCGCGGGGATGGTCCCGACTTGGCGGCCTTCACTGCTTGCGCGTTCAGGTGCTCCCCGCACCCGCGGGGATGGTCCCCGGCCATGCGGGCGAACGGTGACATTTCCTTAGCTGGCGGCGGTTCAATGTCCGGCAGGACACCGGGACCGGAGCTGGGTGACCGCAGGCATCCGTTATGCCGGCCCACGCCTTGTTCCACCGCAGTGCCGAGGTTCTGCCATAGGTGAAAACGGTCAGCCACCTGGATGGCCTGCGGGGCCCCGATGCGGGCGCCTTCAGCGTAGGAGCCCGCACGATCCCGGCAGATCACCTCGATTCCAGGATGCTCACGCAGCCATGCGGCCAGGGTCCCTGCGTCCCGTCCTGGCAGCAGGCCAAGCGGCTTGCGGGTCTCGCAGTCGATAAGCAGGGTCCCGCAATGCTGCCCGCGGCGGGTCGCGAAATCATCGACCCCGAGCACCTTGGGCATCTCCCAGGACGGGTCAGGAAGCGCCATCAGCAGCCTCAGCAGCGTCGTCCCGACGAGCTGCTCGGTACGCCTGAAGTCGCTGCACTGCTCGGCTACGCAAGCCCGGCTTCCTTCTCCAGCGCCCTCTACCAGGGGCGCATCCCCGAACTGCCCGAACCGGACGCCCAGGTGAAGGAAGAAGGCAGCCGCGGCCCGGGCCGCAAGAAGTGGCGGCGGGCGACCGTCGTCGCTGCCGCCCGCCAGCGTGGAGTGCTGCCGCCGGCCGGCCAGGAAAACGAGGACCTGGTCGGCGCCTCGGAGGCAGCCCGCATCCTCGGATACAGCAGCGCCGACAGCTTCATCAGCGCCCTCGGACACGGACTCCTGCCCGACCTCGAGCAAGTCGACGGATACGAGAACCGGCGCGGCAGCGGCGGCCGCCCCCGCCAGCAGCGCTGGAAACGCTCCCGCCTTAAGGACCTGGCCTCCCGCCGCTCCTCACCCTCCTGACGGAAGCGCCCACCCGCGTCGCAGGCGGGATACCGTAAGAGACGCGGCCTCTGGTTGAAGGGACCGACGAACTCCCGGCGGGCCAGACGCCGCACGATGGCCGGTACGGAGAGGCCAGCCACCTCTCCCCCGCAAAGCCCCACGGCTTCGCGGAACCGGCCATCGCTGCATCTCGCTCACGGCGACGGCCGTGTGTGCCCCTTCACGAGCCGCAGGGCCAGGAGTTGCCGTAGGCATCGGGCAGGGGCGGGGGCGGGGTGCCGGCAGCGGCGGCCGCAGCTTGTGCGCGGCGGCGTTGTTCCTGGACGAAGTCGCGGCAGGTGCGGTCGGTGTGGCCGGCAACGCGATGACCGGACCGGGTGCCGCAGGTGACGCAGGTGGGTTCAGGAGGATGCGCTGGAACACGGCCCGCGCGGTGAGAACTCCAGCACCGGTCACAGCGGCCACCACGACGGCAGTCACAAGGGTCATCGGGACTCGCTTCCTGGTCGGGTTGTCGGTGGGTGCAGCCGCGCGGCGTGGCGGGAGCCGGCCCGGTCTTTGCGTTGCGCACGCCCTTGGGACCGTTCGGTTCATGAGCGGTGGCTGAGCGCAGGGAGCAGGTCGTCACCGGGCCATAGCACCCGCTCGGCCACCAATGGCGTCAGGACCTTGTCGATCTCGGCGAGTATGGTGCCGCGGTCATCCGGCCCGTACGCGGTGAGGCGGCTGGTGTCGCCCACGTGGGCGCGGATGACCTGGCTGTGCGGGCCGGCGCACAGCAGAGCGCGCGCGATCAGCGGCAGTCCCAGGCTGAGGGCGTCGCAGTTGTGGTCGCGGATGAGCTGCAGGAGGTCTTCGGTGATGCCTTCCCAGTCGCCGACCTCCGGCCAGCGGGCGCCTGCGTCGAGTTCGTGGGTGAGGGTGGACAGCGGCACGATCTCGCCTGGCCGGCGTCCTCGGGTGAGGAGGTCGTGGATGCGGGCGCCGTCGGGCTGTCGCAGGCGGGGGTGCAGCAGGGTGGCGGCGGCCACGATGGTGGTGTTGATCTCCCGGGCGGCGTCCGGGTAGTAGGGCTCGTGCGCGAACAGGAGGTAGACGTCCGGGGTAAGAGCCGGGGCGGGTTCGTGCGGAGGCATGGGGAGGGTTCCCTTCTGCAGAAGCGGGTTCGATGCGTGATCAACTGCCGGATGGGTTATCGGCCGGGGCCAGGCCGGTGGCGGGCTCAGGGGCCGGGCGGGGGTTAAGGCCTGGTGCACGTCGGCTGTGCCGTCCTGTGCGGTGCGCTTGAGGATCTGCGTGACCTGGTGCGCCAGTTGGAGCATCAGCCGCTCGAGGGTGATGAGCTTGCCAGCGGCCGCGCACATGTCCTTCGTCTGGAGCAGGTCGGCGGCGTCCCACAACAGGCCCTGGCCGACTTCGGCGGAGCGGCGCAGTTCGTAGCGCTCGCTACGAGCGGCGGCCTGGACCAGGCCGGTGTGCAGGGTGGTCAGGCGCTGCAGGTAGCGGCAGGCATGGACGCCTTCGACCCTGCGGACGTGTTCGTCGGCCCAGACGTCCAGCCGACCCGGCAGATGCTCGGCGAGCAGCGGAGCAAGCAGCATCGCCGGAAGCGCGATGCCGAGGGGGACGCCGTGGCGTAGGGCGAACACAGCGGCGATCACGCTGATGAGCGCAACGCCGGCAGTGGGAAGGCGCAGGGACACGGAGACGGTGTCGCAAGCGAGGTGCCGGGCGGGGCGCCTGGTCGTCCAGCGCAGCGCCAGGCGCTGGATGCGCGTCGCGGCCGGGGTGAGCACCCCGATCTGATGGGGGATCTCGGGCGGGCTGCCGTTGCCGGGGACGGTCCAGGCGAGCCATCCCCACCGGGTGCGTTCGTGGACGAGGACGATCTCGCAGGCGGCCGAGCAGGTGCGGTCGCGGAGGTGACCGGTCCGCAGAGCGCGGGAGCGTTCCTTCTCCCACCGGCCCAGATCACGGGGATAAGGGCGCTCGTGGTGCGCAGGCGGAGGCTGCGGGGTGTGGAGGCTGTCCGTCACGAGGTGCTTCCTTCCAGGTGGTCGATGGACGTGGAGGCGCACGTGGTGCAGCGGCCGTCGTCGTCGGGGTGGGCGCGGCGGGGAGTCGGTCCTGGGCAGGTGCGGCATGGCGGCCAGCCGAGGCAGGCTGGACACAGGTTCTCGCCGGGGGCGGTTCCGGGTACGCCGCAGCCGGCGCATTCGGCGAGGGCCCGGTAGGTCAGGGCTTCGCTCACCGTGCGCGCCGCGGAGGAGGTGGTTGCGCGCGGTGGCGGGTCCTCCCACGCGGGCGTGTCGTGGCGGTCGGCCACGGTGGCGGGCGCGGGGTAGGCCTGGGCGGCGCGGAGCCGGGCGGCGATGATCGCGCCGACGGTGGTGCGGACCGGGCTCGGCAGAGGACGGTCGCTGATGACGTGCTGAAGCTGCTCGCGCGTCCAGCCGGCGTCCAGCATCGCGGTGACGGTGCGCCCCTGCTCGGCGAGGACCTGGCCGGTCAGCAGCAGCTCGGGGCGCTGCGCTCCGATCGCCAGCAGCAGGCGGACTCCTGGTTCGAGGTCCGCGGGCGCCGGCGCCGTCCGTGGGGCCGGCGGCACTTCGCCGCGCGTTCGCGCAGCGCGGGCGCGGGGAGGGAGGGGTCTGGTGTTCTGCTGAGTGGTCTTCTTTAGGTTGGTGTTCTTAGTGGGCCGATCAGCCAACGTAGGGTTATCCACTGGTGGAAAACCCGACTCTGGTTGCGACCTGCTCCTTTGCAGGGCGGGTAGGTCGGTGATGAAGTACGCGGCCGCGCCAAGGGTTCCGTCCTCGCCGCGCTCGCGTTCCCGGACGAGGAAGCCGTGCTTCTGCAGTTCCTTCAGCCCGCTTTTGACGGCTGCCTCACCGTCGCGGCCGCGGCGGGCGAGGTCGGCAACGGTCATCCGCCAGCCCTCCCGGTGCGTGGAGAGCAGTCCGAACAGTCCCTTGGCCTTGTAGGACAACTCGGGTGTGCGGAACAGGCCGTTAGCGATCTGGGTGAACTGATCGGCCGCCATCACACCCCGACGGATCCCCGCCCCGAACCCGCGGACGTGCCTGGCCTCGGGGGCCGCGATTACCACGTCGGCTTCGCTCAGCGCGATGTCCAGGGTGGCCGGGCGGTCGGTGATGCAGTAGACCATCTCGCCGAGGGTGCCGTCCGGGCGGCGCAGGCGCTCACGGATCAGGTAGCCGTGCGCCTCCAGCTCTCTCAGGCCGGTGCGTACCGCTTCCCGTCCGTCCGGGCTCAGGCGGACGAGGTCGGCGATCGTCACCTGCCAGCCGCCTGTGTGCGTGCTGACGTATCCGAAGATTCCCTTCGCCTTGAACGACAACCGGGAGTCGCGGAACAGTGCGTTGGCGATCTGGGTGAACTGATCGGCTGCCATCACTCCCCGGCGGATCCCCGCCCCGATGCGGCTCACCGCCGTGCCCCCGCCGCGGGACGCGCACGGGGGCCACGCCGGCGCATCCGGCTCGCCGAGGTGGGGCGGCCGGTGGTCCTGGGCGTGGGCGCGTGCGTGTGCTCCATGCCGTCAGCTCACTCGCCGACCCCGACCAAGCTGACGGCCACCAGCCCCGACCACCGGTCACGATCCGGCAACGCTGCCGTTGCGCTGCCGTGGTCGGGCTCATGGTCGGGCCCACCACGCGCCTTCAGCCCGCGTGAGGCAGGTCGAGTGCGGCAGGATACGGAACCAACGCAACTCCTGTGTCTGTGGGTTGAGACTTCGAAGACCTCCCTCAACGGCACGGGAGCCTCGCGCGTTGCGCAAGGGCTCACTGACACCAATGCGCTCCGAGAATCGGCCGCCGATGCGGGCATGACGATCGCCCCGCGAGTGGTGAAGACTGGATAGATGCGACCTCACGCCCCAGGCGGACTCCTGTTCGTAGCGCTCGGTGTCATCCTTGTCGCCGCCGGCTATGTCTGGAGAGGACGTGTCCTGCGTCCCCTGTCGGCGAAACGCGCCCAGACAGCCGTGATCCGGGATCGTTCCAGAAACCTGCTGCGCTCTGCGGACATGGCTATCGCCGGAGCGCGTCGACGGGCCGCACACGGCGAACCGGCCATCGTCACGGTCAAAGACGTGACCAAGGTGGCGCGCCAGCACTACGGGTACCTCTTTGTGGAGCGCGAAGAAGCAGCTGCCGCCCTGCGCCAGCGCTATGAGGCTGCCGACTGCCGGGTGGACTGCATGACCGACGCTTTCAACTGACTACCCCCCTGGCAGGTGCTTGGCGCTGAAGGCGCCGGAGCTGTCACCTGATAGGTGGTCACGCTGAAGATGCTCACGGAGCTGGGCATGGACTGACGGCGCAGCAGACATGGTCGGGTTCATGGTCGGGCCGACCATGGGCTCTGTGTCCCCATCGTGACCGTGGTCGGGGGTTCATGGTCGGTGGTCGGCACCCGCTTCCAGCCTGGGCGCTCGGTGATCGCGCAGCCGACTGCGCAGCCCCGGAAACGTGCGGTGCAATCGGGTTGCGCAACCGGCCTTAGGTCCTGCGCAGTCGAGGTGCGCTGAGGCGGCTGCGCAGTCCGCCTCGAATCCCTGAATGTTCTGGTGCGCAGGCCCGTACCGCGCACTGCGCAGACCTGCGGCATGGTGTGGTCGGCTTCCGTCTGCGCATCGGTGCCCGGGCCTTGCGACCGGACGGCACGTGATCACACGGGGGTCGCCGGTCCGGGGCAACGTGCGCCGGACACGGTGGCCTGCCGCCGGCCCGCGGCTGACTGGTCGGGCTCGTGGTCGGGCCGACCATGGCCTGACCATGAACTTCGTGTCCCCATCGTGACCATGGTCGGGGGTTCATGGTCGGTGGTCCGGTCGGGGCCGGCGGATTTGCTCAGGGTCAGAAACATTCGTTCTGACCTGGGAGTTTGACCATGTCTCCTGGCAAGCGGGCCTCGGAACCCCAGGCCGCTGCTGCGATGGCGGCAGGCGCCCGGCTGGAGGCGATGCGGCGCCGCGTGCGTCTGTCCCGCCTTGCGGTCTGGACCGTCATCGCGGCCGGCCCGATCGCACTGGGCGTCGCCATCACCTCCACCCCAACCACGGTCGAGGCGGCCACCGCGTCCAAGCCCGCCGCCGTGCGCACTACGGCGGTAGCCGCCAATCCGGCCGGCTATGCGCAAGTGTTCGTCCACGCCTGGTTGCGCAGCAGCGCGGATGACGCCTCGAGTGCGCAGGCGCGGCTTGCGCAGTCGATGGCGCCGGACGTCGAGTTGCCCGACCCGGCTGCGGATGCGCAGTCGGCGCCGCAGTCCGTGACGGCGGTGCGCAGTGCGCAGCGGGCGGACGACGCGTGGTCGGTGACGGTGGCTGCGCACTACAGCGACGGCAGGTTGCGGTACTACGCGGTGCCGGTGGCCACCGACCGTACGGGCGCTTCGTTCACCGTGACAGGTGCGCCCAGCGTGGTGGCGGGCCCTGTCCGGGCCGAGGTGGCGAAGTCGTCGTACGGCGTGCGTGTCCCGGAGGGTGATCTGTCGGCGGCCGTCGGGGAGTTCCTTGCCGCTTACCTGACCGGTGCCGGAGAGGTGGACCGCTACCTCGCCCCCGGCGTGAGCATGTCGCCGGTTTCCCCCGCCCCGTACACGACGGTCACGGTGGAGCGGGTGTCCGCCGTCGAGGAGGCCGCGGCCGCCGAACAGGTGCCGGCCGACGGCACGAAGGTCCGCGTCCTCGCGTCCGTGGAAGCCCGTAACGCCCGCGGGCGATGGCCGCTGGGTTACGAGCTGGCGCTCACGGCCCGCTCGGGCCGCTGGGAAGTCGCCGCGCTTGAGTCGGGGACGGCCCTGGACGGGGGTGCGAGGTGAACACGGTGAACAGCGTGGTCCTCGCCGGCCGGTTGGACGATCTTGGCGACAGCTGGATCAGCATGTTCGAGGGCTGGGCGACCAAAGGGCTGCAGGCCGGTCTGCTCGTCCTCGTCGTCATCATCATGATCCAGAAGTTCAGCATCAAGGCCGGGATCGGCGCCCTGCTCCTGATGATCATCGCGCTGGGGTTGTACAACTCCCGCCAGGACCTCTCGGAGATGTTCGAGGACGAGGTCAACAACCCTGCCCAGGGCGCACCCGTTGTTCCCGGCATGTTGCATGGCCCTGACCCGGTCGTAGCCGTGCACTCCGCTGGCGTTGGAGGTGGGCTGTGAGCGCCGCAGCGGCCGCGGGCCGGACGGGACGCTTCTACACCGCCGCCCGCCGCCACCCCTGGGTGCTGGGGAAGGTCGCGGACTGGAAGATCCCCCTCGGCCCCTACACGCCCGCGCAGATCGCAGTTGCCGTCGCAGGCGGCTTCCTGCTCATCAAGACGATCAGCTGGTGGTCGTGGCTGGGGCCCATCCCCATCGCGGCCTGGCTGCTGGCGATCTGGGCTGTCCGCCGTCCGAAGATCGCCGGCCGTGGCCCTCTGCAGGCAGCGCTGGGATGGGTGCTGCTCCTGTGGCAGCCATCGGGAGGGCGGATCGGCGGGCGCGCCGCCCGCGACCGCGCTCCCCGCCCCCTGCTCGGTGGCTTCACCATCGAGGACGCGCCCGCCCCCGCCATGGCCGTCCCGCCGCCCCCTGCGGTGCAGGCCCGTATGGACCGGGCGCCGCAGTCGAACCCGGCCGCCAGCCGCTCGGCCACGCGCCACCGCAAGGAGCCGGCTGCTCCTGCAGTGCCGGTGTCGGGTGTTCAGCAGCTGCTCGCGCTGGCCGGGCAGGGCGGGGGTGGGCGGTGAGGGTTCCCATCCGTCACATCGCCGGGCACCTGGTCTGGTCGACACAGGGCAGCGTGTGGGCCCTCTACCGCCTGCATCCGGGACCGGACGCGCACGGGCAGCACGAGGAGACCGTCCAGGGCACCTACGTGCCCGCCGCGGTCCGTGACGAACAGCTCGCCAAGATCACACATCTGGTGCGGTCACTGTCCGGGTCTCCGCGGCTGTTCGGGCTGTGCGCGCAGGTCGACCCGGGCGAGATCGCCCTCAAGATGATCGAGGGCATCGAGCCGGCCGACACGGCACCGGATCAGGGCCCGCACCCGTGGGTTCAGAACGTCGAGGCCACCCTGGATCTGCTGGACGGCCAGGAGATGCATCAGCGCACCCTGTGGCTTGCGGTGCCGCTGAAGGGCGAGACCACCACCCTTCAGGTATCGGCCTCCCTCAGCGCGGCGTGGGCGGAGCTGTCTCCGCTGCTCGGCATGCGGCCGGCGCCGGTGGCGCAGCGGGAGGTGACCGCCTACCGCGAGCAGGCCGTGCGGGTGGAGGCCGCGCTCGCCGGCGGGATCGCCTTCCGCCCGGCCCGCCCGGCGGAAGTCGTGTGGATGATCCAGCACGCCCTCCACCGCGGCCTGGCCGAGCCGCTGCTGACTCAAGCCGCATCCAGCGATCTGTACGGCGGGCAGCTGCGCGAGGGTGTGCTGCGCTCCCCCAGCTACGCCGACCTCGGCCAAGTACGCCTGCAGGAAGGCGGCATCGACCCCGCCCTGGACGACGCCGACGACCTCCAAGGCTCCGGCCGGATCACGCGGTCCGGGCGGAAGGCCTGGTGGCGGGCCAACAGCGGCTCACCGATCGGGCGACGCTGGCTGCAGGTCGAATCCGACGCCGGGACCGGCTATCAGGCGCAGTTGGCTTTGGCGGAGTGCCCGCCCGCGGTCGGCCAGGACGCCGCCGACCTGTTCGCCCAGCTCGAGCTGCTCGACTTCCCCGTCGACTACACCGTCGACCTCACCCTCGTGGCGGCGGAGAAGGCGCGCGAGCAGGTGCGGCGCAAGAAGAACGAACTCATCGACCAGGCCGACCAGTACGACGCCCGCCCCACCGGCATGCCCGCCTCGCTGACCGAGGCCGCCCGTGATCTGGGTGAGCTCGATGCCCGCCTGTCGCGCACCAGCGTGGAGGTCGAGGTGCAGTCCGTGACCGTGCTCACGGTATGGGGGGCGACCGCCGCCATCTGTGACGCCCGGGCCCGGGCTCTTGCCGCGCTGCTCGGTGGCGCGGATTACCGGGCCGTGCGCCCGGCCGGGCTGCAGGAGGCCCTGTTCACGCTCGGCCTGCCCGCCACCGTGCGCCCCGGCGCTGTGCGGGAGTTCACCCAGCACCAGGTCTCCGAAGACTGGGCGCTTTGCGGGGCCTTCACGGCTGCGGAGGTCGGCGACCCGAACGGCATGTTCCTCGGCATCGACCTGGACTGCGGCACCACCCGCCCCGTCATGATCAACGTCGCTGATGCGCCCAAGGTGGACGCGTCCGCGTCCATGGGCATCGTCGGGGACCTCGGCGCAGGCAAGAGCGTCCTGCAGAAGCTGATCGCGGAGGCGGTGTGGGCGCGCGGCGGCTGCGCCATCTGCATCGACCGCACCCCCGTACGCGAATGGGCAACCTTCGCCCGCACCGCCGCCAAGGGCCGCGTCCAGATCATCGACGCCGCCCAGGCCGAGGTGTCCATCGACCCGCTGCGCATGTTCACCGGCCCCGAGGCCCGCCACTACGCCCTGTCCTACCTCACCCTGCAACTCGGCATCGGCCCCATGAGCACCAACGGAGAGGTGCTGCACCACGCCGTCGAACAGGCCGCCGCCAGCGACCAGCCCTCCATGCACCGCGTGCTGGAAGCCCTCGAGGAGATGACCAGAAGCGAAGTGGGCAAACGGCAGGACGCGGCCGCCACCCTCGCCGGTCTCGTCCGCGTCCTCGCCACCAACTCCCTGGCACGGATGGTCTTCGACCCCACGCTGCCACCGGTGCACCTGGACGCCTCCAGCACCTCCGACATGATCGTGATCACGACGGCAGGGCTGAAACTGCCGCCCAAGGCCGCCTTCGACAACCCGGAGGTTCTGCACCAGCAGCCACTGGAGGCCCTGATCGGCCGCGCAGTGCTCTACCTGATCGCCGCGCTCGCCCGCCAGACAGCGTTCGAGGACCCCACGCGGTTCACCGCAGTGGTCGCGGACGAGCTGTACTGGCTCACCTCGTCCGCCGAGGGCACCGCGCTGGTCCACGAGATCCTCCACGACGGCCGCAAGCACGGCGCCGGGCTCATCGCCGGATCCCACGACGCCGCCGAACTCGGCCCCGACCGCGGCCTGATGGCCTACCGGGCACTCGCCCGCACCACCGACCGCGAACGCGCCCGCCGCGGCCTGGACTTCCTCGGGCTCGACCCCAACGACGGCGAGCTGCTGCGGCTGGTCACCACCGGCTTGTCCCCCGTCGGCCGCAAGGGCCGCGAAGGCGAGTTCCTGCTGACCTGCCCGCGCCAGAACACCGGCCGGATCAAGGTCTCCATCCCCCGTATCCCGCGCATCGCCACATCCATCACGACCACACCGCGACGCCGCGCGAACGCTGCCTCGCCATCCGCGGATGAGCCGCCCGCCGCTGAGGCCGCAGGGTCGCACCCGAAGGAACTCCTCTGATGACCTCTTCCGCCTTCAACCACACCCAGCGACATGCCGCGGCCGCGGGTGCCCTCACCGTGATCGCTGTCGCGGTCGGCGCGCTCGTTCTGGCCGTCGGGGCGGGTGTGCCTCAGGCGTGGTGGCCGCACACGGGGCAGGCCTTCGCAGCCGACAACCGTCCCGCGGACCCGAGCCGCTGCGCGCTGATCGCGGGCCCCGTCCGCAACTCCTGCGAGCGTGGCGCCACGACGACCGCTTTTGCCGGGCAGCCCGGTGGTGCCGATGCGGCCTGGGGGCTGGTGCCGGCCGGCGCAGGTGTGGCAGCCCTCGTGATGTGGCGGCTGCGCAACGCTGGGCCAGGGCGGCGCTGACATGGTCCGTCCAGATCGCGCGACGCTGCGCTCGGCCGGCTTCGTCGTCCTGCTCACCGGTGTCTTCGTCATGGTCAACAGCCAGGTCGTGTACGCGGCCGGCAGCAACAGCGAGACCGGTGACCTGCTTGCCCCGTTGAACATCACCTCCTCCGAGGGGGTGCCGATAGGCGGGTACGAGCTGAGCGCCGAGGGCGGCTCGGTCATCAGTTTCGAGACCCAGTCCCTCGCGTTTGCTCTTTCGGGCCTGTTCACCCTCATCCGCCTGTTGGTGGGGCTTGCCGGCTGGGCCATCGAGGTGGCCTTCCGCTTCCCCCTGCTTCAGCTCCTCACCGCTCCGGCACAAAAGGTCGCCGACGCCTACAACACCGTGGTGGTCGACACCCTCGGACTGAAAGGGCTGCTGCTGGCCTGGGCGTTCGTGTTCACCGGATTCATGATCGTGCGCGGCCGGATCGGCCGCGGCCTGGGCGAGATGTTCCTGACGCTGACGATCGCGGCGATCGCCGCCTCCGCCTTCGTCCGCCCCGACACCCTCCTCGCACAGGACGGGCCGCTGGGACAGGCCCAACAGGTCGCCGCCGAGGTCGCACAACAGACGGTGAACTCCTACAACTGGGGCGGCGAACTCGCCCACCTCGGGCCATGCGCGGATCTGGCAGGCAACGCCGAAATCAGATGCCTTGAGCGGGAAGCCGAAGCGCCTGTCTCCTCCACGGACATCGCCCGCCCCTTGCAGGATTCGGTCACCAACGCGCTGATCGTCAAGCCGTACATGCTGCTGCAGTACGGGCGGATCCTCGACCCCGCCACCAAGGGTGACCAGCAGGCTTACGCCGTCCATCTGAAGTGGGTGACCGGCGGCTACACACGTGACAAGCAAAGCGAAGAAGACGAGGAAGGCAACTGCAGACTGCTCGCCGGACCGGCCAAGGAATACTGCCTGGGCGACAGCGACGACAACAAGGCCGTCGACTCACTGCCCGAACTCACCCCCGGCGGGGAACTCCTGGACGCCGCAAAGCCAGTGGTCAGCGAGGAGGATCAGGAATTCGCCGCATTCCTCGCCGATCTGAAGAAAGCCGGTGACGTCGGCAAGGCCTGCGCCACCTACGCCGAGAAACCCACCTGGTGGCGGGTGGGCGGGGCCCTTCTGCTGGTGATCGCCGCACTGTTCATCTGCGGCATGCTCCTGTCCGCCGCAATCGTCCTGCTCGCAACGCAAGCCGTCTGCGCGGCGGCCGCGGCCGCGGGCGCCGTCACCTTCATCGCCGGGATGCTGCCCGGACCGGCACGCCAGACGGTGTGGAAGTGGCTGTCGATCTGGGGCATCTCCGTTCTGGCCGTGGTCGGGATCTGCGCGTTCGTGCCGTTCTTCGGGATCGCCGTCGACGCCACCATCACCAGCGGACCCGATCTGATGGTGGAGCGGATCCTCCTCATCGACGTCCTCGCCATCGCCGGCGCGGCCGGGCACCGCAGACTGCTGACCGGGATCGCCTCCTTCGGCCGGCGCATGGCGCTGCGGATGCGCTACGCCAAGGTCGGCGGCACCCACCTGCCCGGCGACACCTCCGAACTCGGCGCCGCACTCGCCATGAACTCCCCCACCACGCTCGGAGGTTACGGCGGCGGTCTACGCTCCCTCACCGCTCGGGGTGCAGGCGGCCGGTACGGGATCCTCGGCACCCGCCAGAAACTGATGGGCTCACTTTCCTCCCTCGTCGACTCGGCGGGCATGCCGGTGGACACCGGCCGGGTCCTCACCGACGCCACCGCGGAAGCCGGACGCGGTCTCGCCCCGCTCACCGCGGCCACCGCGGTAGGCGGACTGGGCGCACGACTCGGTGTTAAGGGCGGGCACTGGCTGCTCATCGGCAAGCGACCGGACCACGAACAGCTAGCCAAGTGGCGCAAGCCCACCGCCGACGGTGATCCCCCTACCGGCGCGGTCGGCCCGGGCGGCCCTGCGGGCGGCGGCCCCGGCCACGGTGGGCGGCCCGGCATCACAGGCGGCGGGCCTTGGCGGCCCGGAGGCCCGCCCGACCGCTACCGCGACGCAGACGGCCAAGTCGTCGACCGCAACACTGGGCAGGTGCTGCACGACCAGCACACCGACCGCACCCTGCTGTCCACCCGCGCCCACAACCGGCTCGTCCGCTTCCGCGGCTACCGCATCCTCCGCCGCGGCGGTCGGACCGCTTATGGGGCGACGGCCGGTCTGCCGGAGAACGTCCGCCGGGCTCAGGCAGCAGGGTCACGCTATGCCGAGGACGCCCGCCAGCAGGTGCGGGTGTGGGGCAACACGCTGCGCGAAGACGGCCGAGCCTGGGGCGACATGGGACGCCACCTTGCCCACACCGTGCGCGACCACGCTGATGACCGCGGCGCTCCCGCCCCCTTCACCACCCGCCGCCTCACCAACAGCCCCACCACCACCGGCCGCCCCGGCAACAGCCCCGCCGCCACCGCAGGTCTGGGCAACAGCCCTGCCTCCACCGGACGTTCGGGCGACAGCCGGGCTGCTGCCGGCCGCCGTCCCCCGGGCGCACAGGCTGCTGCCACGGCTGCCCGCCTTTCGCCGCGGCCGCCTCGCACCGGCACCTCGCCGGCCCCTGCCTCCGCCGCGCCGGGCCAGGAGCTGCAGCGGCTGTTGAACGATCCCGCGGAGCTGCGGCGCCGCACGATCGACCATGTGGCGCGGGTGGACCCTGGCCTCGCGCGGGCCATGCAAGGCACCCCTCCCCCACCACCCGGCCGACCCCACACCCCCAGCAAAGGCCAGGACGAGCGGCAGCGGCAGGCCGAGGCGCTGCGCCGCCTGCGCGCCCGCTGGCGGCACGACGACCAGACCGGGGGGCAGCAGTGAAGCGGCCCAGGCGCCGCCTTGCGCGGTGGGGATGCATAACGGCGGCCCTGCTGTTCGCCGGCGTGTGCTGTGCCGCGCCCGTAAGCAGTGCGATCAGCGCCTACGTGGCGCTGAAGACGGGTGTCCAGGACGAGGGTGGGATCGCCGAGGGCGGCAGCGCGGCGGACATCCCGCCGCGGATGCTGACCGCGTACAAGAAGGCCGTCCAAAAGGTCGGCACGCATGTGCCGACGTGCCGGGGCATGCGCTGGCCGATCCTCGCCGGAATCGCCAAGGTCGAGTCCAACCACGCCGTGGGCCGGAACATCACCGCAGGCGGTGACATCCGCCCGAAGATCTACGGGGTACTCCTCAACGGCTCCGGCGCCGGCGGCAACACCACCGTCTTTCCCGACACCGACCAGGGCCGCTTAGACGGCACCGCCACGGGCGAGCGCGCTGTCGGACCGTTCCAGTTCCTGCCCTCCACCTGGGAAGGCGTCGGCAAGGACGCCAGCGGCGACAACACGGCCGACCCGCACAACGCCGACGACGCTGCGCTCGGCGCCGCGATCTACCTGTGCGGCGACGGCCGCAACCTGACCAAGCGGGCTCAGCTGAAAGCCGCACTCTTCCAGTACAACCACTCGCAGGAGTACGTCGCCAATGTGCTGGGCTGGGTTGATCAGTACACGGCGGCCGCCAACGATCCGGACTTGGCGAACGCCTCGGGCACAGTCCGCAGCGTCATCGAGGCCGCCCTCTCCCAGCGCGGCGTGCCCTACTCGTGGGGCGGCGGCAACGCCGGCGGCCCCTCGTACGGGATCTGCTGCTCCCCCAGCGGCAAAAGCGGCACAAGCATCAAGGGCTTCGACTGCTCGGGCCTGACCGTCTACGCCTACGCCAAGGCCGGCATCCACCTGCCGCGCACCGCAGCCGCCCAAGCCGGTGTCGGCAAGCGGATCCCCGCCAGCGCCGGCACCAGCGCCCTCACAGCAGGTGACCTCGTCTTCTACGCCTACGCCCCCGGACGCGACTCAACGATCCACCATGTCGGGATCTACCTCGGCAACGGACAGATGATCAACGCTGCCCGGCCGGGCACCGTCATCCGTGTGGACGCGGTCAGCGCCATGCCCGGTTATGCGGGAGGAGCCCGGCTGTTATGACGACTCACGAGCGTCCAACACGGCATCCCGATGCCGGCTCAGGTCAGCCAGTGCACCAACTCCCGCACAACTGCGGCTTCCTGCGTCGCGGCTACGTCCACCGGCTCGACACGTTCACCCAGGAAGGCGTTCTACCGGCCCACAGCCACGCCGAGGCGACTGAGCACCGTGTCGGTCAACTCCGGCGGGGTCAGCTCGCCGTCCAGAAACACGGTGTCCCTGGGCAGGGTGTCGGTCGCAGCCATGCACGCCTCGACTCTCCCTTTGCACCAGCGCCGGACCCGCTCATCCTGTTCGGGATCATCCGGGGTGAAGCTCCGGCCGTCGATCCGCTTCTCCAGCACCTCTCGGGAAACCTTGAGGAAGAAGTGGTGAACCTCGATGCCGGCATCCTGCAGCTTGCCGAAGATCTCACCGACATACCCAGGGTTGATCAAGGTCATGGGGACCAGGACCGGACGGCCGTACTCCTCCACCAGCCCTACCGCCAGGTCGGCGACCTGCCGCCGCCACAGCCGAAGATCCTGAAAATCGCCGGTTGGCACCTGAACGATCCCCCGCAGCACATAGCCGACCATCTCCGGGTCATAGACCAAAGCTTCAGGCCACCGCGGACGCAACCCCTCCACCAGCGTGCTCTTCCCGCTGCCGAACGCACCGTTCACCCAGACGATCAACGCAATCCTCCCCGCCCCCGGTCGCCGGGCCCGCGCACCGGACCCGGCACGTCGGACCAGCATGCCGCGCAAGCCCGCATCCAGCCCGAAGAACCCGACACCCCGACTGGACAAGCCCACCGACAGAGCATCGAGACAACCATGCAAGGACGCCTTTCATCGCCGGTCAACCGACACATCGCATCGGAACCTACACAGCGCCCGCGCTCGCCGCGGCTACTGATCCTTGCGAGTTTATGCCTGGCCCTCGCCGGGCTGGCCCTGCTGATGCTGCCGAACCGGCCCGGCCCCGGTTCAGGCACTCCACCGCCCCCGGCCGATCGCTACGTCCTCTCCTCACCTGCCGCAGGTCCCCCCTCCGCAGTTGCGCGCACGAGTGCGGACCCGCCGTCAACGCCCGACGCAGCGCCGCCGGTTACGGCGTCTGTGTCGGAGCTGACGCCGCGTGGTGAAGGCGTGGCCGGCGACCCGGCCATCCAGCGGCGCCTGGAGGCCGCCTGGCCCGCCGACCTTCCCCCAAGCGACGAACGGGAACTGCTTGCCACCGGTCGCGCGTTGCTGCGCGCGGACGCCACCGGCATCGGCCGTGCGACGTGGCCGGAGGTTTTCCCCGACTCGGGCACGGCGGTGGCCCCGGCGTTCGCCGTCGCTCGCTTCCGTATCCAGGCAGCGATCGCCCGCCGTGACGGCAGGGCGGACAGGGCGGTGGTCCATCTGGTGTGGGCCGGCATGGACCGCGGCGGCACCTTCACCGATCTCCGCATCACCGACTGGTTCTTCACCCGCGCTGAGAAGAAGGGAGCAGCGACGTGGACTTGGCAGCCGCGTACCTGACGGGCCAGGCCCCCGCACCGGCCAGCGCACCGGCATCGGCAACGGTCAACGCAATGGCAGCGGCGTCGGCATCGGGTCAGGTGTCGGGCTTCGTCGTGGATGTCGTGCACACCGCGGGCTGGGTGATCACGTACTGGTGGGTGGTGGGCTTGGCCGCCGTGGCGGTCTGGGCGGTGGGCGAGGCAGCCGTGCGTCATCTGGCGCGGAAAGCCTCAGCGGAACGGATGGCGCTGGAGCTGGTCCCCTCGCGGCATTTTGACCCGGGTCTGGAGGAGATCTTCCGCCGGGGTGTGCAGCTGGCCCGGGCGTCTACGAGCATGCCGTGGTGGGCGCCGCGCCGGTCGAAGGCGGTGCAGATCAGGCTTCGCGCGGACGGCAGTGCACCGTTGCGCTACCGCGTCGAGGGCCCGGCTGGCGGTGAACGTCTGTTGTCGATCACGCCGTTCGGTGAGGCCGTCACCGTGAACCGGGCGAGGCCAATCGCCGACAAGCCGCGTGAGCACGTGGTGCGGGCGGAGTTCATTCTGCGGGGCAAGCCGATCGCGCCGCTGCGGGAGGTTCCGCTGAACCCGGACCCGTTGCAGCCGCTGATCGACGCCGTATCCGACCTGCGTGCCGAGCTGGGCGACCTCGCCGAGATCCGGCTCGACATCCAGCGCGCCCCTAAATGGGCCCTCAGGGCGCGCCGTCTGCAGCTGATGAGCGACGCCAGGCGCGCAGAGCGGCGTGAGGCGCAACGGGCTGCCCGCGGGGTGCGGCAGGACGCCACCGGCATCGAGGACTCCCTCACCTGGCAGCTGCAGCAACTGGTGACCAGCAAGCAGGGCGGGGGCGGGGGCGGGGGTGGGCGGCGGCTGGTGATGCCGCCCGTCCCGCGCCGGGTGGATGCGCAGGAGGCGTTGGGCAAGCTCGCCGAGGACGACCACCTGGTGCGGGTGCAGCTGCTGGTGATGTGCGCATCCCACGTTGAGGGACGCCCGCAGGCCCGGCTCGCTCAACTCCAGGCCGCACTCGATGTGTTCGGCGGTGGCTCGCGCTGGGCGATGCGCGGCCTCCGGGTGGGCCCCTGGCGCCTCGGGGCGGACCGCTGGCCCAGCCGGCGCGGATTCCAACGCCGCTGGACCTTAGGGCACTGTCAGCCACCGCGTGCGAACTGGGTGAGGCTGGACGAGCTGACCGGCCTGCTCAAGCCGCCCACGGTGCATTGCCGTCTGCCACTTCTCGCCGGCGACCTGCCCACCTTCGAGCACGGCGATCCCGAGCTGCTGCTGCAAGGCATCTACCGGAGCCCGGACGGCCGTCGGCGCCTTGTTGCCACTTACGCCGAGGAGACCCTGTTCGAGGTTGCGGTGGGAAAGGCGGGCGGCGGCAAGACCGAGCGCGCCCTCGCCCAGGCGATCGGCTGGGCGCACGCCGGCGGCGGACTGCTCTTCCTCGACCCGCACCGCGACTCCTGGCCCCGCGCCCTGCCCTTCCTCGCACACGACCACCTGACGCAGCGGATCGCGCTGATCGACCTCAACGCCAGCGGGCCCGCTGCGCAGCTCAGCTGCTGGAACCCGATCGGCATGCACCAGGGCCAGGTCGCTCACGAGGTCGTCGAGGCGACCGCGGATGCCTACGCATCCGTGCTCGGCTGGGACGACGCCACCGCACCCCGCGCACTCACCCTCCTCACCGCCGCCCTGGCGGTGCTGGTAGCCGTCAACGAAGCCGCCTGCACCGCCGGCCGGCCACAAGACCAGGCCACGATCTTCCACGTGCGGTCCCTGCTCACCGACCCGGCCTTCCGCAAGCTGGCACTCACCGCCGTGGAAGAACGCCTTAACGAGGAGATCCGCGCCTGGTGGCGGACGGTCTTCCCGACGCTGCCCACGGACGCGTTCGCCGTCGTCCTCAACCCGATCGCCCGCCTGGCCGCCAACCCGGTCACCCGGGCGTTTTTGGGGCAGCCGGCCGGCGTCTACAACATCCGTGCCGCCATGGACACACAGATGATCGTGTGGGTGTGCCCGGGCGGGAACGGGCCCACCGACCGACTGATCACCGCCCTCCTCGCCCGGGACCTGCTGCGCGCCGTGCGCTCACGCCGCGACACCCCCGAAGCCCAACGGGTGCCCTTCCGCCCGTACTTCGACGAACTGATCACCCTCACCGGCGCAGCCCCCGAAACCATCGCCTCCATGTTCGAAGACTTCCGCAAATACAAAGTCCACGTCCACGGCATGACCCAGCTGCTGGCCCGCCTTCCCATCCCGGTGCGGCTGTCGCTGGTGCAAAACGCCTCCACCCTGGCCTCCACCGCCGGTTCACAGTCCGCCATCGCCCCGATCACCGCCGAGTGGGGTGAGCGTCCCTCTGCGGACGTCGTTGCCGCTCTGGACCGCTTCGAGCACTACATGTCGCTGACCGTCGAAGGCCGCCGCATCGGCCCCGTCCAGATCACCGGCCCCCATCTGGAAGAGGTCTTCGCCGACTACCACCGGCCACGCCAGGCCGCGGCACTGCAGCGCGCTGCCCTGGCCGCGGCCGGCGCAGCCCCGCTTCACCATCTCACCGACCGGGCCGAAACCCAGCTCACCCACGTAAGCGCCTTCCTCACCCAGTCCCGCGCCGCCAATCCCGCTGTCCACCTGCAGAAGAAGAGGGACTACCAGTGACCACCACCGACACCACGCCGTCCGGCCATACGCCCAGCCCCGCCGAGCCGCTGCCGCATCAGCTCCTGGCCGTCCTCGCCCAGCACCGCATGGCGACCACACGCCAGCTGCACGACCTCCTGCGGCCCGGCACCGCCCGGCAGACCCTCTCCGGGCCGCTCAACACGCTGCGCGACGACGGCTTGGTGGACTACACCGTGCTGCCGCAGTCCAACCGGACCCGCGCCTGGTTCCTCACTCCCGAGGGCGCCCGGCTGACCAAAGACTTCCCCTCACTGCGCGGACGCCCCCCATACCCCATCACCTCGGCCATGGCGGCCTCGCTGAAGACACCGCACACCCTGACCGTGTTGCGCACCCACCTCGCCTTCGTCACCGACGCCCGCCACCGCGGCGACGAACACGGCCACCTCGACTGGACACCCGAAGTAGCCCACACGATCGGCGACGGCGAGCGGATCATCCCGGACGCCGTCATGCACTACACCCTCAACCAGGGCCCCGAGCGCACCAAGCTGCGGGCGTTCGTCGAGGTCGACCGGACAACCATGAGCAGCGAACGGCTCGCCTCCAAACTCATCGACTACGCGCGGTTGTGGTCCTACCAACCGCAAACTGGCGGCCGGCCCCGCCCCCGCCAGCCCACCACTGCCGGGCCGGTGTGGCTGCGCTGGTATCCCGTGTTTCCCCGGGTGCTGTTCGTGCTGACCGGGGCCTCCCGGTACGTCCTGGACAACCGCATCAGCGACCTGCAAGCCATGGTCGCCGAACACCCACTCGTGGACACACTCGCCCAACACATACCCATGGGCGCAACAACCCTGGAAAACCTCGAAGACGTTGGGCCCACCGGTGACATCTGGATCCCCCTGACCGGCGGCAAGGCCCGCCCGTGGACCGAGCTGTGACGTGCGACCACACGCCCACTGGCCGCCGCACGTCGCAGCCAGCCAGCCAGCCAGATCCCGGTACCCCGGTACAGCCTCGAAGGCACGCGGGTACGCGTGAACGCCGCCGCTCCTGGAACAAGGGCATCGAACTCGTCGTCATCAAGGAACTCCTCGGCCACGCCCACATCGGCGTCACCGCCACCGTCTATGCCCACGTCAGGCTCCGCCTCCAGCGCGACGCCATCGACGCCCTCGGCACCGCGCTCGTCGGCCGGGAGAGCACCGAGACGGCACGCTCCGACGGCGACGAACCGCCACCCTGCGCCTCACTCGTCCGCAGACGTTGCCGTCAACTACTGCCGTCACCCCACGCAGAAGCCCTGCCAGGACGCACCTGGCAGGGCTTCAGCTTTGCATGCGCGCCGCGTCGAACGCGATCAACTTTCCGTTGATTCACTCCTGAACCAGAAGTGCGTCAGCTCACTTTGATGACTCACTCCCACAACAACAGGGCCGCAGCTTGCCTCGACAGCCGTCACAGCTCCACCGAGGGTTAGTAGTTCGCCTTCCGGAAGGCGAGCGTGCGACAGGTCGACGGTTTTTCTCACAATCCGAATGGCAGGGTCGACGTCCTCCCATTCCGAGATGTCGAATACTGGCACGACATCCCCGAGCAATTCCGGGTCCGGAATCGAATCCAGGCCACCCCCTTCCGGGGGAAGGTCAATAACCGTCAAGCTCATCAGTTGACCACTTTCAGGGTGCACCCTGACCTCAAGATAGCCGCCAGAACTGCCGGAAATCATCAGGTAAAGAGGTTGGCGATCCCTGTCGACTTCCCATGAGGCATCCAGCGGGATCCACGGATCCTGCTCTACAACGGCACCGGGACAGGGAGCCCACTGAGTTACTTTCACCATCGGCTGCTCCTAACCGACATAGAGAGCGTGAACAAGAGCGGGGAGTGGATCTTGCGGGCGCTGACTGAACTTAAGCTCCCAACCGCCGGAAGTAATCATCCTTCCTGTAGGAACGCCATTCCGAGTCGCCCCTGCAACGGCAGATTGCAAGCTGCGAAGCTGAACCTGTGTAGCCAGTCCGACTTGCTCTCGGCTCGCCATATTCGCCGCCTTATTCTGCGCATATTCGGCGATGTGCTTGGTTGCATTCCCGTGAACCCAAACACGTGTACCGCCCGCCTGCATTTCGAACGACCGAGGCAAGTCAGAGCCAGGGTAATTCGGCTGTGTCCCCTTGATGTCATCCCAGACCGTACCGGTGCAGTTGCTGTTGTGAACGAGTACCGGCGTGGCCCCCGCCAGCACATAGTACGTGTGGATGCCGTCGACGGTGAGGTTGCGTGTTTCTTGACGGTCACGGTAGGAGCGGGTCGCCACAATTTCGACCTCACCCCCCATGTCCGTGCGGAGCGTCATGCCGGTTTCAAGGTCCGCTGTGTCGATCCAGGCATGCTCGCTCGGAGACCAGAACGGATGCCGGTCCGTGGCGATAATTGTGGAATCGCCCTGACGTGTCCTCACGGTGAGCTCAGTGATTCCTAATGCGGTCTGTCAAGCCGCGTGCGCGGTGGGTGGCATGAGTTCGTAGGTCCGTCCGTCGCGGAGGAGGGCCCAGAGGACGTTCACACGGCGGCGGGCCAGGGCGAGGACAGCCTGGATGTGGCGTTTGCCTTCGGCTCGCTTGCGTTCGTAAAACCGGCGGGACTCATCGCAGTGTCGGATGCTGAACAAGGCGGATATGTAGAAGACGCGTTGGAGTCGGCGGTTGTAGCGCCGCGGCCGGCGAAGATTGCCGCTGATCTTGCCGGAGTCGCGGGGAACAGGTGCGACGCCACCGAAGCCGGCCAGGCGGTCTGCGGTGCCGAAGAAGCTCATGTCGCCGCCGGTCGCGGCCAGAAACTCGGCGCCGAGGATGGCTCCCAGCCCCGGCATGCTGGTGATCACTTCGAAGTCCCGATGTTCGCGAAACCGGGCCTCGATCGCCTTGTCGAGCTCGGCGACCTGCTGGTTGAGGGCCATCACTTCCCGCGCGAGCGTGTGCACCATTTGGGCGGTGAGTTTCTCGCCGGGCAGGCTGGTGTGCTGGCGTCCGGCGGCCTCCCAAGCTGTCTCGGCGAGCCGTTCAGGGCGCAGGACCTTGCGGTTACGCAGCCAGGTCTCGAGCCTCTTCTTGCCTGTCCGGCGCAGGGAGGCAGGGGTCTGGTAGCCGGTGAGCAGCATGAGTGGGCCGGTGTTGGTGAGGTCCAGTGCCCGTTCCAGGCCGGGGAAGATGCCGGTGAGCTGGGCGCGGAGCCGGTTAACGGTGCGAGTGCGGTCGGCGACCAGATCCGTGCGGCGGCCGGTTAGGATCTTGAGGTCGGTGACGGTCTCGTCGCTGGCGCGTAAGGAGTGCAGATCGCGGCGGATGCGGGTCTGGTCGGCGATGACGGCGGCGTCTTTGGCGTCGGTTTTGCCTTCGCCGCGGTAGCTCTCGGAGGCGCGGTGGATGGCCCGGCCGGAGATGTAGTGCACCGGCTGGTCGTGATTGAACAGGATGGTGATGGCCAGGGCGGCTCCACCGTCGGCCAGGTCGATGCCCCAGGTCACATCATCGCCCAGGGCCAGGACGTCGGTGAGGAGTTCGAGGAGTTCGGGTTCGTCGTTGGCGACGCGTCGGGACAGCAGCCGGCGGCCGCTCTCGTCGATCGCGACGCAGTGGTGGTGCGTCTTGCCTGCGTCGATGCCGGCCCAGATCATGGCCATGTGGTGCCTCCGCGCGGTGTGGTGCTGGTGCCTTCCGACGGACGACCTCGCTGTCGATTCCCTACTCAGCGATCATTCGCAATTCCTAATTGGCAGCCGAGTCGTCGTGGGGCACCGGGCGGCCAATCACTGAAAGCCACAAGCGGCAGAGCTTTTTGAACCACACCCGGCACCCCTGGGTGGGTGAACCATACGAAGGGCTCAGCACCTCCCGCAGAACAACGTAGGGAAGGCTTTGTCATCTTTGGTGATGATGGTGGCGAGGACTGCACGCGCTTGGGTCTGCCCGGTTTCCGGATCTGTCGCCAGGACTTTGTCCCCGACCTTGACGTCCTTGATCTTCTTGACGGTGCCGTCTGCCATGCGCACGTCTTCCTCAGGGAGGAAGCTGTTCTTCGCACACATCTTCGCTACCTGAGCACGCAAGGCAGCCGCGGCTTTCAATGCCGCGCCAGCGATGAGGTTGTATGCGGCGCCCTCAGCCTGATTGGCGAGAGCCTCACCGGTGGACTCTGCGTCGCCGTCCACGGCATCTCGCACCGCGGCACCGGCAGCACCTGATCCTGCGATGCAGGAGCCGGTAGCGAGTAGACCCGCAGGGCCGGTAACGCCAACGGCGACGCTTTGGCACAGGCTGAACGTGATCGCGTTGACGGTGACGGCCGCGGCCTCGACCCAGAATCCGCTGTGGTCCTTGTCCCCGCCGCCTTGTTGGAGACAGGCGTCACGGACCATGTAGCCGTACCCGGAGCAGTCGGGCGCCGCGGCAGGGGGCGCCGCGGGAGCCGGGGGATTGTCATTGCCACCCGTGTCACCCGTGCCACCGGGTTTCGGCCCCGGGCCGCACTCGTTCCAGCCGCCGGTGCAGTCTGCAAGCGCGAGGCCGGATGGGTCTGCGTAGTTGATGGGGTCGTTGTCGCTGTAGCTGTAGGCGGAGAGGTTTTGCGGCTTGTACGGCGTGCTGAGGGAGTCGGGGCTGAGGAAGCGGCTCAGGTGGGGGTCGTAGGCGCGGGCTCCGAGGAGGGAGAGGCCGGTGCTGGTGTCTTCGGTTTTGCCGAGGAAGCCGTTGTCGGTTCCGGTGGGCAGGGTGCCGTTGCGTTCGTCGCCGAAGGGGGTGTAGCGGCGGCGGGTGGTGGTGCCGGTGGTGGCGTCGACGGCGAGCTGGGTGGAGGCTTGCGTGTCCGCCATCAGGTAGGTGAGTTTGCCGTTGGCGACGGAGGTGCCTTCTGTTGTGCGCATGGCGACGACGGACGTGCCGCTGCTGTAGTAGCGGGTCGCGGTGACTTTGATGCCGTCGGTGGTGCGCAGTTCCATGCCGCCGATGGAGGCGACGGTTTCCTCGGGGGTTGTGCGGAGGAGGAGGGTGCCGTCGGCGTCGTAGGTGTAGCGGGTCAGGCGGCTGCCGGCGGAGTCGGTGGTCTTAACTGTGGAGAGCTGGCCGAGCTTGGTCCAGGCGTAGCTGGTTGTCAGACCGGGCTTGATGCGGGTGTCCATCTGGCCGGAGTCGTCGTAGATGAAGGACTCCGTTGCGGTGGTCGTACCGCCGGTGACTGTGTTGATCTTGCGGACGCCGTGGGGCCGTTTGGCGTTGGCCGTCGTCCAGGTCCCGTTGTCGTCATAGCCCGGGTAGAGGTAGTCGCGCGTCTCGGCTGTGCCACTGCTGTTGGTGTCGGTGACGGACTGCAGGTTGCCGAGGCGGTCATAGCTGTAGGCGGTTTGGTAGGGGGCTTGGCCGGTGAAGTCGGAGCCGCTGTTCAGTGCGCACACTCCGAGTTCGGAGCGGGTGTAGGCGCTGGTCAGGCGGGCTTGTTCGTCGTAGCGGAAGCACTGGGACTGTGCGGTCTGGCCGCTGGCCTGCTCGCGCAGTTCGGTGATCTTGCCGTCAAAGTTGTGGGTGTAGAGGTCCTCTTGGGTTTCGCTGGTGTAGCGGCCCACCGTGGTGTTGGTGGTGATGCTTCTGAGCCAGCGTGTGCCGTTGGCGTAGTTGTAGCCGTACGTGCGCTGCGCAGCGACGCCGCTCACAGGGTCGGTCGGGGCGCCGTAATAGCGGTCAGTCAGCAGGCCGTAAGCGTCGTACACGGTCGACCGCACGTACGTGCCCAGCCCGGACGCCAGGCGCGTGGGCTGGCCGTAGCTGTTGTAGGTGGTCGTGACCGTCTCTGCCTCAAGGCCACCAGCTTTGGGATACGTGATGGAGGTGACGTGGTCTGCAGCGTCGTAGGTGAGGCTGGTGGTGTAGTCGCCTGCCAGTCCGGTGACCTTGGTGGGAATGCTGACGGTGCTGCTCAGCGGGCGTCCACGCGTGTCGAACCTGCTGGTCTTGGTGGTGTACGTGGTGCCGTCCGTGTCGCGGCTTTTGGCCTCGACGATCTGGCCCTTGCCGCCGGGCACGCTCAGGCCGTCCCAGCTCCATGAAGCAAGGACCGTGGTTCCGTTGCTTACCGACGTCTTACGGCCCAAGTTGTCATAGCCGTAGGTGAGGACCACTTCACTACTGTGGCCGGTGACGGGGTCGACGCCCCTGCGGCTGGTGGTCTGGTCGACTTGCCCGTTCTCGTGGTACGTCGTGGTCGAGACGCCCGCGTCAGGATCGACCGTCCTGATGCGTTGTCCGGCCCAGTCGTAGTTGTAGAAGGTGAGATTGCCGCGCGGATCGGTGATCTGCCGCAGCGCTCCGGCGGCGGTGTAGGCGTACTGCGTCGTGAACGTGGTGCCGTCCGTGTGCTCGACGACCTTCGATGTCTGTCCGTACACGTTGGTGTGGGTGTCCACGGCGCCGGCCGCGGCGGGCGTCACTCTGGTGTAGTCACCGTGGTAGGCGGTCAGTACGCGTCCGTACAGCGTGGCCTTCGTCTGTGTGCCGTTGCCGACGAGGATCTGGGACTGGGTGGTGCGTCCAGCCCAGTCGAGGGTCAGGTCGGTGTAGGAGGGAAGATCCTCAACCTTCGGGCTGACGGGTCCACCCGAGCCCGCGGTGCCCTGGTTGCGGAAGACGGCGGATGTGCCGGTGACGTGTCCGGCCGTGTCGTAGCGCGTGACGGCGACCTGCCGGTTGGGGACTTCCGCGCCGGTGGAGTCGGTGCCGTCCGGGATCGGCGTTTGTGTCTCGCGGGCTCGGCCCAGGCCGTCGGTGTAGGCGTAGGAGGACAGGTAGGTGCTGGCGGACTGCAGGGTGTGGCTGGCCACGCGCGGGAAGCCGCTGACGGAATCGGGGATGCCGTTGCTGGTGGAGGTCGGGATGCTGTAGCTGAACTTCATCGACGGCGAGGTGCCGGTCTCGGTCGGCTTCCACACCTCGGCCAGCCGGCCGGCGGCGTCCAGGGTGAGCTTGGTGAGGTTCCCGTTGGCATCCTTGGTCTGGTAGGGCAGACCCCAGAACCGGGACTTCCACACGGTAGTGCTCAAGGCGCCGCGCATGTCAGCGAGGTCGTTCGAGGGCTTGGGGGTGGTGGTGGTGATGCCGTCCAGCGGCCAGGTGTGCTCGGGCGTGTAGGCGGTGGTGGTGCGATTGCGCTTGGCGTCTTCAGTCCAGCGCATTCGGCCTGCGTCGTCGTAGCCGTACCGCTCCTTCTGGTAGGCAGTGGACGAGGTGTAGGTTCGCGTTTCGGTCGGGTTGGCGTCGGCCAGCTTGTTGCTGGCTACGTCGACGGCATCGTCGTAGAGCGTGACGCGGTAGCTGTCCTGGTTGTCTGCGGCTCGGTCGACACAGCCGGCTGCGTAATGCGCGTTTCATCAACGACGACCATCCACCGCTGGATCTTGGTGCCGTCGTACAGGTCGGTGTTGTAGGCGCGGCCGTAGGTGGTGCAGCGGTTGTCCGCGACGCCCGCTTCGCCCTGGTCGTCCAGGCGCAGGGGCAGGCCGTAGGTGGCTGAGGTGGCGGTTGTTGCGTCGTACTCGTTCTGCACGACGTGGGTACGCCAGCCCGTGGAGATCTTGGTCTCGGTGGTGCTCTGGGATTCCCGTACGAAGCGGGCGTCGGGCAGGCCTTCGTACTGGGCGGTGTTGTGCGTCCAGTACTTGTGGAAGACCCGTTGGTGCGAGACGCCGGTGTCGTCGCGCTTGGAGGTCTGGATGGTGCGGCCCTGCAGCCAGGGTGAGTCGGTGTAGGAAGTGCCGTCGCCGTCGGTGACGGAGACAGATCGCGTGGCTGAGGGGTCGGTTTTGGAGGTGCGGTCGCCGTCCAGGCCGCGGTAGAGCCAGTGGAACGTGGAGCTTTTGACCGCACCGGTGCCCGAGGTGACCTCGACGCGCTGGTAGCCGCGCCAGTCCGACCAGGATTCGTCGGCGTCCGGGGCGAGCGGGTCGTTTGTGAAGCGCCAGCCGGCCCCGCCCTGGTAGTCGTAGGAGGTGGTCATCTCCGGGGCGCCGTCCTGGCTGCTGGTGACCGTCGGGTCGACGGTCACCCGCATGACCAGGAACTTTTTGAACCAGCCGGTTCTCTCCTCGGTCTCGCCCTCGGGGGTCCACTTCTGCCAGTAGCAGTCCTTGGTGTTCGAGGACTGCGTGGGCAGCGCGTCGACGCTGCACGCGTTGGGGGATCCGTATGTGACGGTGGTGGTTGCGCCCAGGTCACCGTGGACGGTGTTGAGGCGGCGGAAGTTGAGCTCGCTGGAGCCGACCTTGTTGTCCAGGTCGACGCCGTTGAAGTTGATGACGGGCAGCACGATGTCCGTGCCCGTCCCGTAGGACTTGCGCTGCACGTAGTCCAGCCACAGCGTCTTGCCGATGGTGCCGTCCGGGTTGGGCAGGCCGTGCTTGGTCTGGTACTGCTGCACCGCATCCCAGCCGTCGGCCGTGGTGTTCAGCACGTACGTCTTGATGTCCCACAGCATGTCCTTGCTGAAGAACGTGGGGTAATACGTCTTGCCCGCGCAGTAGTAGTCCGCCGACGTGCCATCGCACAGCAGGTCGACCGGTACGTCCGGGTAGGACGAGGGAGTGGAAGCGATCGACGGGCAGGCAGCGGGTTCGCTGCGCAGCGGGTCCGCATCCGACATGCGCTCCACGCACCGGCCCACGTGGGACAGTTCGACCTTGCCGGTCGGCTTGGCGTTCGGAATCTGGGCGGGCCAGCCGTACTCGATCCGCTTCAGGTAGCCGCTCGCGGTGTAGGCGCGGGCCTTGTCGGTGTTGGCGACGGACCGGTAGTAGTTCGTCTCCTTGTCGTAAAAGTAGACGGACTCGACCTCGTTGGCGTCCACCGTGCGGTCAAGGCTCCACCGCCAGGCCTGCGTGCACGGCTCGGGGAATGTGGCGTGGCAGGGTTCCCCGGCGTTGTTGCCGACCACCGGGATGGTGAAGACGGATCCGGTTGCCGCGCTGGTTCGCTCCGAGCGTCCCCAGCCGAAGTAGTAGCGCTTGCCGTCCTGGGAAGAGATCACCCAGTACTCGTCATCCGCGCCGTGCCCGCCGGTCAGGTGCTGCACGCGCCAGCCCGGGTCCTCCTGCACGTGGTACGACCCGGTGCCGGTGTTGTCCTGCACCAGTGTCGATGTCACACCGTTGAGGTTGATGACGTAGACCGCCCCGCCGGGCTCATCGGTCGTGTTGGGCGAGTCCCAGCACATGTCGCCGATCGTCTTCAAGCCGTCTTGGGTGCAGTTGCGGTACCGGCGCTCGATGAAGCCGACGTTCAGGTCCCAGCCCATGCCGACCCAGGACGCCTGGTTGTTCGTCGCGGAGGTGCGGCCGTCGACCGACTGCGAGTTGTAGGACATCCCCAGGCTCGGGGCGGAGCCCATCGCCGGAGCTGGCAGGCTGACTGGCAGGTTGTAGGTGAAGGCCCCGGAGCCGGTCGCCACGTCCCACGATCCCGACGGCGACAAGGTGGAGGCCCGGTAGTCGCCCTTGTCCGATGACGAGCCCGTAGTCAGCGCATATACGGAAGCCGAGGCTGCACCAAGCTGTGTGGACGGGCCCTCATCGCCATCCGGCTCGGCCACGACCGTCGCGGTCAGCGTCCCGGACGCGGTGTCGTTCTCGGCCGGCACGACCTCGCGGTCCATGCAGGCTTCGGCCTCGGGCGTCTGCAGCGCGCACGCGGGAAGCTTCACCAGCTGCAGCCGGGAGGCGAAGTCGCCGCCGTAGGCGTACTTGAAGCCCGAGTAGTCGATGTCCACCTGCACCTGACCAGAGGTGTCGACACCATCGGCACGGATGACCTGCAGGCCCAGTCCCACACCGCCGGCCGGCGCCACCTCCTGCCGGTCTAGCAACCGGACATCGACCTGATCCGGCGAGATGGTGTCCGGTGACGGCTCAGACGGCTCTTCAGGGGTCGCTGTCGGAGTCTGTGAAGCCTCTGCAGTCTGTGACGGGGACGGGGCTTGGGTCGATGCCTCATCCGACGGGTTCGGGCTTGCGGTGGGAAGGCTTGCATCAGCAGATGGCGTGGGTGTGGGGCTGTCCTCCGCGTCCCCGGCGGCACGCCGCGCCGCCGACAACTGCGGTGTGGCGCCGTCCGCGACCGCGGCCACCTCAACGACGTCCGTGACCTCCGTGGCGGCCCCGCTGGGCGACACGGACGGATCCGGCGTCACCGTGCCCGGATCACCCGGCGCCGCCTGGGACAGATCCACCAGCACCTCACCGGCCACCGGCCACTTCGGCGCGGGCAGGGCCTTGCCCGCCTCCTCCGCCTGCTGCTTGGGCACGGTCCCCAACGACTGCGACGGCACCACCGGAGTGACATCCTCCGCGGCCGCCGCCTGCTGAGGCGACACCACCGACACCGTCGACAGCAGACCGGCCAAAACCGCACCCGCAACCGTGACGGACAACAAACGCGCACGTCGAGCAGCCACTCGAGCTCCCACCCCAGCAGTCCACGCAGCACGCGGGGACCACAATCCACGAAACGAAAGACATCGACACCAGGCGCGAGCCGACCGTGCTCCCCAGCACGGTGAAGCCGCCTCACCCCGGAATCGATCAGTGAAGGCGGAGCGTAACTGCCGTGAACATTGTGAAAACAGAGGCCAGAACAACAGGTTCCACCTGGACACGGTGATCTACATCACCAATAGGTCAGGCTGCTCTCCCGCTACTCCGCCACAGGTGCCAGCGGTCGCTGACCTGCACCGCAGTCGGCAGGGCCCGGCGCACAGCCTCCCCGTATGCGCTGGAGCCATCGCGGCAGACGACCTCAACACCAGGGTGCTCGCGTAGCCACCGCTCCGGGACGCCGGCGCCGCGGCCCGGAAGTACGTCGATGCGTTCGCCGGTTTCGGCATCGATCAGGACAGTCGCGTAGCGATGGCGGCGCTTGAGCGCGAAGTCATCGACGCCGAGGACGCGTGGCACCCGCACCACCGGCAAGGGCAGGCGGGCCAGAAGCCTGAGCGCTGTCGAGCGGGATATCGCCGCAGCCAGGAACCGGGAGAGACGGGCGCCCGCCTCGGGCGCGTGCGCTGCCCGGCTGCTCGTTTCTCTTCTCAGGACTGGTGTCCCCGATAGGTTCTGCCTCCTCGCCGCGGCAACCGGGCCGGGGTGTCCTCGGGGGTCGCGATCGTCTCGGCGGCCAGGTGGAGTTCCGCCCGTACCGTCGCGGACGACAGGTCGAGGGACAGCGCCCTGCCGCACTTACTCAGCCAATTGGTGAGCGTACTGCGGCTCAGGCCTAGCTCGGAGGCAGCGGGCGCCGTGCGGCCACGGTGGCGGAGCCAACAGCGAAGGGCGATACGCAACGGCTTGTCCAGAGGTTGGAGGAGGGCGCAGGCCCAGTGATGGGCGTCGTCGGGGTCGAGCAGACTGGTGGGCAGCGGGGGATCGGGACCAAGACGTGCGGATGTGCCGACTCGGCGGGAAGGAGCCGGGGCTCGCAAAGCCAGCAAGAGCTGCGCCTGCACGGTGGGGTTGTCCAGTTCGGCGGCCAGAAGAGTGCCGATCCTGCGCAGGCGCGCACGCACCGTGCCTTCTGACACGTCGAGCACTGCTGCGGCGGCCTGAGCGGACCCCGACCGCAGGTATGCCTCCAGTGTCCGGCGCTGCTGGCGGTTGAGGGGCTTCAGGATTGCAGCGGACCAAAGGGCGAGCCGTTCGGCGGGTACGACGCGGAGCAGCCCGTGCGACCCCAGGAAGGTCGCGGACGCCAGGCAGCCGGACCTGGCGCCGCGCCGCGCATTTCCTGCCTCGGCCCACGCCGTGGCGACCATGTCGAGCGGCAACGGGTCTGAGACGCCGCCTGCCAGTTGATGTCGGTATGCGATGCGCGCGACGAGGGGGCGCGCTACGTGGCGGTCATGGTCGAGGCCGTGGAGCGCGACGACCACCAACTCGCCTCCCTCCAGGCACACCAGCATGCGGTGGGCTTCGGCAGACACGCTCGGCTGCACTGCTCGCCAATGTGACTGATAGGCGGCATGCACCAACTGGCCGGCCAGCCGGAACACCGTGGCATGTGTGGCGGAGGTCCTCAGCACCTCGGTTGCCAGGTGTGACTGGCCACTCAGCAGGAGATGCAAAACGGCGGTGTGCAGTCTCTGCTCAGTGCGGTGGGTGTCCTCCTCTCGACGGACCCGCGCCCGCATTCTGAGCAGATCAACGCAGGTCCGCGCGATCAGGTCGATGCGGGAGGCGGGCGCTGCCGTGCCGGGACGGACCACGAGGACGGCACCCGCCATGCTGCGGATCGTCAGGTGCGGGTAAAGCTGGGGGTGCGCGGCGGCACGCACCCCCTCAGGTCCGGCGGTGTCTGGGGTGCTGCAGACGACGCCGCCCATGGGGTCCGCCAGGACCACCCAGCCCTCGGCCAGGGCTGCGGCTTCGGCAATCAGCTGGGCGTCCGAGTGGGCCGCTGCACGGGTGAGTCGTCGCACCACCTGCTGCCGGGTCACCTTTACGGGGCGCGCAGGCACGGGCCCCGCGCTGCCCGTCGTCATGAGATCCGCGCCACCCCGCCCCAGCCGGCGCGGTCGGTGAGAGTCCCGGTGTTCGCGTCGGGGCGCCAGCGCGGCCAGCTCGTGAACCCGGGTTCGACCAGTTGGGTGCCCTCGAAGAGCTCGACGGCCACCGACGGCTCACGGAAGATGTAGGGAATCGCCCCGCTGCTGTTGTACTCGTCCTGCACCTCTTGGTGTTCCTTGTCTGCAGCGGTGGAGTGGCTCAGTGACAGGTAGCTGCCCGAGGGAAGTTGGTCGATCAGTCGGCGCACCAGACCCTTGGCTTCGTCCCAGTCTTCGATATGGCCCAGCACATCGTTGATCACCAGAGCGGTCGGCTTGGTCATGTCCAGTGTCTTGGCCGCGCCCGTTAAGACGGCGTCCGTATCCCGCATGTCCGCCTGCACATAGGCGGTGGCGCCCTCGGCGGTGCTCGTGAGCAGGGCATGGACGTGCAGCAGCACGATCGGGTCGTGGTCTATGTAGACCACTCGGCAGTCGGGCGAGATCCGCTGTGCGACTTCATGGGTGTTGTTGCTGGTCGGCAGCCCGGCGCCTAAGTCGATGAACTGCCGGATCCCTGCTTTGGCGAGGAAGGCGGTGGTGCGCCGAAGAAAGTCCCGCGACTCCTTGGCGAACGGGACTATGCGCGGGTACTTGCTGCTGTAGGCGTCGCCGGCGGCCTGGTCGGCCGGGTAGTGGTCTTTTCCGCCCAGCCAGTAGTTCCAGACGCGCGCGCTGTGGGCGACGGACGTGTCGATCGGCTCATGCGGGCGGGTGGGTTCGGTCATGTCAGCACTTCTTTCGATTTGTCGGGATGAGGTGCGATGACGCAGGTGTGGTCCATCAACACGTGATAGGCCGACACCGCGTGCAAGCTATTGAAGACGTCAGCGCTTCCGCGTGGATCGCCTTCACGGACTACGTGGTCGGGTATGTCCTCCACATCGACCCGGTACAGGGTCACGGCCGGCATGCCAGTCATGGGGTGACAAGGACCGTTGAGAGGGTGAATCTGCAGAGTCACATCGGGGCGCTCGACGGCTGCCCTCAGCGCCTGCCGCTGCTCGGCCATCACATCCTTGTCGCCTACGAACGTATGCAGCGCCGCGGCGGACATAATGGCCCAGATAGTCGTGTTCTGATGACGTAACCGCTTCTGGCGCTCTACGAGCAGCTCCGTCCGCCGGTCTCTGTCCTCGGCGGACAGGTCGGGTCTGCGGACGTCGTCGACAGCGCGGGCGTAGGACGGTGTGCGCAGCAGGGCGGGAACAAGTGCTGGCTCCCACACGCGGATGTACCGGGCCGCGGATTCCACGCTCATGAGATCCAGCTGCCAGGGGTCCATGACAGACCGCCACGGGTGCCACCACCCCGGGAGGTTGGCGACCGCGAGCTGCCCGAGGAACGCTTCGATTTCAGCAGGGCCTGCGCCGTATGCCGTGAGCAGGGTGTGGACTTGCCCCTCATCCAGGGATGTCTCGGCCTGCTCAATGCGGCGGACGGTCGCTTGGTGGGCCCCCAGTGCATTGGCGGCCTCGCTCCGGGACATCCCTGCCGCCTCACGAAGAGTTTTGAGCCGCGTGGCTAAAACCAGGTGCGCGACGGTCCTACCAGACCTCTCGCGAGCCACAACGTCCCCTTCCGGCAGTTTCTGCAACCTGCTGATAGTGCAAACTCTGTACCTTGCAATCTACGTTCACAACCCCTTGAGTATGTCTAACCCGCATAAGCCAGCGCGCAGTTGCGGGTGACGGGCCACGAATTCGCGGCCGGCCGCCGAAGGCTGGCCGTGGACAGGGACGGGTTCGCGCAGGTCGCTGATCCGCCGAAGCCTCCAGATGATCCGACCGCCGCCGACGAGCACCCATGTCCACAGCCACCTGCACCCGCATGGACCACGGCCAGGCATCACACGCCCGATGGCCGATCTCACCACAGGAGAGCCAAGTGACCACACCGTCGACAACCTCCCCCGCCTTCACCGAAAGCGATGCCCTCCAGCTCAACAGAGTGATCACAGAATTGCTGAGCGTCTGCGCGTCCATCGCCGCGCAGCACGCCCCGAACGGGACTTGGACGCCCGCCGCCTCTGGCACGGCCGCATTATCCGAGGCCGCCGTGGTCATCGAAACCCTCTCTCGGAGCCTGAACCAAACCCGCCGTGACCTTCGCAAGCTCAGCAACCGGGCCCGCCGGAGCGCCCGCTCAACCTCGCCGCCCTTCCTCCTCGAACACCGCAACGCTGCCACCTCGCGTACAGCCCCCGAGGAAGGAACCCAGGCCACGCCGCGGACTCCCCTTGAGTCCCCCAACGCTCTGTCCTCGTGGCCTCCCCCAGGCACCGTCCCGCTCGGCGGACGGCCGCCCGCCGCTCCCGCACGCGAGGACGGATGACATGACAAGGCGTGAACGACGGGCCACCGCGGCGTTTGCCTGCCCTGTGCAGTCACACCGCGGCACCTGCGTGCTCCTGGACGTCATCTCCCAGCCGCTCACACACCGCGCAGAGGCCATCGGCTCGGCGGTCGTTTTGCATGGCGTCTTCAGCGCGACCACGCTCGCAGACATGCGTGCCTGTCATCCCAGGCGGCTGGTGACTGTCGACGACGACGTCCTGGTCATCTGGCCGGCCGACAGGCCCGCGCGGCAGAAGGAGCGCACGCAGCGTCGTTGAGCCCGCTCGCGCAGCGCTGTCCCGTCACTTGCGGCCCGAGCTGCGGATGAAGGCGGGCCATGTCGCGCCGTCCGCCCACGGACTCCGGTCAGAGGCGAATCGTCAATGGCCAGACCCAGGCTGGGGCGCCACTGTATGCCGGACAGTGCCGGACCACGACCCCTCGAAGCGGTCCGGCCTCAGCCTGGCGGGGGCCCGGAGCGCGCCCGGGCCCCCGCACCCCCATCCTGTTCACCCCTCGCGAGGAGCGAAGAGCCTGATGATGTCCCGACAGCACTCGGCCCGGACCCGGCATACGCGCATCTTGACGAGTCTGGCGCTAGGTCTGACCGCTGCCACGCTCACCGCTTGCGAGGCGGGCACGGACCAGGACAAGCCGAGCGCCGACGACGCCAGGGCGAGCGCGCATTCTATGCCTCGAGGCGTGGTGACTCAGGCGGCCACCAAGCGGGTGGTGGACACCTACGAGAGAGTCAACAACCGCGCCAACAAGGCCCAGGACGAGGAACTCCTGCACACGGTCGAGGGCGGCCAGGTCCACGAGCAGTCCAAGGCTGACTACGCCACCCTGAAGACCTGGCCGAAGGATGAGCAGAAGGCCTACCGCACCGCCTTCTTCTACCAGGAACGCACCTACTTCATCCCCCGGCGGGGAGAGGCGACATGGTTCGCCGTGAAGGCGAAGTCGAGTTACGGCAAACGCCCTACGACGCTGATGATCTTCGACAGGGTGGGCGGCACCTACAAGATGGTGATGTCCCTCTACACCGGCAACGAGGTGTCGATTCCCCGGCTGGCCGTGGACGCGGACGGGTTCGCGCAGGTCGCGGATCCCACGAAGCCAGTCGGATCGCTCGCTCCTGATGATCTGACCGCCGCCGTCCAGGACCTATACATCTCCGGAGGCGTCAACGAGGGCAAGAAGCTAGCCCCTTCTGAACCGAAGGAGCAGGCGGTCACGGCGCATCACAACAGCGAGAAGAACGGTGCGGCCGACGGGATGGCGACCCTGCAGTTCTTTGCCGAGGCGCCAGCACACCCGCGGGTGTATGCACTGCGCACCGCGGACGGCGGTGTCCTTGCTGCTTTCCCTGCCGCGCACAAGCGCGAGGCTCTGCTCAAGCCCCAGTACCGCAGCAGTCATCACCTCGTCCCTGACGAGCGCGAGACCACGCTGGGTGCCAGCCAGGGGCCGGTGATCACCGACGAGATCCAAGGCCAGGGCCTGGCGAACTTGTCCACAACAAGTGCCCGGATCCTGGAACTTGACCTCCTGCACGTGGACTCCCGGTGACCACGTCCCAGCGGGTCGTCGGCACCCCCGCCGCTAGGCAAACGGATCACCGCAACTGGACCAGGCCGCGGAGCTGGACTGCCGTCCGTCGGCGGCTCAGTTGGCAGTCATGTCACACCGCGCCGTACGGGGAGGCATCGTGAAACGTCGCGCACATCCGGTTCATCACTCCGCTGTTCGCTCCCGAAAGACCGCCGTCGCCTCCATCACGCTGTGCGCTGCGCTCGCCCTGGCCGCGTGCAGTTCGTCGGACGAGACCGGCAAGGCCTCCGATACGAATCCGGCAACCTCAGCACCGGCGGACTCACCGCCTCCATCGGCTGATCCGACGCAGGCCGCCGAGGCGGAAGTGATCGCGCGGTACCGCGCCTACTGGGGCGAGATGGAACGGGTCTATGCCACCGCCAGCGTGGAGGGAACCGACATCAAGAAGTACGCGGCGCTGGCCGCCCTCAGCCGGCCTGAGCACGATGCCGAGCGCATGAAGAAGGCCGGGCGCGTCTTCACTGGCTCCGTCACCGTGAACAGCCCTGCCGCTGAAGTTCACCTGAACCGCAAGGTCCCCAACGCAACCATCACCAGTTGCCTGGACGTGGCGCAGTGGAAAGCCACGGACAAGGACACCGGGGACCCGCTGCCGCTCCCGTCGGAGCGGCTGACGAAGTACATCACGATTGCCACGCTTGAGCGATGGGACGACGGGTGGAAGGTCATAGAGGACGAGCCGCAGACGGGGAAGGCGTGTTAGCTCGACGGACCGCCCTGGCGGTGAGCGGTGCCGTGGTCGTTGCGGGCTTATCGGCTTCTGCTCATGCTGCGGACGGCCCCAGCGGTGGCGCCGAGGGATGCGAGAACGACTTCGTCTGCGTGGGCGTCGAAGTGCCGGGATCCGGCGGCGATGGCCAATCAGGCAGCGGGGAGCCGGTCAGTGACGGGCAGGGGTCCGGCCAGGGTGCCAGCCGCCCGGAATGCACCTACGAGCTGTATGACCCGCAGCCGCCGGCCGGAAGCTCCGTTTGGGGAGATCACGAGCCCGGCGACGGAGGAGCGATCTACGAGAAGATCTGCCACGTCGGTGGCAACCCGGACAACCCTGACATCGTCATCACTCCGGTCTGGCTGGCAGAACCGCCGGATCAGGCCGCGGTTGACCCCGCAGTCCTCGCTCAGCAGGCCGTCGACAAGATGCTGCTGCGTGGACCGGACATCGCCAGCCCGCGTGCGGCCGGGAGGTACACGGTCGGTGTTCCGATGTGGATGTGGGTCAACCAGAGCGCCACGACCTACGGGCCCAACACCGCTTCGGCGTCGGCGGGCGGGATCACCGTGACCGCGACCGCGAAGGTGTCGAAGATCGTGTGGGAGATGGGGGACGGCGCCAGCGTGACGTGCAACGGACCCGGCACGCCCTACCAGGCCTCCGAGGGTATGGCGCAGTCGCCGACGTGCGGTCACGTGTATTCGAAGACCTCAGCCGGCGCCAAGAACGGCAAGTTCCCGGTTGCCGCGACCTCGACGTGGACGATCGATTGGCAGGGCGGCGGACAGGGTGGCCAGCTCATCGAGATCCGGCAAACCCTCGTGCAGGTGGCGATCGGCGAGCTGCAGGTCGTCAGGTAACGCCGCCGGAAGGAAAGAACGTTGAGTAAGACCCAGGAACGTACAAGTACACCCAGCTCGAACGGCGTCCCCCAGCAGGGGCATCGGGCCGGGCCCATTGCTCCCCCGCGGGTGTCGGCCCGCCGGCGGCGACCGGGTGTCATCGCCCTGTCGCTGGCGCTGATCGCCGCCGGAGGGGCCGGAGTTGCCGTCCTGCTGCTGCAGGTCGGCAACCGCACCGAGGTGGTGACCGTCGTCCGCGACGTCCAGGTCGGCCAGGTCGTGACCGAAGACGACCTGGGCAAGGCCTCCATTGCCCTGGACCCGTCCGTCAAGGCGGTGCACGGCAATGACCTGGACTCGGTCGTGGGCAAGCGGGCCGCGGTCGAACTCAAGCCTGGCTCCCTGCTCGCCCCTTCTCAGGTGACGAAGGACTCGCTGGTGAAGGCGGGTGAGCAGCTGGTGCCGATCGGGCTCAAGCCCGAGCAGGTACCGGCAACGGCGCTGGTGCCGGGCCAGCAGGTGCAACTGGTCCACGTCCCGGCCCAGGGCCAGGCGGACACCGACAAATCCTCGAGCACTCCGCCGGAGACCATCGACGGGCGGGTTGTGAAGGCCTCCAGCGCCGCTCCCGGTACCGGGGTCGTGGTCGTCGACGTCGCCACCACCGCGGAGGAAGGCCCGACCGCCGCCGCGTGGGTGTCGGCTGGCACGCTGCGCCTGGTCCTCGCTGCTCCGGATGGCGACTGATGGCTGTGATCGCGCTTGCCGGGTGCAGCGGTGCGCCCGGCGTGACCACGAGCGCTCTCGCCCTGCTGCTGTCATGGCCCCTGGACCCGGGCCGACGGATGATTCTCGCCGAGTGCGACCCGGACGGCGGGGCCGTGCTGCACGGGCTGCTGCAGGGCTCGCTCGGCGATCGGTACGGGCTGCGCAACCTCTCGGTGGCCGCCCGCAAGAATGAGTTCAGCGACGCCTTCTGGCGCCAGCTGATCGACCTGAGCAGTCAGGACGGCGAGATGGAGTCCCCGCGCGACCGGCTGCTGCTGCCCGGCATCACCGACCCCGCGCAGGCCGCGAGTCTGGGATCGGTGTGGAAGATCCTGGCGCAGATGTTCCGCGGCATCGACGCCCAGGCCGACCATGATGTCCTGATCGATCTCGGCCGGAGAGGGGCGTACGGACCGTCCGGCATTCTGGCGGAGCAGGCTGACGCGGTGTTCGTCGTGGTCCGCAACACGCTGCGCTGTCTGCAGGCTGCCGAGGGTCGCGTGCGCACACTCGAAGAGCGCATTGGCGACGTCAGTGTCCTGCTGGTTGACGAGGGGCCGTACCCTGCGGGCGAGGTGCAGCGTGTTCTGCAGGTGCCGGTGGTGGCGACGCTGCCGTACGTGCCGAAGGACGCCCGCGTACTGTCCGACGGTGCCGAGCAGCCGCGCCACTTCACCAAGTCGCCGCTTATGAAGGCCGCCCGCACGGCCACCACGCTGCTGATTCAGCGAGCCGCTTTGCGCCGGGCCCGCCTCGATCCTGGCGGTCTGCGTGCCGCAGGCGGGGAGGTGACTCATGCACGGTAGGCCCCTGCATCCCGACCCGACCGTGACACCAGCGCCCCTGGCGCGGGTGCCCCAGAGGAATACATCGGCTTCATCCGCCGGTGCTGCAGCGAGTACACACGCGCTTGGCACCGCAGTTCCTCAGGTCACCGTCGACTACAAGGTTGCCCGGGACATCGCGTCCCAGGTCGCCAAGCAGCGCGAGGAACTGCTGAAGACCAAGCCCGACATTGACATGGCCAGTGAAGAGCAGCGCTGCCTGAACTGGATCTCCGAGGCTGTCGCGCTGTGGTCGGACGCCCAGGCCATGACGCCGCAGGAGGACGAGGCGCTGCGGCGCGCTGTGTACGACCTGCTTTTCCGGGCCGGCCGGCTGCAGCCGTACCTGGACGATGAGCGGGTCGAGGACATCATCATCCAGGGCCCGCACGAGGTGTGGCTCGACTACGGCGACGGCGAACGCCGCCGGGTCGGGCCGATCGCGGACTCCGAAGAAGAACTGCTGGAGCTGCTGCGGGAGCTGGCCCGCGGATCCGGGCACAGTGAGCGCACCATCTCCACCGCGAACCCCACCCTCGCCCTGTCTTTGCAGGACGGCTCCCGTCTCCAGGCCATCACCGGGCTGGGCCCGATGACCTATGCGGTCATCCGCCGGCACCGGGTCTCCCACGCCGATCTCGACGACCTCGTACGGCTGGGCACGATCGACCCGATCCTGCGCGACTTCCTCGGCGCGTGCGTGCGCGCAGAGAAGAACATCATGATCGCCGGGAAGCAGAAGGCCGGGAAAACAACCCTGATGCGGGCGATGCTCAAGGAGTTCGACCCCGAGTGCCGGTTCGCCACCATCCAGACCGAAGATGAGCTCTTCGCCCATGCCAACGGATACCACCGGCAGGTCGTTTCCCTGGTCGGCCGCGAGTCCAACGGCGAGAAGGACGCCACCGGACGCGGGGCGGGTGAGGTCACGCTGCTGGACCTGATGCATCCGGCGCTGCGGATGTCGCTGGAGCGGATCGTAGTCGGCGAGGTCCGCGGGCCCGAAGTCGTCGCGATGATGCAGGCGTTGACGAACGGGTCGGGCGGCAATCTGTGCACGATCCACGCCCGCCGCCCGGACATCATCTTCGACCGGATCGCCGAGTTGTACGCGCTCGCCCAGGAGAACCTGTCCGAGCAGCTCGCCTACCGGCAGACCGCCAACGGCCTGGACTTCATCGTGTACGTCGACATGACGGACGAGACGCGGATCGGCGGCCGCCGCCACCGTTACGTCTCCCACGTCCTGGAGCTCACCGGGATCGGCGAGAACGGCCGTCCTGCCACAAACACGGTCTTCTCCCCCGGAGCCGAGTTCGGGGATCTGCGGGCGGTGCCGAGGATGGACCCTGGCTGCACCGACGACCTGCGCCGCGTCGGCTTCGACTCCTCCCTGCTGCAGCAGCCCTACGGGGCGTGGCAGGCGCCGCTGCCTCTGAAGGTGGCGGTGAGCCGATGACGCTGCTGTGGGGACTGCTGTCCGGGATGGCCGTCATCGGCGGGCTGATCGGGGTCGCGGCCGGTGTCGCCGGTACCACGGCGCCGCGCCGGGCTCCGCTGCGGCAGCGCTGGAAGGTCCTGCGCGCCGGCAAGGAGCAGAGCGAGGACGTGCGGCTGCGGCGCCGGACCCTCGCGGTCTTGGCGGCCGCGGTCTTCGTGGCCGTGTGGCTGGCCTCGGGAAACTTCGTGGGCAGCGCACTGCTCGGCGCGGCCGTCATCGGTGTGCCGTGGCTGATCACCCCCGGACAGATGGCCAAGGAGCGCATCGGCCAGCTGGAGGGCTTGAGTGAGTGGACCCAGCGGCTGGCGGGCTTGCTCCGCCTGGGCATGGGCCTGGAACAGGCAATGATCACCAGCCGTCAGGGGACACCTGAGGAGCTCGCCGGGCAGATCGTCAACCTGTCCGACCGGCTCAGGCTGGGGTGGCGGCCGGATGCAGCGCTCCGCGCGTTCGCCGAGGAACTCGACGACGTCACCTCGGACAAGGTGGTCGCCGCGCTCATCCTGTCCGTCAACGACCGCGGCCCGGGCCTGGCCCAGGCGCTGGAGGATGTGGCGGGCACCGTCCGCGAAGAGGTTGCCAAAAAGCGCGCCATCGAGGCGGACCGGGCGAAGCCGCGCACCACCGTGCGGTGGATGACCATCATCACCGTGGGCATCGTGGTGGCCGGGTTCTTCGTGCCCTCCTACACCAAGCCCTACTCCACGCTGCTCGGCCAGCTGGTGCTGGCGTTCCTGACCGCCGGGTTCATCGGGGTCCTGGCCCTGATGCGGCAACTGGGTTCCTTCCGCCGCATCCCCCGCTTCCTGATCACCGACCCCTCCAGCACGGTCCGGCTGCCCTCACCCGTGCCGGAGCCGGACGTGCGGGTCGCCGGCCCTGAGCCGCAAGGAGTCCGCTCATGAACCTGCTTCCCGTCGTCTTGACCGGTGGCACGGTCGGTGCCGGTTGCGCGTTGCTGGTTCGGGAACTCCTGCGCCCCCAGCCCGCCTTGGGACCGGCCCTCGCCCGCACGGCCCTGGCCGCCCTGACCATGCCCGAGCCGGAGCTGGACCGCGAGGAGAGGTGGGGCCGGTGGCTACTGGCCCGCCTCGAGCGCCTGCCCGGCATCCGGATCCCAACCACGAACCTGGCCCTGCTCGGGCAGGGCCCGGGCCAGTTCATGCTGAAGAAGACCGCGCTCGCTGGTCTCGGCCTGCTCTGCCCTGTGATCGCGACCATCCCGTGGATCATCGCCGGCGTCTCCCTGCCGTTCTACGTGCCCGTCGGCGCCGGACTCCTCATCGCCGCCCTGCTGTTCATCACCCCTGACCTCGCGGTGCGGGACCAGGCCAAGCGGGCACGGGAGGAATTCGCGCATGCCCTGTCCGCCTACCTCGACCTGGTCGCGCTCAAGCGGGCCGCCGACGCCGGCCCAGCCGAGGCCCTGGAGAAGGCCGCCGAGGTCGGCGAGGGCTGGCCCTTCCTGTATCTGCAGGGCGCACTGCGACGGGCCCGGCTGGAGAAGATCCCGCCCTATGAGGCGCTGATGCAACTCGCCCATGAATACGACTTGCCCGTCCTGGACGACGTTGCCGACATCATGCGCGGCAGCGCTACCGACGGCGCAGCCGTCTACAAGGCGCTGCGGGCCCGCACCGCGGCGCTCAACGCCGAACTGCTGGCCGATCAGGCCGCCGAGGCGAACGCGGCCAGCGAGAAGATGACCGCACCCGGGGCCCTCCTGGCCGTCTTGGTGATGCTGCTGATGGCTTTCCCCGCAGTGGTCCGCATGTTGACCGTCTGAAGCCCACAACTCGTTCAACACTCCTGTGAGGTACGGAACATGAAGCACACCGCAGCCCGCACCCGCCGTGCTGTACTCCGCGCGACCACGCACCCGCACACCGGCTCCGACACCGCCTCCCGCGCGCCGGGCCGCCGACGCGGGGGCGTACGTGGCTGGGCACGCGCCAACGGCGCGGTCCTGCGCCTGAGCAGCCGCGTGCAGGAGGGCTTAAAAGAGGCCGCTCGCCGTCCGGACCGCGGCGACATCAGCACCACCACCGTCATCATCTGGGTGGCCGCCGTCACCGGCGCCGTCCTGATCGCCGGGACCATCGCCGTCGTGATCGCCAAATACAACGGCCAACTCAACGGCCTGTGATGTCGCCGATGTCGGATCCTCGGCTGAAGGACTGGTGGCAAGGCCGAAGATGGCACGACGACCGCGGGGACACCAGCGTCCAGATGGCGATCATCTTTCCGTTCGTGCTGCTCGCCACGATCACTGTCATCCAGGCCTCCATGTGGTACTACGCGCGGCAGATCGCCCTGACCGCCGCCCGCGAAGGCCTCACCGCAGCCCGCGCCTACGAGGCGAACCCGGCCGACGGTGCGGCCCAGGCCCGGAACGTGCTGGGCCGGACCGCTGGTGACAGCCTGCGCGGCTACACGGTTGCCGCCAGCAGCGACGGCCAGCGGGTGCGGGTTGAGGTGTCCGGCACGGCCCTGTCGATGATCCCGGGCCTGCCGGGCTTACAGGTCAGCCAGTCGGCGTCCGGCCCGGTGGAACGCTGGACGGTCCCGGGAGAGTGAACCAAGTGCGATACACGGACAGATGGGCATGCAGAGTCCGCGGTGATCAGGGCAGCGCCGCGATCGAGGCTGCCATCGTCCTTCCAGCGCTGCTCATGTTCCTCTGCATGGCCATCGCTGGCGGACGCATCGTCATCTCCGGAGCAAAGATCGACGCGGCAGCTGAGGACGCGGCACGGGAGGCCTCCATTCACCGCACCGTTGCGGCCGCCCAGAGTGCCGCACGGTCCGCGGCCGCCGAGTCCCTGACCGACCAGGGCATCACGTGCGCGTCCACCAGCGTCCACATCAACACGGGCGGTCTGAACGTGCCGGTCGGGCAGGTCGGGACAGTCACCGCGACGGTGACCTGCACGGTCAGTCTCTCCGATCTGCTGCTGCCCGGGGTTCCCGGAGCGAAGACGCTCACGTCGACCGCCACCTCGGTAGTGGACCAGTACCGGCAGCGGGGTGAGGGATGATCCTCCGTCATGCAGGCCTACGGCCAACGCGACTGGACGACGCCGGAGGAATCACCGTGTTCGTCGCCGTCTGCGTCATCGCGCTGATCGGGATCATAGGCGTCGCCGTCGACGGCGGGAGCAAAATGCGTGCCACGGAGCGCGCCGATTACGTCGCCGGCGAAGCGGCCCGGGCGGGCGGGCAGGCCATCGATCCCGCCGAGGCCATCAGCGGCAACGCGATCGTCGTGGGTCCGCAGGACGCGGCTGCCGCCGCCCAGGCCTACCTGCGCACCGCCGGCGCCACCGGCACGGTCAGCGTGTCCGGCGACGGCAAGACCCTCACCGTCAACGTCACCGGCTCGTACGACACGAAGTTCCTGTCGGTCGTTGGGATCGGCTCTCTGTCGGTGACCGGCCATGGCAAGGCCACCCTCCTGCATGGCGTCACCGCTCCTGAAGGAAACTGATGCGCACCACCCCCTCCCCCGCCGCGACGGCCGGCCGCACCCTGGCCCGGGTCCTCAAGGCCGTGCTGAGCTCGATCATCCTGGCCGCCGCGGTCGCCGGGCTGCCACTGTTGCTGGCCATTGCCACCCCCGTCATCTGGGCTGCCACCCACGACGACCTCATGCACCTGCTGGACCGGCAGGACACCGGCGGCGTATTCCTGCTGCTGCTCGTCGCGGTGGGCTGGATCGGGTGGGCCCAGTTCGCGTTCTGCGCCGTCCGCGAGCTGATCGCACAGCTGCATGGCCGCACCTGGCGCGCCCCGCGCGGTCTGGGCTCCTCACAGCGGGCTGCCGCGCTCCTCGTCGGCAGCATCTTGGTCCTCCTGCCCACCAGTTCGGCTCTGGCCTCCGACGCGCAGGCCGCCCCGGCCACGACCGGAGCCCTCATCCCCGGCCAGGCGACGCAGGCCCCGCAAGCCACCGAAGCCGATCAGCCCGCGTCCGCAGCGAGCACCTCGACATCCCCCACGTCGTACACGGTGCGCGAGACGCGGCCCGCCGAGAGCCTGTGGAGCATCGCCGAACGGGAGTTGGGAGACGGCGAACGGTGGCGGGAAATCGCCGACCTGAACGCGGGCCGGACCATGGCCGACGGCACGGTCTTCCATGCGAACAGCTTCCTGCAGCCCGGCTGGCAGCTGCGGATGCCCGACACCTACGCGGCCGCGGCAGCGGACGGCGCTCGTACGCAGCTGGGTGACCAAGCCGCGGCCGAGCACGAGAACGACGGGCACGTCGTCACCGTCCACCCGGGCGACTACCTCTCGAAGATCGCGGAGGAAGAGCTCGGCGACAGCGCGGCCTGGCCGCAGCTGTTCGAGGCCAGCTGGGGCAAACCCCAGCCGCATGAACTGCCCAAAATCACCGACCCCGACGTCATTTACGCGGGGCAGCAGGTCACTGTGCCCGGCGCCCAGGCCGACCAGCCGCCCCAGGACAGGGACCGCGGTGGTGAGTCGGAGAGCCGAGAGACCACTCCTCCGGTCCCGCAGAGGCCTGATGGTGAGCGGACGCCGGGCGGGAGCGCAGGGGATGAACAGGCGCCCGCGCCCAGTCACACTGCTGCGCCCGCACCAGAAGCGTCGTCCCCCAGTACTCCGGCGAGCCGCCCCGCCGAGGACGGTAAGCAGGATCAGGCCTCTCCGTCCGCGTCGGGCTCCGTGACGCCCGGGCCGAGCACCGGTGTCTCGCCCTCTGCCGCCTCGCCTTCGGCTGAGCCGTCCGGCTCCGCTACCTCGACACCCGCCGCCGCGGCGTCCGAGGCCCCGGTGACCGCCCCGGCCAGCGGCCATCTGACCCTGCGCACCGTGCTCGGCGCCGGCGCGCTCTTGGCCGCCGCCATCACGGGAGCGCTCGCCCTGCGCAGGACGCTGCAGCGCCGCCGCCGCAAGCCCGGCGAGAAGATCGCTATCGCGTCGGAGACATCCACCGCAGAGGCCCAGTTGGCGGCCGCCGCGGAGCCGGGCGGCGCCACGCGTCTGGACGTGGCGCTGCGGACCCTGGCCCGCCGGGCGGCCCAGGCGGAGGACCCTGCGCTCGTACCGGCGTTGCGGGCCGCACGGATCGGCGCCCGCACGGTGGAGGTGCTGCCCGAGGATGTCTCCCAGGAGGCGCAGGCGCCCTTCGTCTCCGGACAGGCCGGTTGGTGGGTCGTGCCCTCTGATGCGGTCCTCCTGGACGAGGAGGCCGCCCGTGAGGTGCCGGCCCCGTATCCGGGGCTGGTCACGGTCGGCAGCAGCGAGGCGGGTGAGCTTGTGCTGCTCAACCTCGCGCAGTTGCCTGCGCTGCTGCTGGACGGCAACTTCGTCCACATCACCGAGGTGTGCACCTCTCTCGCCCTGGAGCTCGGGATGAGCCCGTGGGCGAGTGATGTCGAGGTTGTGACGATCGGATTCGGTGAGGACCTGCCGCAGCTGCTGCCCACCGCGCGGATCGCCCACATGCGGCAGGCCGCCCACGCACTGCGCGATCTGTCCGAGCGGCTGCTGGAAGCGCACCAGATGCCCGAGACCCAGCATCAGCCATATCTGCTGCTGTGCGCGTCGTCTCTGGACGCGGACACCGCCTGGCAGTTCGCCGATGTCATCGACAAGTCCCACACGGTGCCCGTCACCCTGGTCGCCCCGGCCAGTTCAGCAGCCGCACACTTCCCTGAGGCGGAAATCCTCAACGCCTCGCTCAGCGAGCCGCAAACCCTCGGCTACGGTGGCGCCGACATCACGGTGCAGCGCCTTTCGCACGCCGCCTACGAGCAGATCACCACCGCGCTCAAGGTGTCCGGGCAGCCGGCCCACCCGGCCGAAGGCCCCTGGCAAGACGTCCCAGACGAGCCCGGCACGGTGCAGCAGCCGGATCCTCCCGTATCGGAGGAACCCATCGCACCCACGCCCGCTACCCCGAGCCCTTCGCTGGCAGCATCAGGGGACGTGGGCGGCGACGTGTTCCCTGCTCTGCTCGCCGCCAGCTCCGATCCCGCTGCACTTCATCTCCTGCCCACCACGCCGCCGGCTCAGGCTGACGCCCGGCCAGGCCCAGACACCAAAGCTGCGCGCCCGGACCCCGAGCCCGTGGCGACCGCGGACACCACGAGAGAAGAGGCCGCGGAGGCAGACGACCATGAGGACGCCGCCGAGGAACGCAAGGAGGAGTCCGAGGCGCAGGACCTGCTCGCGCCGGAGATCCGGGTCCTGGGCCCGGTCGAGGTGACCGGCGTGGACAACACCGGCCACGGCCCGAGGATGGCGCAACTCGCCGCCTTGTTGTTCTTCCGGGCCGGGCGGAGCGCCGACGCCTTGTGTTCAGACATGGACCCGGTCAACCCTTGGTCGATCAGCACCCTCAACGCCCGGATGCAGGGGCTGCGTCGCTCTTTGGGCAACGACCCGGACGGCGACCCCTACGTGCCGCGCCGCAAGACCAGCGAGAGTCCTTACCGTCTCTCCCCCGGCGTGCGCTGCGACTGGACCCGCTTCCTCCAACTCGCCGAGCATGCCCTGCCACTGGGGCCGGACGGCCTGACCGATCTGGAGAAGGCACTCACATTGGTGCGGGGCCGGCCGTTCGGCGGCAAACCCCTGCCCTGGGCCTTGCCATACCAGCAGGAAATGATCACGCGCATCATCGACATCGCCCACACCGTGGCCACCTACCGCACGACGGCAGGTCCTCACCACGACCTCACCGCAGCCCGCCAAGCCATCGCAACCGGCCTCGACGTCGACCATGCTGCGGAACTGCTCTATCGCGACTGGATCCGGCTCGAACACACGGCCGGGAACCGACAAGGGCTACACACGGCCATCACACGCGTCCAACAAGTCAACCAGGCGCTCGACTGCTCCCTGGAGGCCGAGACCGAGGCCCTCATCCACCAGCTCCTCAACAGCAGCAATCCGGCATGATCATGAGCACCACCCGAGCAACTCCGCAACGATCACCAGCGCTGACGCCAGTCACGCTCGCGGTCTTGGAAAGCAGATCAGTCGCGGGGGACACAGGGGCAATGGGACGTGGCTGTGGGGAGAAGTGAGATGCCCCAGCTGACTCGAGCGCATCGCGTTCTCATCGGCGTGGTCGTGTTCGGCGCCGTGATCATCGCCGGCATCGGCTTCGCGGGGTCGTACGCCGCCGTCCGCGAACTGGCCCTGCAGAAGGGGTTCGGCAACTTCAGTTACGTCTTCCCCATCGGCATCGACGCGGGCATCTGCGTCCTGCTGGCACTGGACCTGCTCCTGACGTGGATCCGCATCCCGTTCCCACTCCTGCGCCAGACGGCCTGGCTGCTGACGGCGGCGACGATCGCCTTCAACGGCGCGGCGGCCTGGCCGGACCCCCTCGGCGTCGGCATGCACGGGGTCATCCCGATCCTGTTCGTGGTCTCGGTGGAGGCGGCCCGGCACGCCATCGGCCGGATCGCGGACATCACGGCCGACAAGCACATGGAAGGCGTCCGGCTGACCCGCTGGCTGCTCAGCCCGGTCCCGACGTTCCTGCTGTGGCGCCGCATGAAGCTCTGGGAGCTCCGCTCCTACGACCAAGTCATCAAGCTCGAGCAGGAACGTCTCGTCTACCAGGCGCGCCTGCGCTCCCGCTACGGCCGGGCCTGGCGCCGCAAAGCCCCCGTGGAGTCCCTGATGCCCCTGCGCCTGGCCAAGTACGGCGTCCCCCTGGCGGAAACAGCCCCGGCGGGCCTCGCCGCGGCCGGTATCACACAACCGCCGACCCCGTTCAACGTCGACCGCGCCCTGGCCCCCACACAGCCGCAAGGCTCCGCACCCGACGCCGCGGAGAAGCACGAGCAGCCAGCAGCCGAACTGGAATCCGCCACGACACAAGCGCTCCGTGCTCCCGTCACGCCAAGGACCGAACGGACGGAGAATCCCAACGAGCCGACCACGCAAGCCACTGAGCACTTCACTGAGCCGCACCAGGCTCTCTTCAGCCACTTCCAGGCTGAGCCGACCCCGCACCAGCGGGCCCCCAGGCTCCGCGACACCTACGACGTCTCCACACCAACCGGCGCCCCGACCCGCGAGGACCAGGCGCAGCCACTACCCCAGGTCTTCCAGGCGCGTCACGCGCTCAACCCACAAGCGCCCGCCCCCACCGCCACCGCCACCGCCACCGCCACCGCCACCGCCACCGCCACCGAAGAATCCGTGCCGGCCGGGCAAGGGGACGACTCCTGCCGCAGCGCCCGGCCTACCGACCAGCAGCAGGGCGCCTATCCGGAACCAACCGCCCTGGCCGACTACGTCCGCGAGCAACACTCCACCCCCGCAGACGGCGACCGCCCCATCACCGGCAACGACCTGACAACATGCGCTGCCGGATACCAGGAGCACGAACACGGCAGCCGCGAGCCGGCCTCGCACGAGGCCGGCGCCACACGCGGTGAACCTGCTGCACCAAAACCCCTGCCGGAAGGGCAGCGCGAGGCAGCGCCCACCGGCGTCGGCACACAGGCCGCCGACAAACAGCACACCAAGCGCGTGAACGCCGCCATCAACAAGGTCTCACCGAACGGGCCCCCCAGCCTGACCACCGTCGACCGCTACTACCTGGCATGGATGGAATACCAGACACAAAACAAAGGCCGCTCGCAGACCTCAACGCAGGAGGCCGAAGAACTCTCCACCCATCTGGCCAGCAAAGGACTACGCGGCCGCGGTGACAAACCCCTCAGCCCAGCCACCCTGCGCCGCTACCTCCTGCCCTTTCGCATCTACACCATCTGGGCCGAACAACGAAAACACAGCAACAACCCTTCACTCGACACCATCACCCAAGAATGCGCAGCCCAAGGAATCACCGCGCAATACAACAAACCCCTCAACGCCGACTACCTCACCGACCAAAGCACCGACTTCGAGCGGCGCTGGCAAGCACTCCACCATCACCACCGCCAGCACACCACGGTAAATGACTCCAAGAACTCCTAACGCAATGCCCCCGATGGGCCAAGTGCTCATGTGCGTGCATCATGACGGCAGCCGATGTGAACGTTGCGAGCGGAATGGCAAAGGGCAGCAAGGTGGATCTCATTCGCCTGACCGACGGGGAGAGCAGCCGTGCGGTCCAGATTCTGGGCCGCCATATGTCCGGGGGGGGTTGCCCTGCCAGCGACTTCCTCGACGCGGAGATCGCCGTCGCGGGCGGGTTCGCGCGCGGATGCCTGGAGGTGTGTCCAGCTCAGGAGGATGATCCTGAGAGCAGAAGGAGGGTTCAATCACCGGATGGCTGAGACTGACATTGACCTGGGAGTCGTGACGGCGCCGTCGGGAGTCCTCGTGTTGGGGATGGCGTCGTGGATCGACTACTGGCCGCAGCTGGGCCGACCGCTATCCGAGCGCGCAAGGGCCGCGGCATCGGTCGGCGGCGGACACGTCCACGACGGGATGTGTGAGATGGTCTCGGTTCGCGCCGCCGATGACAGGCCGTTGATGGTGCGGGCCGACACGGCGGCGTCGCCCTTCGACGGAGGACCAGCCATCGCAGTCCTTGAGATCGATCTCGGACTGCCATGGGCCGGCACCGCCGGGGGCGAGCCGATCATCCTCGGCGACCTACCGGTCGACCGTTGCGGCATGGTGCTCGGTGACGCGCTTGCCCTGGACTCCTGGACCGGAGACGGCCATCCGTCAACCGACGGCCTTGCCGACGTCGCCTACTGGGGAGGCTACGCGGAGGCCGCCCATCGTCAGTTCGGCGGAGACCTGATCTTGCGACACAGCGGTCAAGTGCGAGGGTGGCTCGACCTCCCGATAGATGACGCCAAGAAGCTCGGCGACGCCCTCAACGACTGGAAAGGCGACGAACAGGGCCGGGGCGTCATGGTCGCAGTCGATGAGCACACCCACTTCCACTGCTTCAACCGCGCGAGTTGGACCCACCCGCTTCAGATCGGCGCCATCGAGGTCGCTGACTGCCCCGTCCTAGGGATCAACTGGGACAGCGGCGACCACTCGATGCGACATCGCGGCGAACACCGCTTCGGACAGGTCTATCCCGTGACTCTTCAGCCTGACCCCACGGGCCAGACAACGCTGCGCTGGACGATCCCGCCCTACGAGCCCGGTCACCACGGCGCAGAGTGATCAGTAGGCACCACCGACTACTCAGGGTGGTCAAGCTGGAAACCGTCAGAGAATAGGCGACACCTCAACATGCGGGCTTACCAGCCCCAGCCCGTTTAAGGGCGCAGCCTCTTCACCATGACCGCGTAGACGGGGGAGTCGGCGAACGGCTGCTGCTCGCCCACCTTTGCGTAACCCCACGTCTCGTACAGAGCCTCCACCTTCGGGTGTGTCACGTCGACGAGGAGCACGGAGAGATCCTCGCTGCGCTCCTTTAGCAGGGCATCGTGCAGCCGATCTGAGATGCCCTGCTTCCGCCACTGCGGGCGCACCATCACCTCGGAAACGGCGTAGGTCGCTGTGTACCCGTTGTTCGGCTCGAACTCGGTGGAGCGCCACCACTCACGACCCTTTTGCAGCGGGGCGCCGTACGCGAAGCCGGTCGGCTCGTCCCCGTCGAAGGCGACGACGCAGGTGAAGCCGTCCATGGCCGACCAGTGATCGACGAACCACGGGAATCGCTGATTGAACTCGTTGTCCATCGCATCGGCGTAGGCGTCGGCGTGCACATCGATCAGCATCTGCTTGAAGCCCTCCGGGAGGCTTCCCTGTCCGTAATGCCGCAGGTCGATCAACCTGGTCACGCTCGACTCCATTCATCTCGCATGCGGTCTGCCCAGTCGCGGGCGTACGTCGCAGACGGCGCCAGCCGGAACAGGTCTCGGTGGAAGTCTCCGATCAGGGTGCGCATGCGTCCAGGCAGTGGAGTGCCATCCATGATCGTGAAAACGGTGGCTGCGGTCGCTGTGGCTTGCTCCGGCTCTCCTTGGCGGAGCTGTGCCAGAGCGAGCTGGCATGTGGCCAACGCCCGGTTGCGCTGGAACTCCGGCGGGATCTTCGCCAGGGCGCGGTGCGCCATCGCCTCGGCTTCGGCGGATTCCCCATTGTGGTTCAGGATGATCGCTGCGAGATGGTTGAGCTCGGCCGGCCCGTAGAACGCGGTCCACCGGGGGCGCTCGATTTCGGCTGCCCTCCCGCGGGTGTCCTGCGCAGCACCCAGAGCCCTCTGGGCTGCCCGTAGATCTCCCAGCGATGAGTGGGCCAGAGCCAGGCGGACGCGGCCCATGGAGCCGAAGAACGGATCTCTACGGGCAGCCGGAGTCGCGGTGGCCGCCTGTGCTGCCGCAAGCTGCTCGTGCCAGTTCTTCCGCTGGTAGGCGAGCATGGCCATGTTGATCCACACATGCATACCCGTGGGCGGGTCCTGGGAGAGACCTGCGAACGTCGTCGCCTCGTGCAGGTGCTGTTGAGCCGTGTCCAGGTCACGAAGGTCAATGCACGACCAAGCCGCGATGGTGGTGAACTCGGCAGCGAGCGCGTACAGGGCGCGGCGAACTCGCTCGGTGGCATTCTGCTGCTGGAGTTGCAGTACTTGGGCGCGCGCGTTGAGGGCTGCGGTCGCCAACGAGGTGTGTCCACCCTGGCGGTCGTCGGCTTCCACAAGTTCGTTCATGGCGGCTGAGGCGCGGGCGACATCCGTCATGCCCACGGCCCGGAGCTGCTTGACGATCGGAACGGCGGCGGCTGCCGTTCCGGTGGTGGAAACGATGAAGTCGCGACGCCGCACGGGGTCCTCCGGGGGGAATTGCATCGAGCTGGGTGCGCTGAACCCTAAGTCCGCCACGGGGCAGCCGAACACACGCTCAAGTGCTGCGCAAGTGCGTCCGATTGGGCGTCGGCTCGACCCGTTGAGCAGGTTGCGCACCGTCCGAGAGGAGACTTCGCCGGGGCGGCCGGTGATCTCCTGTAGCGCTGTGTTGAGCTGAGCGGCCAACTCTTCCTGAGTGAGCCCGAGTTGTTTCATCCGGCGCTGAAGGATGAGGTTCACTCCCATGCTTCGAACGTAGTACCACCGTCACACCGCTGCCCAGGCGGTAGGTCATGGGAACGCAAAGTCTTCCGGTTTGCGGGCGAGCACGAACCCGCAGCTCTTCCTGTTGCCCGCCGCTCGCTGCTCGTTGACTGGCTATCAGTCGCCGAGCCGGGTTCGGCACGGCGGCTGGCAGGAAGCCCCGCCCTGCCGCCCCCGTCAGGGTGGGGCCACCCCACGCCGGAGGGAAAGACCTCATGAACACGACCGCCGCGAACCGAATGCGATCGGCGCCCCGCGTAACACCGCCGAGCTGCCCAGCATCCGCGAGTCCGTGAACCCCACTCGCACTCTCGTCACCAGCGTGCTTACGGCCCAGGGCACGGACACCGACCGCCATGTCAGCGCCAACCACCAACCCGCAGGCCGACGAAGAGCAAGAACACGGTGCTTCCCCACAACCGTGCCTCACGCGCTCGCACTGACACGACGGCGACTTTACAGATGGCCTTTTCGACATGGAGCCGACCATGACGACCCCCCTTACCGACCCGGAACGCGCCTTGCGACGCGTCCCCGGCGCTGCGGATGAGCCAAGACGCCACCGAGGCGTCTACCAAGGCCTTGCGATGTCGATCGAGCGTCAGCCCGCCCCAGACGGCGAAGGCCTCTCCAGCGCAGAGGCGGCCTGGCCGCAAAGGCTGCGCAGGATAGTCCGCGCCAGCCTCACCTACTGGGGCTGCCCCCACCTGGTAGAAACCGCAGAGCTACTGCTCACCGAGTTGTCTACGAACGCCCTGCGCCACGCCTTCGGCCTCGACATCGGCGTTCGCATGTGTCTTCAGGACGGCCACCTGATGATCGAGGTGTACGACGGCTCGCCCCTGCGCCCTGTTGCCCGCTGCGCTGATCCCTACGACGAGAGCGGCCGTGGGCTGCTCCTTTTGGACAGCCTGGCCGAAGAGTGGGGTGTCAGCGAATACGGCACCACAACCTGGTGCACTCTCCCCCTGACCAAAGGACCCGAAGACATGCAACCCGCCGCGTTAAGCGCGCCGGTGGTGCGGGAGATCCCGCTGGATCTTCCCGCCGACCCCAGCGCCGCGGGCTTAGAAGCCATCCGCTTTCCGAACGTGCTCGCTTGGTTCGGCTTGGGTGGGCATGAACTCCGGCTGATGGCGGGAGAGATGGGCGTGATTCGTCCGC
>NZ_JBSFVG010000023.1:0-97265 GCF_053592195.1 Streptomyces sp. NPDC002776 | reverse complement strand
GGAACCAACGAAGCCCCCCGGCCGTCGGCGTGTTGAGTGAGATCACCACACCAACGACGAGGGGCTTCGCCACGTCACCGCACCTGACCAGCCTGATTCACCCGACAGCCCAGGATGAAATAGGTTCAATACCGCAGGTATAGCGAAGGCATAAGCCGCATTCGTAGAGTGCGCTGCGGTGGAATTCGAGGCCGCGTGCACAGTCCGCGGCGAACAGCCCGGAGGAAGTCCCGCGCCGGCCCAGCCGAGGAAGGCGACATGACCACCCATCTCACCGAAGAAGCCGCGGAGGTCACGGCCGAGGCGGTCCGGGCCACCGTGCCCGACCGGGCCACGGCCGCCGCCCTCGGGCACGCTTACGACATCGTCCCGCTGTACCAGGAGTTCTTGGCCGACGGCATCAGCCCCGTCACCGCGTTCGCCCAGCTGTGCGGACCCGACGAGCCCGGCTTCCTGCTGGAGAGCGTGCCGGTCTCGGGCGGCGTCGCCCGCTACTCCTACGTCGGCCACCGGCCCGCCCCGCTCGACCTGCCCGACGGCGACCCGCTGGCCGTGTTGGAGTTCCGGCTCGCCCTGCGCGAGGCCCCCGTCGAAGGGCTGCCGCCGTTCCACGGTGGCTTCGTCGGTTACCTGGGCTACGAGGCGGCCCGGCACTTCGAGGTGCTGCCACTCGCCGCGGGCGCTCCGCCCGGCCTGCCCGAGTCGGCGTTCCTGTCCGCGCAGGACCTGGTGGTCTTCGACCACGCCACCCGCCGCGTCCTGCTGATCACCCTGCACCGCCCGGCCCGGGAGTCCTACGACGACGCCGTCGGCCGGATCGTGCGTCTGGGCGACCGGCTGCGCGGCGCCGGCCCGGTGCCCGGTTTCACCGGCCGTCCGCTGCGGCGCCCCGATCCGGCGGCCGAGGCGGACACCTCCGGCTGGACGGCGAACCTGACAGAGCGTGAGTTCACCGAGCGCGTCGAGCGTGCCCGAGCGCACATCGCGGCGGGGGACGCCTTCCAGATCGTGCTCTCCCGGCGGCTCAGCCGCCCGCTCTCCGCCCCGCCCCTCGACCTGTACCGGCATCTGCGGGCCACCAACCCGTCGCCGTACATGTACCACCTGAGCCTGGGGGAGGGGCGGCACGTCATCGGCGCCTCCCCAGAGCTGCTGGTCAAGGCGGAGGGCGAGCGCGTGCAGACCCGTCCGCTGGCGGGCACGCGGCCCCGCCACCCCGACCCGGGGGCGGACCTGGAGCTGGAGCGCGAACTCCTCACCGACGAGAAGGAGTGCGCCGAGCACGTGATGCTCGTCGACCTCGGCCGCAACGACCTCGGCCGGGTCACCGAGCCCGGCACGGTCCGGGTGGACCAGCTGATGCGGGTCGAGCGCTTCTCGCACGTGATGCACCTGTCGTCGACCGTCTCCGGCCGGCTCGCCCCCGGCCGCACCGTCCTGGACGCCCTGCGGTCCGCCTTCCCCGCCGGCACCCTGTCCGGGGCGCCCAAGATCCGGGCCATGGAGATCATCGCGGAGCTCGAACCGCATCGACGCGGCGTCTATGGCGGGGCCGTCGGCTTCGCCGGGTACGACGGCCTGGCCGACTTCGCGATCGCCCTGCGCACCGTCGTCGTCGCCGACGGACAGGTGCATGTCCAGGCGGGCGCCGGGATCGTCGCCGACTCGGACGCAGTCGCCGAGTTCCACGAGACCCTGCACAAGTCCCTCGCGATGATCACGGCCGTACGCCGTGCGGAAGCGGAGGCACAACGGTGACGGACAGCCACGCGACCCGGGCGCGGTCCGCCCGGCCACTGGTCGCGGTGATCGACAACTACGACTCCTTCACCTACAACCTCGTGCATTACGTCGCCGAACTCGGCGGTGAACCCACGGTGTTCCGCAATGACGCCGTCGACATCGCCGAACTGGCCGCCTTCGACCTGTTGTTGCTCTCCCCCGGCCCCGGCGCCCCCGCCGAGGCGGGCATTTCCGTCGAGGCCGTCCGCGCCCTCAGCGGCCGGCTCCCCATCCTCGGTGTGTGCCTGGGCCACCAGAGCATCGCGGCCGCGTTCGGCGGCAGCGTGGTGCCCGGCACGCCCGTGCACGGCAAGACCTCGCCCGTGCACCACGACGGCAGCGGCGTGTTCGCCGGACTGCCCGACCCCTTCACCGCCACCCGCTACCACTCCCTCGTCGTCGCGCCGCACGACCTGCCGGACGCACTCCTCGCGGTGGCCCGCACCCCCGACGGCACCCTGATGGGGCTGCGCCACCGCGACCACCCCACCCACGGCGTCCAGTTCCACCCCGAGTCGGTGCTCAGCCCCGAGGGCAAACAGCTGATCGCGAACTTCCTGGAGCTCAGCGATGATTGACGTACTGCGTGCCCTCGCGCGACGCCGGCTCACCGAGGACGAGGCCGCGGCGGCGATGCGCGTCATCATGCGCGGCGAAGCCACCTCCGCCCAGATCGCCGGCTTCGCCCTGGCGGTCACCGCGCGCGGCGAGTCCGTGGACGACCTGACCGGAATGGCCCGCGCCGCGCTGGAGTTCACCACCCCGCTCGGCGTCGACGGGGACGTGCTCGACACCTGCGGCACCGGCGGCGACGGCCTGAACACCTTCAACATTTCCACCGCCGCCGCCGTCGTGGCCGCCGCCTGCGGGGTGCGCGTCGCCAAGCACGGCAACCGCAGCGCCTCCTCCGCCTGCGGCAGCGCCGACGTGCTGGAGGAGCTCGGCGTCCGCATCGACCTGGGCCCCGACGAGGCCGCCCGCTGCCTGGCTGCGACGGGCATCACCTTCCTGTTCGCGCCGGTGTTCCACCCGGCCTTCCGGCACACCGCCGGCCCGCGCCGTGAACTGGGCGCCCGGACCGTCTTCAACCTCCTCGGACCGCTGCTCAACCCGTCCGGTGCCCGGTTGCGCATCCTGGGCGTGCCTGACGCCGCCCTGGTCGAGCCGATGACCGAGGTGCTGCACCGGCTCGGCGTCACCCGCGCCCTGGTCTTCCACAGCGAGGACGGCATGGACGAGCTGAGCACCGGAAGTCCCGCCCATGTCGTCGAACTTCGCGACGGACACCGCACGACCCACCGCTTCGACCCCGCCGCGACGGGCCTCGCACCAGCCCGCCCCGACGACCTGGCCGGCGGCGACCGCGCCGTCAACGCGGCGATCATCCGCCGCGTGCTGGCCGGCGAACCAGGACCGGCCCGCGACGTCGTCCTGCTCAACGCCGCCGCCGCACTGCGCGTCGCCGGCACCGCGGCCGACTGGCACGACGCCCTGGGCCAGGCCGCCGAGGCCGTCGACACCGGCACGGCCGCCACCCTGTTGACCCGCTGGGCCCGCGTCTCCCACCACCCCACGGCCGCCCTGGAGATCCCGGCATGACCGACATCCTCGCGACCCTGATCGCCCAGGCCGAACGGCAGACCGCACGGCGTCGTGCCACCTGCCCCGACGCCGATATGGCGCAGGCGGCCGCCGCCGAGCCCGCGCCCCGGGACCTCGCCGCTGCCCTGGCGGAGCCCGGCCTCTGCGTCATCGCCGAGATGAAGCCGCGCAGCCCCTCCAAGGGCCCGCTGACCGACGACTACCGCCCGGTCGAACGAGCCCGCGCCTACCGTGACGGTGGCGCCCACGCGCTGTCCGTCCTCACCCACGAGGACGGTTTCGGCGGCAGCCCCGAACACCTTTCCGTGGCCCGTGCCGAGAGCGGACTGCCCGTCCTGCGCAAGGACTTCATCACCGACGAGTACCAGCTCCTGGAGGCCCGCGCGCTCGGTGCCGACGCCGTCCTGCTGATCGTGGCCGCCCTGTCCACCGAGCGGCTCGCCCAACTCCTCGCCCGCACACGGGAACTGGGCATGGAGGCGCTGGTCGAGACACACGCCGCCGACGAGGTCGACAGAGCACTGGAGGCCGGCGCCACCGTCATCGGCGTCAACCACCGCGACCTGCGTGACTTCACCATCGACCGCACCCTGTCCGCACGGCTGCGCCCCCGCGTCGGCGCCGGCCGGATCCTCGTCGCCGAGAGCGGCGTACGCGACGCGCACGACGCCCGCGCCCTGGCCCGGGCCGGAGTGGACGCCGTACTCGTCGGAGAGCTGCTGATGCGGGCGGACGACCCCGCCGCCACGATCAAGGAGCTGACGGCATGACGCTGCTGCCCACGCCCGCCGCGGCCCGCCAGGACCAGGCCGCCCCGCCCCCGCCGGGCTGGACCCCTGCCTCCTGGCGCGACCGCCCCGCCGCCCAGCAGCCCGACTGGCCCGACCTTGAGGCGCTGCGGCGGGTGACCGGCACCCTCGCCCTCCAGCCCCCGCTCGTCCTGCCCGGCGAGATCCTCGACCTGCGGCGCGAACTCGCCGCAGTCGCGGCCGGCGACGGCTTCCTGCTCCAGGCCGGCGACTGCGCCGAGCCCTTCGCCTCCTGCACCGAGGACGGTGTCCGCGGCAAGCTGCGGGTCATCCTTCAGCTCGCCATCGTGCTCACCTTCGGCTCGGGCCTGCCCGTGGTGAAGGTCGGCCGCATCGCGGGCCAGTTCGGCAAGCCGCGCAGCCGCCCCACCGAGACCGTCGACGGCGTCGAACTGCCCGCCTTCCGCGGCGACATCGTCAACGGCCCCGAGTTCACCCCCGAGGCCCGCCGCCCCGACGCCGACCGCATGCTGCGCGCCTACCACCACTCCTCCGCGGCCCTGAACGTGCTGCGCGCCCTCACCCTCGGCGGTTTCGCCGACCTCGACCAGGTCCACGCCTGGAACCAGGAGTCCGTCCGGCGCAGCCCCGCAGGCCGGCGCTACGAGAAGGCGGCCGAGGACATCGCCTGGGCCCTGCGCTTCATGAACGCCTGCGGCGTGGACACCGGCGCCCAGCCGGTCCTCCACCAGACCCGCCTCTACACCTCGCACGAAGCCCTGCTGCCGCCCTACGAACAGGCGCTGACCCGCTACGACGAACAGCGCCGCGCCTGGTTCGGCACCAGCGCCCACCTTCTGTGGATCGGAGACCGCACCCGGCAGCTCGACGGCGCCCACGTGGAACTGCTCGCCGGCCTCGCCAACCCGGTCGGCATCAAGGTGGGACCGTCCACCACAGCGGAACAACTGCTGGCGCTGTGCGAACGCCTCGACCCGCACCGCACCCCCGGCCGGCTGGTGCTCATCACCCGGCTCGGCGCCGGACGCGGCGCCGACCTGCTGCCGCCGCTGCTGCGGGCCGTCCGGGAGGCCGGACATCTGCCGGTGTGGACCTGCGACCCCATGCACGGCAACACCTTCGTGTCGGTCGGCGGCTACAAGACGCGCCGCCTGACCGATATCACCGCAGAGATCGGCGACTTCTTCGCCGCGCACGCCCAGGAGGGCACCCACCCCGGCGGCGTCCACCTCGAACTCACCGGCGACGACGTCACCGAGTGCCTCGGCGGCGACCTGGACGAGATCGTCGACGAGCGGCTCGGTACCCGCTACGAGACCTCCTGCGACCCCCGTCTGAACGCCGCCCAGTCCCTCGAACTCGCCTTCCGCACCGCCGAGATGCTGCGCGCTCACCTCAGCGCCTGACCGGGCGCCGCCCGACCGGAAAGGAGCACTCCGTGACCGTCGACGCGACAGCCGGCCCCCGGGCGGGCGCCGAACTCGTCGTGGCGCCGGTGACCATCACCCCCACCAAGCCCCTCACCCCCACCCACGTCAAAGGACTGCTCTGGACCGACCTGCTGGTCAAGGCGAGTTCCCGGCTCACCCCGGTCCGCCTCGTCTGGAACAACCGCACGGCCACCGTCACCGCCCAGTCGACCGCCTTCTGGCGCCATCTCGACCTGACCGAACCGGACACCGACTGGAGCGCCGAGACGGCCCTGGCCATCGGCGAGCGCTACGTCCGCTACCACGCCGGACGGCCCCGCACCGACCCGCGCACCCTCGATGCTTATCTGTCCCGCGCCGACGACACCGGCTGGGTCCACCCCGCCGGGCGCCGCATGCTCGACCTGTGGCGTGCCGAACTGGACCTGCTCGGCGTGGCCGACCCGGGCCTCGCCCTCGACCGCCCGCTCGGCATCCCCGCGTCCGCCGCGCTCGGCCTGCTCGCCGACCGCGGACTCCTCCTCGACCACCGGCCCTACGGCGGCCCCGTCCACCTCGACGGCACCCGCTGGGGCCTGCCGCTGCGCCGGCTCGTCGGAGCCGACGGCCACCCCAACTACCTGCTGCCGATCCTGCGTGAACTGATCCCGATGATCCGCCCCGACCGGACGTTCCTGCTCATCTGCGACGACGACCTCACCGCCGACTACGTGCTCCTGGACCGTGTGCTGACCGAGTTCGGCGCCCGCGTCGCCCGGCTCTCCCTCAGCCGGGTCCCCATCGCCGGAACCACCCGCTCCAGCCGGTACGGCGGCTGGAGCGGCGCGACCCTCGGCGAACTGTCCGCCGCCGCGGGCAGCGCGGACCGGGCCGCCTACCGGCTCGGCATGCGCCTGTACTTCACCGGCACTCTCCAGCGCGGCTCGGCCCAGCCCTTCCGCATGCCGCTGCTGCGCCGCTGCGTGGGACGGGCCGCCCGCCTCCTCGACGCGGCGGCCGACCGCGGCGCCGCTCCGGCCGACCGCACCCTCGACGAGGCGCTCGCGCGGCTGCGCACCCGCCCCGGATACGTCGACCCCTACCGGCTGACCGCCTCCCTCCTGGGCGGCCGCGTCATCCCGCCGACCCCCCAACTCCGGGCGCTCTATACATGAACGCACAGCACGCCCTCCTCTTCCGGCCCGCCTCCGCCTCCCGCGCCGACGGTCCGCTGGCCGCCGCCGCCCTGGCCCGGCTGGCGGCCGTCAGGCGCGGACTCGGCGACGCGCCGGTCACCCACGGCCTGACCGCGGCCGTCGTGGTGGCCCGCCTCGACGTGCCGTCCTTCCTCACCGGCGTCGCCGGTTTCGCCCTCGCCCTGCCGCCCGTGCCGGCCGACGGCTGGTACCGCACGTTCACCAGAACCGTGTTCCTCAGCGGCCGCCCCGCCGCCCTCGCCGCCCGTCACCCGTACCGGCACGCCACTCCCGCCGCCGACCTCGCCTGGTACGGCCCGGCGCGACGCGGCCGACTCCAGCCGCTCTCCCGGCTGCTGCGCGCCTTCGAGGCCCCGGCCCCGATCCCCGTACCGGACGAGCCGCTCGTCCTCACCGTCCCCGGTCCTCCGTCGGACCGCACCGTGGCCGCGGTGCTCGCCACGCGCGAGGTCAGCACCGCCGCCTACCTGGTCCACGCCCACCACCTGATCGCCGAGGCGGCCCTGTGCGGACTGATCCGCCCCGGCGACACCCTCCGCCTCACCCACCGAGCCGATCTGCACCCCGACGAGTTCCGCGACGCGCTGGACCCGTCCCGCGCCGGTTCGGCCCACACGCGCATCGCCCCCAGCCCCACCGACCCCGACCGGCTGCGCCTGTACGGCGTCCTGCGGCTGCAGCACCCCGAAGGAGAGCACTGACATGCGGGCCGAACGCGTACTCGCCGAGCACCGCCGCTTCCTCGCCGCCCTGGAGGACCCCGAAGAGGTCCAACGCGACCTGCTCGGCAGCATCCTGGAGCGCAACAGCGACACCGCCTTTGGCCGGGAGCACCGCCTGGCCTGCGTACGCGGCCTCGACGACCTGCGCCGGGCGGTGCCGATCCGCACCCACCAGGAGCTGATGCCGTGGATCGAACGGGCGATGGGCGGCGAGCAGGCCGTACTGACCGCGGACGACCCCGTCGTCTACTTCTCCTCCAGCGGCAGCACCGGCCGCGAGAAGCACATCCCGGTCACCCGCAGCTATATGCAGGGCACCTTCCTGCCCTTCTACCACGCCAGTTTCGCCCCGCTCCTGCAGAGCCTGCCGCAGGCCCTCTCGATGCCCGGCGCCGTTCTCAACCTGTGGCAGGACCCGACCTCACCCATCTCCCGCACCGGCCACGGGCAGCCGCACATCGGCGCCAGCCAGGTCGACTACAGCAAGTTCGGCGAGGACTCCGCCGTCGGGTTCGGCAACGACGCCGAGTGGAGTCGCATCCCCGCGGAACTGGCCACGGCGGGCCCCTGGGACCGCAGCTACTACAAACTGCGCCTCGCCGCCGAGCAGGACATCCGGATCGTCATCGGCGTCAACCCCGCGATGGTCGCCGGACTGCCGTACATGCTGCGCACCCTGTATCCCCGGCTGGCCGCGGACCTCCGCGCCGGCACGCTCGACGGCCGCCCGCACACCCGGCCCGACCCCGAGCGCGCCGACGAGTTCGAGCGGTACGCCCAGCGGTTCGGCACGCTTCTGCCTTACCACCTCTGGCCGCGCCTGAGCGCCGTCTTCGTCTGGAACAGCGCCCTCGCCTCGCTGTATCTGCCGCGCGTGCGCGAGACGTACGGGCCGGGCGTACGGCTGTTCGGCGCGCCGGTCGCTTCCTGCGAGGGGCCCGCGGCCGTGCCGGTCGACCAGCGGCCCGGCGCTCCGCTGTATGTGCCGGGCTGCGTCTACGAGTTCGTGCCGGCGGACGGGCCGGTCACCGCCGACAGCGAGACGCTCGCCGCCACCGAGCTGGAGCCGGGCCAGGACTACCACCTCGTCCTCACCCACGTCGGCGGCCTGTACCGGTGCGCGGTCATGGACGTCGTCCGCGTCGTCGGGTACCAGGGGCGCACCCCGCGTATCGAGTACGCCGGACGTGACGTCGTCCGCTCCGCCGCCGGGGAGCGGCTGAGCGAGGCCGTCGCCGTGCGCGCGCTGCGCGCCGCCTGCCACGACGCGGGCGCCGAGATCCGCAACGCGACGTTCCGCCTGGCGGGCGCCGGCCCGGGCGGCCGGTACCAGGTCGCTGTGGCCTTCGCGGGCCCGTCGGCGCCGGCCCTGGGCGCCGCCCTGGACGCCCGGCTGGCCGAGCAGTGCCCGGGCTACCGGGAGGGCCGCCGCTCGGGATGCATCGGCCCGGCCGAGGTGATCGAGGTCCACCCGGACGCCTTCCTGCGGGAGTGGGAGCGCGCCGTGCGGGGCGGGCAGCGTCCGCCTCGGGTCAAGGACCGGGTGTTCCTGCCCGGCGAGGAGGCCTGGGAGCGGCTCGTCGCCTCCGCCGCGCCGGAGGCCGCCTGAAGCACCACGGCACCGGGGCCCCGTGGGAACGGCGGACCCGCCACCAAGACGACGGATGAGGAGGCGATGCTGATGACCGACGTGATCCCCGGCCGTGGCCAGTACACCGAGGAGGCCCGCCGAAAGCGGCTGACCTGGCTGCGCGGACGCAGCGGCACGGAGCTGGGCTCGCTGGAGGGAACCGGTCTGACCGCTCAGCACCTGGTCGGCAACGTGGAGAATTTCGTGGGCTCCGTCGAGGTGCCGGTGGGCCTCGCGGGCCCGCTGCTGTTCACCGGTGACGCGGCCCGCGGGAGCGTGGTCGCCCCGCTGGCCACCACCGAGGGCGCGCTCGTGGCGTCGGCCTCGCGCGGTGCACGGGCCGTCACCGAGTCCGGCGGGGTCACCACCCACGTGCTCGCCCAGCGGATGACCCGGGCCCCCGCGTTCGAGTTCGCCGACATCGCCGCCGCACGTCGGTTCACCGCCTGGCTGCACACCCACCGCGGACGGCTGGACGAGCAGGTGCGTGCGGTCTCCCGGCACACCCGCCTGATCGACGTCGACCCGTACCAGATCGGCCGCCGGCTCCATGTGCGGTTCGTCTACGAGACCGCCGACGCCGCCGGGCAGAACATGACGACGGCGGCGACCTGGCAGATCTGCCGATGGCTGACCGACGAGCTCGCCGCCGACGACCGCTTGCGCCCGTTGGGGATGATGCTGGAGGGCAACCTCAGCGGTGACAAGAAGACCACCGCCGTCTCGCTGCTGGCCGGCCGGGGGACCCGGGTGACCGCAGAGTGCAGACTGCCCCGGCACACCGTCGCCTCGGTGCTCAAGACCACCCCCGAGGCCATGGTCAAGGGGCATGTCGCGACCGTGCTCGGCGCCCAGCAGGCCGGGACGACCGGGATGGGCGTCAACGCGGCGAACATCGTCGCGGCCCTGTTCGTGGCGACGGGCCAGGACGTGGCCTGCGTCCATGAGTCCGGCGTGTCGATCTTCTCCATGGAGCAGGACGCTGACGACCTGGTCGCGACCATCCTGCTGCCCAACCTGGTGGTGGGCACTGTCGGCGGCGGCACCGCCCTGCCGCACCAGCGCGATCTGCTGACCGTCCTGGGCTGCGCGGGCGAGGGCGGCGCCCGCCGGTTCGCCGAGATCGTCACCGGGTTCGCACTCGCCCTGGACCTGTCGACGATGGCGGCCGTGGTCAGCGGCCAGTTCGCCGAAGCCCACCAGCGGCTCGGCCGGGCTCGCCGCGTCGACTTCCTCCAGTCCGGCGACCTGAACGCGGCCCTGCTGCAACCCGTGCTGGCCGAGGGCCTCGGCGATCCGCGCCTGCACGTCGGCCGCGTCCGGCAGGCGCCGCCCCTGCACGGCGACGGCATCTCCAGCGAACTCGGCGCCCTGGCCGAGCGCCGCAAGCTGACCGGTCTGCATCCGCTGACGGTGACCCTCACCCGCGGCGAGGGTGACTCCACCACCGTGGACCTGGTGGCGAAGGTCAAGGCCCGCGGCGACGAGATCGTCTCCGGCATCGCGAAACTGCTCTCGCTGTGCGCGCCGGAGGCCGCCCGGGCCTGGGGCCGCTGGGGAGCGGACACCGAGTTCACCGACGCCCACCTCCGCGAACTCGCCGTCTTCCGGCGCACCGAGACCGCCCTGACCCGGCTGCTGCCGCGCTGCTACGGCCTGCTGGAGGACGACGAGCGCGAGGCGTACGTCATCCTGATGGAACGGCTGCGTGACGACGGCGGCCCGTGGACCCGCGACCGGATCGCCGAAGCGCTGCGCGCCATCGCGCCCGTGCACGGCCACTGGCTCGGCCGCGACCAGGAACTGCTCGCCGAAGGCTGGCTCCGCCGGGTGCCCGAGCCCGCCCAACTGGCCAAGGCGCGGGAGCTGTGGGAGGCACTCGCCCGACAGGCGGCTGCCGACCAGCCCGACCTGATCGACGGTGCCCGTCTCGACATCCTGCTGGGCATCGCCGAGAGCGTCGGTTACTGGTCCCAGGAACTCCAGGTCCTGCCCCGCACGCTGGTCCACAACGACTTCAACCCGCGCAACATCGCCCGCCACAAGGGACGCATGGTCGTCTACGACTGGGAACTCGCCACGATCGACGTACCGCAGCGCGATGTCGTGGAACTCCTGGCGTTCACCCTCGGCCCTGAGGCGACGGCGACCGATGTCGACGGCTTGCTCGCCGTGCACGCCGACGCGGTGGCGGCGGAGTCGCCGCGGGCGGCGCGCTTGGTCGCCACCACCGACTGGCACCGGGGCCACCGCCTGGCCCTGCGCGAGTTCCTGATGAACCGGCTGGCGCTGTACGTCACGGGCCACGCCGAGCGCGAGTTCGGGTTCCTGCCGGGCGTGGTGCACACCGCATTCCGCCTGTGGGACCTGGACCGGACCCGGGACGGTGAGTGACGTGCGGGTGGCCGTGGTCGGCATCGACGGCAGCGGCAAGACCACGCTGCTCCGCCGGCTGGCCGAGCGGGACGGTTTCGCGGTCGTGCACGCGATCCGAGCCCACGACGACCCCCACAGTCCCGTCGCCGGACTGTCCAGGTCCCTGGCCGGCGCGTCGGCCGCGGCCGACGCCGTGGGCCGCATCCAGCTGAAGGTCGCCGTTCTCTCCCTCCAACTGTGCCTGTACGGCCCGGCCGAACGGCACGCGGCCCGTGGGGCTCGGGTCCTGCTCGCAGACCGTCACCCGCTCGTCGACCCGCTGGTCTACCTGCCGCTGTTCGGGCAACTGGCCAGGGACGACGCATCCGGCGGCGATGTGGAGGCCTGGTGGCGGCGGCAGGAGCCGCGCGCCGCCCGCGACGTGCGCGACTGGCTGGTGACCCGCACCGGCCATGCCGATCCCTGGGCGCTGGGCGAGGAGATGCTGGAGCTGGGCACCCGGCCGCTCGAGGAGATGCTCGACCGGCTCGAGCGCCGGTTCGGCGTCTCGCCGCCCGACGGCGTCCTTCTGCTCGACCTGCCGGTCACGGAGGCGCTGAGCCGCACCCGGGAACGGGGCCGCGCCGGCGAACTGCACGAGACCAGAACCTTCCTGTCGATGACCCGTCAGCGTTATCAGGCCGTCCTGGACTGGCTGGGCGGGGCCCGCCCGGGCATCGCGCGCCAGCGCGTCGACTGCTCCGGCCTCGGCGTGGACGAGCTCGCCGACCTGGTGCGGGACTCGGTCGGCGCCCTCAGAGCCTGACCGTCAGCTCCACGAGAGCCCCTTTGGCCTGCGCACGGCGGCCTTGATCGGCAGCAGGCAGCGGCCGTCCTTCGGGAAGAGGGACGTCGTGCACTCGACCGCGCCGATGCGGGCGTCCACCGGGATCACGCCCCAGCCGTACACGGCCATGGCGGCCACCTCCCGGATACCGGCGGATTCCTCGTCCCGTACGGGAACGACGTAGTACGGCGACGGACGGCGCCACTCGATCACCTGGCCGGTGAAGGCGAGTTACTGTCGGGCAGCGTCCCGGCACGCCGAGATCGATCAGTTGTAGATGCCCTGTCTGCGGAGATCGCTGTTCTGGGCATGCAGCCACCGTGGTTGTCAGTCCCGGACCGTGGGGTCCTCGTCCAGGTCCTCGGCCAGTTCGTCGGAGACACCGGGGCCGGCCTCGCCGAGCGGAGCCTCCTCGGTGCCCGCGGTCTCCTCGTGCGGTGTCCGGCTTCGGGTCTGTGAGATGACTTTCCCCTCCTGTTGTTGATGATGGGCAGTGGCGTCACCGGATCGGGAGGCATCGACGGACCGCTGGCGAGGGACTTGAGGACCGGTTCCAACCGAGCTGGATGAGTTCTCCGTACCGTGGAGTGCGGTTCGGTGCCTGGCTAGGACGATGTGATCCGGTACGTGAGGTGAGTGACCTGGGGGGAGTCGACCACCCGTGGGAGTTCGAGGCTGAGACCGGGTGAGACGTGGTCGAAGAGCCGGAGGCCCGAGCCGAGCACGAGGGGGCTAGGTGAATCCGGAGTTTGTCCAGCGGTCCGGCGCGTTGATGGACTGTCGTACGGTGTCTGCCCCGCCCGAGATCTGGACGTCTTCGTCCCCTGCGGCCTTGCGGGCCCGGGCAAGTGCGGTGTCGATTCCTTCGGTCACGAAGGTGAAGGTGGTGCCGCCCTGCCGTACCCAGGGTTCCCGCGGGGTGTGGCCCATGACGTAGGCACCGGCGCGGGAGAAGTTCTCCCGGACGATGTCGTCGTCCGGGTTGGCCTGCCCTACGTCGATGCTCTGGCGCGCGCTCCCGCCAGCTCTCGACACCGAAGGCCCATTCGTGGATGCGCATTCCGCCGTCACTGAGCGGGTTGTCGGGACGGGAGTTGGGGCCGGCGATGAAGCCGTCCAACGGGCACGGTCACGGACCGCCAGCGGTCGGCGGGCAGCGGCCGGCCGGACATGGTGTCACCCATGACCTGGCCGTCATATGGCAGGGTGCGTTCAGCTGCAACGTCAGCACGTTCGACAGCCGTGTTTCCGCGGAAGGCTCGCACTACAAGGGCCCCCAGCATCTGCAACCCCGCTGGGTCTCCTTCGCTGCACGCCCAATCCCTGCCACGGGATGCTGACGAGGTGACGGACTGATGGACGGACTCCGCTGGGTGTACGAGGCCTATCCGTACGGCTACAGCCTCGTCTTCTGCGAGGACCTCACCCCGGAGGAGGTGCTCGAACGCCTCGGCGCCCGGCGCGAGTCCGTCTTCCCGCTCACCGCCTTCGAGGCCCGGGAGATCGAGACCCGCAACGCGGCGGACGAGCCGTACGATCTCGACCACCTGGACGATCTGGATGTGGAGGCCGTGGAGGAACTGGGCTTCTTGCGTCCTTCGACGAACGCCGTGATCCGGGCCGGCTCAATCGAGGGCTGGTCCTTCGCGATCCAGGCGTCCGTATCGTACGTCTCCGCCGTGAGCTTTCTCCCCACGCTCTCCCGGGGCACCCGCGTCGTCGCCGCCAGCCGGGACGTGAACGCCGTACAGCGGGTGGAGTACGCGGTGGACGGGCGGGTCCTGTCATCCTTCGACCCACTCTTTCCGGCGTACGACGACGGGGCCGAGCCGTTGGCGCTCGGCTGGCCGTTGGACGAGCGCATGAACCCCACACAGGTTCTGGAGCAGTTGGAGAGCCGGTTCGGGCTGTGGGTGGCAAAGGACTCGGAGGAACGTCGGCTGCCGGCGGCGGGCCTGTCGACGACAGACCATTGATCCATGTCAGGCCGACGCCTGGCTCTCCCGCTTCCGCGCCTGACGTGGGCAAGCCGCGGCGACCCAGCCACGCGGGCAAGCCCAAGACGGGCCTGGGCAAGCGCGCGTTGTCAGTGGCGGCTGCAAGGCTTGGGCGGATGAACGGCGATGAGCAGCTGCTGAACGGCCGGGTCTACGGCGCGGAGCACGACGACCCCAACCCGGGCCCGCTCCCGCACCGGACCTACGCCGCACTGGTCGGCGGGCCGCTGGACGGCCTGCTGCTGGACATCCACGGCTGGCGGAGCGAGGAAGTCGACGATGGCGTGGCCCTGTCCACCGAGCTGTCGCGGTGGCCTGGCGGCCGCGCCCTGTACGACCCGCGCCCCGGCGAACCCCGCACACAGGGGCCCGGCCTCAGCTGCCGCTTCTACTACTCCGGCGACACACCCTGACCACAGGCCCGACCGCGGCAGCGGTCGCCCCGACCACAGGGCCGACCACGGCAGGTCAGCGGATCCGGCCCGCTCGCCTACGGCAGCGACTGCCCTTCGAGGCCCGCCACTCGGTTGAGTGAAGCCACCGCAGCGGCGGAACTCTCCCGTGCCGCCGGGGCGTAGCGCCGTGCATGGACCCGATCCACGAGACGCACGTGCGCGAGCAGGGCTTGGTCGTCGTCGACATCGCGCCCGCCGACGACCGCCCTTGCTTTCCAGCAGCTGCTCGCCGACCGGTGGGCGGCGGCGACAGCGGTGCAGACGAGGCGGGGCGTCATCAGCCCGGTGCTCTGCGTCGTGCAACGACCCGCCGCAGAGCGACACGATCTTGGTGACGCCCGGCCAGCACCACGACCGTTACGCAGCCACACGATGCAGCCCGACCCCGGGGTTCCCTGGCGGGCTGGGACAATTGCGGACTTGCGGGCGTACAAGCAAGGGCCCTCGCGGCAGCCGTCCTCGTCCTGCGGCGACCCGACGGCCAGGACCGGCCTGTCCCCGACAACGATATCCCGCTCCGTCCGGCAAAGGATTGCAAGAGGTCTTCCCAACCGGCCCTCTTCGGCTACAGCCGTGGTCGTGGAGGGCTGTGTCGATCTCACCCCCGAGGCCGTTGTGAAATCGGACAGGGTCTGTGCCGGCATGCGGTCCTGCAGCCTGCCCCGCCACTGACGCGTTGCTGCTCAGCGGCCTTACCGTTCACGCCTGCGAGGAGCCGACTTGTCCGAATTGCTGAGCCAGCCGCTGCCGTCCCCTTCGCGTTTCCGGCTGCCCTTGGGCACTTGTTGGTCGGGCGGCAGTACGTGGAGCGCCGTTTCGCCCGGCATGGGGAGGTCGTTTTGACTAGTCCCGAGCGGGGTGGCCCTTATCGCCGCAGGCTAGGTGGACTTTGGTGGTCTTCGTCAGCTCCACGCTGACGGCGTCGGCAGGAACGAGATCGCCCTTGAGTTGGAGTGGTCCGTCGTGACCATCACCAACCACGCGAACCGCCTCGGGCTCGCTGTGGACCGGGAGGCCACCGGGGCCGCCACTGACCGAACGTCAGATCGACCTGAAATGATCAGCGTCAGGCACGGCAGCGCCTGATGGGCTTCTTCAACCACCAGCTCGACCGAGCGCGGGAGCAAGCAGGCCGTCCGTCTCCTTCCTGAGGGCGGGGACCTGCGGGGTGAACGCCTGGTACACCATCCGTGTTTTCACGGGCCAGCGTCCGCCTCCATCCGCATGCCGTGATACGCCACTTGGACCGCTGGATGCCCCGATGCGCTTCTTTGCCCCGGCGTCCGGGGCGGTGACAGCCTGGGGCGCGGTGCCGCGCTGCTCGAGAAGGGCTCGAGAACGGGATCGGTGCTGTCGTAAACAGATCTGAGGGACGGGACTCGGCCAAGTGGGCGCCTCGCCTGGCAGGTGCCGCCGGTCACCCTGAGTCTGAGTTCAGTAGCCCGCGGCCGCAGAGACATCCATGTCCTGTATTGCAGCCGTCGGCAGCCCACTACCCCACGCGAGGAGAGCCATCATGCCCAGTCCTGCTAAGACCAAGGTGGCGCAACCCGTCACGGACGACAGCATCAAGGTGCGCCAGCTCAGTCATTACCAGTTCAGTTGGGTTGCCGGTGAGCCCGCTGCCCGGGGCACGCTCACCCTGCAGCTTGTGCTGGACGAAGGTGCCTGGGAGGAGGTGCTGACCGTCGACGTCGACGACGCCGACGTGCTGCAGGACCTCCTGCGCAGCACACCGACCGTGCACTATGACGTCAGCCGCCGGACCTTGATGTTCGGCGTTACCGCCGTCGGCACATGAACAGGCAGCCCCCGCCCGTCACCTTGAGGTGACGCCTCGCCCGTGGAAGGTGAACCGCAAGTGCGCGCACGGGGCGTGGCTGTGCGCGGTGTCCCGGCAGTCGTCCGGCAACCCCTCCATCCGCGTCCACCGCTGACCCGACACCCCCAGCGACGCCGCCGTGCACACCTAGAGGGGGGATTGGCACCGTCTCGTCGTCCTGGTCCAGCACCGCGTGGGGCTGGGAACCGCTGGCTTTCATGACCGTCCTGTCGTGACAGGTGGCCCCTGGTCTTCCCGTCGGATGCCGGGGGCCGTCGACTTCCTGAGGAGCGGTGGCGACGGTCCGCATGAATGTCATTGCCTGGTGCTTGCACGGGATGCTGGCTGGCCCGTGCGGCGGGACTGCCTGCGGATGACTGGCTGATCGCCTGTGCCGGTCAGCCAGTCATCCGTGCCGAGGCCGAGCACCAGGTGGAGTCAGTTGTCGGCGGTGTTGAGCGGGACGAAGTTGGCGGTGCTGTCGTGGTCGATGATCAGCCCGTACAGCCACAGGACGAGGTAGAGGGCACCGCCGGCCAGGAGGTAGAGCCGTGCTCCAGCCGCGGTGCGCGCGAGGGCCACTCCGGCTCCGCCGAGGGCCAGATGCAGGAGGTTGTGCAGGATGGACACCTGGAAGATGCCCAGTAGCTTGGCCTCGGAGTGGTGCGCGGCGAACTTCATGGTGTCGTAGTTCGTGGTGATGCCCGGGATGAAACCGAGGACACTGACCAGCAGGAAGATCGCGCCCATGACCAGGGCGGCCTGCTGTACCGGGGTTCGGGCAGCCCGGTCCGCTCTGGCCTTCTCCGTGTGCACCTAGCCGTCGCGGACATATCGCGGCATGCATTCTCCGCGTATCGGGCGCATACGGGTGCTCCCGTATCCTCGCCGCCAAGATCAGTCGAGGCCGCGGTCGCCACCTACGTGGATCGCGGTCGACCCCGGTTGCCTACGGCTGACGGTCACTTCCAGTGCCCTCCGGTGAGGCCTACGACATCAGGTGGGTCGCGGAGCGGGCTCGCTCCCACATGCCAGGCATTTGTTCACTCGGGCGCTGCTGTTCGCCGTGCAGGGCGTTGAGCACGACCAGGCACCCGGTCAGGGCCGGTACTGCCCATTGCGCGGTGGCCAGTTGCCGCCGCGCCTTGTCGAGGTCGATCGGGTGCTTGGCCGCCTTCTCGGTGCTGTCGGGGTCGGTGGAGGAGGCCAGCTCGACCTTCTTGCCCAGGATGCGGGCATAGGCGGTTGCCGCCAGAGCCGCCGCGGTGATGACGGTCTTGGCCGCGGTCGAGGCGCCCACGCCCTGCTGGGCGGCGACACGGTGCGCGTTCACGGCGAGCAGCCCGCCACCGCCGAACAGGTGCGCTCCGATCGCGGCGGCGTTGACCGGCGTCCACTTCGCCCAGCCCGACGAGGAGATCCGGTCTCGGCTCAGCTCCGTGCCGCCTTCGTCCTGGGCCGCGCCGTTGAGGCCGACCGCTCCCATCAGTGAGCCCCCGAACCAGGCGGCCAGACCGAGATCGTGCAGGCTGCGGATGGCGGTGTTGCGTTCAGACATGGCGATGCTCCCTCAAGGTCGGCCGGAAGGGCTTGGCCTGCGCGGACGGCGAAGCCCATCCCACCTTCGCCGGAGTGCGTTTGCCCTGCCATCACGGCAGGCCAGATGGGTGACAGCGAGGCAGAAGCTGTTTTCACATCCGGCATGCCTCTTGGCTGGGAGCGGTCTGAGCCGGAGGTTGAACGGCAAGCTCAGGAGTAGAGCAGGACCGCTTGCGGTGGAGATACGGCAGGGCAGGGCCATCGGCCCGGTGCTCTGCGGCGTGCGACGACCCGCCGCAGAGCGGCATCCCCTGAGAACGACTCCCAAGGACCTGCCGAAGCCCCATCACCCCACGTCTTGCGCGGGCAGCTCGTTACGGCGTCCATGGACAAACCCACCAGAAGGGCGAAGCTGGAGCTCACTGCAGGCGCTCGCGCGGGTGCGGTGGCGTCGGCCGCCTCATGGCTTGTGGGCGGTGGGCCTCGTGTCACCCGCTGTTGCCGGCGGCCTGGTGGATGGGTGGCCTCGCAGGGCCGCGGTCAGTCCGTCGTGCAGGGTGGTGCGGGGGGTGAAGGGCAGGGAGCTGGTGGCGGAGGTCCAGGCGGGGTGGAGTGCTTCGGTGATCTTGTCCGGGTTGAGGATGGATGCTCGTCCCACGGTACGAGCGGCGGCTCTGGCCAGGGGGGCGGGGATGTGGAGGAGCCGGGGTGGGCGTCGGCCGAGGGCGGTTGCAACGGCGGCACCGATGGCGTGCCAGGGGTGTTCGGTGCCGTCGCTGACGTGGTAGACGGCCCCTGGGGTGCCGGTGTGGGCGGCTGTGAGCAGGGCGTGGCACAGGTCGTCGACGTGGATGAGGGAGTAGTGGCGCGGTCCCGGCCGGCCGATCACGGGCAGGAAGCCGGTGCGGGCGGCGGTGACGAGACGGGGCAGGAATTCGCGGTCGCCGGGGCCGTAGACGATGGGCGGGCGGACGATGATGCCGGGGATCCGGTGTGCGGTCTCGTGCAGCGCATGCTCGCCGCCGAGTTTGCTGCGTCCGTATGCGGAGACCGGCGCCGGCAGGTCGGTCTCGCGGCGCAGGCGTCCGGGGCCGGAGGCGGCGAGGGAGGAGCAGTAGACCAGGCGTGGCGGTCGGGCAAGACGCGCGAGGGCCCGGCACAGGCGGCGGGTGCCGTCGGTGTTGACCTCGGTGTAGTGCCGGGGGGTGGTGGCTCTGGTCAGTCCGGCGAGGTGGAGGACGCAGTCGGCGTCCTCGACTGCTTCGGTCAGTCCGGCGCCGGTGCCAAGGTCCCCGCGGACGGTGCGGGCACCGGAGACGCTTCGGCCGGGGCGGGCGAGAGCGGTCACCTGATGCCCTTGTGCGACCAGGAGGGCGACGAGGCGGGTACCGATGAAGCCGGTGGCGCCGGTGACGAGGTACTTCATGCGGTGGTGCGTTCGTAGAGGCGGTGGGTGCGGAAGTGGGCGCCGCCGAGCGCTCTGGGGACACCGTTGGCGTCGCGGTTGTCCTCCAGGATCCAGGAGTATTCGATCTCCGTGTAGCCGAGGCGGAACGCGGTGCGCTGGGCTTGGGTGAGGAGGGCGGCGACGAGGCCGCGGGCGCGGTGTTCCTTCTTGATGCCGGTGGCGATGGCGCGGATACGGGTGATGCGGCGGCCTGCCCGTTGGAGGCGGATGAGCCCGATGGGCAGGCCGTAGGTGGTCAGACGCCCTCGGGCGGCGGCGAGGGCCTGGTTGGCGTCGGGCAGCACGAGGGTGAAGGCCGCGGGCTCACCGTCCACTTCGGCGATCTGGACCAGTTCGGGGCGTAGCAAGGGCTTCATCTGCCGGACCATGTAAGCGAACTCGCGGTCGGTCATGGGGACGGAGGCGTAGTTCTTCGACCAGGCGTCGTTGTAGAGGTCGCGCATCACTGCCGTGTCGGCGTCGAAGCGCTTGGGGTCCAGGGGGCGGACGCGGACGCCGGGGGCGCTGAGGGCACGTTCGGCCACGCGGCGGAACGCGGCGGGGGGCTCGCCGCCCGGAGGCATGGGGACTCGCCAGGACAGGAGGTCCTTGGCCTTGGTGAAGGCACAGTCGATGAACAGCCGCGGGTAATAGGGCCGGTTGTGAGGCATGAGCATGGTGGGCGGGCTGTCAAAGCCGTCCACGAGGACACCGCACTCGTCATTGGTGGAGTAGCTGAGCGGTCCGAGCATCCGGCTGCAACCGCGCTCGCGCAGCCAGCGACCGGCCGCGTCGAAGAGAGCGGCCGCGGTGTCGGTGTCGTCGGCGCACTCGAAGAGGCCGAACTGTCCGCAGTGCGGGTCGTGGCGCTCGGTGTAGCGGGGATCGACGATGGCGGCGATCCGTCCGACCACCTGGCCCTGCCGGCGGGCGAGGAACAACTGGACGGTGCCCACTTCATGGAAGGGATGGCGGGCCGGGTCGAGGAAGGCCCGCCGCTCACGCTCCAAGGGCGCCACCCACAGCGGATCATCGCGGTAGAGGGTGTAGGGCAGGCGGATGAAGGCGGTGACGTCGGCGCGGCCCTCGACAGTGGTGACGGTAAGGGTCATCGGGCAGCTGCCAGGATCGGGTCGGCGTCGGCGCGCTGACTTCCGACAGGTGCGGGTGAGGGGGCGGAGGTGTAGCCCAGGCGGCGGCCGGCTGCGGCGAACGCGTCGAGGATGCGGGCGACATGGGCATCGGTGTGGACTGCCTGCAGGGACAGGCGGATCAGCGCCTGCCCCTCCGGCACCGCCGGAAACCCGACCCCGCTGGTGAACACGCCCTCGTCCAGCACGGCCTGCCACATGCGCAGGGCCGGCTCGGTCTGGCCCATGCGAACCGGAATGATGGGAGTGGTCGATTCTCCCGTGTCGAAGCCCAGCGCCCGCAGCCCCTCGTTCACCTGCCGCGCCACCTCGAACACCCGCACGCGGCGTTCGGGCTCCGTCTCGATGATGTCCAACGCGGCGAGCGCCGCCGCGACCGCCGAAGGGGGCATCGCGGCGGTGAAGAGCATCGCCCGGGACGTGTGGCGCAAGAAGTGAATGACCTCGGCGGACCCGGCGACGACCCCGCCCACCGAACCAAAGCACTTGGAGAACGTCCCCGTGTACAGGTCGACCGCCCCGGGGAGAGCGAAGTGCTCGGACACCCCTCGCCCGCCGGCGCCGAGGAGACCGATGTCATGGGCTCCGTCAACGATCAGGCGGGCATGGTGCGCGACGGCCAGGGCGTGCAGGTCAGGGAGACGGCACACGTCACCCTCCATGGAGAACACGCCGTCCGTCACGATCACCTTGCCGGCGGCGGGATCGGCTGCGGAGAGCTGCCGCTCCAGCCGCGCCATGTCGGAGTGACGGTAGAAACGCTTCTCAGCCGCACCGAGCTGGACTGCATCGACCAGCGAGGCGTGGTTGGCGCGATCACTGAAGACGACATCACCGGGACCGAACAGAGGAGCCAGAGCGAGATTGGCCTGGAAACCGGTGGTGGTCACCATGGCCGCCTCGACCCCCAGGAAGGCGGCCAGTCTGCCCTCCAGGTCCTCGTGCAGCGGCATCGTTCCGCCGACCAGCCGGCTGGCCGAGCACGAGGTACCGAAGCGCAGCGCGGCCTGCGCTGCCGCCTGTGTGACGCGCGGGTCACCCGACAGCCCCAGGTAGTCGTTACAGGCGGCCATCACCACCCGCCTGCCCTCCAGGAGTGCTTCGCCGTTTCTGGAATCAAGAACCCGATACAGCGGCCGAGGCCCGCCGCTTGTCGCTGTCTTCATGTCCGCCGACAGCAGGTTGACCTTGTTGAAGACGTCCGACACGTTTTCTCCTCAGATGACACCTCGATGCCTTGCACACTCACAAGACAGTTCCTCTTGTCGTGAACAACGAGCGACCGAAGCGAAAGGGATCGCCGTGCACGGCTATACCGCCAACAAGGAGGACGTCCTCAAGCGGCTGCGCCGCATCGAGGGCCAGTCGCGGGGCCTGCAGCGCCTGGTCGAGGAGGACACCTACTGCATCGACGTCCGCACCCAGGTCAGCGCCACGACCACGGCGCTGCAGTCCTTCGCACTGACGATGATGGGCGACCACCTCCAGTCCTGCGTGGCCGACGCCATCGCGCAAGGAGGCGACCAGGCCCAGGGCAAGATCACCGAAGCGCCCCAGGCGACCGCCCGCATGGTCCGCTCCTGAAACGGCTGCGGACCGGCCGGGGCGGTCAGTTCCGCGGGGCCCCGCCGCGTACGGCGGTGACGAGCCAGGAGCTGCTGCGCAGCCTTACTCCTCCGTCCGTCTCATGGCGCTGCAGGGCGGCCGTCAGCGCCTGACGGGCGTGGGCCTGCTGCTGTGGGGTGACCTGGTCGAGCAGGTGACGCGCGGGGCCTGAGTCCAGCATGAATGCCGCCGCATCCGCCGCGTCGGTGCCCCACTTGCCCGGTACCTCGATGCGCTGCACCTCGACATCGGTGAACCCGCCCGCCGCAAGCAAGCTTTGGATGCGGTCGGGATCGGTGAGCGAGAACATGCCGGGGCCGCCCGGCTTCCCGAAGTCGCCGGGCGGCACGATGGCCTTGAGTGAGCCCAGCGCCGCCAGCCACTCGTTGGCCTCGGCTTCGGCCGCGCAGATGAAGGCCAGCCGGCCTCCGGGACGCAGGGCGCGGTGGAGGTTGGCGAACGCGGCGACCGGGTCGGCGAAGAAGGTCATGCCGTACCGGCTGATGACCGCATCGAACCCCTCGGTTTCCAGAGGGTGGACCTGGGCGTCGCCTTGAACGAAGGAGACGTTCTCCACTCCTTCGTGCAGGGCGCTCTCGCGGGCCTTGCCCAGCATCGGACCCGACAGGTCCAGTCCGAGCGCCCGGCCGCGCCCGGCACGTCGGGCCGCGAGGCGGGTGGTGCGTCCGGCCCCGCAGCCGACGTCCAGGATGCGATCGGTCGCCGAGATTGCCGCGGCGTCCAGGAGGGGCTGGTTGAAGCCGTCGTTGACTGCGTCCCAGCGTTCCTGGCTGCGGGCCCACTGCGCGCCCTCGTATCCGTTCCACGCCTCGGCCTGCGCGGTGTTGACCAGGTGACCCATGGGTGAACTCCGTCCCGTCGGGACACCACGGGGCCCCGACCCTAGTATGGGCAAGTGCCCAAAGAGTATGGGCGTGCGCCCATACTTGCAATGGGCCGACGGAAAGGGGCTGTTGTGTCACCTCGTGGAGTGGCCATTCCGGATTTGCGCGAGCGGCTGTTCGCGGCCGCGGAGCGGGTAGTGGCCCGCGACGGCGCCGCGGCCCTGACCAGCCGCGCGATCACCGCGGAGGCAGACTGCGCCAAAGGTGTCCTGCACACGCACTTCACCGGCCTGGACGAGTTCGTCGCCGAGCTGCTCCTGGACCGGTTCGCGCGCAGCGCCCGCCAGGCCGAGGCGCTGCAGGCCAAGGTGGGGCAGGCCACGGTTGCCGACAATCTCCAAGAGGTCGTCCGCGCCCTGCTGGACTCCCTGCCTCCCGCGGTGGTGGGACTGGCGATGACCCGCCCGGCAGCCGCACTGCGCACCCGGGAGGGCTTCCAGTCCGGCGCGCCCGCGTTCGACGCGATCCAGCACGCCTTCACCGCCTATTTGCAGGCGGAGCAGCACGCCGGCCGGCTTCCCGCCGACGCCGACACCGCGACGATCGCGCTCGCACTCGTCGGCACGACCCACCATCTGCTGATGACCCGCAGTCCCGGACCCGGTGAGGACACGGAGACAACCCAACGGCTGCTGGCCGTGCTCCTCGGCTGCTGAGCTGCCGCCGCTGACGAAGTCCTCGGTGCACGGTGTGCCGTGTCCGTCTCGGGGATCCACAGGCTCTCTGCAGGCGTTCCTTTCCGGCTTCACTCCGGCAGGGACCTCGGGCGCGCGGGTCGGGCGGGTCAGTCTCCGGTGCTCGTGTGGCCCCCCTGGTGCACGGTGGTCCAAGTGCGCCCGCCGTCCTTGGACTCGTGGACGGCGTCGTTGCTGTCTGCGGCCAGGAGGTGGTCGGGACTGGCCGCGGTCAGCACGGAGCCCTGCCCGTCGCCCGGGAGGCGGCCGCGTTCGGTCCAGGAGGTCCCGTCGCCACCGGTGAGGATCCTGCCGCTCGTGGTGAGGGCGATCAGCTCGCCGGGAGCCGGTTGCTCCACGGCGGCCAGGGCCGGTGCGCCGGGAACCGGCTGGAAGGTGGCACCGCTGTCGGTGCTGTGCAACAACCCGTGGCGGCTGGTCGCCCACACCTCCTGCGGCGTCCCGGGGTGGGCGGCGAGGTCCCCGGCCGGGATCTTCGCGCGCTGCTCCCACGTGGCGCCGGTGTCCTTGCCGGCCCAGATCTGCGAGGTCTGGCTGCCGAGGCCGGAGAGGATGGGGCCGGCCTGCTGGAGGGGGTGGAAGTCGGCTTCGCCTGCGGCGGAGACGGTGGTCCAGGTCTGTCCGGCGTCGGTGCTGCGGATCAGGCCCAGATGCGGTGAGGACTCGGCGGGGTCGGTCGGTGAGGACGCGGCGTGGTCGGTGGGTGAGGGGTGGCCGCTGGCGAGGAAGGTGCGCGGGCCGGTGACGGTGAAGCCCATCGTGTCCTGGTAGCGGTCGGCGATCCGTACGGCACCGGCGGGGGTGAGGCGAAAGACGCCGTGGTGCCCGGCGGCGTAGAGAGTGCCGTCGGCCGGATCGACGCCGAGACCGTGCAGGTGCCCGGTCCTCGGGTCGGCATCGCTCGTCGCACCGGCCTTGCCCTGCCCGGGCACGGTGTCGGGACTCGAGCAGGCGGTCAGCAGCAAGGCGCCGGTCGCCGCGGCGGCCGCGAAGGCGACTGTGCGGAAGCGGAGGGACATGTGAGGGTCCAGAACGCTTGGAGGGGAAGAAGGGCTGGCCGGCACGGGTGCGGGCAGCCGTTGCCGACTGCCCGCACCCGGGGTGTGTGGCTGCGGCTCAGCTCTTGCCGAGGAGGGTGTTCATCCGGGCGATCTCCGCGCTCTGCGAGGTGATGATCTGGCCGGCCATGTCCTTGGCGGGCTGGTATGTGCCCTCGGCCTGCTCGGTCTTGGCCATGGCCACGGCGCCCTCATGGTGCTTGACCATCATCGTCAGGAAGGCGGTGTCGAACGCCTTGCCCGAGGCCGATTCCAGCTGCTTCATCTCTTCGGCCGTCATCATCCCGGACATGTCGTGCCCCTCGTGGCCCTCGCCCTCGGCCGGGACCTGCTCGCCCCAGGAAGTCAGCCAGCCGGAGAGAGTCTTGATCTCCGGGTTCTGAGCCTTCTTGATCTCCTCGGCCAGCTTCTTCACCTCAGCCGACTCGGCGCGCGTCGCGGCAAGGTCGGCCATCTCGATGGCCTGACGGTGGTGCGGGATCATCCCCTTGGCGAACGCGGTGTCGGCCGCGTTGTGGTCGCCCTGCTGCGCGGGTGCTGAGGCGGAGGTGGACGGGGAGGCGGCGTCGTGCCCGTTGTGGGCCGAGCCGCTGCCGTTGCCGCCGCAGGCGGCGAGTACCAGGGCGGCGGTGGCGGCCGCGGACACGGCAGTGGCGCGGCGGATCAGGGAACGCTTGGGGCTCATGGTGCAACTCCTGCGGTGGGGCACGCGCGCGTCTGCGGGCGTACGGAAGTAAGGCGGGGCCGGGAGGCTGGCCGGCTCTCTGGGGCCGGGCATGCCGGGCCGCCCTATATGCGCAGGAGTTGCAGTTCACTCAAGGACGGCGGCGCCCGTCCGCAGGCGGTGGCGCCGGGGATGACCCCATGTGCGAGGACCGCCTCGGCCTCTGCGTGACCGGGGAGGACCGCGGGCGCGGGCAGAACCGGGGCGCCGGCCGTGCCGGTGGCGGCGCAGGTCGCGTCGGCGTGCTCGGCATGCCGGCCGCCTGTGCTGCCTGCCGGATCGCCGGCGTGGACGCACCCGTCCTGGCACGCGGCATCGTCGGCGATCGCCTTCTCGTGGCCTGCGGCCGACGCCTGGTGCGAACTGGCCGCCGCGTGTGCACCGGCCGGCGCGGGGACGGGTCCCAGGCCGTGCATGGCCACCAGGCCCGTGAGGACGGCCAGGACGAGGAGCAGGGAGGAGCGCAGCCCGAAGGGCATCACCGCTCGCATCACCTGGCCGTCCATGTCCGCATCGTAAGCGCCCCCCTTGGCGGGGGGCGAGGCAAGGGCCGGATGACTACCCGTTGAGGAATACCCCTAGGGGGTATAGCGTTCAGGCCATCGAAGTCATACCCCCCAGGGGTATGAAGGAACTCTGCTTTTGGGGAGCGGTCATGCAAGCCGTCAATCCGCGTCGCTGGTGGGCCCTCGGGGTACTCGCCGCCGCACAGTTCATGGTGATCATGGACACGTCGATCATCGGCGTGGCGCTGCCCGAGATGCAGCGCGACCTGGGGTTCTCCCAGGGTGATCTGCAATGGGTGTTCAACGCCTACGTCATCGCCTTCGGCGGACTGCTCCTGCTGGGCGGCCGCCTCTCCGACCTGCTGGGCGCCCGCAAGGTGTTCGTGGCCGGCTGGAGCGTCCTGATCGCCGGCTCCGTCGTGGCCGCGGCCGCGCAGAGCGCGTGGGTCGAGGTTGCCGGCCGGGCCGTGCAGGGGGTGGGCGGCGCGCTGATCGCACCCGCCTCGATGACCCTGCTGATGATGCTCTTCGGTCACAGCCCCAAGGAGCTCGGCAAGGCCCTGGCCCTGTACGGCGCGGCCGCTCCGGCCGGCGGCACCGCCGGCGTCTTCCTGGGCGGGGTGTTCACCGAGTGGGCCAGCTGGCCATGGGTGTTCATCATCTACATCCCGATCGGCATCGCCACCCTGCTCGCCACCGGCCTGCTGCCGGCCGTCGCCGCTCGCCGCGGCGGTGGTGTGGACGTCCTCGGCGCGGCGGCGGTCACCGCCGGGCTCGCGCTCACCGTCTTCACCGTGGTCCGCGCCCCCGAGATCGGCTGGGGAGCAGCGCAGACGGTCCTTCAGCTGATCGCCGGTGCCGCCCTGCTGGTCGTGTTCGTCCTCATCCAGCGGTCCGCGAAGTCGCCGCTGATGCCGCTCGGCATCTGGCGCACCCCCGGTCTCGGCGTCTCCAACCTGGCGATGGCCTTGCTGGGAGCGGCCTGGATCCCGATGTGGTACTTCCTCAACCTCTACCTCCAGCAGGTCCTCGGCTACGGCGCCTTCGCCTCGGGAGCGGCCCTGCTGCCGATGACCGGCCTGCTGATGCTCTTCATGACCACCGCCAGCGCCCGCCTGCTCGGCCGCTTCGGCCCCAAGCCGCTCATCACCGGCGGCCTGCTGGTCCTGGCCGCGGGCCTGGTGTGGCTGTCGGCGGCCCGTCCCACCGGCAGTTTCCTCGTCGACGTCCTGCCCGCCTCGCTGGTGGCAGCCCTGGGCATGGCGCTCGCCTACATCCCGACCCTCATGTCGGCCATGTCCGCCGCCCCGCAAGAGCAGGCCGGCCTCGCCTCGGGCATCGTCAACACCACCTACCAGGTCGGCTCCGCCCTCGGCCTCGCCGCCCTGACCGCGCTGGCCACCTCCCAGGGCGCGGGCGCACTCGGTGACCTGCCCGCCCTCACCGACGGCTTCAGCGCAGCCTTCCTCGCCGCCGCCGGGATCGCCGCCGCGGGCGCCCTGACCACCCTCGCCCTCATGCGCGGCAAGCCGCAGAGCCCGCCCGTCGAAACCGCCACCACCGAGGAGGCCCCACAGCGTCAGCACGCGGGCAACTGACCAGAAGAAGAGCGAGAGGGCCCGTCGATACCCATCGGCGGGCCTTCCCCTTGGCGATGCGCGGCGGGAGGCAGGACCAGAGGCCCTGTGCCGCATGGGCGCCCGTAGCCGACGACCCCTCCGAGCATGGACAGTCCTCAGGCGGTGCGGCGCTACTTCCGGCGCCCGCCCTCCGGCGACCCTCGCGCCCTCACGCCGTAGATCTCTCATGCCCCAGGGGCTCTCCCCGGTTGACGCGGCCGGAGGGTGCGGCGTGGCAGCGGCCCAGGTGCAGTGATCCGAAGTATCTGTTGCGCATACCCCTGGGGGGTATATAGTTGTGGTGTGAGCCCGCGGGAGCGGGGTCACACTGGACGGGATTGGGGATGACGGTCATGGATCACAGCGCACACCACACCAGCACCGCACACGACCACGCCGCGCACCAGGCGCACGCGGGTCGTACCGGACACCAGATGGGCCCGGTGACCTGGGGAGCCGCAGCAAAGGCGACGCTGCACTGCCTGACCGGTTGTGCGATCGGCGAGATCCTCGGCATGGTCATCGGCACCGCCCTGATGTGGGGCAACGTCCAGACGATGGCCCTGGCCATCACCCTGGCATTCCTCTTCGGCTACTCCTTCACCCTGTTCGCGGTCCGCCGGGCCGGACTGGACTGGAAGAGCGCGATCAAGGTCGCGCTGGCCGCGGACACCATCTCGATCACGGTGATGGAGGTCGTCGACAACGGCATCATCGCCCTGACACCCGGCGCGATGGACGCCCACCTGTCGGACGCGCTGTTCTGGACGGCGCTGCTGGGCGGCTTCGCCGTGGCCTTCGTGATCACCACCCCCGTCAACAAGTGGATGATCGGCCGCGGCAAGGGCCACGCCGTCGTCCACGCTTACCACTGACCCAGCCGTACGGCACCGCGCCCGGCCGCACCCTCACAGTGCGACCGGGCGCCGTCGCGTCCTGGGGCACTGGAGGTGCCCGTCCGATGGAAAACACGCCTCACGGCAGGTCCACGGCCGACGTGCCGCTATGCTCCCCGGCATGGCTGTGGCCCGGGCGACCCGTAGCGCGCCGCGGTCCCGCTCTCGTGCAGCGGGCCCGTGGCGAACGTGGGTGCTCGCCGCGCTCCTCCTGACCCTCATGTACACCCACGGTGTCAGCGCGGAAAGCGCCGCAGGCCATGCCCACCCCGGCGCGCCGACCAGCACGGCAGCCCTGAACGTTCCGGACGTGAATTCCGCCGGGCACAGCCACGAGGCGCCCGACCCGCACTCCGGCCAGGGGCACACCGACCACGGCCAGGGGCACACCGATCACCAGGATGCTCCGGAGCCCGATCACGCTGCTCATCAGTGTGTGTCCGGCCAGCCCCAACAGGGCGCTGCGCTGCCCGCTCCGTGCGAGACCTTGACCATTCACGGGCCTCCGTACGCCTATGCGTCCGCCGCCGCACGACCTGTCCCGGCCCTCAAAGCATCTGCTCCCGTGCCGGACTCAGTGGTCCTACGGATCTAAGCCTTCACGCCCGCCAACCGGTCGACGACCTGTCGGGCATACCCGTGAGCCAGCACCAGCACCAGCGGCGGCTCGGCCATGCCGTGCGACGAGCCCGGGCCGCCCGGCGATGGAGTGCGTACGCGCACCGAGGGCCGGCTCGCGTTGCGCCGTGCCCGACGGGCCCGATCTTCGGCTCCGTCCTGCCCGCCTGCCGTTGAGCCCAGCCCCCACTGAACTTCCCTCGAAGGATCCGCTTTGTCTTCGTCACCCAGCCTCGCCACCACGACCCCGCCCCCCAACCCGGCGCAGCCGACCCGCAGCCAGCGCCGCTCCCAGAGCAGAAGGGAAAGCGCCTCCTTGCCGTGGCGCTACCTCGGCTACGTCGGCTACTACGTGGGGGCCGGCCTCATCAGCGGAGCCGTCGTCCACCACCCCATGGCCCCCGCCCGCTACAGCATGATCGCCGGGTCCGGCGTACTGGTCTTCCTGCTCGCGACCGTCCTCAACGACCTCATCCTCGCGAAGGAGAGGCAGCCCCTGTCACGCATCCTGCGCGTGCTCGGCACCTCGACGATGCTCTCCTTCGGCCTGGGCATGCTCAGCGGCGGCATGCAGCACTTCGCAGATCTCCCCGAACGCTGTGCCGTGCTGATACCGCTCGGCATCGTCCTGTCCTTCGTCGCCTTCTTCTTGAAGGAGGCGAAGAGGCCCTGGCGTCGCATCTTCAGCCTCATGGGACTGGCCGTCCTCGTCGTCACGGCCCTCACCTTCCTCGGGCTTCGCCACATCGCCCCCACCATGGCCCAGTCCGGAGGCGGCCACAGCCACAGTGATGCCGTGCCCGAAAAGGGAAGCGGCGAAGGCCAGGAGGGCGGCAACGGCAGAGACACCACCAATCCGACCTCCCCGCCCACCTCTCCGGACGCCAACCATTCCAGCAAGGAGCCCGGACACGACGACGGACACCAGCACTGAGCCGACCCCGCGTCCGCCGCCCCCAGAAGTCAGACGACAGCCGCGGTTGAGAGATCGCGGCCGGAGTGTCTGACCAGTGGGCGACCGGATGATCTGCTGCCAGCCTGCTGCTGCCCTACGGGCGCCGCCGCCAGCGCGAGCAGATCTCACATTGCTGAGAGCGGTGCGTATGCTGTCAGCCACCTGGCCAGGCAGGATCGGGCTGCCGTGTGGTCCGAACCAGTTGCTCAGGTGCGGTTGACTGGTGGTGACCACCAGTGCGGAGCCGGGCGCGTCGACGTGTTCGACCGCGTAGGTGTGGGATGACCGGACCAAGCCCTGGTCGCAGGTCGGCCGTCCGCGGCGCCGCCACCGGTAGGTGGTGCCGTCCACGGTGATGAGCCGCGATCCTTTTTGACCAGTGCCATGTCCACATCCTTTCCGGAGTGACAGTAGTAAATGGCGACTCTGGCAAGCCGCCCTCAGGCCCGACCCGGCGACCGAGGGAGCGAGGAGGCCAACGCGGTGGACCAGAACACCCAAGAGCATTCGGGGTGTTCGGGGTGTTCGGGTGAGCATGAGTCCTGGCAACAGGACTCACTCCCGCTCAGTCTCTAGAATTGTGAGGCTGTACCGCCCCCGCCGTAAGGGTCGCTGGGAGTCGCTTGCCGAGGTAGTCGACCGGGCCCGGGTCGGTGTCCAGTGCCCGGGGGTCGAGGCCGGCGGGCGTCGCCCGTTGGCAGCGCGGTACCAGGTCCTCTGCGCTGATCCGGCCGCCGGTGCCGGGGGTGTCCAGTGCCCGCAGGCACGGGTTGTGGCTCGATCCGGTCGCAACACCGTTCAGCCCTTCATGGCCGGAAGCGGTCCGCCACGCGTCCAGGGTCGTGAAACGCTCGGTTCCCCATGTGAGCGACCAACTGCGCGTGCTGTGGTAGTTGTTGCCCTGAAAGTTGAGGACGCTCGGATTGTAGGGCGACTGGGTGTCGACCAGAGGGCCGCTGTCGGTGGCGAAGATGTTGCTGTGGACGCGCACGCCGCGCATGCCGTCGCGCAGTCTCAGGGCCGGGGGACGTTGGCCGGTCGCAGCGGCGGAGGCAAGGCCATCGGTCCGCATCACCACCGTGTTGTGGTGGATGGACAGGTCCTTCAAACGGGTGCCGTAGGCGACAATGCCTCCGTACTCCGGCAGCCTTCGTGCGTCGTCCCAACTGATGTTGAAGCGGACCACATTGTCCTTGTGGGCGCCGGTCGGCCTGCCGGAGTAGACGAGGAATCCCGGTCCGTCGTTGTGGTAAGCGAGGTTGTACTGCACAACGGAGGAGGACACGTTGTTGTCCAGGCCGAACCCGCCGCCGTCGACCTGTGAGCCGGTTCGGTTGCGATAGGAGCGGTTGTGCTCCAGCACTACACGCGTGGAGTCGTACGTCCAGATACCTTCGGGGCCCTCGTCGGCATCGGTGGCGGACTGCGTGCCGTTGTCGTGGGCCACCGACCGCGTCACTTTCGCGTCCTTGACGCTGCCCAGTGCGATACCGCTGCCGGTGTTGCGCCGGTTGTTCCGGGGGTCACCGGTGTTGGAGTACGCGTTGACCCGCTCGATCCGCAGCCCTGTGTTGGCGTAGGCGGGGCGGGCGGCGTCGAACTCGGGCCCGTAGAAGATGAGTCCCGCTTCGAGGTTGTGGTGCACGGAGGTGTCCGCGATCCGCACGTTGCTGAAGCCGGTGACGGAGTTCTTGTCCGCGCCGACGCTGATTCCGTTCTGGAATCCCCTCGCTTCCACCTTGGTGATGGAGACGTGCTCGAGGCGTCGGGTGCCGGGAAGGCTGTTGCGCAGGGCGATACCTGCCCCTTCGCGAAGCGCCTTGCGATCACCGACCAGCGCGATGTTCCTGATCTCCACGCCGGCGGTGTTGTGGACCGTGATGCCGGACGTGCCGCGCGGGGCGATCGTGGCCCGGCCCTCGCCGTAGGAGTCGATCACGACGGGCCGGGTCGGGCTGCCTGCTTCCCCCTTCTCCAAGGTGAGGCGGCCGCGGAACCGCTCGCCGCCACGCAGTCTGAGGCGGTCGCCGGGGTGGAGGCGCGCGCCGTCGGCGTGGTCCAGGGTTCGCCAGGGCTTCTGCGGCGACATGCCGTCGTTCTTGTCGTCGCCGTCCGGGCTGACGTAGAAGGTGAAGGGGCCGCCGCTGGCCGGGCGCGCCGGGCGGTAGACCGCCGGTGCCCCCGGTACCTCGCACCCTGTCACCAGCAGAAGCACTGTGGCCGAGATTCCGATGACGGTCCGATCAGTCCGGCTCCGCTTCACCGCGTTCACGCGCACCCCTTCGGGACGTCTCTGTGCCCAATACGGACACAACACAGCAGAATGAAAGAAAAGTGGTGCCGAAACGCCGAAGTGGGCGCCCGGTGCGACGGTTACGCCATGAGGGGCGACGGCGGCGCGGTGCTCTTGCTCTGCGGACCGGGGGGCGGGACGAGCTGGGACGGTGTCGGCTCAGCGGCCGCGACCATCCGTCGCGGGCTGGGGGCGGACCGTCCCAGCGCCTTGACGGTCCAGCCGGCGGACCGCCACTCGTCGTGCGCAAGTGCGTTGCGCCCGTCGATGAGGACGGGGGTGCGGACCACCCGGGACAGCTTGACCGGATCCAGCTCACGGTACTGGGCCCATTCGGTGAGGTGCAGCACGAGCTCCGCGTCCTTGCAGGCTGTCAGCAGGTCGGTGTCGCAGTACAACTCCGGGTGGGCCAGAGCGGCGTTCGCGGTGCCCTCGGGGTCGTGGACCCGGACGTCGGCGCCCTCCGTGCGCAGCGCGGCCGCGATGGCCAGCGCGGGCGAGTCGCGTACGTCGTCGCTGTCCGGCTTGAAGGTTGCGCCCAGGACGGCGACGCGGCGGCCGGTGAGGTCGCCGCCGGCCATCCGGCGGGCGAGTGCGACGGTCCGGGTCCGTTGGCGTCCGTTGATCTCGTCCACCTGGTCGAGGAACGCCACCGCGGGGCCGGCCCCCAGTTCCTGGGCACGGGCGGAAAACGCGCGGATGTCCTTGGGGAGGCATCCGCCGCCGAAGCCCACGCCGGCGTTGAGGAACCGGCGTCCGATCCGGGTGTCGTGGCCGATGGCGTCGGCGAGGGTGACCACGTCCGCGCCCGCGGCGTCGCAGACCTCCGCCATGGCGTTGATGAAGGAGATCTTCGTGGCGAGGAAGGAGTTGGCCGCGACCTTGACCAACTCGGCGGTGTTCGGGTCGGTGCAGATGTAGGGGACGCCCGCTTCCAGCATCGGTGCGTACACGCGGCGGAGGGTCTCATCCGCCTGCGGGCTGTTCACGCCGGTGACGATCCGGTCCGGCCGCAGGGTGTCGTCGACGGCGTATCCCTCGCGCAGGAACTCGGGGTTCCATGCGATCTCGACCCGCACCCCTGCGGGTGCCAGGTCCGCGACGCGGTCGGTCAGGCGCTCCGTCGTGCCCACCGGGACCGTGGATTTGCCGACGACGAGGCAGGAGGAACGCAGGTGCGGCACGAGGCCGTCGATGACGCTGTCGACGTATTGCAGGTCGGCCGCTCGGGAACCGGCCTGTTGCGGGGTGCCCACGCAGATGAAGTGGACCTCGCCGTGCGCGGCCGCTTCGCTGAGACGGGTGTTGAAGCGCAGGTTGCCGCAGGCGAGTCCTTGGGTCAGAACCTCGTCCAGGCCTGGCTCGTAGAAGGGAGGTCTGCCCTCGGAGAGGGCGGTGATCTTCTCGGTGTCGACGTCGACACCGAGGACGTCGTGTCCGATGGCGGCCATGCACGCGGCGTGCACAGCTCCGAGGTAGCCCGTGCCGATGACGGTCAACCGCATGCGGGGAACTCCTTTCGCGCAAAGGCGGGTTGGGTGCCGCAGGTCAAGGGGTGTAGCCGTAGGGGTTGTGCTGCTGGAAGTTCCAGGCGTCGCGGCAGATCACGGCCAGGTCCCGCCGTGCGGTCCAGCCCCAGGCCGCCGTGACCTTCGCCGGGTCGGCGACGAGCTCGGCGACATCGCCGGCCCGGCGGGCGGTGACGCGGTAGGGGATCGGGCGGCCGGAGGCCTCCTCGAAGGCGCGCACGAGCTCCAGGACGGAGGCGCCGCGGCCGGTGCCGAGGTTGAAGACCCGCATGCCGGGTCCGTCGTCGATGTGGTCGAGGGCTGTGCGGTGCCCCTCTGCGACGTCGACGACGTGGATGTAGTCGCGGATGCCCGTGCCGTCGGGCGTCGGGTAGTCGTCTCCGAAGACGCTGAGAGCGTCGCGGCGACCCACGGCGATCTGAGTGAGAAACGGCATGATGTTGTTCGGCACCCCGCGCGGGTCCTCGCCGAGCAGTCCCGTGGGGTGGGCGCCGGCGGGGTTGAAGTACCGCAGGGCCAGCACTCGCAGCTCCGGCAGGTGCCGGCACAGGTCCGAGAGGATCCGCTCGCAGGTCCATTTGGTGGTCGCGTACGGGTTTGTCGGTGCGGCCGGGGACGCCTCGGTCAGCGGGACGCTCGTGGCGTCACCGTAGATGGAGCAGGAGGAGGAGAACACGAGCCGGTGCACCCCGTGCGCGTGCATGGCGGAGACCAGGGCCGTGGTGCCGCCGACATTGATGTCGTAGTAGGCCAGGGGAATGCGCACCGACTCGCCCACGGCCTTCTTCGCGGCGAAGTGGATCACTGCGTCGATCCGGTGGCTCGCGAAGACGGCGTCCAAGGCCTTTCTGTCGCGTACGTCGGCCACGTGGGCCGCGGCGATCGGGCGGCCCGCGATCTTCGAGATGCGTTCGAGGGCCTCGGGGGAACTGTTGGAGTGGTCGTCGAGCACGACGACCTCGTCGCCGGCGCGGAGGAGTTCCACGCAGGTGTGGCTGCCGATGAAGCCGGCGCCGCCGGTCACCAGGATGGTCCGGGTCATGGAGGACCTCGTTTCTTCTTCTGTCGCGAAGGCCGTCACCAGGCGTAGAAGCCGGTGAGGTAGGTGGGGAAGACGCCGGCCGCGAGGGTCAGGGGGAGCAGGCACAGCAGGCCGGCCGTGATCGGGAGCGCGGCGGTGTGCAGGGCTCGCGAGGCGGGGACGCCGGCGGCGCGTGCGGTCTCCTTGATGTGCAGCACACTGATCGCGAGGGTCACCGCGGCGTACGAGATCGAGCCGAGGATGCACAGGAACACATAGCCGACGGCAGGACCGGTGAACTCGCCGACGATGGCGGCCCCGGACAGGAACAGGGTGATCAGCAGATAGGGGAGGACGGTCCGCAGTGGAAGGTGCTCCAGGCCGATGCGCTTCTTGGGCGTGACCTTGAACGTGATCTGGCGGGGCCGGATCCTCTGCGCCACTGCGGCCAGTACGCCCCAGGCCACGAACGGCCAGCGGGAGAGAGCGAAGAGCCAGATCTCCCAGCCGAGGACAGGGGCGTTCTTGGGGCGCATCAGGCCGCGGCGGCGGCACAGGAGCGTCAGCAGGATCAGCCAGACGGACATGCTCCAGAAGTGCGCAAGGAACTCCGCATAGTTGACGTCGATCCACGGGGTTCCGGTGATGGCGGCGACCGGTGGCAGCAGGAGGCCCACGATGGTGGCCGTGGCGAGGAGTGGGTAGTACATCAGTGCCGCGGCGAAGCGGATGCGCAGTTTCAGGGGCATCCGGCCCAGATGCCGCGGCACCATGCCCAGGAGCATCACCGTCAGGCTGCGTGACCACTGGAACTCCTGGGTAATCATGGCGTTGAAGGTGAGGGGTCCTTCGCCGTGGGCTTCCGCGTCGATCGCGAACACGCCCTGCCAGCCGGCCGAGGTGAGCAGGAATGTGGTCGAGAAGTCCTCGGCGAGCTCAGGGCCGAGACCGCCGATGTCGCGCAGCGCCGTCGTGCGCACCGCGTAGTGCGAGCCGATGCAGACCGGAGCGAGGCCGGCGGAGTGGCCGAGCTGCACGGGGCCGTGGAACATGGCCTCGCGATGCAGCCGTCCCCGGGCCGCCCAGGAACCGTCGGCGTTGGAGTCGCAGACACTCGGTGCCGCGACGTACCCGACGGCCGGGTCGGCGAAGGGCCGGACCACTTCGGCGAGGTACCGGGGCCCGGGGACGTGGTCGCAGTCGAGCTGGGCGACCACGTCGTAGTGCGCGTATCCCCAGTGGTCGTAGAAGTAGGCGAGGTTGCCCTCCTTGCACCGGGTGCGTCGGGGCCAGTCGGCGCGGTGGTAGTCCGCGTGGCCGCGTCGGCAGGAGACGCCGACGCCGCGAGCCCGGCACCAGTCGAGGATCTCCGCGGTGGGGTCCTCGTCGCAGAGCCAGACGTGGTAATCGTCAGGGAAGTCCTGATCGAGCATTGCCTCCAGGGTGGTGCGGGTGATGTCCCAGCCCTCGGAGGGGGCGCGCGTGACGACGAAGGCGGTGCGCAGCGCGGGGACGGGGACCCGCGGATTGAAGCGCCGCATCCGGATCAGTGCGACGAGGAAGTGCACGGGCAGGTAGGTCAGATAGAGCAGCAGCGCGCTGTTGACGATCATGCCCGGCCAGCCGAGGCGGTGGGTCGGCTGGAGCCACCACACCCAGAACCAGACCAGGCAGGCCGCCCAGCCGACAGAGAGCAGCAGGACCAGGAGACGGTCGGAGCGTGAGAACGCCCGTACGAAACAGGAGGGGCGGTAGGTCAGTCCGCGGGAGAGGCGTGCCAGGACGGGGCCGTCGGGACCGATGGAGGCCACCGAACCCTGCGACAGGGCGCGGATCTCGTGGCCGAGGGCCGCCCATTCCTCCGGTGCACCGGGGGCCGGGCGGGAGAGCGGGGAGTCCTTCTTGAGGCCGGCCCCCAGGACGGGCCCTTGCTCCAACGACGTCATGGCAGACAGATCTCCAGGCGGTGCGACAGGGGTCTGTGGCGTGAGGGGTCTGTGGCGTGAGGGGTCTTGGTGTGAGGGGTGGGAGGGACGCCGGGGCCGCGAACGGGGATCGGTGCTGCGACCGCGGACCGGTCCGGCCACGGCGGACTGCTCGGCCGATAGCGGTCCGCGGGCCCGTCGTGCAGGCGGGCGGGCCTGGTCAGCCGTTCGCGGCGGCCGGTTCGGAGGCTGCCCCGGAATGCATGCCAACGGCGGACGGGGCGGGGATGGCCTGGTGAGCGACCGACACCGAGGACGGGGGGACCGTCTCGGCCTGGCCGCCGCGGATCGCCGCGGCCGAGACGCCGAGCAGGTCGGGGCGGGCGCCGAAGTAGGCGATGGTGCGGCGCAGGCCCTCAGTGAGGTCGATCTCGGGCGCCCAGCCCAACACCTCGCGTGCCCGGGTGATGACCGGGCGCCGACGGACCGGGTCGTCGACCGGCAGCGGGTGATGGTTCACCACGGATGCCGAACCGGTCAGGGTGAGCACCGTTTCGGCTAGTTCGCAGACGGTGCGCTCGATGGGGTTGCCGAGGTTGAACGGGCCCATTTCGCAGGAGTCGAGGAGTGCGAGGAGGCCGCGCGTCAGGTCGTCGACGTAGCAGAAGCTGCGCGTCTGGCCACCGTCGCCGTAGATGGTGATCGGTTCGCCGGTCAGGGCCTGGGTGATGAAGCTGGACACCACACGCCCGTCGTGCGGTCTCATCCGCGGCCCGTAGGTGTTGAAGATCCGCGCGATTCCCACGTCGAGACCGTGAGCTCGGCGGTACGCGGCCGACACCGCCTCCGCGAAGCGCTTCGCTTCGTCGTAGACGCTGCGTGGACCGATGGAGTTGACGTTGCCCCAGTACGTCTCCTCCTGTGGGTGGACCAGCGGGTCGCCGTAGATCTCGCTGGTCGACGCGAGGATGAACCGGGCGCCATGACGGAGGGCCAGACGCAGGGCGTTCTCCGTTCCGCGGCTGCCCACCGCGAGCGTCTCCAGCGGGCGGCGCAGATAGTCCGGCGGGGAGGCGGCGGAGGCGAGATGGGCGACGGCGTCGACCTGGCCGGCCACGTCCACGCCCTCGCTCACGTCCACGCGTCGCAGCTCGAAGGCCGGGTCGGACAGCAGGTGGGCGACGTTCTCCAGAACGCCGGTGGAGAAATCGTCCAGGCACACCACCGCATCGCCGCGTCGCAGCAATGCCTCGCACAGATGAGACCCCAGGAAACCGCCGCCACCGGTGACGACAACGCGCATGTCACTCTCCAGAAAGGGGGAAGGGGACGGAATCGCGCCTCACGCGCAGGTGCTCGTATCGCTGCTCGTCGGCGCCGAGCAATTCCGTACACATAGGAGGAGAGTATGGGCATATATAAGCTTTTTTATGGAGGCCCGTGCGGCTTAAGGTCTATTCGGTGGGGGCAATGGGAAATCGAACATGTGGAAAACCCCCGCTCCGGGGGGTTCCGCGTTCGAACGGCGCATTCCTTTGCTTCACGCGCGTGGGTGATGCCTGACCGGCAGGGTCTGGGGCAATGGAGGCTGTGGAGCCTGCGGCTGGAGGACCATGTGCTGCTGGTTGCCGCCGACTGGCGAACAAAGTCACCTGCTCTCGGCCTGGGGCCACCCTCGCTGTATAGCTGAATCGGAGCCGGTCTCGAACCGCGCCTGACAGGCAGTCACGTCCGTCACTGCAATCGAGCTGCGCCGCCCTCCTGCAGCGCGTATCGCCACGGCCGCGAGGTACGGCTCCACCCGACTGAGCGAGGCACCGTCCTGACTCACCTGCCCGCCGCAGCACCCGCCGTGCCGGGACGGGACGAGCACGTGTCCGGTGGGTCGAGGCGGGCGTAGCCAGTACCCTTCGGCGAACTGCGAGAATGTGGCGGCTCTTTCTCCCCTCTGGCAGGGCAGGTTGACGCCGTTGTCGACGGCCAAGCGGTCTGCGTTCAGCATCACGCGGTGGCAACTTCCACGTGCGTGAGAACACGGACCTTCGTGCCGTCCGACGGCACCCTCGGCCGACGTGTGCCGCTGGCAGCCGCTGGCGGCTCAGCCGTGGTGTCGAAGCCCTGGCCTCGCCCGGCCGGTAGGGCAACGGGAATCCTCGGGCAACCCCGGCGGCAGGCGGCGTGATGCATCCGGGTGCCGGGCGGAGCGACCCGCGTCGCCGCATCGCGCAGCCTTCGGCCGGCCGGCTTCCGCCGGAGGCCCGATTCCCGCCCTGCCCGCCGGTTGCCCGTCGCGCGCCGTTCAGCTCGGTGACCCGGCGCGGTCACGGCCTCCCAGAACAGTGCGGTCCAGCCCCCCAACGCACGCCAGTCCCAGGAGCAGCCGTGAACGCACCTCCCCCTCAGAACCCCGACAGACGCGCCCTGTTGAAGACGGCCGTGGCCGTCCCCGCGGCCGGCGCCCTCGCAGGCTCCGCGTTCGTGGCCGGCGCCGCGCCCGCCCACGCAGACGGGCCGAGCAGCCAGCGCCGCTTCGACACCGAGGCCCCCCGGTTCGCGCTCGCGGTGCTGCCGGACACCCAGTACCTGTTCGACGCGGACAGCGCCGACCCCGAGCCGCTGCGGGCGACGTTCCGCTATCTGCTCTCCCAGCGCAAAGAGGCGAACGTCGCCTTCATGACTCACCTCGGCGACATCACCGAGCACGGCACCCGCGACGAGATCGACCTGGCCTCCAACACGTTCGGTCTGATCGACCGCCGCATCCCCTACAGCGTCCTGGCCGGCAACCACGACATCGCCTCCGGCGACGACCAGCGCGGCGACACGCCCTACCTCGACGCCTTCGGACCGCACCGCTTCACCTCCGCCCCCACCTTCGGCGGCGCTTCCCAGGACGGCTACAACAGCTACCACCTGCTGCGCGCCGGCGGCCGCTCCTGGCTGGTCCTCGCACTGGACTGGCGGGTGTCCGCCGCGGGCCTGAGCTGGGCGCAGGATGTCCTGGACGCCCACCCCGAGGTGCCGGCCATCCTGACCACCCACGACCTGGTGTGGGCGCAGGACGACGGCACCGCCCACCTGTCGGACAACGGCACCCGCATGTGGGACGCCCTGGTCAAGGGCAACGACCAGATCTTCCTGGCGCTCGGCGGACACTACTGGCCGCCCGGCCGCACGGTTTTGAAGAACAAAGCCGACAACGATGTCCACCTGCACATCACCAACTACCAGGACCGCTACTACGGCGGCGCGGCCATGATCCGCCTCTACCACTTCGACCTGGTGCGCAATGTCATCGACATCGAGACCTTCTCCCCGTGGTTCCTCGCCCGCGACCCGGAGGCCCGCACGCCCCTGGAGGCGGAGACGCTCGAACTGACCGGCCCGGTCGACCGGTTCAGCCTCGCGATCGACTTCGACGAGCGCTTCGCGGGCTTCGCCCCGGTCGTCCCGCCGAAGCCGCGTCCGGCCGCCGACGTCCTCGTGCGCGGCACCCTCGCCTACTGGCGGTTTGACACCTTTGGCGCGTCCCTGCCGGCGCCGGGAGCCCCGGTGCCGGACGGGACGGTCGTACGGGACCTGTCCGGCCACGGCAACGACCTGACCGTCAGCCGCCTCAACGACAGCGCCGCCCAGGCCCTCACCGTCTCGGCCGACCACCACCCGGGCCAGCCCGCCCACACCAGCCTGCGCTTCGACGGCGGCAAGAGCCCCAACCGCGGCGCCATCCTGACCACCGGCCCCCGCGCGCCGCTCAACAGCGAGAAGTTCCTGCGCGGCTACACCATCGAGACGTTCGTGCGGCTGCCGGAGCCCTTCGAGGGCGACCATTCCTGGATGGGCATCCTGAGCTGGCAGGGCCGCAACGGCGACGCGGGCAAGACCACCGGCTGGTCGCCGCTGGAGCCCACCTGCAGCCTCAACCTCTCGCCGGAGCGCTTCTTGCAGTTCGTCGTCTACCCCGAGCGGCAGGACGCCGATCCCACCTCGTGGAGCCACGCGCTGCCGGTGGGACGGTGGACGCACATCGCCGTCGTCAACGACGGCCGCCGCACGGTCGTCTACGTGGACGGCTCGAAGATCGCCCGCAATCCCACCCAGCCCTCCACCGGCATCGCCACCCTGGGCAAGCCCTTCACCCTGGGCGCCACCCAGTTCAACGAGACGTTCGGGCAGGGCTTCTACGGGTGGATGGGCGACACCCGCATCGTCAACCGCGCACTGACGCCGAAGCAGTTCCTGACGCCGTTCGATTGACCGGCGCCCCGGGGCCCGGGACGGTACGACAGCACAGCCATGCTGTCGTACCGTTCCGGACGGATCACCACCCACCCAGACCGCCGCAACCTGCACATGAACGACTGCCTGCCCCGGCTCCTTGAGTGTCATGACTGCACCGGCCCCGGAGGTGTCTATGAGGCGGTGCAGCCGCCGTCGACGTTGAGGAAGTGCCGGTGACGAAGGAGGCGGCCGGGGGAGTGTGGTCGGTGGCGTACTCGAGGGCTGCGGACTTGGCCAGGCCGACTACACATCACGAAAGCCACCGATGTCATGTCATGCGGCAGGCAGAGCCGCAACATCACCGACCGGTGGGTTGAGGCGAGCGAAGCCTTCCTGGCGTTGGTAAGGGAAGTACGGGTAGGCCGCTACCTTGCTGCTCGCCGCATTGAGTTTCGCCAACTGGTCGGGCGTGAGAGTCCAGCCGACGGCGCCGAGGTTCTGACGGAGCTGCTCTTCGTTGCGGGCGCCGATGATGACGGAGGAAACGGTCGGCCGCTGGAGCAGCCAGTTGATGGCGATTTGCGGAATCTTCTTGCCGGTCTCCTGAGCGATCTCGTCAAGGGCGTCGACCACGCGGTAGAGGTGTTCATCCTCGACCGGCGGGCCGTAGTCCGCGGTGTGGTGCAGTCGGCTATTGGCCGGCAGGGGCTGGTCGCGGCGGACCTTGCCGGTGAGCCGTCCCCAGCCGAGGGGGCTCCAGACGAGGGCTCCGAGCCCCTGATCCAGTCCGAGGGGCATCAGCTCCCATTCATAGTCGCGGCCGATGAGGGAGTAGTACACCTGATGCGCGACATAGCGCGGGTGGCCGTACCTCTCCGCGATCGAGAGGGACTTCATCGCCTGCCACCCGGAGAAGTTGGAGATGCCGAGGTAGCGAACCTTTCCTGCTCGTACGAGATCGTCGAGTGTGGACAGGACTTCCTCGATCGGCGTTCCGGCGTCAAAAGCGTGCAGTTGGAACAGGTCGAGGTAGTCGGTACCGAGCCGGCGCAGGGCGTCCTCGCATGCGGTGATCAGACGCGAACGGGAGGAGCCCGCATCCCCTGGGCCGTCACCCATCGGCAGGCTGGTCTTGGTGGACACGATCACCCGGTCCCTGCGGCCTTTGATCGCTTCGCCCAGAACCTCCTCAGAAGCGCCGCCGGAGTACACGTCGGCGGTGTCGAACATCGTGATCCCGGCGTCCAGGCAGATGTCCACGAGGCGGCGTGCCTCTCGCGCGTCGGTGTTGCCCCAGGCGCCGAACAGCGGTCCCTGGCCGCCGAAGGTGCCGGCGCCGAAACTCAGTGCGGGGACCTTGAGGCCGGATGCACCCAGCCGCCTGTATTCCATGGCTGTACCCTCTCTCGCTGTCTGACTAGCTAATGGTTCTGGAGTTCCGTTAGTGTGTTCCTCAACGTAGCAGACGTGCGCGATTAATGGAACTGGAGTCCCGTTATGGGGTTTGAGGGTGCGGATCCGGGGACCATCCGTCCTGGAGGGCGCACGGCGCGGGTGCGGTCGGCAGTGCTACAAGCGGCTGGGGACGCCTTGGCCGAACATGGCTTTGCCCACCTGGACCTCGCCGACATCGCGCGCCGTGCCGAGGTGGGCAAGACCACCGTCTACCGCCGCTGGGGAACGGTGACCAACCTGGTGGCTGACCTGCTTGTGGACATGGCCGAGCAGTCACTGCCGCGTACCGAGACCGGCTCGCTGCTCGGCGATCTCAAGGCCAACGCCCGGCTCGTGCAGCGCACCTTGGCCGACCCGCGGCAAGGAGCGCTGTTCAAAGCGGTGATCGCCGCCGCCACCTGCGAGGCCAAGACAGCTGAAGCCCTGCACAACTTCTACGACATCCGAGTCAAGGAGTGGGCGCCCTGCGTCCAGCAAGCCATCGAGCGGGGCGAGGTGCCTGAGGACACCGATGCCCGCGAGGTCATCCGTGCTGTCTCCGCCCCCCTCTATTACCGCCTGCTGACCACGGGCGACCGTCTCGACGAAGCCGCCGCGGACCAAGCCGCCGAGGCCGCCGCAGCCGCAGCGCGCGCGGGAGCATACCTGCGGGGTGAGCGAGATCTTGCGTGACCAGCTTCCTGTATCCGCCTGAGTGCTGGTCACCTTGCGCGCGATCGCCGGGGGCATAGGGGCTCAAGACTCCGTCGACCTCGGCGGCAATCTCGTTGAGGCGGCCGAGCATGCGGGCGACCACGGGAGCGGGCGCCTGGACAACGAACAGGCGGATCGCGGCCACGCGTCCCCGCTGGACGCTGAACCCCAGGCGATCGAGGCGGAGTCGAGAGCCTCCGTGGTCACGAGTTGCCCTACTCGCAGGCCGGGAAAGAGCCATCGGCCCTGCGGGCGGCGGTCATGGTGTTCAGACGAGTACGGGCAGCAGCCGCACGCTGCCGTCGCGGCTGGCGGTGGTGAGGAGGGAGGCCACCGCCGACGGTTACTGCCGCTACGCCTTCGCCGGAGCCTCCACGACGCCGGTCGCCACCGCCGCAGGTCACTGCGTCACCTGACCGACCTCAGGGGGTATGAGCTGACAGGGCGGAGGAGCTACTGGCCGATGGCTCTGCCGCAGCGGAACCATGACCGAGGATCTGGCCCGGAGCGTGGGACACGTGCCGCGCCCCACCTGCAAGGCCCTCCGGTACGGCGACCCAGCACGGTGCCGGGCAGTCACGAGGCTCGCTCTCTGTTCGGTGGCACGGTGAAGGGCGAGGCCTGCTCGATGGGCTGGTCCAACTGCAGCTGCGGGCGCCGCTGTTCGTTGCGCGGGTCTGACGGCAGCGGAACTCGGCATATGAGTCGACCCCCAGGTATGTGCGGCGGGCCCGCGCACGGATCCGTATGGCTAGGGACAGCAGCACGAAATGGCCACCGTTTGTGGACAGACTGAGAACTAAATGTGTGGAAAATCTGTAGGCTCATCATCACAATCGGTGGCGTCTCCCGCTCGAGGCGGTTGGGAGAGCGTGATGACCGCAGAGCCTTCGGTTGACACGAGTGTGTCGGGAGCGTGTCTGATCTTGCCGCTGGGCGGAGAGATGGACTGGCAGACCGCTCCGTTCTTTCGCACTCGGCTTGTGGATGAGATCGCGCGGGGTCTGCGGTGTGTGGTGGTGGACCTGTCGGGGGTGTCGTTCTGTGATTCGGCCGGGCTGAATGTGCTGCTGTGGGCCTGGCGGCAGGCGGAGGGAGCCGGGTCCGTACTGGTGCTGGCCTCTGTGCCGCCGAAGTTGCAGCGGATGCTGACCATGACTGGGGTGGACAGCGTCCTGCGGGTGTATGGCTCCGTCACCGAGGCTGAAGCCGAGATGGTGGTCGGGGCCTGAGCCGGCGTGGTCAGGCGGGTTTGCCGGTGTTCTTGCTCCTGGGTTGGACATCGCCGCAGCCATAGTGGAACTGGGCGTGGCTGCGGGCTCAGGGGCGCGTTGATACCGGCCAGCTGCGGAAGCCCTGGCACGGAGCACCGGTGTCGCGAGCACCGAGGGCCGGCCGGTCCTGGCCGGCGATGTCACCTGCGGGCTGCGGTCTGGTGGAACGTCACGGTCAGGGTCATGTCCCGCGGGGTGGTGTAGTCACGGCAGCTGTTTCGATTCCGGTTGGGAGTTGATCTGCGGGTCGGGCGGGGTCGGTTGGGTGGTGAAGAGTTCGGCCATGGAGGCTTCGGAGAGGTAGCGGCGGTCGAAGACCTGCCATTCGTCGTGGAGTTCGGCCAGGACCGCGGCGGCGAGCCGGTCCAGGGCGGCGGGGTTGGGGAAAACCTGGACGACGTCGGCCCGTCGTTTGATCTCCCGGTTCAGCCGTTCCAGCGGGTTGGTTGACCAGATCTTCTTCCAGTGCGCCGACGGGAAGTCCGCGAACGCCGTGATGTCCGGTGCGGCATCCAACAACATCTTCCTGACCTGCGGAAACTGCCGTCCGAGCATGTCAGCCACCACATCCAGCTGGGTGCGGACGGCCGAGGCTGTGGTCTGCGCGAAGATGGTGCGTATGGTCGCTGCCACCATCTCGCCCGAGCCCTTTTCGATCACGCTGAAGACGTCCCGGACGAAGTGAACGCGGCACCTTTGCCAGGCCGCACCGAGGAAGACCGTGCGGATCGCAGCCACCAGACCACTGTGGCTGTCGGAGATCACCAGCTGGACGTTCTCCAGGCCGCGGGCCCGAAGCGAGCGCAGGAACTTCGTCCAGAACGGCTTCGATTCGCTGTCGCCGACCATCACGCCGAGGATCTCGCGGTGCCCGGTGGCCGAGATGCCGGTGGCTATGACCACGGCCTGCGAGGCGATCCGGTGGTTCACCCGGGCCTTGCAGTAGGTGGCGTCCAGGAAGACGTAGGGGAAGACGGTGTGATCCAGCGGCCGTTCCTTGAACGCGGTCAGCTCCTCGTCGAGTTCGCCGCAGATCCGCGAGACCTCGGACTTGGAGATCCCGGTGTCCGCACCGAGTGCTTTGACCAGGTCATCCACGCTGCGGGTGGAGACGCCGTGCACGTATGCCTCCATCACCACGGCGAACAGTGCCCGGTCGATGCGCCGCCGACGTTCCAGCAGCGAGGGGAAGAACGACCCGGTCCGCACCTTCGGGATCTTCAGATCGAGGTCGCCGGCCTGCGTGGTCAGCAGACGGTCGCGGTGTCCGTTGCGCCAGGTCGTACGCGTCTCGGAGTGCTCACGCGGGGCGGCACCGATCACCTCGGTGGCCTCGGCCTCGATGAGCTCCTGCAAGATGCGCTCGCACACCACCCTGATTGCTTCAACTCCCTCTGCCCGACGTAGTGACTCCAGCAGCCGCATCAGCTCAGACTGGGACAAGGCCATCGCGTGCTCCTCCGGTTGAACTGCCCGTTCACCACGGAGACTTGCGCGATGGCCTGCCCTTGTTCAGGGAGCATGCACGGTCAGCGGATGCACGCCCCGGGCAGACACCCGCGCGTTCCGAAACGCGGCCCGGCTACACCACTTCATGGGACGCCATCCCGAGATTGATCGTGGTCGCTGTCGCAGTGGACGGCCCCGGTGTGGAGCTTCCGAGAAGGATCGTTGAGCGGATACGAGGGCTGGCTACGGTCCGGCTGTGCCGGTGGAATGCCTGACTGGCGAGCAGGCCGCTGCCTACGGGACGTTCCGGGCCTGCGCGGCCAGCGCCCGCACTGCGTCCCGCTTCTCGACGTCTGCCATGCCGAGGGCCCTGCCCATACGACCGACCCCCTCAACTCTTCTCAAGTACCGGGAGGCCAGCCGCGCCGATCGGCGCGGCACCGGGACGCGCTGGGCGCGGACTACTGCAGGGACCGGGCACCTCACGCGTTTACGAGACCTTGCCCGCCAGCTCCGATGCCATGATCCCGCCTAGAGGGTGTCTGAAAAGCCTGTCAGCGGGCAAGTCGCCTGGTAGCGGGGCGGTGACGCGCTTTCGGGGGCTGGGGTGTGCGGGCTGCGTACCCATTACTCGACGGATCTGTCCGATGCGGAGTGGGCGATCCTCTGTCCGCTGGTTCCGGCAGTCAGGCCCGGTGGACGGCCGGCAAAACACACACGACGGGAGATCCTCAACGCACTGGTGTACTGGCTGCGGGCCGGCTGCGCCTGGAGACTGCTGCCGCATGACCTGCCTCCGTGGCAGACGGTCTACCACTACTGGCGCCGGTGGCAGCAAGAGGGCGTGTGGGAACGAATGTTGATGGCTCTGCGGGAACGCGAGCGGGCACAGCTCGGCCGTGAACCCACTCCCAGTGCGGCCATCGTGGACAGCCAGAGCGTGCGAGCCAGTGAGCGCGGTGGCCTGCACGGCTACGACGGCGGCAAGAAGGTCAGCGGCATCAAACGCCACTTACTCGTCGATACCCGCGGCACCGTCCTGATGGCCTGTGTGAGCCCGGCGAGCCTCGGCGATCGGGATGGCGCCGTTGTGTTGTTCTCTCGGGCTGCCGACACCTTTCCGCGTCTGCGGCATGTGTGGGCTGACCAGGGTTACCGCGGCGCCGACTTCCATGCCTGGGCCCGGGAGACCACCGGCATCACCGTGGAGATCGTGCAGCGCCGCGACGGAGGATTCCACTCGACCTGGACCCGGGTGGGAGAACCGCCTCCAGCGGTGCCTCTCTTCGCCGTGGTCCCGCGACGTTGGGTGGTAGAGCGGACGTTTGCCTGGCTGGGACGATGCCGCCGCCTGTCCAAAGACTACGAGTACCTGCGCGTCTGCTCGGAGAACGCCATCTACCTCACCATGGCCATGCTCCTCGTCCGCCGCATCGCAAGACCAGCCCGATAACAGGCTTTTCAGACGCCCTCTAGAGATCTTTAAGGGTGCGGGTTACGCGGGGTCGTGACGGCTGTCGTGTGCCGCGCTATGCCGGTGAGATGAGGTATCCCGATGGCGGAGGGCTGACGGATGAGGAACGGGTTCGGCGTGAGCGGGTCCGGTTGGCGGCCGCTGATCTGATCGAGGCCGGGGCCAGTGACCGAGAGGTGGCCCGGCACTTTAGGGTGACCCGGATGTCGGCGAACCGCTGGCGGCGGACGTTGGCTGCGGGTGGCCGGCAGGCCCTGATCTCCAAAGGGCCCGGCGGTGCCCGCTGCAAGCTCGATGCAAGTCAACTACGTGCGCTGGAGGCGGTGTTGGAAGCAGGCCCGGCCGCTGCCGGCTGGTCTGACCAGTGCTGGACTCTGGCGAGGATCGCGGAGGTCGTGCGCCGCCGGTTCGGCGTGGAGTACACCCTGGCCGGGATGGATCTGCTGCTGCACCGCATCGGCTGGAGCGTGCAGGTTCCCTCCCGCAAGGCCACCGAGCGCGACGAGGAGAAGATCGCCGCCTGGAAGGACGAGCAGTGGCCCGTCATAAAAAGACGGCGGCGGACCTGGGCGCCTGGCTCTGCTTTGAGGACGAAGCCGGCCAGGGGCTGAGGCCGCCCAAAGGCCGCACCTGGGGCCGACGAGGCCACACACCCCTCGTGCGAGTCACCGCCGCGGGCACCAAGCGCGTCTCCATGGCGGCGCTGATCTGCACCAAGCCCGGCCACCGGTCCCGGCTGATCTACCGCATCCACCTCGACCGCGGCCCCGCCAAAGGCCGACGCAAGGGCTTCACCGAGACCGACTACGCCCGCCTGCTGGACGCCGCACACCAGCAGCTCGGCGGTCCGATCGTGTTGGTCTGGGACAATCTGAACACGCACGTCAGCCGCACCATGCGCCAGCTGGTCAACGCCCGATTATGGCTGACCGTCTACCAACTGCCGCCGTACGCACCTGAATTCAACCCGGTCGAGGGCGTGTGGTCACACCTGAAACGGTCCCTGGCCAACCTCACCAAACACAGCCTCGACCAGCTCACCGCGCTGGTGAAGACCCGGCTCAAACAGATGCAGTACCGGCCGGGCCTCGTCGACGGCCTCACCGCCAAGACCGGCCTCGACTTCCAACCGCCGTAACCTCAGCCATTGAAGATCTCTAGCCAGGACCGCCCTGATGGAGCGCCGCCTAACCGGCGAAGCCACCCTCTCCTGGCGCGATCCGATAGTCCCGGATCAAACGCTCATTCCTGTATGAACCACGAGCAGAAAACGACCCCAATGTCCTGGCTCGTAGCGTCCCGTGCAGCCCGGGAGAATGACGGCATGACCAGCTTCCGCTGCGCCAATTGTCAGCAACCCGTGACCAGCTTCCGCTGCGCCAATTGTCAGCAACCCGTGACCAGCGAAGTGATGCCGGGGGAACCCGTCAGGAGACCCGAGCGGCTGCCAGGCCACGAGGTCGTCCCGCCGCGGATGGCTCTGGGAACTTTCAAGACAAACTTCGACGGCAGCCTTCTGATCTTGCACTCGGACGACGTTCCTGGGACGGTCCTTCACGCCGATCCGCGGCGTGTCAGTGGTTGCTGCGGGCCCGCCGACCAAGATGGGCCCAATCTCGTCTGTGGCGGGTGCGGCATTGAGGTAGGGACGACAGAGTCCGATTGCTGGACCGACAATCTCGTTGCGCTGATCGCCACTGCAGTGACTGATGGGCGCAGGCCAGGCGCTGGCAACTTGTACTCCAGCAGGACGGCGCCGGAGTGACTGCCGCGCCTGTACTCCTGTGGTGGCTTCTCGGTCCTTGACCTGCAGGGGGCGAGGCCCCCCGGTGCGCCGGCCCACAATCGGATCAGCAAGACGCTCTCGCCGTGGTCTGAAGATCACACAGGTCGTATGACCTTCGCCGACTGTGGGGCGGCGAAGGGCCCGAAAGGCCGCTTCCCCCACCCCCTTCTGCCACCGAGTCCCTCCGTCCGCGCTCACACGCGCTACGTACGGCCAACGGCCGCCTTCAAGACGCTCCCTGGGGTATGTCCCGGAGCTGCTCCCAGTAGGCACCCAGGAGTAGGCCGTCATTGCTGCGGGGGCGGGACTCGGTCAAGTCGGCCGACTGTCATTGCTGTGCCAGTCCAGTATCAGGACTGTGGCGTCGTCTTTGAGGTTGCCATGGCAGGCGTCGAGCACCGCGGCGGTCAGGGTCCGGACGGCTTCTCGAGGGTGCAGCGCGCGGGTGTCGTGGATGACCGCGGCCAGGTCGACGGCTGCCGCACCGCGTTCCTGCATTCCGTCGGTGAGCAGTACCAGGCGGTCCCCGGGTCTCAGGAGCAGTTCCTGCAGGCGGTAGGTGGTGGGTGCCGCCACACCGAAGGGCAGGTTGACGGCGAGTTTCACCTCTTCGACGGCGTTGTCACGCAGCAGCAGGGGCCGGGGGTGGCCGGCGTTGACCAGTTCGCACAGCCCGGTTTCGAGGTCGATGCAGAGCAGCTGTCCGGTGGCCAGGCCGCGGCTGTGACTCAATAGGGCCTCGTGCGCGTGGCGGGCCTGCTTGAGGGCGTCACAGCCGCTGCGACGTGCCCGCCGCAGCGCGCTGACCAGCAAGGTGGCCAACAGGGCAGAGTTCGTGTCGTGGCCCATGGCGTCGGTGATCGACAGGTGCAGAGTGTCGCGGTCGAGGGTGTAGTCGTAGGTGTCGCCACCGATGTCGTCAGCCGGGACCAGTCCGGCGGCCAGAGTGAACTGGGCGGCCTCGCAGCAGGAGGCCGAGGGCAGCAACTGGTGTTGGATCTCCGCAGCCAGGCTGGTCTCGGTGGTGCGCTGGCCCTGGTGGTACAGATCGGTGAAGCGGCGGTCCGTCACGATGATGTAGGCCAGCGCGTGGGCTGCGTGACGGACCTGGCGCAGCACGGCGTCGTCCGCGGACTGCAGGCTCAGCTCCAGGACGCCGATGCAGTCGCCGCGGTTGGTGACGGGCGTGATGACGCGTCGTCCGCCCTGGCCGTCCGGTTCCACATGCTGGCGCTGGCTCTGCAGAACGCTGTCGTAGACGCTGCCCTGCAGGTCGATCGGCTCGCCCGGGTCGGCGGTCTTGTCACCGGTCGCGGCTAGACGGATCAGCCGCTGACCGATGAGGTCGAGGAACAGGAAGGACACGGCCTCGGCACCGAACCGCTTCTGCAGGTCGTGTGCCACCACGTCGACGGACTCACCGGGCGGGGCCGCTTCCGCAGCGGCCAGCAACTCGCCCAGCTCCAGATCTTCACCCCTCACGGCAACCTCCTGTTGGTTGCCACACCTTCTTCCCCGAGTTTGCGCAACCTTGCATTTTCTGCTCATCCTGCCTGGTCAGGGTGATATTCGGATCGGTGCGAGCACGTCCCGTATCCGTCAGGCGGCGTTCGTGGGCGATCGTGCGGCCGGTGCGTCGGCAGACATGGGATGCGGAGGAAACAGCGCTTCGACAGCATGGCGAGCGATCCTGGGAACGGGCCGATGCCACTCCTCGGCCCGTGCTCGCCCGGGCAGATCCCGCTGCTGTACGCCTCCGCGTCGAAGCCTGGCGGTCGCCATCCCAGCTTGCTCTTTACGCAGACGGTGTCCGACCTGGCCGGCAGGCTGTGGAGTGACGGCGCGGATCCCCTTGTCGGCGTCACGGGTGTGTCTGATGGTCGCAAAGGGCTGGCCATTCCGTGTCGCGAAAGCTGCCGTCCCCGACGTGCTTTCAGGAAGGCAAGCACCCTAGGCAGGTTCTCGAACGGCAGGGTTCCTGGACCGGGCATATCACGGTGCCTCCCCGCCCTCGCGCCCCTCCGTGCCCTCGGTGAAAGGGTGAGCCTGGCCCTCGGGCTCCGCTGAGGGCACGCGCGGGCACAACTCGTGGGCCGCCACTGGGATTCCTGGGCCGATGGCGCTGGCGGTCTCCTCCGTTTGGTCGTCCGCAGAGTGGGTGCAGGGGCCGGGCCACTGGCAGGGCTGCTGGCCCGGCCCGTACAGGATCACGGCGACGACAAAGCCGCCGTGATCCGTGATGCGGCAAGCGTGCTTGTCGACGCGGGGTTCGTTGCGGCCTATGCAGTGGAACGGCAGGGGTGGCAGGTGCCGGTCTCCCATGAGCACCAGCGGTGGAAGCCTTGGGGGTAGGCGTCCTCCATTCTGCGCAGCGCCCTCGTCCAGGCATGCACGCGGACCAACGCGCCTTCCTTCTGGCTCATTGAGCTTCTTCGAGCGGGCCACCGATCGGGTGACGGTCAGTGAAGCGCAACGAGCGAGGCCCCTGGGCAGTTGATCGAGATGTCTGACGTCTCAACCCCGCTGCTCAGGGGCCTCGTTGGTCATCTATCCTGCCGCACTCGACCTGCCACATGCGCTCGTGGAGTGGGTCACCATGCTCATCGTCACCCGAGAGGGTGACCGCCGCTGCAAGCTCCGTCCGTCCCAGCGCGCGATAGTGGCACTGGTGTACCTGCGCGAGCACACCACCCTGGCGAAGGTCGCTGCCGGCTTCGGGATCAGCGAGTCCACCGCCCACGCCTACACCAGCGCGGTCATCGACCTTCTCGCCGACCGTGCACCGGGCCTGCTGAAGGTCCTACGCGAGCAGGATCCGGACTTCGTCCTCTTGGACTGCACGCTCGCCGAGTGCGACCGGGTCGGCGACGGACGGGCCGACTACTCCCACAAGCACCGCCGGCACGGGGTGAACGTGCAGGCAGTCGCCGATCCGGACGGCCGGCTGCTGTGGCTCTCGCCCGCGCTGCCGGGCCGCTCCCACGACCTGACCGCCGCCCGCACCCACCGGATCATCCGCATCTGCGAGCGCCAGGGCGTTCCCATCCTGGCCGATCTCGCCTACCAGGGCGGTGGCCCCTGGCTGACCACGGGCATCAAACGCAGGCCCCTGCGGGAACACACCCCTACCGAGAAGACCGTCAACCGGGCTCTGGCCGCGGCACGGGCACCAGTTGAGCGCGGCGTGGCCTGCCTGAAGTCCTGGCGGATCTTCCGCAGTCCCGCTGCAGCCCCAACCGCAAGACGTCAATCGCCAAAGCCATTCTCACCCTGGAGCGGCAACGCTGAAGAGGCTCATTGAACCTCTTTCATCCTGTGCTGGAGGGTGAAATGGGCTGGTCAGCGGGTGTAGTGACGAGACAGGGCCCCTCGTCGTTGGCGTGGTGATTCCACTCAGCACACCGGCGACCGAAGGGGCCCTGTGGGTTCCGCATCCTGCCACGCTCGACGTCCCGCATGAGCTCGTCGAGCATGTTGCCTGGCTGCTGTATGAGCACCGCCGGGCCCGTAACACCCGCTGGCGCAAGCTCGGCTGCTTCAAGCAGGCGTTGCTCACGCTGGTCCATCTACGTAAGAACGAGACGTTCTCGCAGCTCGGATCAGGTTTCGGGATATCCCAGGCCACCGCCTGGCGATACGTGGACGAGACCCTGGACGTTCTGGTCTCCTGGGCGCCCGGCCTCCACGAAGCCCTCACCGGCCTCGGTGAGGGCGACCACGTCATCGTTGACGGCACCCTGATTCCCACCGACCGGATCCGCGCGGACGAGCCCTATTACTCGATGAAGCACCGCAAACACGGCATGAACGTGCAGGTCATCGCCAGTCCCGACGGCACCCCGCTCTGGTTCTCCCGCGCAACACCCGGCCGCACCCACGACCTCACCGCGGCCCGCGCCCACGGCATCGTCCAAGCATGCCTCACCCGGCAGGTCCTCGTCCTCGCAGATCGCGCCTACCAGGGCGCCGGCGCCACCTTCCGAACCCCGTACTACCACCACAGCGAACAGCCCGAGCACTACCAGCAGTTCAACCGCGACCACGCCCGACTCCGAGCCCCCGGCGAACGAGCCTTCGCCCAGTTGAAGTCCTGGCGGCTCCTACGGCGAGCCAGATGCTCCACCCGCCGCATCGGCACCATCATCCAGGCGGTCCACACGCTGTTGACCTGCAACTATTCAGGATGAAAGAGGTTCATTGGGGAGAGAACAGCGGAGGGGAGGGGGTCGAGGATGCCCATGATCGAGCCGCCCACGTAGCGCAGCCAGGTCGCCTTCCTCATGTCTCGTCTCCGAAACGCCCGGCAGTCGTAGCGGCTGCCGGGCAGCGGTAGGCCGATCACCACCACGAGGCCGCCGTTGGCATTGATCACGACCCGCAGCTTCGTCGAACCGACTATTCCTGCTGGCCAGCAGCGACCAACGACAGCCGATCGAGTGCAGGCCGGTACTGCGCTGGCGCCGATTGGGCGAGATCGCTTCCCACCAGGAGTGGGAATCGACGGCGGCGGGCTCGTACGACGGCGACGGCAGTGCAACCCCTGCCGTCTGGCTCACCGGCACGGCACGAGTGCCAGCCGACCCGGCGACCACGCGGGTCTTCTCCGCGCCCGGAAGAGATCCGCGAACTGCTCGTCGGTGAACAGCAACTCCCAGCTCGTCCCGAACCTGGATCGCCAGGCTCTCTTTCTGGAACGCGGCCCGCGCCCCCCGCACTGTCTCCGCCGGGATCTCGCCCGGCCCGCTCGGCCGACACCCCTACCCGCCCCATACGACAAGTCGGCCTTCAAGACCACAACGGGGTCTTGAAGGCCGACGTCACGCAGGCCCCCGAATTCGCCAACATCGTCGGCGGGGAGTCGGACGGGGCGTGACGGCCGGGGAGGCTGGGCCGTAGGCGTGGGGCCCGGGTTACAGCCCGATGGTGCCAGGGCCCGCGCCGCGCATGACGGCGTCCTTGACCGACTGCGGGTTGTCGACCGTGTAGTTGTAGTAGTCGGCCGGGTCCTCGACGCTACCGCCGGTCACGGGTTCGCCGGTGTCGCCGACGAAGACGTTGTTGCGCTCGACGATCGCGCCGTCGGGGCCCGAGTAGCTGTTGGTCATGGGCTCCTCGACGTCCTCGAAGTAGTTGCCCTCGATGAAGCAGCCGGAGTCCGCGTTGCAGGCCGGGCCGGTGTCGCTGTTGTCGAGGAAGTAGTTGTTGTAGATGTGCACCGGGTCACCGAAGCGGGTGCGCGGATTGCGCTGCGGGGTGCGGTCGTACCAGTTGTGGTGGTACGTCACCTTCAGCCGGCCGGTGTCCTGGGCGCCGTTGCTGTCGGAGTGGCCCAGCAGCATGTTCTTGGCGTGGTGGTGGGTGTGGTTCCAGGAGACCGTGATGTAACTGGAGCCGCGCTTGATGTCGAGCAGTCCGTCGTATCCGGCGGACAGGTCGTTGTGGTCGATCCAGACGTGGTGGGAGAACATCTGGATGTTGATCGAGTCGTCGCTGGCGTCGCGGAACGTCAGGTTGCGCACGATCACGTTGTGCACGGCGTTCGCGGGCGGCGAGGTGACGGTGCTCACGGGGAGGCCGATGTTGAGGCCGCCGCCGGTGATCCCGGAGTTCGCGCCGACGCCGACGATCGTCTTGTCGGAGGTGACGTCGTACATCCCGTCGGGCAGGGTGATCATGCCGTTGACGCGGACGATCCTGGGCCCGGTTGTCTTGATGGCGGCGATCAGGGCATCGGCGGTGGAGACGGTCACGGTGGGCCCGCCCGCGCCGCCGGTGGTGCCGTTCTGGCCCCAGGCGTTGACGCTCGCGAAGCCGGTGGGGGCCGACTCGGCGAGGGCGGCCGCGGGGGCCTCGGTGGCGGCCGGGGCCGCCGCGGTGGCGGTCAGGGTGGCCAGCGCCGCGAGGAACAGGGTGCCTTTGCGGTGCATCTGCGGCTCCTTCGGGTGGGAGGGCTCAGATCCGGCCGGTGCCGACGCCGGCGGCGACGATGCCGGGGACGCTCGACGCGGCGTCGAGGGTGTACGCGTAGTAGGTGCGCGGCTCGACGACGGTGCCGAGGGTCTCGGGCGCGCCGGAGTTGACGTACACGTTGTTCCGCTCGACGACCCGGCCGGGGCCGCTGTCGTCGTAGCCCGAGTAGATGGGGTGGGGCACGTTCTCGAAGTAGTTGCCTTCCACGAGCACGCCCGCGTTCTCGGTGGAGGCCACTCCGTAGAGCCGGTTGTTGCGGTAGTGGTTGTTGTAGACGTGTACGGGCTCGGCGAAGCGGACACGGGGGTGGCGCTGGTCGGTGCCGTCGAAGAAGTTGTGGTGGTAGGTGACGCGCAGCTTTCCCCGGTCGGCGGTGTAGCTGTCGCTGTGGCCGAGCAGGCAGGTCTTGCTGTGGTCGTGGAAGTGGTTCCAGGAGATCGTGATGTAGTCCGACTCGCGCTTGACGTCGAGGAGCCCGTCGTAGCCCTGCGAGAAGTCGCAGTGGTCGATCCACACGTGGTGGGCGCGGTTGGTGACGCTGACGGAGTCGTCCGAGGCGTGGGTGAAGCGGATGTTGCGGATGATGACGTTGTTGCCGGGGCGGGTGGTGGAGCCGAGCTGGAGCCCGCCGCCGGTGATCTCTGCCGTGGAACCCACGCCCAGGATCGACTTGTTGGCGACGACGGTGAGCATGCCGTCGATCTCGATGCGGCCGGAGACGAGGAGGACGTAAGGGGAGTTGCGGTTGACGTAGTCGGCGAGCTGGGCGCCGGTGGTGACGGTGACGGTGGGCCCGGCGACGCCGCCCGTGGTGGTCGTGAGGCCGAGCGCGGGAACGCTCGCGAAGCCGTCGGCGCTCTGCGCGGCCAGGGCGGCGAGCCGCTGCGGGGTGGGCGCGGCAGCGGGGGCGGCGAACGCCCTGGTGGCGGCCGTGCCCGAGGCCAGCAGGGCGGCGGAGGCGGCGGTGGTCGCGAGCAGGCCGCGGCGGGACAGCGGGGGTGTGTCCGGCATGGAGGTCTCCTTCAGATCCGGCCGACGCCGGCACCGGCGGCGACCAGGGCGGGGACGGTGGCGGGGGCGTCGAGGGTGTACGCGTAGAAGGTGCGCGGCTCGGTGACGGTGCCGAATCGCTCGGGGGCGCCGCAGTTCACGTAGACGTTGGAGCGCTCGACCACCCGGCCGGGGCCGCTCTCGTCGTAGCCCGAGTAGATCGGGTGGGGCACGTTCTCGAAGTGGTTGCCTTCCACGAGCACGCCCGCGTCCTCGGTGGACGCCACCCCGTAGAGGGTGTTGTTCCGGAAGTGGTTGTTGTAGACGTGCACGGGCTCACCGAAGCGGACGCGCGGGTGGCGCTGGGCCGTGCCGTCGAACAGGTTGTGGTGGATGCTGACGCGCAGCCGGCCCCGGTCCTGGGAGCCGTTGGCGTCCGAGTGGCCGAGCAGCATGGTCTTGCTGTGGTCGTGGAAGCGGTTCCAGGAGACGGTGACGCAGTCCGCGCCGCGCACGATGTCGATGAGGCCGTCGGCGCCGGAGCTGAAGTCGCAGTGGTCGATCCAGATGTGGTGCGAGGACTGCTGGATGCTCAGCGAGTCGTCGTCGGCGTGCGTGAAGCGCAGGTTGCGGATGATCACGTTGTGGCGGCGGTACATGTCGAGTCCGCCGCCGGTGATCTCCGCGTCGTCGCTGAGTCCGACGACCGTCTTGTTCGAGCGCAGCCCCTGCTTGCTGGTGATCTCCATGGTGCCGGAGACCTGGATGACGTACGGCCCCTCGCGGTCGCAGTAGTCGAGAAACGTCTCGCCGTCGGTGACGGTGACCACCGGGCCGCCCGCGCCGCCGGTGGTGCCGGACAGGCCGTGCGCGGCAATGGAGGCGAAGCCGTCGGCGCGCTGCATGGCGGACGGGGCGTACCCGCCGGGGCGGGCGGCGGCCCGCGCGGGGGAGCCGGCCGCCAGCAGGGCGGCGGAGGCGCCCGCCGACGCGAGCACGGCGCGGCGGGTGGGCCGGGGACGGGAGGTCATGGCCGGCCCCCTCAGATCTTTCCGGTGCCGGCGCCGGCCGGGACGACGGTCGGCACCTCGGCGGCCCGGTGGAGGGTGTACGCGTAGTACGTGCGCGGCTCGGTCACCGAACCCCGGGTCTCGATCGCGTGGTTGCAGTCGACGAGGATGTTGTCGCGCGCGACGAGACGGCCGAGGTCACCGCTGAAGTCCACCCGCGCGGGGTTGTTGACGCTGAAGAAGTAGTTGCCCTCCAGCACCACCCCGGCGTCCATGGTGGAGGCCACGCCGTAGCTGTTGTCGCGGTAGTAGTTGTTGTAGACGTGCACCGGATCGCCGAAGCGGATGCGCGGATTGCGCTGGTCGGAGGCGTCGAAGTAGTTGTGGTGGTACGTGACGCGCAGCCGGCCCCTGTCCTGGGCGGCGTTGTCGTCGTCGTGGCCGAGCAGCAGCGTCTTGTCGTGGTCGTGGAAGCGGTTCCAGGAGACGGTGACGTAGTCGGAGCCGCGCTTGATGTCGACGGCGCCGTCGTCGCCGTTGGAGAAGTCGTTGTGGTCGATCCAGATGTGGTGGGAGAACATCTGGATGTTGATCAGGTCGTCGCTGGCGCCGTCGAACCGCAGGTTGCGGATGATGATGTTGTGCACGGCGTTCGCGGGCGGTGAAGTGACGGAGTCGCTCACCGGGAGGCCGATGTGCAGTCCGCCGCCGGTGATGCGGGCGCTGCCGCCGAGCCCGACGATCGTCTTGTCGGAGGCCACCGGATGCATGCCGTCGGTGGAACCGGTCGGCAGCGTGATCGTGCCGCTGACCTGCACGGTCAACGGGCCGGGGCGGGAGATGTAGTCCAGGAACTGGGCCGTGGTGGTGGCGGTGACGACGGGACCGCCCGCGCCGCCGGTGGTGCCGTTCTGCCCGAGCGCGTTGACGGAGGCGAAGCCGTCGGCGGTGGCGATGGCGGCGCTGCTCTCCGGGGCCGCGGCGGCGGTGGGCGCGGGGCCCATCAGGACGGCGGCGAGGGCGGCGAGGGCAGTGAGCGCGGCCCGTGCCGCACGGTGCCGGACGGGCGACGGCGGACGGACCGGTAATCGCGACGGTCCGGCGGATCGTGGGGTGAGCAGACGCATGACGGGTGTCCCTTTCTCCGGTTTTCCTGCTTCTCCGGTCCTTGTGGCGTTGCGTGGGCAGGCCAGGCAGGCCGGACCGGCCGGTGCCCTAGGCGGGGCGGTACGGGTGAGGCTTGCGGCTCTGCAGGGTGCGGCTAGCTACTGCGGCTTGCTTGCGGCTCTGCGCTGACTGGCGGCGGGCGGTGCGGCTCCGGAACTGCGGGGCCGCGGGGCGCGGAACGTGTGCGGCTCTGGGCGCTGTGCGGCCGGAAGAGCCCGGCCGAGAGGGTGCAAGCGCTTTCTTCGGAAAGTAAGCGCTTTCCCTGGGGTGCGTCAACTCACGGCGCCGGTACGGAAGTCGCCAGTTTCCATCAGAAGCAGACATGACACGAAAGGTGGCAGTGCCATTGAGGACATCCCCAGCGGCCGTAAAAGGGGATCTCGCCCGGCCTGGTCGGCTGCATCGACGCCCGCACCCACCCCGTACGACAAAGTCGGCCTTCAAGACCACAACCGGGTCTTGAAGGCCGACGTCACGCGCGCCCCCGAATTCGCCCACAGCGCCTTGACTCAGGGGAGGGCGTCGCCATTGCCGAACAGTGGAGCTCGTTGATCGCGGCGGATAGCGTGTCTGGACGTAATCGCGCTCGTGCAGGTGTTGCTCTTCGACGACCATGTGGCCGGCCAGTCCAAGGGCCTGACAACGTCGCCTGATTCGCGGCCGGCAGCGATGTCGGTCAGAACGGGCAGGGCGGCAAAGCTTGCCGTATACGCCAACCCCGTCTGTGCAGTCGTCAGGTCGATGACGGACGCCATGCCAGGTCCGTACTGCGCACCACTGACAATCCGGTCCTCATGTCGTCCTCATCGAGTCTCGGGACCGGGAGCCCGGGCCTGCGGACCGTCTCCTTCCTCGACATCCGCCTTCACTGCCGCGTCCAGCAGCGGCCCCAGCTCCCGTGTCACGGTCGTCAGGGCTCGGACGTCCTGTTCGGCTCGGGCGATGAGGATCGCTCCCTCCAGGGTGCTGATCATCAGCGTGGCGAGGGGTTCCGCGCGCTCTTGTGGGACGCCCATGTCGGCGAGGGCCCGGGCGACCGGGCCGGTCCACGTGGCGAAGGCGGTGGCGGCGGCCTCTCGGGTGGAGGCGATCGACTCGGCGCAGTCGACGGTCGCCGCGGCGACCGGGCAGCCCGCCGCGAAGTCCGCCGTGCCGTACTCGTCGGTCCACTGCCGCACCATCGCCGCGAACAGCCCGGCGGGCGTGGGCTCCGGCAGCCCCGCCAGGAAGCGGGCGACGCGCTTGCCGGCGTACCGGCCCGCCCAGCCGACGGCCTCGTTGACGAGCTGTTCCTTGCCGCCTGGGAAGTAGTGCTGGAGGGAGCCCCGGGGTGCCCCGGCGTGCGCGGCGACGTCCCGCATGCCGGTCGCGGTGACCCCGTGGCGGCGGATGAGCTGGGCCGCGCTGAAGACCATCCGCTCGCGCGGCCCGTGGGCGGACTCCGCCATCCTCGACCTCTTCCCGCCGTCCCGCAGCAGCCCTGCACCGCCCACTCTATGACCGGTGTCATAACCGACGCTACTATGACCGCTGTCATAGCAAGCGCCCCACCTCGGACAGGCGGTACGCCGTGCGGCACATCGGCTTCATCGGGCTCGGCGTCATGGGACAGCCCATGGCGCTGCGACTGGCCCGTTCCGGAACCCCCTTGGTGGTGTGGAATCGCACGCGCGCACGCTCCGAGCCGCTGCGCGAGGCCGGCGCCGTGGTGGTGGAGGGACCCGCCGAGGTGTTCGCGCGGACGGACGTCGTTCTCCTCATGCTGGCCGACGACCTCGCCCTGGACAGCGTCCTGGGCCGCGGCACCCCGCACTTCGCCGAACGCGTCGCCGGCCACGTCGTCGTCCACATGGGCACGACCTCACCCGCGTACTCGCGGGACCTGGAATCCGACGTCCGCTCGGCGGGCGGGCGGTACGTGGAGGCGCCCGTCTCCGGCTCCCGCGTCCCCGCGGAGCGCGGGCAGCTGGTGGGGATGCTGGCCGGAGCCGAGGACGCCGTTACGGTCGTACGGCCGCTGCTGGCACCCGTGTGCCGGACGACGTTCGTCTGTGGCCCCGCGCCGAACGCCCTGCTCATGAAGCTGGCGGTGAACCTGTTTCTGATCACGCAGGTCACCGGCCTGACCGAGGCGTTCCACTTCGCCGAGCGGCAGGGCCTCGACCGGCAGCTGTTCCTGGACGTCCTGGACGCCGGTCCGATGGCCAGCGCCGTCTCCCGGATGAAGGCGTCCAAGTTGCTCGACCGCGACTTCGCGGTGCAGGCGGCCGCCCACGACGTGCTGAAGAACAACCGGCTGATCGCCGAGGCCGCCCGCGGGACCGGGCTCGCCTCACCGCTGCTCGACGTGTGCCACGCGCTGTTCGAGGAGACCGTGGCATCGGGGTACGGCGGCGAGGACATGGCCGCAGTGCTGCGGGCCTTGGAGGCACGCACCGCGCAGGGGAACCGACGGGGCGCCGCCCGACCGTAGGGCGGTCAGTCCCGGTCAGTCCCGGTCAGTCCCGGTCGGGCCCTCGGGAATCCCGTACGCCGCCCACCTTCAGCCGAATGGCACCCATGTCACAGGCATGCCTTCACTCAGGTGTGGTGAACAGGCCACGGCCGACTTTCTGGATGCCTGGGTCCTGGGAGGTCATAGCCCAGCTCTTGAGGCAGTCGATGACCGGCCGCTCAGTTATGGCATGGGCGAACGCGGTTAGGCTTTCTGCGCTGGGAGGATGTTCAACCAGCAGGTCGCTCAGCACCGTCACTGAAAGTGCAAGGCCGCATGTGCGGTAGAGCGGCGAAATGATGGAGGCAGTATCAGAATTGCCGGACAGAGCATCATGAGTCACTGTGGCGACGATCTGCCTTCTGACGCCCTCCGGTGCGCCTTTGATGAGCGCGTTCACTGACTCCATCGGAGTGCCCCGGCCTTTTGCCTTCACAAGCCACGCCAGGATCAGTGCGGCGTCTTCGGACTCATAGAATCTCTGCCTTGCTGCTTCGTCGCCTGGTTCTGCGTGACGAGCCTGTGTCCACCGGCGCATGGCCTCGGTGAGGTTGACGGCACGGTCTGCGAGGTCAAGATCGTCATCCCTGAGATCCAGCCGGAGGCGTTCGTCATGGGTCACTCCCAGGACGAGGGCCCTCCTCCTTTCGCCGACGCGTGGCCAGGCATCTTCGGGCACCGGCACACGAGAGATGTATCCGAGATCGACGTAGCCGCGAAACCCTCCTGACACTTCGACGATAAGCCCGTAGGGCCGACGTGCCATGACTGTGCACTGGACCGTTGAGTACCTCGGAAACCGCTGCGCGAGATCGTTCCTGCCCTGCATCACGGACTCCATGGGAACGGGCCGAACTGGTTGAGCTCTTCGAACAACTGGGGGATGAGATATTCGATGTGATCGTCAGTTATTCCCGGATACTTGTCAATGCGCCCATCTGCTATGTGCTGTTCCGGCCAGTCGGTCGGGCGAATCTCGCAGGTGCAGTACCGCCGAAGTGACAGACCCCTGAAATCGGCCAACCACTTTGTGATCGGACAAGAACCCGTTAGGCAACCATCACTCTCGGCGGCGGCCTGACTGCAATGGCGGCTGAGCTCGCAAAGAACGGCGGCCGTTCGCAAGCTGCGCTGGTGTGACTGAGCGTCATAGTTGGCCCGTCTGCCCAACTGGATGCTCAGATCCGGAGGCGTTGGCGAGCGGCTATCCGCCGTGGAGGCCCCACTCGTCGAGGCCTCCGTAGAGGTGAGCCTCAAGGCATTGTGGTGCGTCAAGGCCGACAGCTTCGCCGCGGTAGAGGGCGATCAGCGAGTCCTCGCCTCGCCACCACGTGTCGGTCAGGCCCTGTACTTCAGGTACCGGCTCGTACCCGCCGAGGTCCAGGGACTCGACGGCCTTGCCCCTGATCTTGGTGACGGTTTTGGCCCAGCGTCCGGCATGGGAGGCGAGCGCCAGGGACTCCACCCATCCGTCTGTGTTGGCGTGCAGAGGTGTCCAGCGGTTGGCATCAATTCCGAACTCGCCTTCAGGCCCGATCATAAATGCGTAGGCCATGGACACCCGACCGCTTCCGGCCGGGACTGACCAGCCCTCTGTCGCCGAGCGCTCGGGATGGTTGGCGTCCAGGATGCGCGGGCCGCCCTCGTAGAACGGGGCCGGCGGCAGGGCAAGGCCGCCCCAGCGGTCCTGAAATTCCGCGGCCCGGTGGATCTCCGCTGCGGGGGTCCCGTGCCCGACCCAGGCGTCCTGGTGGCGTCGGATGTCCTGCACGGGGACACGGATGCCGTCCACCTCGACGAACCTCTGGGCTCTGCGGCTCAGGCCGGACGGCGCGACCGGGATCGGCGACACCCATGCACTGGCCATCACTTCTCCTCGCTGCTGCCGGAGTGGAGCACGGCCTCCGCGATCTCCCGCACGCGGTCCAGGGTGATCCCCGCGCGCTGTTCGACAGCGAGGGGATGGTCGGTGGGCTCCAGTTCGACGTAGGGGCGCTCACCAACCGGGCGGGTGTGGACGTGGGTCTTGAGATTGAGCGTCGTGGACGAATAGACCGGCAGATCGGTGGTCAGCCAGCCGAAGTACGGCTTCTCGGCCTCCCGGCCGAGCGTGTCCCACAGGTCCGCCGAGCGGGAGAAGTTCTCGCGGCTGAGCGAGACCCAGACACCCCAGGAGAACACCTCGTCGCTACCGACGATCGGTATCTCGATCATGCCCTTCACAAAGTAGTGCTGCGCATGGACCACGCATTGGTCCGAGGAGAGCAGGCAGTCGTCGGCGTCGGCGAATGCCGGATCCCACACAGCCGGAGCCTCGGCCGAGTAGTTCATCGGCAGCTCGGAGTGGTGGGCCTCGCAGTACGAGCAGGTGAACCCCAGATCACTGGTCATGGCACTGGAGCATAGTGACGAGTTCCGACACCGAACGAGCCGCACGCCGAGGCCGGACTGCCCGGCACCTCGAGCAGGAGCCACTCCCGTCCCGCTGCCCTACAGGGTGCTCAGTCGCAACCGGGGTGACCGAGCCCACGCCTGGCCTGGCTGGACAACATCAACGCACAGCACCGGCTGGCCCACGCCGTGCGAAGCGAGTCACCACCGGGCGCCCAACACCCCGTCGCTGTCGGGCAGGACGGCGCAGAGCAGTGGGTGGCGTTCGTCGACGGACAGAGGCAGGGCGCAGGCCGCCCGGGCGCCGGCCACCAGGGCGGCGAGCTGCTGGTGCAGTGTCGTCGACGATCGCATGGCTGAACGTCCCGTCCTGCGCCTCCCAAACGAGCTCCACGGAGCCCTCCTCGGGCAGCGCGGCGAGGACCGCGCCGACGTCAGGGCTCAGATTGGGGCGCACTGTGTCGAGGTTCTGTGGCGTAAGGCGGTGCCAGCGTGCGGCGTTGCGGACGTAGGCCTCCTCCAGCAGCACCGTCTGTTGTGAGTCGCGCTGTGCCACAGCGTCGCCTTCAGCGGGATCAACGCGGCGGTCGTCCTGCGACGGTGCGCCGACCACGTTCCCGACGTGTGGGGCTCGGGGGAGGGTGGTCAGCTGGGCGGGATCTGGCAGACCGCAAACGTCCCGAAGCCGACCGGGAGAACAGCGCGGCGCGCCCGCGGCGCGCGTCACCCTCACCGTGGGGTGACGGACACCGGCGGACTCGCCGGGCTGCTCGGCCGACTTCTCAGGGCGCCCAGGGCTTGAGCATGTCCGTCATCGCGTCCGTCAGGGCGAACTGCAGCAGTGGGCCGTAGGTGACCCGGCCGACGCCAAGACGGCGGAAACGCTCGAGGTCATGCTTGACGGGATGGGCGGTGGAGTTCACGGGAACGCCGACGGCGCCGGTCACGGCAGCGAGCAGCTCGTCGTCGTCCTGGATGGCCACCGGGTAGACACTGTCGGCACCGGCCTGTTCCAGTGCCCGCAGCCGCTCGATCGCCTCGTCGAGGACGCCGGCGGCGTCCTGCGCGTGCAGGAAGAGGTCGGTGCGCCCGTTCACCCAGAGCGGGACCCCCGCGTCGTCGGCCGCCGCGCGCAGGCCGCCCACGAATGCGGCGTGCTCCTGGGTGCTGCGCACGCGGCCGCCGTCGGAGTGGACGGTGTCCTCGATGTTGAGGCCCGCGGCGCCGGCCCCGATGAGCCCGGCGACGATGTCAGCGGGCTCCTGCCCGTACCCAGCCTCCAGGTCTACGGACACGGGGACGTCGACCGCCGCGACGATCGGCTTGACGGCGGCTATGACCTCCTCGAAGGTCTGCCCCTCGTGGTCGTCGGCCCCGCGGGAGTCCGCGAGGGGATGGCTGCCGATCGTCAGCGCGGGGAACCCGGCGGCCACTGCCGTGCGCGCGGACCAGACGTCCCAGACGGTCGGCAACACGAGCGGCTGGTACTCGGCGTGCAGCTGCTTGAGGCGTTGAGCGCGCTCAACAACGGTGTGGAGATCCATACGAGCAACGCTACCCCGGCACCGCCAAGTACCGGGCGGGCGACCGGCGTTCGCAACGCCCCGCATCGTGGACGCACCCGGCAAGCCTCTCGCAGCACGCATAGGACTGTTCGGCTCCGCTTCGGCCGTGACCGCGGGGATCAACGGCCCTGACCTGCGCGGGCGTTCGTCCCCGAGAGGCACGGGAGGACGCGACCGGAGCCGGATCGCTGATAGACCCATGGGTAGCCGGGACGCGCGAGCCGCTGTCCACGCACGTCCGCCCTTGCTGAGGGACTCCGCGTGTTCAGGACCGCTCGTCGCAGTCCGGCCCGACGAGGCGTGTCCCTACTGCCTCGCCCTGTGGTTCCGTGGCGTGATCGGCGGGGCCTCTCCGGCCTCCGCCCCTGTGCGGGCCTGCCCGTTCGGGCGCGCGGAGTTGCAGGGCTTTATGAGTGCGGCAAGAGCCGACATCCCATTAAGCGCAGGTCAACTGCCCGTTTCAGAGGCGGTGTTCGGCTCCGTGGGAATGTTTGTATTGGGGGTTTCCGGTGCCCGAAAAAGGCCCGATCGTAAAGGAGTTGACGGGTTGCCGAGGTCACTTGGTCAACCCTTGCCACAGGAGTGGCCGCCCCTTAATCTCGAATGCGTCGTTCCCCCTGTTGCGATTCCCCTCTTCGCCCCGTGGAGGTTTTCGTGCTGCCCAGCTTCCGTCCGGGCCCGCGTTCGACCACCGAGATCGAGTGATCATGACAACGTTATCCGCTGTGTCGTCCCCGTTCCCCTGCCGGCCGCCTCGGCGCCGCACCCTCTGCCCAGCCTGATCCCTCCCGGGAGCCCGGCGCCCGCCGTCGGCCCGCCCGGGACGACGCGGACACCGGCCCCGCCACCGACGAGGTGACACCCGCCGTCACCGGGCGCTCGCCGACACCCAGGCACAGCGCATCGGTCCGTTCCGTGTTCGTTCACCCTTCCCTCCCTCACGAGCCCCCCACGCGCAGGAAGAAGGACGGTACGTCCGTGGCGACCACGAGTTTCCCCGACGCCTCGCCCCGCAAGAAGAAAGCCGCCACCCCGGCTCCTCCCGCCCACCGCGAACCCGCCGGGAACGGCGCGCCCCGTGGTGCCGCGTCGGCGGGCGCCTGCATCGCCCACGCCTCACCGGGGGATCTGGTCATCACGGCCGCGGAACCCGAATTCGCCCGGCAATTCGGCCTGAGCGCCGACGAGATATGCGGACACGGTCTTCTCGATCTTCTCCGTTCACCCGTTCCCGCCCGGCTCCGAGAACAGTTCACCGCCCTTTCCGCGGGGCGTCGTCCGCGCTTCACGGAAAGCGTGACGGGCCGGGACGGAACCGGTGGGGAATTCCACGCGGAAATCACCGGGGTCGCCGTCCGGAATCCCTCGGGCGCCTTGGTCGGCGTGGTGGTCTTTCTGCGCCGCACCGCGGACGGGGTGTCCGGCGGGCCGGTGCTCAGCGCCCTCGACGCGCAGGTTCTGGAAGGGGTCGCGAGTGGCCAGTCCACCGTGCAGTTGGCCTCCCGGCTCTATCTGAGCCGTCAGGGAATCGAGTACCGCGTCGGGCAGATGCTGCGGAGGTTCGACGCGCCCAACCGCCCCGCGCTGGTGGCGCGTGCGCACGCGCTCGGGATGTTCGCCGCCGGGCAGTGGCCCCCGCGCGTCCTCCCGGAACGCGTGCGGTAGCACGAACCGGGCCCACCCGGAGCCCGGTCGGCGGCTGTGGCGGTGACACACGTACACCGCCACGGCCGCCGGCGTGCGGAGGGTCGGCACCCTCGGCCTCACGCCGCCGAGGGCTGCCACGCCTCCTGGAAGCGGCGGCGGGCGCGGAAGAGACGAGAGCGGACGGTGCCCAGGGGCAGGGCGAGCACCTCGGCCATCTCCTCCTCGTTGAGCCCATAGGCCCGCAGGGTGAGGACCTGCCGGTGCGCCTGGGACAGCCGCTCCAGCACATCGGTGATGTGCACCGCGTCCAGGGGGTTCGCCTCCTGCCGCGACTCCAGCTCGGAGCAGCTGTGTTCCTCGCCGTAGCGCTTGGCGGTGCGGACGGCCTCGCGGACCGTCACCGAGCGCACCCAGCCGTAGAACGCCGCCGGTTCGCGCAGGGAGCGCAGGCCGCGGTAGATGGCGAGCAGCGCCTCCTGTGTGGCGTCGGCGCCGTCGTCGTGGGTGATGGAGCGGCAGATCCGGGCGACGTAGGGGGTGATGCCGGTCAGCAGGTGGTTCATCGCGTGCTCGTCGCCCGCCTGGGCTCGGGGGAGCAGCGTCAGGGGGGAGGGGAGTTCGCTGACGGTGGACATGTCGGGCTGAGACTCCTTACGGCAGCCGGGCGGGCGGGGGAGCGTGAGCGGGGGGAGGTGTTCAGGCCGTGACGGCGTCGGCGGGCCCGGGCTCCGCCGCCGTCGCGAAGCGGAGGAGGCCGCCGCGTACGTCGTCGCGGAACGCCCGCATGAAGGCCGGGCTGAAGCAGGCCGTGAAGTGCGGGAGTTCGATGGAGAGGCGGCCCTCGAAGGAGACGACGCACGCCATGACGGGGCTGCGTCCCGCCTGCGGGAAGTACTGCTCGCGGGCAGGCACCAGGCGCACGTCGACCGCGCGCAGCCCGTCCGGCAGCCGCGGGCCGGGGACGACGCCCATGTTGGTGGCGATCACCGTGGCCAGTTGCAGCGTGGGGGTGCGAGGGATCTCCGTGGTGATGCGCATCTCGTGGAACTGGTCGCCGCGGGCGAGGAAGTCGGCCAGGCGGCCGTGCACGGTACGGGCCAGCTCCAGTGGCTCGGAGTCCCCGGCCACCTCCAGGGTCTGGAGGTGGGTGGTGACCGCGGGGACCAGGGCGGTGGCGGGCACCGGCGGGGTCAGCCGGGAGCGCAGGTCGACGGGGGAGAGGCAGCCGAGGGTGCGGGGGCCGTCGCCGTCCAGGCGCTGCCGGGCCGCGGCCAGCAGGGCCGCGGCGATCAGCGCGTGCACGGAGACGCCCGCGTCGCGTGCCGTCCGGCGCAGCCGCGCGGTGAGGTCCGCGTCCAGGGTCAGCCGGTGCACCTCGATGCGTCCCTGCGGGCCGGTCCCGTCGCCGGTGGCGGCGTCGTACGGCACCAGTTCGACCGGGTGCCGCCGTACGTCCTCCAGGCGGCCATCGAGGTACTTCGCCGTGTCGGACTCGTCGGCCGGGGGCAGCAGCCGGCTGACGGGCTCGGGCCAGCGCGGCCCGGAGGCGGCGGGTTCGGCGGCGGGTTCCCCCTCGACCAGCGCCCGGTAGCGGTCCCACAGGGCGTTGTGCAGGGCGATGCTGCTGTGGCCGTCGGTGATGGTGTGGTCGATCACCAGGACGAACAGGTGGCTCTCACCGTCCGGCGCGCTGACCAGGACGGCCCGGCTCAGCGGGCCCCCGACCGGCAGGGGCCTGTTCAGCTCCGCCGCGTAGGCCTCCTCCCCGTCGCCGGACCGGGTGGTCAGACGGGGCCGTTCGTCCTCGTCCAGGAGGCGCAGGACGTGGCCCGTGCCGTCCTGCGCGATGCGTGACCGCAGCCCCGGGTGGGCCTCGGTCATGGCGTCGTAGGCGGCCGACAGCGCGGCGGCGTCCACGGGGCCGCGCAGCGCGCAGGAGAGCACGGCCCTGCTTCTCTGGCCCACGTAGAGCGTCTCGACCGGACACAGCGCACGGTGCATGCCGTCAGCCTTCTTTCCGTCGTTCGTCGCGGGGGTTCCCACGGCCCGGGAATCGGTGTGCCGCCGCGGCTGTCCGCGGGGGGCGGGGGCCTTTTGAGAGTGCACGGCGGAGCGTGGCCGAATCCAGTGAGGAGCCCGGCGTGCGGGGAAGTCGCGTGATTTCCCTAGAAGTTGGCGGCCGGGAAGGGGGAGCGGCGCCGTGCACTCCCCGGCATCGCATTCTTCAGGGAAACCCCTGAATTGCGTCCGGAGAGCCGGGTTCCGCTTGACCCGGCCCGTTGCGGTGGCCCACCGTGCTGTGCCGGAAGACCGGGGCCGGGTGACGTGATCGCCCCCATCCCCGGCGTGCCACCTGCCCTTCCACCCGTGGGCCCGCCCGGCGCGTACCGACACGCGCGGGCGGCACGGAGCGGTGGCCGCACCCGTCCGATCCGGCCGGGCCTTCGCCGTCCGGGACATTACGGCTTGCCACGTGAGGGTTGTGCTATGTCACTCCAGGAGGACGAACGTCGACCGCTGTCCGGGGCCCAGGAGGGCCTCTGGTACGCCGGACGGCTCGCACCGGACAGCGCCGCGTACAACACGGCGGAGGCGGTGGAGATCCACGGCCCCCTCGACACCGGCCTGTTCGAGACCGCGCTGCGGCGCGTCGTCGGTGAGGCCGACACCTTCGCCCTGAAGTTCGCCGACACCGACGACGGGCCCCGCTGCCACCCCGCCGCGGACGCCGGCGACTGGCCCCTGCACCGCGCGGACGTCAGCGGCGCCGAGGACCCTGAGGCCGCCGCGTGGGCGCACGTCCGCGCCGACCTCGCGACGCCCGTGGACCTGGAGAAGGGCCCGCTGTTCGCGCACACCCTGCTGACCCTCGCCCCCGACCGCCACCTCTGGCTGCTGAGGGCCCATCACCTCCTGCTCGACGGCTACAGCTACAAGCTCCTCGGACGGCGCCTGGCCGACACGTACAACGCGCTGGCCGAGGGACGTGAGCCGGACCCCGCCGGATTCGCGCCGGTGAGCCGCCTCCAGGAGGAGGAGACGGCTTACCGCGCCTCCGACGCGTACGCCCGCGACCGCGAGCACTGGGCGCGGCGCCTGTCCGGCCTGCCCGAGCCCGCCCGGCTCACCTCCCGCACGGCCGCCCCCACCACGCCCTTCCTGCGCCGCACGGCCGAGCTGACACCCGCCGAGACCGGCGCTCTCGACGCCGCCGCGGCCCGTCTCGGCGTCCGGCGCACCGACCTGCTGGCCACCACCACCGCCGCCTATCTGCACCGGATGACCGGCGCCCGCGACCTGGTGCTCGGCCTCGCCACCATGAGCCGCCTCGGCAGCGCCGCCCTGCGCACCCCCGGCACCGCCTCCGACGTCCTCCCGCTGCGCGTGGCCGCCGCCCCGGACACGCCCCTCGCAAAGCTGGCGGCAACCGTCACGGACGAACTGAAAGCGCTGCGCCGCCACCAGCGGTACCGGGCCGAGTTCCTCCGCCGCGACCTGGGCCTGCTGGGCACCGGACGCCGGCTGTACGGGCCGGTGCTCAACATCGTCCCGTTCGACGAGTCCCCGGTGTTCGGCGGGCACCCCACCACCTGGCACCACCTGTCCGGCGGAGCCGTCGACGACCTGCAGATCTCCGTGCGGCCCGGCACCTCCTCCGGGGGACTGTGGCTGGCCTTCGACGCCAACCCCGCCCTGTACGAGGAGGCCGAACTCGCCCTGCACCGGGACCGGTTCCTCACGGTGCTGCGCCGCCTGGCCGAGGCCGACCCGACGACCCCGCTGGGCGACCTGGACGTCCTGCTGCCGGGCGAGCACCCCCGCGACACGCCCGTCCACACGTATCCGGCCGAGCGGACCCTCACCGAGCTGTTCGAGGAGCGGGCGGCGGCCGGGCCCGAGCGGACCGCCGTCACCTGCGGGGACGAACGGCTCACGTACACCGCGCTCAACGCCGAGGCCAACCGTCTGGCCCGGCTGCTGACCGACCACGGCGCCGGGCCGGGCCGGGTGGTGGCCCTCGCCCTGGAACGCGGGACGCGGCTGCTGCCCGCCCTGCTGGCCGTCCTCAAGACCGGCGCCGCCTACCTGCCCCTCGACCCCGGCCACCCGGCCGGACGGCTGCGGCTGGTCGTCGAGGACGCCGCTCCCGTCGTCCTCGTCACCGAGGGCGCCCACGCCCACCTCGCCGGGGACGCGCTGCCTGTCGTCCGCCTGGACGACGAGCAGGTCGCCGCGGACCTTGCCCGCCGCTCCGCCGCCGACCTCACCGACGCCGACCGGCACGGGCCGGTGAGCCCGTCCGACACCGCGTACATCATCCACACCTCCGGCTCCACCGGCCGCCCCAAGGGCGTGCCCGTCCCACACTCCAACGTCGTCCGCCTCCTCGCCGCCGCGGCCGAGCACCTCGACTTCCGCGCCGACGACGTGTGGACGCTGTTCCACTCCTACGCCTTCGACTTCTCCGTCTGGGAGATCTGGGGCGCCCTGCTGCACGGCGGCCGGGTCGTCGTCGTCCCGTACGCCGTCAGCCGCTCCCCCCGGGAGTTCCTGGAGCTGCTGCACCGCGAGGGCGTGACCGTCCTCAACCAGACGCCCTCCGCGTTCGAGCAGCTCATCGACGCCGACCTCGAACGCGGCGGCGGCACCGGGGCGTTGCGGTACGTCGTCTTCGGCGGCGAGGCCCTGCGCCCGGCGCGGCTGCGCCCCTGGGCCGACCGGCACGGCCTGGACCGCCCCGCGCTGGTGAACATGTACGGCATCACCGAGACCACCGTGCACGTCACCCACCACCGCCTCACCCGCGCCGACCTCACCGACCCGCGCCGCGGCAGCGTGATCGGCACCCCCCTCGCCGACCTGCGCGTCCACCTCCTCGACGCCCAGGGACGCCCGGTGCCGCCCGGCGCGACCGGTGAGATGTACGTCTCCGGCCCCGGCGTCGCCGCCGGATACCTGAACCGGCCCGACCTGACCGCCGGCCGCTTCCTCGACGACCCCTACGGCCCGCCCGGCACCCGCATGTACCGCTCGGGCGACCTGGCCCGGCGCCGCCCCGACGGCACCCTCGACTACCTCGGCCGCGCCGACGCGCAGATCCAGCTCCGCGGCTTCCGCGTCGAACCCGGCGAGATCGAGGCCGTCCTCGCCGCCCACCCCGGCGTCACCCGCGCCGCCGTCGTCCCCCGCCGCGCCGACAACGGCGCCCTGCACCTCGTCGCCTACACCGTCCCCTCCGGCGACGCACCGGCCGGCCCCGCCGAACTGCGCACCCACGCCGCCGCGCACCTGCCCGAGCACATGGTCCCGGCCGCCTGCGTCCCGGTGGACGCGCTGCCGCTGACCGCCAACGGCAAGCTCGACGTCGAGGCCCTGCCCGCCCCCGACTTCACCGCCGCCGCGACCGGCACCCGGCCCGGGACACCGCGGCAGGCCCTGGTGTGCCGCCTGTTCGAGGAGGTGCTGAAGCTGCCCCGGGACACCGTGGGCACCGACGTGAACTTCTTCGACCTCGGCGGCGACTCCCTGCTCGCCACCCGTCTGCTGGCCCGCCTGCGGCACGAGACCGGCGTCGAGATCCCCATCACCGCCCTGTTCGGGACACCGACCCCCGACGCCCTCGCCCGGCGGCTCGACGTACCGGCGGACGGCGCCCTGCCCCGCCCGGCCCTCGGCACCGCCGAACGCCCGGCGCGGGTGCCGCTGTCGTACGCCCAGGAACGCATGTGGTTCCTGAACCGGCTCGACGACGGAGCGGCCACCTACAACATCCCGCTCCTCGTCCCGCTCGACGCCGCTGTCGACACCGACGCGCTCCGGGCGGCCCTCGGCGACCTCTGCGACCGGCACGAGATCCTGCGGACGGTGATCGCCGACAACGATGGCGTCCCCCACCAGCGCATCCTGCCGCCGGGGGAACTGCGCCCCGTCCTGCGGCACGTCGACTGCCCCGCCGCGGAGACGGCCGCCCACGTCACCGCCGCGCTGCGCTACCGCTTCGACCTCACCGCCGAAAGCCCCCTCGCCGTCTGGCTGCTGGGCTCCACCCTGCTGTTCGTCCTGCACCACAGCGCCGCCGACGGCTGGTCGCTGCGTCCCTTCGCCGAGGACCTGAGCACCGCCTACGCGGCCCGCCGCGCCGGGCGGGCACCCGACTGGACACCGCTGCCCGCGCAGTACGCCGACTACGCGCTGTGGCAGCGCGCCCTGCTCGCCCCCGGACCGGACGGCCCCGGGCGGCTGGAGCGGCTCACCGCCCACTGGCGCACCGCCCTGGACGGCCTGCCCGAGGAGTGCACCCTGCCCGGCGACCGGCCCCGCCCCACCGCACCGCGCGGCGGCGGCGCGCACGTCGAGACGACCGTCGGCGCCGACCTGCACCGCAGCCTGCTGAGCCTCGCCGACTGCGAGGGCGCCAGCCTCTTCATGGTGCTGCACGCCGCCGTCAGCGCCCTGCTCACCCGCTGCGGCGCCGGCGAGGACATCGTCCTGGGCACCCCCGTCGCGGGCCGCACCGAACCCGCCCTCGACCCCCTGATCGGGCTCATCACCAACACCCTGGTGCTGCGCGCCGACACCTCCGGCGACCCCGCCTTCCGGGACCTGATCGCCCGGCTGCGCACCGCCGACCTGGCCGCCCTGGACCACCAGGACCTGCCCTTCGACCGGCTGGTCGACGACCTCAACCCGCCCCGCACACCCGGCCGCCACCCCCTGTTCCAGGTGATGCTGGCCCTGCAGAACAACGAACCCGCCGTGCTCGAACTCGACGGGACACGCGCAGAGCTGCGGCCCACCGCCACCGGCACCGCCAAGTTCGACCTCTTCGTGGACGTCCTGGAACGCCACACCCCCGATGGCACCCCCGACGGCCTGACCCTGCACATCGAGTACGCCACCGACCTGTACGACCCGGGCACCGCCGAGGCGTTCGCCCGCGCCCTGCACGACGTCCTGCGCACCGTGAGCGCCGAGCCCGGCACCCGCGTCGGCGAGCTGCCCGCGCTCCCCGGGCGCACCCCCGCCCCGGCCGCGGCCGACCCAGCGGAACTGGAGGAAGCGGCCCTGTCCGTGCCCGGCATCCGCGACGCCCGCGCCCTGCCCGGCACCGACGGCACCCCAACGCGCCTGTACGTGGTCCCCGGGAGGGCGGACGCCGCCGAACGCGTCGAGGAACTCCTGGACCGCGCGGGCCACGGCACCGTCCGGGTCACGGCGGTCAACGCGCTGCCCCGCGCCGAGGACGGCACCGTCGACACCGCGGCGCTGCACGCCCTGCCCGCCATCGACCGCACCGCCGCCGGCACCTGGCGGGAGCGGCTGGCACAGATCCCGGGCGTCACCACGGCCGACGTGACGGTGGAGAACACCCCCGAGGAACTGGAACGCCGCCACACCGGCCTGCCCGACCGCACCACGAACGCCGCCCCCGCCGCCCGCACCCAGGCCGCCTCCGCCGTACCGGCCCTCAGCGAGGGCCCCGCCCTCACCGAGCCGTCCGTGCCGGGCTGGGCCGAGGCCCTGCGCCGCGCAGCCGCACAGGACCGGGGCGACATCGTCCACGTCCACGCCGACGGCAGCGAACACCGGCGCACCTACGCCTCCCTGATCCCCGAGGCCTCCCGCGTGCTCGCCGGTCTGCGCCGGGCGGGCCTGCGCCCCGGCGACCAGGTCATCCTCCAGTGCGACGCCACGGAGGACTTCCTCGCCGTGCTGTGGGGGTGCGTCCTCGGCGGCTTCGTCGCCGTCCCGCTGACCGTCCCCGCCACCTACGACACCCCGTCGGCGGCCCTGGCCAAGCTGGAGGGCATCTGGCGGATGCTCGGCCGGCCCTGGATCGTGTGCTCCGCCGGCCGCGAGGCCGGGCTGCGCGCGGTCGCCGCCCGCCAGGACTGGCCCGGCCTGCGGCTCACCACGGCCGACGCGCTGCGCGAGGCGCCCGAGGACCACGACTGGCACCCCGCCGCACCGGACGACCTGATGCTGATGCTGATGACGTCCGGCAGCACCGGCCTGCCCAAGGCGGTGCGCCTCACCCACCGCAACGTCCTGACCCGCTCCGCCGCCACCGAGCAGCTGAACGGCCTCGGCGCGGACGACGTCTCCCTGAACTGGATCCCCCTCGACCACGTCACCGGCGTGGTGATGTTCCACCTGCGCGACGTGTACCTGGGCTGCCGCCAGATCCACGCCCCCACCTCCTACATCCTCCAGGACCCGCCGCGCTGGATGGACCTCGCCGACCGGCACCGGGTCACCGTCACCTGGGCGCCCAACTTCGCCTTCGGACTCCTTGCCGAGCACTCCCACCGCTTCACCGGCCGCACCTGGGACCTGTCGCCGATGCGGCTGGTGATGAACGCCGGCGAGGTCATCGTGGCCCCGGCCGCCCGCCGGTTCCTGCACACGCTGAAACCGTTCGGCCTGCCGCAGGACGTGATGCACCCCGGCTGGGGTATGTCCGAGACCTGCTCCGTGGTCACCGACGCCGTCCTGCCCGCCGAACCCGTCCCCGGCGAGGGGACGTTCGTGAGCTGCGGCCTGCCCTACCCCGGGTTCGCCATGCGGATCGTCGACGAGCAGGGCACACTCCTCACGGAGGGCGAGGCGGGCCGGTTCCAGGTCCGCGGCACCTCCGTGACCGGCGGCTACCACGACAACCCGGGCGCCAACGCGGAGGCGTTCACCGAGGACGGCTGGTTCGACACCGGCGACCTGGCGTACCTGCGCGACGGTGAGCTGTACATCACCGGCCGCGCCAAGGACGTCATCATCGTCAACGGCGTCAACCACTACAGCCACGAGATAGAGGCGTGCGTCGAGGAACTGCCCTACGTGGAGCGCAGCTTCACCGCCGCCGTCGCGGTGCGCTCCGATCCGTCGTCGCCCACCGACGAACTCGCGCTCTTCTTCCACGTCACCGAGGAGGTCACCCCCGGTGCCCTGCGTGAGATCGCCGGGAAGGTGACCCGGGAGATCGGCGTCAGCCCGGCCTTCCTCATCCCGGTCGGGCGGGACGCGATCCCCAAGACCGAGATCGGCAAGATCCAGCGCACCAGGCTCCGCAAGAGCTTCGAGGCGGGCGCCTTCGACGACGAGGTCCGCCGGACCCAGCTGCTGCTGGGCACCGCCGCGACCGTCCCCGACTGGTTCCTGCGGCCGGTGTGGCAGCGCACGGAACGCCCCCGGGCCCGGACGACGCCGCCCGGCCGGCACACCCTCCTCCTCACCGGCCGCGACCCCCGGGTCCAGCGGCTCGCGGAACGGCTCGCCGACGTACTGCGGTCCGGCGGAGGCCTGTGCACCGTGGTCGGTGAAGGGACGTCGTACACCCGGCTCGACGCCGCGCACCACCGCCTGCGGCCCGCCGAGGAAGCCGACTACGCCGAGCTGCTGCGGCGGCTGGACGACGACCGGCGGCCGGTCGACGCCGTCCTCCACCTCGACGGGCTGCGCGGCCCCCGTGCTCCGCGGACGGCGCCGTGGGACACGACCGGTGCGCAGGAACTGCTCGCCTTCGCCCGCGCCCTCGCCGCCCGGCCCGGCCGGCAGCGCCCCGTCGACCTCGTGTATGTGACGGCGGGCGCCCAGGCCGTACGCTCCGGCGACCGCCCGTCCCCGGCCCACGCCATGGCGGGCGCGCTGCTCAAGTCGCTGGCCGAGGAGTTCGGCTGGCTGCGTGGCACGCACCTCGACCTCCCGCCGGACGACGGCACGGACCCGCTGGCCCTGCTGACGGCCGAGGCGACCGTCACCGCGGACGGCGCAGAGGTGGCGTACCGCGACGGACACCGCTATGCACGCCGCCTCGCCGCCCTGCCCGACACCCCGTCCCGCGCCGAGCCGCCCGCCCATGACGGTTTCGCGCTGCTCACCGGCGGCCTGGGCGGCGTCGGCGCCGAGCTCGCCGCCCATCTGCTGCGCACCCCCGGCACCCGGCTCCTGATCACGGGCCGCACACCGGAATCCGAGGCCGAGGGCCTTGCCCGCCTGCGCGAGCTGGGCGAGGTCCGCTACGCCCGCGCCGACGTCACCGACGAACACCAGGTACGGGCTGCGGTGGAGGCCGCCGCCGAGGCGTGGGGCGCGCCCCTGTCGTCCGTGCTGCACCTGGCGGGGGCGCTCGTCGAACGCCCCGTGGGCGAACTGGACGCCGCCACCTGGCGCCGGGCCCTCGCGGCGAAGACGAGCGGCGCGTGGACGCTGCACCGGCTCACCGCCGACCACCCGGTCACCTCCTTCGTCACCTTCTCCTCGGTGAACGGCTTCTTCGGCGGCGCCATGAACGCCGCCTACGCCGCCGCCAACGCCTACCTGGACGCCCTCGCCCGGTACCGCCGGAGCCTCGGCCTGTCCGCGCAGTCGCTGGCGTGGAGCATGTGGCGCGAACGCGGCATGAGCCGGGGCTACGGGCTCACCGCCCTCACCGAGGCCCGCGGCTACCGGCTGCTCGACGCGCCCGCCGCGCTGCGCTCGTTCGACGTGGCCCGCACGCTGGACGAACCGCACCTGCTCATCGGCGCCGACCGCACCGCCCCCTGGGTCCGCAGCCACGTCGTCGCCCCCGTGCGCCAGACGCGGCGCCTGGCCGCCCGCGTCGGCCTGGAGGACGGCACCGACCTGGGCGCCCTGTACCGCGCGGCGGCCGACGGCGCCCGCGCGGCGGAGCTGTCGGACGACACGTGGACGCTGCGCTCGGCGGGTACCACCGCACGCCCGGACGAGGCGGAGGCGGGGGAGGAACTGCGGCGGCTGGAGAACCGGCTCGCCGAGGTGTGGTGCGGCGTGCTGGGCCGCGACCGGGTGGGCCGGGACGAGAACTTCTTCGACCTGGGCGGCAACTCGCTGCTCCTCGTCACCGCCCAGACCGCCGTCAACCGCGCCTTCGGCACCGACCTGTCGGTGGTCGACCTGTTCGCCCACCCCACGGTCCGGGACCTGGCCCGCCACCTGTCGGCCGCGGGGGCCGGTGCCCCGGCGGTCGCCGAACAGCCGCCACGGCAGGAGGCCGACGGCCTGGACCGCGCCAGGGAGCAGGCACAGCGGCAACGCGCCGCCCGCGCGCGCCGCACCGCACGGCAGGGCAAGGACCGGGACCGTGCCTGACAGGCCGAGCGGCACGCGGCACCCCACCCAGCCGTACGACGACCGGACGCAGCCCCAGCCGTGCTCCACCCAGCCGTACGACGACCGGACGCAGCCCCAGCCGCGCCGCACCCAGCCGTACGACGACCGGTCGAAGCCCACCCCACACCCCGCCGAGCCCCGAGACGACCGGGCGAAGCCCACGCCGCACACCACCGAGCCCCGAGACGACCGGGCGAAGCCCACGCTGCACACCACCGAGCCGGGAGAGGACGAGGCACAGGCCGTGCACGACACCAGCGCACCCCACGACGAGGAGTTCCCCGAGTTCCCCGCCGTCGCCGTCATCGGCATGGCGGGCCGCTTCCCCGGCGCCGACGACCTCGACGCCTTCTGGGAGAACCTCGCGGCCGGGCGGGAGGCGATCCGGCCCGTCACCGACGAGGAGTACCTCGCCGCCGGCGGCGACCCGCGCGGCCTGGCCGACCCCACGCTGATCCGGATGGTGTCCGCCGTCGAGGGCATCGACCGCTTCGACTCCGGCTTCTTCGGTTACAGCCCCGCCGAGGCCGCCGTCGTCGACCCGCAGCAGCGGCTGCTGCTGGAGACCGCCTACCACGCCCTGGAGGACGCGGGCTGCCTCGGCGGCGACCGTACGGCCGAGGCGTTCGGCGTCTACGCGGGCGCGGGCGACAGCCGCTACTACCCGGCCCACGTGCACCCGCGCTTCGCAGGGCAGCCCGGCTCGGTGGAGCTGGTCCACGCGGCCACCGCCAACTCCCTCGGCACCCTCGCCACCCGCGTCTCCTACGAACTCGGCCTCACCGGACCGAGCGTGTCCCTCCAGACGGCCTGCTCCACCGCGCTGGTCGCCGTGCACACCGCCTGCCAGGACCTGCTGGACCACCGTTGCGACACCGCGCTCGCCGCCGCCGTCTCCCTCAACCCCTCGGCCGCGCTCGGCTACCGCCACGTGCCCGACGGACCGTTCTCGCCCGACGGCCACTGCCGCGCCTTCGCCGCCGACGCCGCCGGAACCTCCTCCGGCGACGGCGTCGGGGCCGTCGTGCTCAAGCGGCTGGAGGACGCCCTCGCCGACGGCGACCGCATCCGCGCCGTCATCCGCGGCAGCGCCGTCAACAACGACGGCCGCCGCAAGGTCGGCTTCAGCGCGCCCAGCGCCGCCGGACAGACCGAGGTGATCCTCGCCGCGCAGGCCCAGGCGGAGGTCGACGCCGGCACCATCGGCCTGATCGAGGCGCACGGCACCGCCACCAAGCTCGGCGACCCGATCGAGGTGTCCGCGCTCACCGAGGCGTTCCGGCACAGCACCCGGCGGACCGGCTTCTGCGCCCTCGGCTCGGTGAAGACCAACATCGGCCACCTCGGCGCCGCCGCGGGCATCGCCGGACTCATCAAGGCCGTCCTGGCCCTGGAACACCGGCAGATCCCGCCGAGCCTGCACTTCGACCGCCCCAACCCGCTCATCGACTTCGACGCGAGCCCGTTCCGCGTGCCCACCGCACTTCAGGACTGGCCCGAGGGCGACCACCCCCGCAGAGCCGCCGTCAGCGCCTTCGGCATCGGCGGCACCAACGCCCACGTGATCCTGGAGGAGGCCCCGCCCACCGCCCCCGGCACCCCCCGCCCGCCCGAGGACGGCCGCCGCCTGGTGCTGCCGCTGTCCGCGCGCACCGCGGGCGCCCTGCGCGGCCAGGCCCAGGCACTCGCCCGGCACCTCGAACGCCGCCCGGACCTGCGCCTGGACGACGTGGCGCACTCCCTGCGCACCGACCGGCCGGCGCTGCGCCACCGCCTCACCGTCACCGCGGCCTCCCGCGACGAGGCCCTCGACGCGCTGCGCTCCGCGGCCCCCGCCACCCCGCCGCTCTCCGACGACCCGGCCCGCGTGGCGTTCCTGCTGCCGGGCGGCGGCACCCAGTACCCGGGCATGGGCGCGGAGCTGTACCGCGACGACACCGTCTACCGCGACACCGTCGACGAGTGCGCCCGCATCCTGCGGCCCGTCCTCGGCGCCGACGTGCGCACCGCCCTTTTCGAGGAGCGGCGGCCCGACGACACCGCCGCGTTCCTCGGGCTCGTGGTCACCGAGTACGCCCTGGCCCGCACCCTCACCGAGTCGGGCGTCCGCCCCGACGCGCTGATCGGCCACTCGCTCGGCGAGTACACGGCCGCCTGCCTGGCCGGGGTCATCGACCTGGCGGACATGCTGCCCCTGGTCACCGAACGCATCCGCCTCATCAGCACGGCCGGCGGCGCCACCGTCGGCGTCGCCGCCCCGGCCGAGGAGATCCGCCCGCTGCTCGACGACGGCCTGTCCCTGGCCGCCGTCAACGCACCCGGCGCCTGCACCGTCGCCGGACACCTCGACGCCGTCGAACGCTTCGAGGCCGAACTGACCCGCCGGGACGTCCCGTTCCGCCGCCTGCGCATCCCCGCCGCCGCCCACTCCCACGTCCTGGACCCGCTCCTGCCCGCCTACGAGACCCACCTGCGCCAGGTCACCCTGCGCCCGCCGCGCATCCCGTACGTCACCAACGTCACCGGCACCTGGGTCACCGACGCCCAGGCCACCTCCGTACGCCACTGGCTCGACCACACCCGCGACACCGTGCGGTTCGCCGACGGCATTGCCGCCCTGTGGGACCGCCTGCATCCCGTCCTCGTGGAGATCGGGCCGGGCGACACCCTGACCAGGCTCGCCACCGGCCGGCTCGCCGACGCGGCACCGGTGACGGTGACCACCATGCGGCACGCCAAGGCCGAGGCGTCCGACGGTTTCGTCCTCGCCGAGGCGCTGGGACGGCTGTGGAGCGTGGGCGTGGACAGCGCCCTGCCCGCGGTGCCGGGGACGCCCCGGCGGGCCCCGCTGCCCCCCTACGCCTTCGAACGCCGGCGCCACTGGATCGACGCCCCCGGCACCCGCACCGCCCCGGACGACACTCCGGCCGCGGAAGAGACCGCCTCCGGCCTCGCCCCGCGGCCCCGGCTGGCCACGGAGCACGTACCGCCCCGCACCGCACGCGAACGGGAGGTCACCCGGCTCTGGGAGGACACCCTCGGCATCGGCGGTATCGGCCTGCACGACAACTTCTTCGACCTCGGTGGCGACTCGATGCGCGCCGTGCTGCTCGCGGGCCGGCTGCGCCAGGCCGGTGTCCTCGACGTCGCGGCGGCGGCCCTGCTGGCCGCGCCCACCGTGGCCGGAGTCCTCGCCGCCGCCGACGAGCAGGACGGGGAGGCGCAGCGGACCGCCCCCACCGCGCTCGGACCGCTGCTGCCGCTGCGCGCCGAGGGCACCGCCACGCCCCTGTTCTGCGTCCACCCCGGCGCCGGCGTCTCCTGGCGCTACACCGGTCTGCTGCCCCACCTCGGCGGCGACCAGCCCGTCTACGGCATCCAGGCGGCCGGCCACGACGGCACCCGGCCGCCCGCGCCGGACGCCGCCGCCATGGTCGCCCACTACCTCGACCTGGTGCGCCAGGTGCAGCCGCACGGTCCGTACCGGCTGCTGGGCTGGTCCTACGGCGGATTCGTCGCCCACGCCATGGCCTGCGCCCTCCAGCGCGACGGCGAGCGCGTCGAACTCCTCGCCCTGCTCGACGCCCCCCAGCCGCACGGCACCGCCCACGACCCCGACGCGGCCGAACGCCAGGTGGCGGCGCTGCTGTCGCGGGTGGCCGGTCTCCCCGTCGACGCGGAGGCAGCCGTGGAGAGCGTCCTGGAGCGGATCGACGCTCGCGTCCTTGCCGACCCGGCGAGTGTGCCGGTCACCCGCGCCGAGGCCGCCGCCATCGCCGCCGTCATGCGCAACAACCTGCGCATCGCACCCCAGTTCACCCCCGGCGTCTACCGCGGTGACGTGCTGTTCTTCAGCGCCGCCGAGGAGCAGCCCACCGACTTCCCGGCGGACTTGGCGGTGCTGCCCGGCAAGGCCGACAGCTGGCGGCCCTACGTCGACGGCACCCTCCACGACCACCACGTGCCCTGCGGCCACTACGAGATGACCGAACCCGAACCGATCGCCCGCATCGGTGAGGCGGTCGCCAAGGCCCTGCGCGGCCCCGGCGACCGGACCGCCACACCCCCCGTGAACCCGTGAACCCGTGCACCCGTGTTGAGTGTTGAGGAGAACCAGCGTGAGAACGACCCAGGACCTCTACGAACTCGGGGACGCGCCCGAGATCGGCACCGTCCCGACGAAGATGTACGCCTCGCTCATCCGCCGTGAGCGCTACGGACAACCCGTCGACGCCTTCCGTACCGAGGTGGTCGACGTCCCGCCCGTGGGCCGCGGCCAGGTCCTGGTGAAGGTGATGGCCGCCGGCATCAACTACAACAACGTCTGGGCGGCGCTGGGTGAGCCGCTCGACGTGATCGCCGCCCGGCAGAAGGCGGGCGCCACCGAGGACTTCCACATCGGCGGCTCCGACCTGTCCGGGATCGTCTGGGCGGTCGGTGAGGACGTCCGCGGGGTGAAGCTCGGCGACGAGGTCGTCGTCCTCGCCAACCGCTGGGACGAGAGGGCCGAGGACATCCGCCTCGGCGGCGACCCCACCTGGTCCACCAGCCAGCGGGTGTGGGGCTACGAGGAGAACTACGGCTCCTTCGCCCAGTTCGCCGTCGTCGACGACTACATGCTCCACCCCAAGCCCGTCCGGCTGTCCTGGGCGCAGGCCGCCTGCTACATGGCGACCGCCGCCACCGCCTACCGCCAGCTGTTCGGCTGGTCCCCGCACACCGTGCGCCCTGGTGATCCGGTGCTGATCTGGGGCGGCGCAGGCGGCCTCGGCTGCATCGCCATCCAGCTGGTGCGGCACGTCGGCGGCATCCCCGTCGCGGTCGTCTCCAGCGAGGAGCGCGGCGAGTTCTGCCTCAAGCTGGGCGCGGAGGGCTGGATCGACCGGCGGCGGTTCGACCACTGGGGGCGGCTGCCGGACACCTCCGACGACGAGGCGATGGGCCGCTGGCTGTCGGGGGCCCGCGCCTTCGGACGGGCCTTCTGGGAGGTGCTCGGCGAGCGCCGCAGCCCGCGCATCGTGCTGGAGCACTCCGGCGCCGACACCATCCCCACGTCCCTGTACCTGTGTGACAACGGCGGCATGGTCGTCCTGTGCGGCGGCACTACCGGCTACAACGGCGACGTAGACCTGCGCTTCATGTGGATGCGGCAGAAGCGCCTGCAGGGCTCGCACGTCGCCACCGCCCGCGAGGCACGGGAGATCACCCGGCTGATCGACCAGGGCGTCATCGACCCGTGTTTGTCCCGGACCTTCGATTTCGAGGAGATCGGCCTCGCCCACCAGCTCATCCACGACAACCGCCATCCCGCGGGGAACATGGCCGCCCGAGTGGGCGACCGGGGCTGATTCGTCCCGGTTCAGAGGGGTACCTGCGGCGGGGTACGACTTTCACGCCACCCCCGCCGGAGGTACTTCTCATGGGCAAGCTGGGCGACATGATGAACAAGGCCAAGCAGATGGCCAAGGGCCACCCCGACCAGGCCGACAAGGGCGTCTCGGGCGCCGAGCGCGTGGTCGACGAGCGGACCGGCAACAAGTACGACGCCAAGACCGACACGGCCGCCGACGCGGCACGGCGTACCTACCGGGACGGCGGCAACACGCAGCGCTGACCCGATAGCGGGGTCTCCCTGCCCCCGGCGCGCCGGGGGCAGGGAGACCCCACCCCGTTCAGCCGTGGGCGTCGGCCCGGCCGACGACGTAGCTGAACACGCCCGCACCGACGCGCACCACCCGCACCCGCACCGCGTGTGCGGGTTCCGCGCGCGGGCAGACGCGCAGACCGTCCCCGTCGGGGCGGACCTGCAGGTCGCGCAGGCTCTCCACCGGTCCGGCAGGGTGCTCGCCGTCCGGCCCGACGAGGGCCTTCCAGGCGGCCTCCTTCGCGGAGAACAGCTCCGTCACCGACCAGGCCTGCGCTCCCGCACCGAGCAGCGCCTCCTCGTCCGCGCGCAGCACCAGGCGGGCCGCGCCGCGGGGGAGGGGACGCAGTTCCAGGTCGCAGCCGAGCGGCAGGTCCCGGCCCGGGGCAGGGGCCACTGCGACGGCGATCCCGGCACTGTGCGAGATCGACGCCGCCCGGCCCGGCGGAAACACCGGCAGCCGCCCCGACCTGGAAATCTCCCCGCACTCCAGCCCTACCGCGCGCAGCGCCCGCCGGGCGGCCCGGCGTCCGGCCAGGAACTCCAGCCGACGCTTCGGCGGCATCGACGCCGCTGCGGCCGCCTCGGCGGGCCCGGCCGGTTCCGGCCCCGGCTCGCAGACGGCCGCGACGCCCAGCCCGAGCCCGGCGGCGGCCAGCAGCGGACGCAGCGCCGTCACCTGGCGGCCCGCCGCCCGGGCGAGCGCTCCGCCCGCTGCCCGCGCGGACGTGTCATCCGCGGCCCGGGCGGGCCCTCGGGCTGCCGCCCGCCCGGCCTCACCGCCCACGGTCTGCCAGGGGCCACTCCCAGCCGCCCGCCCAGGCTCACTTCCTGCCGCCCGCCCAGGGGCGCTCCCTGCCGCCGGCCCGGCCTCACCGCCCGCCGCGCCCGAGGACTCCCGACCGTTCCGGGCCGGGCAGGACGTCTCCGTCCCGGCCGGCCCGGTCCGCGCGGAACGTGGGGTCATCGGCGTCCGCCGCACGCGTCACACCCGCAGCAGTTTCTTGACGATCTTCCCGGCGGGGTTGCGCGGCACCTGCTCGATGAACTCCACCCGCCGCGGGCGCTTGTACGGCGCGAGCAGCCCCCCGACATGCGCGAGCAGCGCCGCCGCGCCCGCCTCCGCGCCCGGTTCCAGGGCGACGTACGCGAGCGGCACCTCGCCGTAGTCCTCGTCGGGCATCCCGACGACCGCCGCGTCCCGGACCGCCGGATGGGTCATCAGAGCGCGCTCGATCTCCGAGGGGTAGACGTTCTGGCCCGCGCGGATGATGACGTCCTTCGTGCGGTCCACCAGGCTGATGCGGCCCTCGTCGTCGACGAAGCCGAGGTCACCCGTCCTGGTCCACCCGTCGAGGGTGATTTCGGCGGTGGCCTCCGGGTCGTTCCAGTAACCCTGCATGACGCCCGGCCCGCGCACCACGATCTCCCCGATCTCGCCGCGCGGCACCTCCCGGCCGTCCTCGCCCACCGCGCGGGCGGACATGCCCGGGACGACCCGGCCGCAGGGGATGCGGGCGGTGACGTCCCCGGGGGCGGGGTGCTCGTCGGGACCGAGCGTGACGAACGGGCCGCCCACCTCGGTCATGCCGTACACCTGCCGGAAGCCGCAGTCGAGCCGCCCGACCGCGTCGGTGTAGACGTCGAGCGGCATGGGGGCGGCGCCGTACAGGATCTCTCGCAGGGAGGACAGGTCGGTGCGGTGGGACCCCTTGGCCTGGAGCATGAAGCGCAGCATCTGCGGCACCAGCCACATGTGCGTGGCCCGGTGCCGCTCCACCGCGGCCAGCGCCCTCTGCGGAGTAAAGCCGGGCATCAGCACGACCGTGGCACCGGCCGCCAGGTAGCTCAGGGACACGACCATGCTGCCGTGGTACAGCGGGCAGCAGTTGACCATGACGATGCCGTCGGTGGGGCGGGCCATCACCAGCCAGCCGAGAGCGATCGCCCGGAACGACCCGCTGTCGACGGTCACCCCCTTGGCCTGCCCGGTGGTCGCCGAGGTGTGCAGGACGGCGATCGGGTCGGTGTCGGCCACCCGCGCCAGCTCCCGCGCCCCGGCCAGGGTGCCCAGCGCCGCGAAGGCGGGCTTGTCCAGCGCCAGCCGGATCCGCACCGACGCGGGCAGCTTGGGATGCCGGTCCAGCAGTTCCGTCTCCCCGATGACGGCCACCGCGCCGACGCGTTCCACGATCCCGGCGACCTCGGGCTCGGCCAGGCTGTGGTTCAGCGGCACGAACAGCGCGCCTAGCCGGGCCAGCGCGAAGTAGCTCTCCAGGACCTCGATCCGGTCCTTGGCGAGCACGGCGACCCGGTCACCCCGCTCGATGCCCAACTCGGCCAGCCCGTATGCCAGTTCCAGCGTGCGGTCGTGGAACTGGGCCCAGGTGACGCTGCGTTCCTCGTCGACCAGGGCGGTCCGGTCGGGCCAGCACTGGCGGTTGCGTTCCAGCAGCTGCGTCAGCCACATCACGCACCGCCGCTCGCGCCGGCGACCGTGCGCTCGGCCACGAAACGTTCGTAGTCGGCGATGGTGCGCAGCTCCTGCACGTCCTCGGCGGTGATCTCCACGCCGAGCCGCTGCTCCACGAGCAGCACGAGACGCACCAGATCACCGGAGTCGATGCCGGTGTCGACCAGGGCGACGTCGTCGCCGACCTGGTCGGCGTACTCGGCCGTACCGGTGAGTTCGACCAGCAACTCCCTGATGGTGCTCATGATTTCCCCTTCCGCCTCGGCGTGCCGGCCGCCGCGCGATGTACGACTGTCACCCCCTGAAGAGGCGCACGGGGCCGGGCCGCACTCCCCGGACCGGCCCGTGAGCTTTGTCACGCGCCCGAACCGGCCGCCGCGGGGATAGCCGGGCCGCGCCCAGGGCCTCTTACCGCTACGAAGCCACCCGCTCCGCCCGGCCCCGCACGGGCGGTCCCGAACCGAAGGAGTGATGCGCGTGCCCAGGCAGCCGGTACGGGCCCGCACCCCCGGACGGTGCCCGCGGTACGGCACCGCCGCGGCGGTCACCGGACGCCCGGGCGGTGCCCGGTGACCGCGCCGGCCACCGCCCCCGCCGTGGACGAGGGCGACCTGCTCGCGCACTTCGACGCGCTCGTCGCCGCCGGTGAGACGATCGAACCGCGCGACTGGATGCCCGACGGATACCGCCGCATGCTGGTCCGCCAGATCGCCCAGCACGCCCACTCCGAGATCATCGGCATGCAGCCGGAGGGCGCCTGGCTCACCCGCGCCCCGTCCCTGCACCGCAAGTCGGTTCTCATCGCCAAGGTCCAGGACGAGGCCGGTCACGGCCTGTACCTGTACTCCGCCGCCGAGACGCTCGGCGTGGACCGCGCCGACCTGCTGGACGCCCTGCACCGCGGGCAGCAGCGGGCCTCCGCCACCTTCAACCATCCCGCGCTCACGTGGGCGGACACCGGGGCCATCGCGTGGCTGACGGACGGCGCCGCCGTCATCAACCAGGCACCCCTGTGCCGCACGTCGTACGGGCCGTACGGCCGGGCGATGCGCCGCGTCTGCCAGGAGGAGGCGTTCCACGTCCGGCAGGGCTACGACCTGATGCGCGCCCTGTGCGAGGGGACGCCGGAGCAGAAGGAGATGGCCCAGGACGCGGTCGACCGCTGGTGGCTGCCGGCCGTGGCGCTGATGTTCGGGCCGCCCGACACCGAGGCGGGCGGCGCCGACGCGCCGAGCGCCGCACTGGGCGCCGGAGTCTCCCGCCGCGCGATGGCCTGGGGAATCAAGCGCCACACCAACGACGAGCTGCGCCAGCGCTTCGTCGACTCCTGCGTCCCGCAGGCCGAACGCCTCGGCCTGACGCTGCCCGACCCGGCGATCCGCTGGAACGAGGAGCGCGGCCACTACGACTTCACCCCGGTCGACTGGGACACCTACCGCGAGGCACTGGGCGACGACACCCACTGGGCGCGCCAGCGCATCGCGCACCGCCGAGCCGCGCACGAGGACGGCGCCTGGGTCCGCGAGGCCGCCGCCGCGTACGCCGCCGTCGAAGACGCGCGGGGAGGAGAGGACGGATGAGCGGGACGGGGGAGGGCGCACCGGCGTCCTGGGAGGTCTTCGTGCGGGCCCGCCGGGGCCTGGCCCACCAGCACGTGGGCTCGGTGCGCGCGGCCGCACCGGACGCGGCACTGGCCGCGGCCCGCGACCTGTACACGCGCCGGGGCGACCCGCTGTCGGTGTGGGTGGTCCGCTCCGACGCCGTCCACACGGCGTCCCCGGACGAACGCGACCCGTACTTCGCGGGCGCCCGCCACAAGCCCTACCGCTACCCCGAGCACTTCGCGCCGCTGACCGAGAAAGGCCCCGAAGGTGAGCATCACGAGTGACGCCCCGGCGGCGCGCCCGGACCCCCGGCCGAACGGACCCTCCGCCGCACCCGACCTGGCCCGGCACCTGCTGCGCCTCGGCGACGACGCGCTCGTCCTCGGCCAGCGGCTGTGCCAGTGGATCACCCGCGCGCCGACCATCGACGAGGACCTCGCCCTGTCCAACATCGCCCTCGACCTGATCGGCCACGCCCGCGCCCTGCTCACCCGCGCCGGACGGCTCGACGGCACCGGCCGCACCGAGGACGACCTCGCCTACGGCCGCCCGGACCGCGAGTTCACCAACGCCCTGCTGACCGAACTCCCCAACGGCGACTTCGCGGTGACCGTGGCCCGGCAGCTCGCCTACACCCACTACGCCGTCCTGTACTACGAGGCCGTCGCGCACTGCGCCGACCCCGACCTCGCCGCGTTCGGCGCCCGCGCCGCCAAGGAGGTCGCCTACCACCGGCTGCACGCCGACCGCTGGACGGTGACGCTGGGGCGCGGCACGAAGGAGAGCGCCCGCCGTATGCGGGACGGCCTGGAACGGGTGTGGCCGTACACCGCCGAACTCTTCGAGGAGGACGAGGTGCTGCGCCGCCTGGCCGCCTCCGGCACGGTGCCCTCCCCGGCACCGCTGCGCGAGACGTGGCTCGGGCGGGTCACCGAGGTCGTCACCGGGGCCGGGCTCACCGTGCCCCGGCCCGTCTGGTCGGCCACGGGAGGCCGCTCGGGGCTGCACACCGAGGAGTTCGGGCCGCTCATCGCCGAACTGCAGTCGGTGCGGCGGCAGTTCCCCGGAGGCACCTGGTGAGCGGGACCGTACCGGACACCTCCCGCCGCTCCGCCCAGGAGGTGCGCGACCGGGTGGCGGCGCTCCCGGACCCGGAACTGCCGGTGATCGGCCTCGGCGACCTCGGCGTGGTGGGCTCCGTCGCCCCGGCCGCCGACGGCGTACTGGAGGTGGAGATCACCCCCACCTACCTGGGCTGCCCCGCGCTGGGCGAGATCACCGCCGCCGTACGGGAGGTCCTGACCGCCTGCGGCCACCCCGAGGGCCGGGTCCGGCAGGTCCTCGCGCCGCCCTGGACGACGGACCGCATCACCCCCGAGGGCCGGCGCCGACTCGCCGCGCACGGCATCGCCCCGCCCGTCACCCCGGCCCCCGGTGGCCCCGGCCCGGTCCTCGTCGGTCTCGGCGAGGTGCCCTGCCCGCACTGCGGCTCACGGGCCACCCGGCCGCACAGCCCCTTCGGGCCCTCCCGCTGCCAGTCGGTGCTGTGGTGCACGGCATGCCGCGAGCCCTTCCCCCACCTGACCGCGCAGTAAGGCACCCACCGTGAACACCGCCGCCCCTGCCCCGCCCGCCGCCTCACCCCGCCCCCGCTGGCACCGGCTCCGCGTCACCGAGGTCCGCCACCCGACCGCCGACACGGTGGCCGTCACCTTCGACGTGCCCGCCGCCCTGCGCGAGGTCTTCGCCCACCACCCCGGCCGGCACGTCATCGTCCGGCACCGCCACGGCGACGGCGAATTCCGCCGCAGCTACTCGGTCTGCCCGCCCCCGCACGCCCCCGGGACCCTCCGCCTGGTGATCAAACAGGGCGCCCCCGACGGCTTCGGAACCCACGCCGCCACCCGTCTCGCCCCCGGCGACCACCTCGAACTCTCCCCGCCCACCGGCACCTTCGCCCTGCCGGAGCTGCCCGGCGCCCACCACGTCCTCCTCGCGGGCGGCACCGGCATCACCCCGCTGGCCCCGATGGCCGCCCACGCGCTGCGCCGGGACCCGGCCTGCCGCGTCACCCTCGTCCACTCGGTCCGTACCGCCGCCGACGCCCTGCTGGCCGACGAACTGGCCGAGGTGAAGGACGAGTTCGTCGACCGGTGCACCGTCCTGCACGTACTGACCCGCGAGGACCGGGGGAGCGGGGGCGGCCCGCTCGCGGGACGGCTCGACGCGGCCGGGCTGCGCCGCCTGCTGGCGGCCGTGGACGCCTGCCCCGGCCCGGACACCGCCCACGCCCTGTGCGGACCGCCCGGCCTCGTCGACACCGCGCGGCGGGTCCTGGCCGAGGAGGGCGCCGATCCGGCGCTCGTCCGCTGGGAGCTGTTCACGCCCGGGGGGACGGCACAGCGGCCCCCGGAACCGGCCACACCCGCACCCGCGGCGGGACAGGTCCAGGTCACCGCCCTGCTCGACGGCCGCCGCCGTGTCGCCACCGTCCAGCCGCACGACCCGGTCCTCCTCGACGCCCTGCTGCGCGCCCACCCCGACGTGCCGTACGCCTGCCGCGAGGGCGTATGCGGCAGTTGCCGCGCCAAGGTCCTGTCCGGGCAGGTGACGGCCGACGGCCAGCACGCCCTGGACGAACGGGACCACGCCGCCGGCTACACCCTCGTCTGCCGCGCCCGGCCGCTCACCCCCGAGATCACCCTCGACTTCGACACCTGATCCGTACACCCCCTGAAGCGAAGGAGACCCACGATGACCGCCACCGCCCGCCACGAGGGAAAGACCGCCCTGGTCACCGGAGGCAGCCGGGGCATCGGCAGAGCCATCAGCCGCCGCCTCGCCCGCGAGGGCGCCCTGGTGGCCGTCCACTACGGCCACGACCGGACGGCCGCCGAGCGGACCGTCAAGGAGATCGACGCCGACGGCGGACGCGCCTTCCCCGTGCACGCCGAACTCGGCGTCCCCGGCGACGCCGACACCCTCTGGGCCGCCTTCGACGCGGCCCTGGCGGAGCGGGACGCCCCGGCGGGCCTGGACATCCTCGTCAACAACGCGGGCATCACCGTCCCCCGCCCCCTCGCCCAGGTGACCGAGGCCGACTACGACCGCGTCTTCGCGATCAACACCAAGGCGCCGTTCTTCATCATCCAGCGCGGCCTGGACCGCCTGCGCGACGGCGGCCGAATCGTCAACATCTCCTCCGTCGCCACCCGCGTCGCCTTCCCGGCGATCGTCTCCTACACCATGACCAAGGCCGCCCTCGACTACCTCACCCTCTCCCTGGCCCAGGAACTGGGACCCCGGGGCATCACCGTCAACGCCGTCGCACCCGGCTACACCGAGACGGAGATCAACCCCACCCTCGCCGTCCCGGAGATCCGCCGCCGCTACTCCGAGGCCTCCACGTTCGGCCGGCTCGGCGACCCGGTGGACATCGCCGACGTCGTCTCCTTCGTCGCGAGCGACGACGCCCGCTGGGTGACCGGCCAGTGGATCGACGCCTCCGGCGGCGCCCACCTCGGTGTGTGACCCGGCCGCGTTCCTAGGAGATGCGATGAACGACCGCACGTCCGCCCTCGACGAGCCGGTGACGGACGACGCCCTGACCCGGCCCTTCGCGGGCGCCAGCCCCTACGACACGTACGTCCACGCGTCCGTGCTCAACTCCCTCCAGCACCCCCTCACCGAGGCCCCGGACGAGATGGGCTTCCTCGTCACCACCCAGGTGATGGAACTGTGGTTCACCCTGATCGTGCACGAGTGGCGCACGGCACGGGTGGCCTTCGCCAAGGACGACCTGCACGCGGCCATGGACGCCCTGACGCGCAGCCGCCGCGCGCTGACCGCTCTGCTCGGCGCCTGGGCGCCCATCGCCGCCCTGACGCCCGCCCAGTTCAACGGTTTCCGGGCCGCCTTCGGCCGGGCGTCGGGGTTCCAGTCGGCGATGTACCGGCACGTGGAGTTCCTCCTCGGCGACAAGTCCGCCGGGCTGCTGCGCGCCCACCGCGGCGACCCGGCCGTCCACGACGCCCTCGCCGAGACCTACCGCGAACCGTCCCTGTACGACGAGGTACTGGCCTACCTCCACCGGCAGGGCCTGCCCGTCCCGCGCCACGTCCGCGAACGCGACATGACCAGCCCGTACACCAGTGACCCCGGGGTGACCGAGGCGTGGCGGCGGATCTACGCCGGGCCACAGCACCACCCCCACCTCGCGCTGGGCGAACTGCTCACCGACATCGCCGAACTCGTCACCCGCTGGCGCCACGACCACGTCCTGGTGGTGCGCCGCGCCATGGGCGCCAAACCCGGCAGCGCGGGCTCCGCCGGGCTCGCCTGGCTGGAGCAGCGGGCCACCCGCCCGGTCTTCCCCGAACTGTGGGAGGTGCGTGGTGACATCTAGGGCCGTCTCCGCCTTCGCCGCCGAGGAGGAGCAGCGGGTCCTGAGCCTGAAGCCGGTCCTGGCACCGGCGCACGGCCGCTACGGCGACCACCCCCACCAGTCCTACGACGCCTGGCCGTCCGACGACCCCGACGCCCCGCTGGTGATCCTGCTGCACGGCGGCTACTGGCGCTACGACCGCATGCACCTGACCCCGTTCGCGGCCTGGCTGTCCCGGCAGGGCTTCGAGGTGCTGCTCCCCGGCTTCCGCCGCTCCGGCGGCGCGGGCGGCTACCCCGAGACCTTCGACGACGTGGCCCGCATCGTGGACACCCTGCCCCAGGGGCGGCCCTACGTCCTGGCGGGCCACTGCTCCGGCGGCCACCTGGCACTGTGGTGCGCCGCCCGGGGACTGCTGCCACCCGGTTCCCGCTGGTACACCCGCACCCTGCCGACGAGCGTCCTCGCCCTCGCGCCGATCACCGACCTCACCGCCACCCGCCGCGACCGCCTCAGCAACGACGCCGCCCTCCAACTCCTCGGCGGCGAGGAGTACTTCGCGGAGCGGCTGCCCGCGGTCGACCCCCTCACCCTGCTGCGCGACACCGGCACCACCGGCGTCCCCACCGTGCTGCTGCACGGCGCCGCCGACGAGGAGGTCCCACTCACCCAGTTCGGCGACTACGCGGCCGTGCACCGGGACCTCAGGACGGTCGTCCTGCCCGGCACCGGCCACTACACCCTCATCGAACCGGAAGCGCCCGGCGCCCGCGCGGTCGCCGACACCCTCCGCGACATGGCCGCCGCCTTCCCCCCGAAGGGCTCCGGTCGCGCGGGCCAGGAGGCCGCACACCGATGACCGCCGCACTGTCCGCCCCCGCCGACCTGCGCGTGCGAGCCGCACGGCTCGACACCGACGATCCCCTGGCCCCCCTCCGCGCCCGCTTCCTCCTCCCGCCGGACGTCGTCTACCTCGACGGCAACTCCCTCGGCCCGCTGCCCGCCGCCGTCCCCGCGGCCCTGGACGACGTGGTGCGGCACCAGTGGGCCACCGGCCTCATCGGTTCCTGGAACGCGAACGGCTGGTGGGAAGCTCCCCTGCGGGTCGGGGACACCATCGGCGCGCTCATCGGGGCCGCGCCCGGCCAGACGGTCGCGGGCGACTCCACCAGCGTGCAGCTGTTCACCGCGCTCGACGCCGCCGCCGCGCTCCGCCCGGACCGCCCGCTGCTGGTCACCGACCCTGGGCACTTCCCCACCGACCGCTACCTCGCCGACGCGGTCGCCCGCCGCCGGGACCTGGAGGTACGGCGGGTGGAGCCCGCGGACCTCCCGCGCTTCCTCGATGCCGAGGGCCACCGGGTCGCCGTCGTCAGCTACTCGCCCGTCGACTTCCGCACCGGGGAGCTGTACGACATGCGGGCACTGACCGGCGCCGCCCACGACTCCGGCGCCCTCACGCTGTGGGACCTGTGCCACGCGGCCGGCGCCCTGCCCCTCGACGTCGACGCGGTCGGCGTGGACCTGGCCGTCGGCTGCGGCTACAAGTTCCTCTCCGGCGGCCCCGGCGCCCCCGCCTTCCTGTACGTGGCGCGCCGCCACCACGCCGTCCTGGAGACGCCGCTGCCCGGCTGGACCGGCCACGCCGACCCGTTCGCCCTGGCGCAGGAGTACACGCCCGCCCCCGGCATCGCCCGTGCCCGCATCGGCACTCCGCCGGTGCTGTCGCTGCTCGCCCTCGAAGCGGCTCTCACCGCCTTCGACGGCGTCGACCTGGCCGATGTCCGCGCCAAGAGCCTGTCGCTGACGGGGTTCCTCCTCGACTGCGCGGACACCCTCCTCACCCCCCTCGGCTTCACCTCCGTCACCCCGGCCGACCCCGCCCGCCGCGGCAGCCAGGTCACCCTGCGCCACCCGCACGCCCGCGGACTGGCCGTCGCCCTCGCCGAGCGGGGCGTGATCGCCGACATGCGCGCACCCGACCTGCTGCGCTTCGGCGTCAACGCCCTCTTCACCTCCCACCGGGACCTCCTCACGGCCGCGCTGCGCCTGCGCGACCTCACCCGGGACGCCGCCTACGACCCCGCGCCGCCGACCACGGGACCGGTGACCTGAGGGGACCGGGCGGCGGCCAGGCGCACCGGGGCCGCCACCAGGAGACAGTGAAGGGGTCGAGCGCAGGCCGTGTATCGAAAGTGGGCTGTAGCCGACTGCCGAACCCGGATTCAACCTGGTCAGGACGGTATTCAGCGTCCTCCCGTTACAGGGGCGTCTGCCCGTAGGCGCCGCTGCCCGGTGTCTCCGTCACCAACGTCCGAACCGTCCGGGGTGGCAGGACCTTCCGGAGCAGAGGACGGTCGAGGAGATGGCGTACTGAACGAAGTTCCGAAGGAGGGCGTGAACACCGTGTCGCCGGGCACAAGGGCTATCGCACCAAGGTCCTGGCATTCGGAGCTGGTCGGGATCTACCCACCAAGGGACGAACTCAGGCCCTTGTGAAGCTCATACGCACACGCGCCTGAGCCGGAATTGACGATGGGGTACAAAATGATCATTCTTGGACTTATTCTGCTGATCATCGGCCTGCTTGTAGGCATGGGTCTGCTGACGACGATCGGTGGCATCCTCATTCTGGTGGGCGTCATCCTGTGGCTCCTGGGTGCGACCGGTCGCGCGGTCGGTGGACGCAAGCACTTCTTCTAAAATCAGGGCGCCTCACCAACTCTCTGCGACGAGTGATGTGTCCAGGACTCCCTGCGCGTCGGAAGTCCACACCGTGAGGAGCTTCTGGACCACTCGAGGCCGGGACGAGGTGAGAGCCCGCCAGAGAGACAGTTGGGAATCCCGTGGGCGGGGCCATGCGGCGACCCCGCCCTGTCTCGTTGGCGATGAGTTGCCTGGCTGCGGGGTGAGGCGGATGCTGCCGCTTTGGTACAGAAGCGACGGGCGTGCTGCATCGGTGCCCAGAGTGCCAGCCCGATCAAGCTGAACCCCGTGCAGGAGCGCCTGGGGCGCAGCAGGGTGGACGGGCTCCGGACCACGGTGCGCTCGGGCCCGTCCATGAAGAGCGCGTCGTGCACGACGCCGATGCCGCTCTGCACGTCGTCGCGGGGTGTGCCCCGGGAAAGCATCCCAGGAGGCGGTTGCGGTGAGACAGCCGACGCCGGTCCAGGCGTTCGACGCAATGGTGCCGTAGCGGACTTCGGAGACAGCTTCGCCAGCGCGGGGCTGCGCACGGCCATCGTGCTCGGAGGCGCGATGAGGTATACGCCGAGGGTGCCGGCGAACTCCTCGTTCGTGGTGCGGACCGTCTCGGCGAGGAACTGGCGCGGTCACCGGGGAGTTTCAGCACGCCGAGGACCGGGGCGAAGTGCTCCGTGGTCAGAGCTGGTCGGGGTTCCGTCGGGGCGAGACGCTGATCGCGGTAGCTGGAAGTCCGCGCGGTCGGTGCGCGGAACGGCGATAGTGAACACATGCGGGTTGGGGGACGCGGTCATCGGCGGGGCTGGCAGGTGGTGTTCGCTGCCAGCGGCGTCGCCGTGGCGGGATGCGGGGTATGGACCCTGCAGGCTCTGGTCGGTGGTGGCTTGGAGCCACAGGACACGGCGAGTGTGGTGGCTCTCGCGGTCGCGGTTGTGGCCCTGATCGTTTCGGTGGTGGGGCTGCGGCGCAGTCCGTGGGAGCCGGTGGACTCGCCGGTGCTGGCCGAGGATCTCGCAGCCTGTGTCGTGGAGTTGGAGACGTTTCAGCGCAGGCAGTTGCTGGGCGCCGACCATGTGGCGATCGATGTGGAGTTCCGGATCCGCGAGCAGGCGCGGTCCGTGGTCGTGCAAGGCCCTTCGGGGCCTGTGTCCGGCGGGCAGCTGGGAGAGGTCGGCTCGTTCTACCGGTTCACCCGCTACGGGCGCGTAGTGATCACGGGACGGGCCGGGGCAGGCAAGACCGTGCTGGCGGTGGAGTTGGTGCTGGCCCTGCTGGAGGACCGCAGGCCCGAAGACCCCGTACCGGTGCGACTCGCCCTGGCCGGCTGGGACACACACCGTGCGTTCGAGGACTGGTTGGTCGAGCAGCTGGTGGAGGAGTACGACCGGCACCCGGCCGTCGCTCGGCATCTGGTGCGGCAGGGGCGCGTGCTGCCCGTCCTCGACGGGCTGGACGAGATGGACCCGTCTGCCGCGTCACTCGCCGCAACACCGCGCGCCCGTAGCGCACTGGAGAAGCTCAACGCCCGATTCCAGGGACGCGCTCCGGCACCCGTGGTCCTCACCTGCCGCACCGACCAGTACGAGGTGCTCAGCGGCGCGGGCAGGGGTCTGCGGGACTCGGCGTGGATCGACTTGGTGCCCGTCATTGCCGAGCAGGCCCGCCACTACCTGGCCGGTCGCGCCATGCACAACGGCTGGCGGCCCGTGCTCGACGAGCTGGAGCAGCATCCTCAAGGTCGCCTGGCCGCGGCGCTGTCGACGCCGTGGCAACTGGCGCTGGCCGCTACTGTGTACGCCGCCGGCAGGGATCCGGCCCATCTGTGCGTGCGGGCCGCCGCCGGAAGCGTACAGACGCATCTGCTGGAGGAGTTCGTGCCAGCCTCGGTGCAGCTGCACCCCAAGAATCCCGGCCGCTATGACGCACAGGCGGTTCAGGAGTGGCTGGGGCTGCTGGCACGGCACCTGCGAGCCGTGCCTCCGGTGAGCGGTCTGGCGCTGTGGCGTGGCCGACCGCTCGGCGCGGGTCTCGCCGATCCACACCCGCCAGCGGCACCCGAGCTGGACATCGTGCCGCACAGGCTGTGGCTGCTGGCCGGTCCCCGCCGGGTGCGTCTTGCCCACCTGGCGCTGTGCACCGTACTCATCGCTCTGGCCGCGGTCGGGTTCGGTCTGTTGGCCTCGCTGACTCGCCCCGCGCCGCCGCTCCTGTTCGTCGTCGCCGCGGCCGTCGTGGTGTGCCTCTGGGGGCTGCCGCGGTGGAGCCAACCGTGGCCCCGGCCAAGACGGCTCATGCCCTACCGGCGGATGCGTGCTGTGGCGTCGTGTCTGCAGGGTGCTCTGGCGATGCTGGGCACCATGGGCGCGGCCTTAGTGTCGATCATGGTCGACATGCGCCCGAATCGCTTCGCCACAGGCGCACTGGCCGCTCTCGGTATCGGGGCGGGGCTCGTCATGGTGATGAGTACGGCCTTCCTCGGCAGGGCCACCTCCCGCCCCGTGGGAGATGCGGACCGCCCGGTGAGCGATCCGCTGAGGCTGCTGCGCGGCGACCTTGGGCGTTGACCCCTGATGTTGAACACACGAGACACTGGATCCTGAGGATCTGAGAACGGACATCTCGTGGTCATGAAGAACTACCCGCCGGAGTT
>NZ_JBSFVG010000022.1:0-110574 GCF_053592195.1 Streptomyces sp. NPDC002776 | reverse complement strand
TACGGGCCCACCGAATCCACCGTCAACATCACCGAATACCGCCTCAACGGCACCCAGCAAGGACCGGTGCCCATCGGCCGGCCCTTCGCCAACACGGCCGTCTACGTCCTGGACTCGGCGCTGCGCCCGGTCGCCCCCGGCGTCACCGGCGAGCTCTACCTCGCAGGCCACCAACTCGCCCGCGGCTACCACCACCGCCCCGCCCTGACCTCGGAACGCTTCACCGCCAACCCCTACGGCGGCCCCGGCAGCCGCATGTACCGCACCGGGGACCTGGCCCGCTGGACCACCGACGGCCACCTCATCTACGCAGGCCGCGCCGACCACCAAGTCAAACTCCGCGGCCACCGCATCGAACTCGGCGAAATCGAAGCCGCCCTCGTCAGCCAGGGCGCAAACCAAGCCGCCGTCATCCTCCGCGAAGACACCCCCGGCGACCAACGCCTCGTCGCCTACATCGTCACCGACACCTGGGACGAATCCGCGGCCCTGGCAAGTGTCGCCGAGCAGTTGCCCGACTACATGATCCCGTCGGCCATAGTCACCCTCGATGCTCTTCCTCTGACCCCCAACGGCAAACTCGACCGCAAAGCCCTCCCCACACCCACCTACACCACGACCGGCCGAGCCCCCCGCACCCCCCAAGAAGAGATCCTCTGCACCCTCTACGCCGAAGTCCTGGGCGGCCTCGAACGCGTCACCATCGACGACAACTTCTTCGACCTCGGCGGCCACTCCCTCCTCGCCACCCGACTCACCAGCCGCATCCGCGCGGTCCTGGGCGTCGAACTCAGCATCCGTCAGCTCTTCGAAACACCCACCGTCGCCACACTGGCCACCCAACTGACAGACGCCGACACAGCCCGCACCCCCCTCACCCCACACCACCCCCGCCCAGACCGCATCCCCCTCTCCTACGCCCAACAACGCCTCTGGTTCCTCCACCAGTTCGAAGGCCCCAGCGCCACCTACAACATCCCCACCACCCTCCGCCTCACCGGCACCCTCAACACCGAAGCCCTCCACCAAGCCCTCAACGACCTCATCACCCGGCACGAAAGCCTCCGCACGACCATCGCCGAGGACGAGCACGGTCCGCACCAGATCGTGCACTCGCCGCAGGACGTGCCGCTGACCGTCGTGGAGACCGACGAGGAGGAGCTGGCGGCGAGGCTGACCGAGGCCGCGCATCACGCGTTCGATCTCGGGGACGAACTCCCGGTGCGGGCAACGGTATTCAGGGTCTCCGCGACCGAGCATGTGCTGCTCCTGCTGATCCACCACATCGCCAGCGACGCCTGGTCGCGCGATCCGCTGGGCCGTGATCTGACGGCGGCGTACACCGCGCGCCACGCGGGCCGGGCTCCGGAGTGGGAGCCGCTCGCGGTGCAGTACGCCGACTACGCCCTGTGGCAGCACCAGCTCCTCGGCGACGACACCGACCCCGACAGCCTCGCCGGACGCCAGCTCGCGCACTGGAAGGAGACCCTCGCGGACCTTCCCGAGCAGCTCGACCTGCCCACCGACCGGCCCCGCCCCGCGGTCGCGGGCCAGGCGGGTGACCGGGTGGAGTTCGCACTCGACCCGCGCCTGCACCGTCGTACGGCCGAATTGGCGCGGGCGACGAACACGAGCACGTTCATGGTGCTTCAGGCGGCGCTCGCGGCCCTGCTCACCCGGCTGGGTGCCGGGGAGGACATTCCGCTCGGCACTCCGGTCGCCGGGCGCACGGACCGGGCGGCCGAGGATCTGATCGGGTTCTTCGTCAACACGCTCGTGCTGCGCACCGACACCAGTGGCAACCCTGCCTTCCGCGAACTGCTGGAGCGTACGCGGCGCGCCGACCTGGCGGCCTACGCCCATCAGGACGTGCCCTTCGAGCGGCTGGTGGAGGCGGTCAACCCGGCGCGGACCCTCGCGCATCACCCGTTGTTCCAGGTGATGCTGATCCTGAACACCGCCGACGCCGACCCGGAGGCGTCGCTCGCGCTGCCGGGGCTGCGGGTCACCGCGGAGCGGAGCCGGCTGGGCGCGGCGAAGACGGATCTGGCGTTCGCGCTGGTGGAGACGCGGGACGGGACGGGGCAGGGGGCCGGGATCACCGGCGCGCTGGACTTCCGCACCGATCTGTTCGACCGTACGACGGCACAGTCGCTGGTGGACCGGTTCGTGCGGCTGCTGGAGGCGGTCGTCGCCGATCCCGGCGTCCGGCTGTCCGAGGTCGACGTCCTGGCGGCCACCGAGCGGCGTGAGCTGCTGGGCGGGGCGGCCGGGACGGTGCTGGACGGGCTCGACGCGACGCTGCCGGAGCTGTTCGCGGCTCAGGCGGCCCGCACCCCGGACGCGCCGGCGGTGGTGTCGGGGTCGACGACGGTGTCGTACCGCGAACTCGACGAGTGCGCCAACCGGTTGGCGCATCTGCTGCGCCAGGAAGGCGTGCGGCCGGGAACCCCGGTGGTCATGTTGATGGAGCGGTCCGTGACGCATGTCGTGGCCACGCTGGCCATCGGCAAGGCGGGCGGAGCGTACGCCCCGCTGCATGACACGTATCCCGTGGAGCGGATGCGGTACGTGGTGCAGGACACGGCGGCCACGCTGGTCCTCACCGACCGGGCGGAGGCCGCACGGGCCGGTGAACTCGGCGTCCGGGTCGTGGTCCTGGACGAGCACGGCGCCCCGGCCGGCGCGCGCCGTGAGCAGGTCCCGCGCACCGGGCTGCGGCCGGACGATCTCGCCTACGTGATGTACACCTCCGGCTCGACCGGACGGCCCAAGGGCGTGGCGGTCACCCAGCGCGGCGTCGTGGACCTCGTACGGGACCACTGCTGGCGGCCCGGCACGCACGCGCGGGTGCTGCTGCACGCGCCGCACGCTTTCGACGTGTCCTGCTACGAGATGTGGGTGCCGCTGCTGTCCGGCGGCACGGTGGTCGTGGCACCGCCGGGGCAACTGGACGCCGCCTCGATCGTGGAGTTGATCGCCCGGCACGACATCACGGCGATCCATCTGACCGCCGGGTTCTTCCGGGTCGTCGCCGAGGAGGCGCCGGAGTGCTTCGCCGGGGTGCGGGAGGTGCTGACCGGCGGTGACGTGGTGTCCCCTGCGGCGGTCGCCCGGGTCCTCGAGCACTCCCCCAGCCTGGTGCTGCGCCATCTGTACGGTCCGACGGAGACGACGCTGTGCGTAACGCAGCACGAGGTACGAGCGCCGTACTCGGCCCGTACGACGCTGCCGATCGGGCGGCCGACCGGCAACACCCGGGCATATGTGCTCGACCGGTACCTCCAGCCGGTGCCGGCCGGGGTGGCGGGCGAGCTGTTCGTCTCCGGCAGCGGCCTGGCGCGCGGCTATCTGCACCGGCCCGAGCTGACCGCCGAGCGCTTCGTCGCCGATCCGTTCGGCACTGCCGGTGAGCGCATGTACCGCACCGGTGACCTGGTACGCCTCAATGCGGCGGGCGAGCTGGAGTATCTGGCCCGCGCCGACGACCAGGTCAAGATCCGCGGCTTCCGGGTGGAGCTCGGCGAGGTCGAGACGGCACTGGCGGCGCACGAGGAGGTCGCGCAGGTCGCGGCCGTCGTCCGTGAGGACCGGCCCGGCGACCGGCGCCTGGTCGCCTATGCGGTGCCGGCGCGGCATGCGCCGGAGGTGGACCCGGCCGGGCTGCGCGCGTTCGTACGGCAGTTCCTGCCCGACTACATGGTCCCCTCGGCGGTGGTCGTCCTGGACGGGCTGCCGCTGACCGCGAACGGCAAACTGGACCGCCGGGCGCTGCCCGCGCCGGACTACGCGGCGGCATCGAGCGGGCGGGCCGCCCGCACTCCGGTCGAGGAGCTGCTGTGCACGCTGTTCGCGGAGGTCCTGGGCCTGGACGCGGTGGGTGCGGACGACGGCTTCTTCGACCTGGGCGGCGACAGCATCCTGTCCATCCAGCTCGTCAGCCGGGCCCGCGCCGCGGGACTCACGCCTGCCGTGCGGGACGTCTTCGAGCACCAGTCGCCGGCCCGGCTCGCCGAGGCACTGGAACTGCGCGGCACCGGCCCAACGGCCGCGGCGCAGGTGCCGCAGGTCGATCCGTACGGTCCGGTGCCGGCCACGCCCGTCATCGCGCGGGTCGCCGAACTGGGCCTGGGCGGCGACGACTTCAACCAGTCCGTGGTGGTGTCCGTGCCGCCCGCGCTGGACGGGGAGCGGCTGACCGCGGCCCTGCGGCGGGTGCTGGATCACCATGACGCACTGCGGCTGCGCACCGGCCCCGACGGGACCATGGAGGTGTGCCCGCCCGGCGCCGTGCCCGTCGAGGACGTCCTCACCCGTGCGACGGCCGACGCGGCCGTCTCCTCCGACGTCGAGACGCTGGCCACAGAGCTCGCGGAAGCCGCCCGGGACCGCCTCGCGCCGGCCGCGGGCCGCATGCTCCAGGCCGTCTGGGTGGACCGCGGGGACCTGCGCGACGGCCTGCTGATCCTGGTAGCGCACCATCTGGTGGTCGATTCCGTCACCTGGCGCATCCTGGTGCCGGATCTGGCGGCCGCCTACCAGGGCGACGCACCGGCCCCGACCGGCACCTCCTGGCGGCAGTGGGCCACCTCGCTGCACCGGCTCGCCGCCGAGCCGGCCACCGAGGCCGAGCTGGGGCACTGGCGGAACACGCTCGCCGTGGACACGGAGCGGGCGCTCCGCGTGGACCGGGAGCGCGATCTGCACCGCACGGCGGGCCGGATCAGCCTCACCCTGCCGGCCGAGGCGACGCGGGCCCTGCTCTCCCGGGTGCCGGGCGCCGTCAACGCGAGCGTCGAGGACGTGCTGCTGACGGCGTTCGGGCTGGCCGTCGCCGAGTGGCGGCGCGTCCGCGGCGAGGACCCGGACGCCCCGGTCGTCGTCGACCTGGAGAGCCACGGCCGCCACGAGGACGCCGTGCCCGGCAGCGAACTCAGCCGCACCGCAGGCTGGTTCACGGCCCTGTACCCCGTACGGCTCGCGCCGGACGTCGCCGACTGGACCGCCCTGCGCCAGGACACTGCCGCCCTCGGCGACGTACTGAAACAGGTCAAGGAACAGCTACGGTCCGTGCCCGGACACGGCCTCGGCCACGGTCTGCTGCGCCATCTCAACCCGCGTACGCGGGACGTACTCGCCGCCCTGCCCGAGCCGGAGTTCGGCTTCAACTACCTGGGCCGCCGTACGGCGGCGCCGTCCGGCCCGGCGGAGCACTGGAGCGTGATCGGCGGCGGGGTCGCGGCCTTCCGGCCCGCGGCGCCGATGGCGCACGTGGTGGAGATCAGCGCCGTGGCGCAGGACGGGGAGGACGGGCCCCGGCTGCGCGCCGACTGGACGTACGCAAGCCGCGTGGTCCGCAACGAGGACGCCCGGACCCTGGCCGAGCTGTGGTTCCGGACCCTTGAAGCCCTCGTGGAACTCGCCGACCGCCCCGACGCGGGCGGCCTGACCCCGTCCGACGTGACCCTCGCCTCCCTCAGTCAGTCCGAGATCGAGGAGTTCGAGGCCGACCTTGATTCCGAGTGGGAGAGTGAGCAGTGAGCCGGCAACCGACTCGTTCGCGTAGCAAGATCGAGGACATCCTTCCGCTGTCCCCGCTCCAGGAAGGCTTCGTCTTCCTCAGCCTGCTCCACGAGGGCGGTCTCGACCCGTACGTCAGTCAGGTCGCCTTCGACTTGCACGGCCGGTACGACGACTCCCGGATGCGCCGCGCCGCCCGGGCCCTGCTGGAGCGCCACCCGAACCTGCGTGCCGGTTTCCGGCAGCGCCGCAACGGCGCCTGGGCCCAACTTGTGCTGCGGGAACCTGAGTTGTCCTGGCAGGAGCACGACCTCGGCGCCCTGCCGACGGAGGATCGGGAGCTCGCGGCAGGCCGACTGGCCGCGGAGGAGCGCGCCCGGCCCTTCGACCTCGGCCGCCCGCCGCTGCTGCGCTTCACGGCCCTGCGGCTGTCCGCCGACCATGTCCGCCTGGTGATGACGAACCATCACATCCTGCTCGACGGCTGGTCACTGCCGGTTCTCCTCAAGGAACTCATGGCGCTCTACGACACCCAGGGCGACGTCTCCGCCCTGCCCCGGGTGCGCCCCTACCGCGACTACCTGGCCTGGCTGGGCGAGCGCGACCGGGACGCCGCCCGGGCGGCCTGGCAGCACTCCCTGTCCGGCCTGGAGGAGGGCTGCCTGCTCGCGCCGGGCACGGTCGAGGTCGACGCGGCCCCGGAGAACGTCTCCCTCAGCGCGGGAGAGGCTCTCAGCGAGTCACTGGCCGCCTGGGCGCGGGCGACGGGCGTGACCATGAGCACCGTGGTGCAGGGCGCGTGGGCTCTGGCACTGGCCCAGGCCACCGGCCGGGACGACGTCGTGTTCGGCGCCACCGTCTCCGGCCGCCCGCCCGAGCTGAACGGCGTCGAGCGCATGATCGGCCTGTTCATCAACACCCTTCCCGTGCGGCTGCGCCTCGACCACTCCGAGACCCTCACCGGCCTCTTCCGCCGCCTCCAGCACGAACAGACCGCACTCCTCGACCACCAGTGGCCGGGCCTCACCGACATCCAGACCTGGACCGGACACCCCCAACTCTTCGACACCGCCATGGTGTTCCAGAACTACCCCGTCGAGGAGGGCTCCCTCGACACCCCGGCCGACGGCACCCGGCTCCGCGTCGCCTCGGCCGAGATCAAGGGCGGCACGCACTTCGCCGTCAACGTCGTCGCCACGATGCGCGGTACGGACCTCTCCTTCCGCGTCGACTACCGCCCCGACCTCTTCGACGCGACCGACGCACGCGACTTCGGGGACCGGATACTGCGAGTGCTGGAGACTCTGGTCGCGGAGTCCGATCAGCTCGTGGGGCGGCTGGAGACGCTCGAACCCGACGTGCGGGAACGGATGTTGGTGGGGTGGAACGGGGCCGCTACCGAGCTGCCGGACGTGCCGCTGCATGAACTGGTTGCGCGGCAGGCCGCGCGGACGCCGGACGGTGTGGCGGTGGTGAGCGACGGGAACACGCTCTCCTATGGCGAGTTGAACGGCCGTGCCAACCAGCTCGCGCGTTATCTGATCGCGCAGGGTGTGGGGGCCGAGCAGTTCGTGGCGGTGGCGCTGCCGAAGTCGCTGGACGCTGTGGTGTCGCTGCTCGCCGTGGTGAAGGCCGGGGCCGCCTATCTGCCGGTCGACCCGGAGTATCCGGCCGAGCGGATCGAGTACATGCTCGAAGATGCCGCGCCCGTGCTGACGCTCACCGAGCCGATTCCTTACGAGGTGTATGCCGGGCAGTCGGCCGCCGAGGTCGACGACTCCGAGCGGCGGATGCCGTGGGCTTCGGGACATGCGGCTTACATGATCTACACGTCCGGGTCGACCGGGCGGCCCAAGGGTGTGGTCATCGACCATCACGCGCTGGCCACCTACCTCCACCGGGCCGGTAGCGCCTACCCCGCGATGGCAGGCTCCACCGTCCTGCACTCTCCCCTCGCCTTCGACCTGACCATCACCGCCCTGTGGACCCCCCTGACCAGTGGCGGCACCGTCCAGCTGACCTCGCTGGAAGAGAGCAACAGCCAGCCGACACTGGTCAAGGCCACCCCGAGCCACCTGCCGATCCTGGCCAGCCTGCCCGACAGCGCCTCGCCGTCGCAGACGCTCATCCTGGGCGGAGAAGCCCTGCACGCGGATCAGCTCACCACCTGGCGCGAGCAGCACCCCGACGTTGAGGTGATCAACGCCTACGGGCCCACCGAATCCACCGTCAACATCACCGAACACCGCCTCAACGGCACCCAGCAGGGGCCGGTGCCGATCGGCCGGCCGTTCGCCAACACCGCCGTCTACGTCCTGGACTCGGCGCTGCGCCCGGTCCCGCCGGGTGTGACGGGTGAGCTCTACCTCGCAGGCCACCAACTCGCCCGCGGCTACCACCACCGCCCCGCCCTGACCTCGGAACGCTTCACCGCCAACCCCTACGCTCTGCCCGGCAGCCGCATGTACCGCACCGGGGACCTCGCCCGCTGGACCACCGACGGCCACCTCATCTACGCAGGCCGCGCCGACCACCAAGTCAAACTCCGCGGCCACCGCATCGAACTCGGCGAAATCGAAGCCGCCCTCGTCACCCAGGGCGCAAAGCAGGCCGCCGTCATGCTCCGCGAAGACACCCCCGGCGACCAACGCCTCGTCGCCTACATCGTCACCGACACCTGGGACGAAACCGCGGCCCTGGCAAACCTCGCCGAGCAACTCCCGGACTACATGATCCCGTCAGCCATCGTCACCCTCGACGCCCTCCCCCTCACCCCCAACGGCAAACTCGACCGCAAAGCCCTCCCCACACCCACCTACACCACGACCGGCCGAGCCCCCCGCACCCCCCAAGAAGAAATCCTCTGCACCCTATTCGCCGAAGTCCTCGGCCTCGAACGCGTCACCATCGACGACAACTTCTTCGACCTCGGCGGCCACTCCCTCCTCGCCACCCGACTCACCAGCCGCATCCGCTCCACCCTGGGCGCCGAACTCAGCATCCGTCAGCTCTTCGAAACACCCACCGTCGCCGCACTGGCCACCCAACTGACAGACGCCGACACAGCCCGCACCCCCCTCACCCCACACCACCCCCGCCCAGACCGCATCCCCCTCTCCTACGCCCAACAACGCCTCTGGTTCCTCCACCAGTTCGAAGGCCCCAGCGCCACCTACAACATCCCCACCACCCTCCGCCTCACCGGCACCCTCAACACCCACGCCCTCCGCCAAGCCCTCAACGACCTCATCACCCGGCACGAAAGCCTCCGCACGACCATCGCCGAGGACGAGGAGGGCTCTCACCAGGTCCTGTTGGACTCAGCCGAGGTACCGTTCCGCACCGTAGAGGCTACCGAGGGCGACGTGGACGGCCGTGTCACCCAGGACGCCGCGCAGCCCTTCGACCTGAGCACCGAGATCCCGGTGCGGGTGACGCTGTTCAGGATCTCCGCGACCGAACACGTACTCCTCCTGCTGATCCATCACATCGCCAGCGACGCCTGGTCACGCGGCCCGCTGGCCCAGGACCTCACCACCGCCTACACCGCACGCCTCACCTGCCACGCACCGGACTGGCCCCCGCTGCCGGTCCAGTACGCCGACTACGCCCTCTGGCAACACCAGCTCCTCGGCGACGACACCGACCCCGACAGCCTCGCGGGACAGCAACTCGCACACTGGAAGGAAGCCCTCGCCGGCCTCCCCGAACAGCTCGACCTGCCCACCGACCGGCCCCGGCCGGCTTCGGCGTCGTACGACGGGGGCCGGGTGCCTCTGGAGGTGCCCGCGGAGCTGCACGGGCGGATCGCGGAACTGGCACGGGACACGAACACGACGGTGTTCATGGTGGTGCAGGCGGCTTTGGCGGCGCTGCTCACCCGGCTCGGCGCGGGCCAGGACATTCCCATCGGCACACCGATCGCGGGCCGCACCGACGACGCCACCGACCGGCTCATCGGCTTCTTCGTCAACACCCTCGTCCTGCGCACCGACACCAGTGGCGACCCGGCCTTCCGCGAGCTGCTGAGCCGGGTGCGGGCCACCGATCTGACCGCCTACACCCACCAGGACCTCCCCTTCGAGCGTCTCGTCGAGGCAGTCAACCCCACCCGTTCGATGGCTCACCACCCGCTGTTCCAGGTGCTGTTGACCTTGCACAACACTCATGCGGCGGGGGCCGAGGAGACGACGTCCTTCGCGGGGCTGCGCGCGCAGGTGCGGGGCACGGACACGGTGTCGGCGCGGTTCGATCTGTCGTTCGCGCTGGCCGAGCGGTTCGGTGACGGCAACAGCTGCGCGGGGCTGGGCGGCAGCATCACTTACAGCACGGCGCTGTTCGACCGGGAGACCGTGGAGGAGCTCGCCGGGCGGCTGGTGCGGCTGCTGAGTGCGGCCGTGGCCCATCCGGACCGGCCCATCGGGCAGTTGGAGGTCATGTCGGCGGACGAGCGGCGCCGGGTGCTCGGGGAGTGGAACGACACGGCCCGGGAGGTGCCGACCGAGTCGGTGCCGGAGCTGTTCGAGCGGCAGGCGGCGCGGACGCCGGAGGCGGTGGCCCTGGAGTTCGGTGGAGACGTGCTGTCGTACGCCGAGCTGAACGCGCGGGCCAACCGGCTGGCGCGGTGTCTCGTGGCGCGGGGTGCGGCTCCGGGCCGGCTCGTGGCTGTGGTGCTGCCGCGCTCGCTGGACCTGGTGGTCACGCTGCTGGCGGTGCTGAAGTCAGGGGCGGCGTATCTGCCGGTCGATCCCGGCTATCCGGCGGACCGGGTGACGTACATGCTGGACGACGCGACACCGGCGCTGACCTTGACCGAACCGGTCGGCGAGGCGGAGCTCGCGAGGTACTCCGTGTCCGACCTGAGCGCGGCGGAGCTGCGCGGGCCGGTGGCGGCGGCGCATCCGGCGTACGCGATCTACACCTCGGGGTCCACCGGGCGGCCGAAGGGCGTGGTGGTGCCGCGGGGTGCGCTGGGCAACTTCCTGGCCGACATGGGGGCGCGCGTCGCTCCCGGCGCGCTGGACCGGCTGCTGGCGGTGACCACGGTCGGTTTCGACATCGCGGGTCTGGAGCTGTTCCTGCCGCTGCTGCACGGCGCACGGCTCGTGCTGGCCGACGAGGAGACGGCGCGCGATCCGCGGGCGCTGCTGCGGGCCGTCGAGCGCACGGGGGCGACCCTGGTGCAGGCGACGCCGAGCCTCTGGCAGGGTGTGGCGGCCGAGGCGGCGGGCGAGCTGGCCGGGGTGCGTGTGCTGGTGGGCGGTGAGGCACTGCCCGCGGAACTGGCGCGGTCGCTGGCCGGGCAGGCCCGGTCGGTGACGAATCTGTACGGTCCGACCGAGGTGACGATCTGGGCGACGGCCGCGGAGGTGACCGGGACGAACCGGGTCACCATCGGGCGGCCGCTGGCCAACACGCGGGCGTATGTGCTGGACGCGGCGCTGCGGCCGGTGCCGGTGGGCGTGCCCGGTGAGCTGTATCTGGCGGGGGCGCAGTTGGCCGAGGGCTATCACCGGCGTCCCGGGCTGACCTCGGAGCGCTTCGCGGCCGATCCGTACGGTGCTCCGGGCGCGCGCATGTACCGCACGGGCGATCTCGTGCGCCGGGAGCGGGACGGGGCGCTGCGCTATCTGAGCCGGGTCGACCAGCAGGTGAAGCTGCGTGGCTTCCGGATCGAGCTCGGCGAGGTCGAGGCGGAGCTGGCGCGGATGCCCGCGGTGGCGGAGGCCGCCGTGACGGTGCGCGAGGACCGGCCGGGGGATCAGCGGCTGGTGGCGTACGTCGTCGGCGACGGCGCGGTGCCGGGCGCGGGCGAGCTGCGGGAGCATCTGCGGTCGCGGCTCCCGGAGTTCATGGTGCCGACGGCCTTCGTGATGCTGGACGCGCTGCCGCTCACGCCGAACGGAAAACTGGACCGCAGGGCGCTGCCCGCGCCGGACGAAGCGGTGGAGGAGGCCGGCCGGCCGCCGCGCACCCCACGCGAAGAGATCCTGTGCGGTTTGTTCCGGGAGGTGCTGGGCACCGCGCGGTTCGGCATCGACGACAGCTTCTTCGACCTGGGCGGTCACTCGTTGCTGGCGAGCCGACTGGTGAGCCGCGTACGGGCCACGCTGGATGTGGAACTGTCGGTGCGGCAGTTCTTCGAGACGCCGACGGTCGCCGGACTGTCCGCCGCGCTGGAGGCTGCCGGGCGGGCCCGTACGCCGCTGACGGCGCGTCCCCGGCCGGAGCGGGTGCCGTTGTCGCCCGCGCAGCAGCGGCTGTGGTTCCTGCACCGGTTCGAGGGGCCGTCGGCGACGTACAACGTGCCGACCGCGCTGCGGCTGTCCGGGCCGCTGGACCGTACGGCGCTGGAGCTGGCGGTCGGGGATCTGCTGGAGCGGCACGAGAGCCTGCGCACGGTGTTCGCCGAGGACGAGGCGGGGGCGCGGCAGATCGTGCGGCCGGTGGAGCGGGGGCGCGAGCCCCTGGAGGTGCTGGAGGCGACCGAGGAGAGCGTGGCGGCCCGGGTGGCCGATGCCGCGCGCCACGCCTTCGATCTGACGGCGGAACTGCCGTTCCTGGTCCGGCTGTTCCGGCTGTCCGAGGACGAGCACGTGCTGTTGCTGCTCATCCATCACATCGCCTGCGACGGCTGGTCGATGACGCGGCTGGCCCGTGATCTCACCACCGCCTACGCGGCGCGCCGCGGCGGTACGGAACCGGGGTGGCACCCGCTCGCGGTGCAGTACGCGGACTATGCGCTGTGGCAGCACGAGGCGCTGGGCGACGAGGCGGACCCGGAGAGCGTCGCCGGGACCCAACTGGCGTACTGGAAGGAGGCGCTGGCGGGCCTGCCCGAGCAGTTGGAGCTGCCCACGGACCGGCCGCGTCCGGCGGTCGCGGGCTACGGCGGCGACCGGGTCGAGTTCACCGTGCCGGCGGCGCTGCACCGGCGGCTCGGGGAACTGGCGCGGGCCACGCACGCGACGACGTTCATGGTGGCCCAGGCCGCGTTCGCGGCGTTGCTGACCCGGCTGGGCGCGGGCGAGGACATTCCGATCGGGACTGCGGTGGCCGGGCGCGACGACGCGGCGACCGAGGATCTCGTCGGGTTCTTCGTCAACACCCTGGTGCTGCGCACGGACACCGGCGGCAACCCGAGCTTCCGTGAGTTGCTGGGCCGGGTGCGGGAACGCGATCTGGCGGCGTACGCGCATCAGGACCTGCCGTTCGAGCGGCTGGTGGAGGCGCTCAATCCGGTACGCAGCCTCGCCCATCACCCGCTGTACCAGGTGATGATCACGTTCAACAGCGCGACGGAGGCGCCGGGCGTGGTCGCGGACGCGTCGGGTGACACGGGCCTCGCGGTGACGCGGATGGCGGCCCGGACCGAGGTGGCGAAGTTCGACCTGTCGCTCACCCTGGGCGAGGGGCACACGCCGGCCGGGGAGGCGGCGGGGATGCGGGGTTCGCTGGAGTACCGCACCGAGTTGTTCGACCGGGAGACCGCCGAGTCGATCGTGACGCGGCTGCTGGGCGTGCTCGGCTCGGCGGTGGCGGACCCGGATCTGCCGATCGGCGGAATCGGCCTGCTGGATCCGGCCGAGCGGCACCGGCTGCTGGTGGAGTGGAACGAGACCGCTCGTCCGCAGCGGGAGGCGACCCTGCCCGAGCTGTTCGAGGAGCAGGTGGCGCGGACTCCGGGACGCCCGGCGTTCTCGGCGGGCGGTACGACACTGTCGTACGCGGAGCTGAACGCGCGCGCCAACCGGCTGGCGCATCTGCTGGCCGAGTGCGGGGCGGGCCCGGAGCAGGTGGTGCTGATCTCGCTGCCGCCGTCGGTGGAGCTGGGCGTGGCGGTGCTGGCGGTACTGAAGACGGGTGCCGCGTACCTGCCGGTGGACCCGGGGTATCCCGCGGACCGGGTGGCGGTGATGCTGGAGGACGCCGACCCGGTGTGCGCGCTGACCTCGTTGTCCGTGCCCGGGGAGCTGTTCCCGGCACAGTTGGCGCGGCTGGTGCTGGACGATGCGGAGGTGGCCGAGCGGCTCGCCGAATACCCGGAGCACGATCTCGCGGACGAGGACCGTACGCAGCCGTTGTCGCCGTGGAACGCGGCGTACGTCATCTACACCTCGGGCTCGACCGGGCGTCCGAAGGGGGTGCTGGTCGAGCATCAGCCGGTGGTCAACTACCTCGCGGTGTCGGCCGAGTTGTACCCGGGTGTGGCGGGTGACGCGCTGGTGCACTCGCCGCTGTCGTTCGACCTGACGGTGACCGGTCTGTTCGCGCCGCTGCTGAACGGCGGGTGTGTGCACCTGGCCGACCTGGAGGAGCTGCACGAGCGGGCGTCGGCGGGGGAAGTGCCGCCGGAGCTGCCGCAGATGACGTTCCTGAAGGCGACGCCGAGCCATCTGCCGCTGATCACCGGGCTGCCCAAGACCTGTGTGCCGCGCGGTGAACTGGTGCTGGGTGGCGAGTCGTTGACCGGGCGGGCGGTGCGGTCGCTGCTGGCGGCGCACCCGGGGGCGCGGGTGCTCAACGAGTACGGTCCGACGGAGACGATCGTCGGCTGCACCACGTGGGACGCCTCGTCGGCGGAGGACCTCACCGACGGGGTGCTGACCATCGGCCGTCCGTTCCCCAACACGCGGATGCTGGTCCTCGACCGGTTCCTCCAGCCGGTTCCGGCGGGAGTGCCGGGCGAACTGTACGTGTCCGGGGTGCAGTTGGCGCGCGGCTATCTGAGCCGGCCGGGGCTGACTGCGTCGCGGTTCGTCGCGAACCCCTTCGAGGCGCCGGGCGTGGGGGCACCTCCCACGCCTTTCGGGCAGGGGGGGAGGATGTACCGGACAGGCGACGTGGTCCGCTGGAATCGGCACGGTGAGCTGGAGTTCATCAGCCGCGTCGACGACCAGGTCAAGATCCGCGGCTTCCGGGTGGAGCTGGGCGAGGTGGAGGCGGCGCTCGCCCGTCATCCGGGGGTGGCCGAGGCGGTGGCCGTGGTCCGGGAGGACCGCCCCGGCGACCGGCGGCTGGTGGCCTATCTGGTCGAGGCGGACGACTCGGCGCCCGTCGACGCGGAGGTGCGCGAGCACCTGTTGGCGTCGCTGCCGGACTACATGGTGCCGGCGGCGTTCGTCCGGCTGGACACACTGCCGCTGACCGGGAACGGCAAGCTGGACCGCAAGGCGCTGCCGGCGCCGGACTACGCGGCGCTCAGCACCCGGCGGGCGCCGCGCGATCCGCGCGAGGAGGCGCTGTGCGCGCTGTTCGCCGAGACGCTGGGCCTGGACGCCGTCGGCATCGACGACGGGTTCTTCGACCTCGGCGGCGACAGCGTGCTGTCGATCCAGCTGGTGAGCCGGGCGCGCGGCCAGGGCCTGGTCCTGGGCGTGCGGGACGTTTTCGAGCACCAGACGGTCGCCCAGCTCGCGGAGTCGCTTGCGGCGGCACAGCCCGAGAGCGTCCCGCAGGAGGTCCAGGAGGAGCACGGGCCGGTGCCGCTGACGCCGATCATGGGCTGGTTCGCCGAACTGGGCGGCCCCGTCGAGCCGTTCAACCAGTCGGTGGTCGTGGCGGTGCCCGCGGAGCTGGACCAGGGCCGACTGGTGGGCGCGCTTCGGGCGGTGCTGGACCGGCACGACTCGCTGCGGCTGCGCGTCAGCGCCGACTGGGCGATGTCGGTCGCCGAGCCGGGCACCCCGGACGCGGCCGGTCTGCTGACCCGGCACCACGCGCCGGGCCTGGCGGACGCGGACGCGCACGGCGTGCTCACGGAGCTGGCGTCCGCGGCCCGTGACCGGCTCGCCCCGGCCGAGGGTGTCGTACTCCAGGCGGTGTGGCTGGACCGAGGGCCCGAGCAGTACGGCCTGCTGGTGCTGGTCGCCCATCACCTGGCGGTCGACGCGGTGAGCTGGCGTCTGCTGGTGCCGGACCTGGCCGCCGCCTACGAGGGCCGCGAGTTGAGCCCCCCGGGCACGGGCTGGCGCCGCTGGGCCACGACCCTGCGGGACCTGGCCGAGGACCCAGCCGTCGAGTCCGAGCTGGAGTACTGGGCGGACGCGTCCCGCACGGCCGGGCCCGAACCGGCGCTGGACGCGGACCGCGACACCCACGCCCGCGCCGGGCAGGTCGTCCTCGACCTGGACGCCGGGACCACCGAGGCGCTGCTCACCTGGGTGCCGGGCGTCTTCCACGCCGACGTGGAGGAGCTGCTGCTGACCGCGTTCGGACTGGCCGTCGCCGACTGGCGGCGCGGCCGTGGGCACAGCGCCGACGCGCCCGTCGCGGTGGACCTGGAGAACCACGGCCGGCACGAGCACCTCGCACCGGACACCGATCTCACCCGTACGACGGGCTGGTTCACCGCCCTGTACCCGGTGACGCTGAGCCCCGAGGTCACGGACTGGGCGGAGGTCTGGGACGGCGGCGCGGCGACCGGGCGGGCGCTCAGGCGCGTGAAGGAGCAGTTGCGCGCGGTGCCGGGCGACGGCCTCGGCCACGGGCTGCTGCGCTACGTCAATCCGCGCACCCGGGCGCGGCTGGCGGCCCTCCCGGTGCCGGCCTTCGGCTTCAACTACCTGGGCCGGTACACCGGTGGCCGGGCTGCGGGCGGCGCCGGGGAACCGAACGCGTGGAGCGTGCTGGGCCGCGGTGTGGCGGGCCAGCATCCGGACACCGCGCTGGCGCACCCGGTCGACCTGGTGGCGGGCGCCCACGACACCGAGCAGGGTCCGCGGCTGCACTGCGTGTGGACGTATCCGTCGGCCGTACTGGCCGAGGAGGAGATCCGGCGGCTGGGCGAGGGCTGGTTCCGGGCCCTGCGGGCGCTGGTGGAACACGCGGGCCGTCCGGAGGCCAGCGGTCTGACGCCGTCGGACGTCTCCCTCGCCGCGCTCAGCGAGGACGACATCACACGACTCGAAAGCGAATGGGGTTCCCTCTGATGTCCAAGTCCGGCTTGCAAGACATCCTGCCGCTGTCCCCGCTGCAGGAAGGCATGCTGTTCCACAACCTGTTCGACGGCGAGGAGCTGGACGCCTACAACGTCCAGGTCTTCGTGGAGCTGGCGGGCACCGTGGACACCGACCGGCTGCGGGGGGCCATCGAGGCGCTGCTGAAGCGGCACGCGAACCTGCGGGCCGCGTTCCGGCACGAGGGTCTCAAGCGCCCGGTCCAGCTCATCCCCCGTGCGGTGACACTGCCGTGGCGGGAGGAGGACCTGAGCGGGCTGCCGGAGGCCGAGCGGGAGGCCGTGGCGGAGCGGATCGCCTCCGAGGACCGCTGGCGCCGATTCGACCTGGGGAAGCCGCCGCTGATGCGGTTCACCCTGATCCGCCTCGGCGGCGGCCGGACCCGGCTGGTGATGACCAACCATCACATCCTGCTCGACGGCTGGTCCATGCCGGTGCTGCTGCGTGAGCTGATGACGCTGTACACGGTGCGCGGCGACGGGTCGGCGCTGCCGCGGGTGCGGCCCTACCGGGACTATCTGGCGTGGCTGGAGTCCCGGGACCGGGAGGCGGCCCGGCTGGCCTGGACGCAGGCGCTGGAGGGCTTCGACACACCGAGTGTCGTGGCGCCGCAGCGCGGGGCGCTGACCGCGGCGCCGGAGCGCGTCCACTTCGAGGAGGACGCGGCCGTCAGCGCGGCGCTCACCCGGTTCGCACGGTCGCACGGGGTGACCGTCAACACGGTGATCCAGGGCGCCTGGGGGCTGGTGGTGTCCCATCTGACGGGCCGGGACGACGTGGTGTTCGGGGTGACCGTGAACGGCCGGCCGCCCGAGCTGCCCGGGGTCGACACCATGGTCGGTCTGTTCATGAACACGCTGCCGCTGCGGGTCGCGCTGCGTCCGGCGGAGCCGCTGTCGCAGTTCCTGCGGCGGATGCAGGCCGAGCAGACCCGGCTGATCGACCATCAGTGGATGGGGCTCGCGGAGATCCAGCGCTGGGCGGGCTCGGGCGAGCTGTTCGACACCGCGATGGTGTTCGAGAACTATCCGCTGGACTCCAGCCGGAGCCGTCCCACGGCACCGTCCGCGGGCACGGATCTGCCGACCGTCTTGAAGATCCACTCCCGGGACCAGATGCACTACCCGCTGGGGCTGCTGGCGCTGCCCCGCGAAACGCTGCGCTTCTCTCTCGGATATCTGCCGCAGGTGTTCGACGCGGCCAGTGTCGAGCAGGTGGTCGGGGTGTTCCGGCGGGCCCTGCACACGGTGCTGGACAGCCCGGACCTGCCGGTGGGTGCCGTGCCGCTGCTCGATCCCGGGGTGCGTCGCACGGTCGTGGAGCGGTGGAGCGGCTCGGACGCCGGGCGGCCCGGCGAACTGTTCACCCGCCTGTTCGAGGAGCAGGTCGCGCGGACACCGAACCGGCCGGCGCTGGTCGCCGCCGACGGCCGGCTCACCTACGCCGAGCTCAACGCGCGGGCCAACCGGCTGGCCCGGCGGCTGGTCGAGCTGGGCGTGGGACCCGAGCGGTATGTGGCGATCGTGGTGCCGCGCCGCACCGACCTGGTGATCGGCATGCTGGCGGTGCTGAAGGCGGGCGGGGCGTACGTACCGGTCGACCCGGACTATCCGGCCGACCGGATGCGGCACATGATCGAGGACTCTGCGCCGGTCCTGGTGCTGACCACGAGCGACATGGACGCGGTCGTCGGCGAGGAGTGCGGCTGGCCGCTGACGTTCGTGCTGGACAACCCGCGGCTGAACCGCACCCTGAGCCGGCACCCGGGCGGCGATCTGACCGACGCGGACCGGGCCACTCCCCTGCTGCCGCACCATCCGGCCTACGTCATCTACACCTCCGGTTCCACCGGCCGCCCCAAGGGCGTGGTCACCGAGCACCGGGCGCTGACGGCGTTCGTCCGCCACGGCCGGGCCGAGCAGGGACCGCATGTGCGGGGTCTGTCGGTGATGCAGGCCTCGGCGTCGTTCGACCAGAGCGTCGGGTCCCTGCACACCCCGCTGATCAGCGGCGGCTGCGTGCGGCTCGCGGACCTGCCGACGCTGGCGGAGGCCGCGGCGGTCGAACCGGACTTCCGCCGGGCCACGTTCCTGAAGGCCACCCCGTCGCATCTCGCGATGCTCTCCACGATGGACCGCGAGGTGTCCCCGTCAGGGCTGCTCACGCTGGGCGGCGAACAGTTGCGCGGCGACCACCTCACGGCGTGGCGGGCGGAGCACCCGGAGGTGACCGTGGTGAACGTCTACGGCCCCACGGAAGCCACCGGCCACTGCCTGGAGCGCTGGATCAAGCCCGGCACCGAGATCCCCGAGGGCCCGGTGCCGATCGGCACCCCGCACGCGGGCGTGCGGGTGTACGTCCTGGACTCCGCGCTGCGGCCGGTCGCGCCCGGCGTGGCCGGCGAGGTGTATCTGGCGGGCGAGCAGCTGGCCCGCGGCTATCTCAACCGCGCCCGGCTGACGGCCGAACGCTTCCCGGCCAACCCCTTCGGCGCCCCGGGCAGCCGGATGTACCGCACCGGCGACATCGCCCACTGGACCGACGACGGCGAACTGGTCTTCGTCGGGCGCGCGGACACCCAGGTCAAGCTGCGCGGCTACCGGATCGAGCTGGGGGAGATCGAGTCCGCGGTCGCCGCCCAGCGGGGCGTAGTGCGCTGCGCCGTGCTGCTGCGCGAGGACACCCCCGGCGACCAGCGGCTCGTGGCGTACGTCGTCACCGATCCGCAGCGCTGGGACGAGACCGCCGCCCTGACGGGCCTGGCGCGGCGGCTGCCGGACTTCATGATGCCGTCGGCGCTCGTCCCGCTCGACGCGCTGCCGCTGACCACGAACGGCAAGCTGGACCACAAGGCCCTGCCCGCCCCGACCTACTCCACGGCAGGCGGCGGCCGGGCCCCGCGCACTCCGCGCGAGGAGATCGTCTGCGCGCTGTTCGCCGAGATCCTGTCGGTGTCCGACGTGACCGTCGACGACAACTTCTTCGACCTCGGCGGCCACTCCCTGCTCGCCACCCGGCTCGTCAGCCGGATCCGGTCCACGTTGGGCGTGGAACTGTCCATCCGGCAGTTCTTCGAGACGCCGACGGTCGCCGCCCTGTCCGCTGTGCTGGACGGTGCGGGCCGGGCCCGCACGCCGCTCACCGCACGGCCCCGGCCGGAGCGCGTCCCCCTCTCCTACGCCCAGCAACGCCTGTGGTTCCTGCACCAGTTGGAGGGGCCCAGCCCTACGTACAACATCCCGACCGCGCTGCGGCTGACCGGCCCGCTGGACCGGCGGGCGCTGGAAGCGGCGCTGCGGGACGTCGTCGCCCGCCACGAGAGCCTGCGCACGGTCTTCGCCGAGGACGAGGACGGTGCGCACCAGATCGTGCTGGGCCCCGAGCGGGCCGAGCTCGTCTTCGAGACCGCCGACACGAGCGAGGACCGCTGGGAGGAGGATCTCGCCCAGGCGTCCCGGTACTCCTTCGACCTGAGCACGGAACTCCCCGTCCGGGCCCGGCTGCTGCGCGTCGGTGACACCGACCACGTGCTGCTGCTGCTCATCCACCACATCGCGAGCGACGCCTGGTCGCGCGGCCCGCTGGCCCGCGATCTGGCCGCCGCCTACACCGCGCGCTGCACGGGCCGGGCGCCCGACTGGCAACCGCTGCCCGTCCAGTACGCCGACTACGCGCTGTGGCAGCGTGAGGTGCTCGGCGACGACGGGGACGGCGACAGCGTCGCCGGGGCCCAACTGGCGTACTGGAAGCAGGCCTTGGCGGGCCTGCCGGAGCGGCTGGAGCTGCCCGCCGACCGGCCTCGTCCCGCGGTGGCGAGCCAGGCGGGCGACCGGGTGGAGTTCACGCTCGGCGCCGAACTCCATCAGCGGCTGGGCGAGTTGGCGCGGTCCACGGACACCACGCTGCACATGGTGCTCCAGGCCGCGCTGGCGGCCCTGCTGACGCGGCTGGGCGCCGGCGAGGACATTTCCCTGGGCACGCCGATCGCGGGGCGCACCGACGACGCCACCGATCAGCTCGTCGGCTTCTTCGTCAACACCCTGGTGCTGCGCACCGACACCGGCGGCGACCCGACCTTCCGCGAGCTGCTGGCCCGGGTCCGGGCAGCCGACCTCGCCGCCTACACGCACCAGGACCTGCCCTTCGAGCGCCTCGTGGAGGTCCTCAACCCCGCCCGCTCCCTCGCCCATCATCCGCTGTTCCAGGTGGTGCTGGCCGTGCAGAACGCCGGTCCGCGCCCCGGCGACACGGCCGGTCTGCCGACGCTGCCGGGCGGCCTGGTGGTGTCCGGGCTCGGCGGGACGGCCACCGCGGCCAAGGTCGACCTCGGCTTCTCGGTGGTGGAGCGCAGGGCGGAGGACAACGCGCCCGTCGGCGTCGGGGGCGTGCTGGACTACAGCACGGACCTGTTCGACCGCCGGACGGCGCAGTCGCTGGTCGACCGGTTCGTGCGGCTTCTCACCGACGCGGCCGCGCGGCCCGAGGCGACGCTGAGCCGGCTGGAGGTGCTCGGCGCCGAGGAGCGGCAGCGGGTGCTGCACGAGTGGAACGACACCGCCAGGAACCTCGCGCCCACCACCTTGCCGGACAGCTTCGAGCGGCATGTGCGGGAGCAGCCCGACGCCGAGGCCCTGGTGTTCGACAGCGCCTCGCTGAGCTACGCCGAGCTGGACGCCCGTGCCAATCGGCTGGCGCGGCTGCTGGTGGCGCGGGGCGCCGGGCCGGAGCGGCTGGTGGCGCTGGCGCTGCCGCGCTCGGCGGAGCTGGCCGTCGCCGTCCTCGCGGTGACCAAGGCGGGCGCCGCCTATCTGCCGCTCGACCCGGGTCATCCCGCCGGGCGGATCTCCGACACGCTGGCGGACGCCGCGCCCGTGGCCCTGCTGACCACGAGCGCCGTCGCGGCGGAGCTGCCGGAGACGGACGTACCGACGCTCGTGCTGGACTCGGCCGGGACGCTGGAGCAGCTCGCGCAGGCGGACGCGGCCGCTGTCACCGACGCCGACCGGCTGTCGCCGCTGCGGCCCGCGCATCCGGCGTACGTCGTCTACACCTCGGGAACCACGGGCCGGCCCAAGGGGGTGACGGTGACGCACGCGGGCCTGCCCGGGTTGGTGGACATCTTCACCGCGCAGTGCGGGGTGGTGCCCGGCAGCCGGGTCCTGCACCACCTCTCCCCTGGCTTCGACGGCGCCTTCTGGGAGCTGACGATGGGGCTGCTGACCGGGGCGACGCTCATCATCGCTCCCCCGGAGCTCACCCCGGGGCGGGAGCTGGCCGAGCTGGCGGTGCGGGAGTCGGTCACGCACGCCGCGATCACCCCCGGTGTGCTCCAGCTGATCCCGGAGGGGGCGCTGCCGGACGGCATGACCCTCGTCGTCGCCGCCGAGAGCTGCCCGCCCGAGCTGGTCAAGCGCTGGTCCTCCGGCCGTCTGATGCTCAACTCCTACGGCCCGACGGAGGCGACGGTGTGCGCCACCATGAGCCGCCCGCTGGCCGGGCCGGTCGCCCCGCCGATCGGCGGCCCCATCGCCGACACCGCCGTGTATGTGCTGGATGCCGCCCTGCGGCCGGTCGCCCCGGGCGTGCCGGGTGAGTTGTACGTCCGGGGCCCGGGTCTCGCCCGCGGCTACCTGGGCCGCCCGGCGCTGACCGCCGACCGCTTCGTGGCCGCTCCGTTCGGGGCGCCGGGCGGGCGGATGTACCGCACCGGTGACCTGGTGCGGTGGAACGCGGACGGGCAGCTGGAGTACCTGGGCCGCACCGACACCCAGGTCAAGGTGCGCGGCATGCGCGTGGAGCCGGCCGGGATCGAGGCGGTCGTGGCGCGCCGGCCGGGGGTGCGCCAGGCCGCCGTGCTCGTCCGCGAGGACACGCCCGGCGACCGGCGGCTGGTCGGCTATGTGGTGCCGGAGGAGGGCGCGGTCGTGGACGGCGCGGCGCTGCGCGGGCAGGTCCGCGAGGTGCTGCCCGAGTACATGGTGCCCGCCGCGTTCGTGGTGCTGGACAGGCTGCCACTGACCGCGAACGGCAAGCTCGACCACCGGGCGCTGCCCGCGCCGGAGTTCCGGGCGGGCGACGGCCGTGCCCCGCGCAGCCCGCGCGAGGAGGCGCTGTGCCGGCTCTTCGCCGAGGTGCTGCGCCTGGACCTCGTGGGACCCGACGACGGCTTCTTCGACCTGGGCGGCCACTCCCTGCTGGCGGTACGGCTGATCGAGCGGATCCGTGCCGAGCTGGGCGCGGAGGTGGCCGTACGGGATCTGTTCGCGGCCCCCTCGGCCGCCGAACTCGCGGCGCGGCTCGTCTCGCGCGGTGACCGCGAGCCGATGGAGCGGCTGCTGCCGCTGCGCGCGACCGGCTCCGCACGGCCGCTGTTCTGCATCCACCCCGGGTCCGGGATGAGCTGGTGCTACGCCGGTCTGGTGCGCCATCTGCCCGCGGAGATCCCGGTCTACGGCATCCAGGCCGCGGGCCTCGACGGCGACAGCGGGCTGCCCGCGACGCTGGAGGACATGGCGGCCGAGTACGTCGACCTGATCCGGCAGGCGCAGCCCGAGGGGCCGTACCGTCTGCTGGGCTGGTCGCTGGGCGGCAACGTGGCCTTCGCCATGGCGAACGAGCTGCGCGCCCGCGGCCAGGAGGTCGAGCTGCTGGCGTTCCTGGACGCCTACCCGCGGCGGGCGTCCGCCGGGCCCGAACCCGCCCTGGCCGAGGTCTTCGCCCACAACCTGCGTGACGCCGGCTTCGAGGTCCGCGAGGAGGAACTGGCCTCGGGCGCGTTCCCGGTGGCCCGCTACCGGGCGTTCCTGGAGGCCAGCGGCGATCCGATGGGCCGCCTCGACGAGTCCGAACTTGCCGCCGTGTTCAAGGTGTTCATGAACAACGCCCGGCTGATGCGCGGCCATGCGCCGGGCCGCCACGACGGCGACGTCCTGGTGCTGACCGCGGAGCGGGTCTCCGGCGAGAAGCTGGCGCGCCGGGACCACGAGTCGTGGCGGCCGTACGTATCGGGCCGTATCGACCGGGTCGGCGTCGACGCCGACCACCTCGGCCTTGTGCAGTCCGACGCGGCGCTCGCCCGGATCGCCGAGGCGCTGGCCGAGCGGATCGGCTGAACTCCCGCGGGGCGGCGTCACCGGACGCCGCCCCGCCTTTCGTCCCTGCCCGCCACTCCTCACGGAAGGTCACCGCCGTGCCGTTCCTCGACGTCAATGGCGTCCGGCTCAACTACTACGACAACTCACCCCCTGGGACCGGGACTTCGGCCCCGCCCGTGCTGCTGGTCATGGGCTCGGGCGGCAGCGGCCGGGCCTGGCATCTGCACCAGGTACCGGCATTGGTCGCCGCCGGGTTCCGGGTGATCAGCTTCGACAACCGCGGGATCGCCCCCAGCGACGAGGGCGCGGACGGGTTCGGCATCGACGACCTGGTCGCCGACACCGCCGCGCTGATCGAGGAACTGCGGCTGGGCCCGTGCCCGGTGGTGGGAATCTCGATGGGCGCACACATCGCCCAGGAACTCGCCGTGTCCGGGCCCGAACTGGTCGACCGGCTGGTGCTGATGGCCACCCGCGCCCGCTCGGACGCGCTGCGTACGGCGCTGTGCCGGGCGGAGATGGAGCTGTACGCCCAGGGTGTCCGGCTGCCCGCCGCCTACGAGGCGGTGGTGCAGGCCATGCAGAACCTCTCCCCGCGCACCCTCGACGACGACCAGCGGGCGCGCGACTGGCTGGACGTGCTGGAGCTGACGCGGGTGTCGGGCCCCGGGCACCGGGCTCAGCTCGCGGTGGGCGCCATGCCGGACCGGCGTCCGGCCTACCGGGGCATCCGGGCGGCCACCCGGGTCATCGCCTTCCAGGACGACCTGATCGCCCCGCCGGCGCTGGGCCGCGAGGTCGCGGAGGCCATCCCCGGCGCGGAGTTCGAGATCGTGGCGGACTGCGGGCACTACGGCTATCTGGAGGCGCCCGAGGCCGTGAACAAGCTGATCCTGGAGTTCGTGGGGCGGTGAGAACACGGCAGGACAGGACGAAGGGCCTCCCGGCCGAAGCCGGGAGGCCCTTCCGTCGTCACGGTGTCACTTGATGAGCAGCTGGTGCGCGGCCAGTTCGCGGTACAGGGGGTTGGTGTCGGCGAGTTCGTCGTGGCGGCCTACGGCGACGACCTCGCCGTGTTCCAGCACCACGATCTGGTCGCTGTCGACGACGGTGGACAGCCGGTGCGCCACCACGAGCAGGGTGCGGTCGGTGGTGACGGAGCCGATTGCGTCCCGCATCAGCACCTCGTTGCGGGCGTCCAGATTGCTGGTCGCCTCGTCCAGCAGCATGATCGGTGGGGCGGCGAGGAAGGTGCGGGCCAGCGCCAGCCGCTGGCGTTCGCCGCCGGACAGCAGCACACCGCCCTCGCCGACCTCGGTGTCGAGGCCCTGCGGGGCCCGCATGACGATGTCCTCCAGGTTGACCGAGCGCAGCACCTCGCGCATGTCCTCGTCGGTGGCGTCGGGCGAGGCCAGGGCGAGATTGTCCCGGACGGTTCCGGCGAGGACGGGCGCCGACTGCTCGACGTAGCCGAGCTTGTGGCGCAGAGCGGGCCGCGGCAGGTCGCGTACGTCGGTGCCGTCGACGCGGACGGTGCCCGAGGTGACGTCGTAGAACCGCTCGACCAGGGACAGCAGCGTGGACTTGCCCGCGCCGGAGGGGCCGACGAGCGCGGTGCGGGTGCCGCGCGGCACCATCAGGGACACGTCCTTCAGGACGGTCTCGCCGCCCTCGTAGCCGAAGGTGACCTGGTCGAACTCGATCGCGGGCGGTTGCGGGGCGGTCGGCTCGGGCTCGCCGCGTTCGCGCACCGACAGCAGGGCGGCGGGGGTGTCGGTGAGGTCGGACTCCTGCGGCAGCTCCATGACCTCCTCGATCCGGTGCAGGGCGCCGAGGCCCGACTGGAGGCGGGAGTAGGCGTTGAGGGCGCGGCCGAGCGGGAACCACAGCGTGAACAGGAACAGCAGGAAGGAGACCAGGTCGCCGACCTCGATGGCGCCGGAGGCCACGCGGGCGCCGCCGACGCCCAGGACCACCAGGAACGCGACCTGGACAGTGGTGGACGTGATCGGGTTGATCAGCGACTGGAGGCGCGCGATGCGCAGTCCGGCGTCGTGGGCGTGCCCGGCGAAGGCGTCGACGGCCCGTGCCTCGCGCTCCTCGGCGCCGCTGGCCCGGATGGTGCGGACGGCCGAGATGGCGCGCTCCACCGCGGAGGTCATCTCACCGACTCGGTCCTGGGCGTCCCGGGAGGCCCCGCGCACCTGCCGGGACAGTCCCACCACGGCCAGGACACCGGTCGTCAGGCCCAGGGCCGTCGCCCCGAACAGCAGCGGGTCGATCAGGAGCATCATCACCGCCGAGCCGCCCACCAGCAGGACGTTGGTGACGATGTCGAACAGCCCGGAGGTGACCACGGCGCGCAGCAGGGTGGTGTCGGCGCCGACGCGGGAGAGCAGGTCCCCGGTGCGGCGCCGGTCGTACTCGGCGATGGGCAGCCGCAGCAGCCGGGCGACCAGTCGGCGGCGGGTGCCGAGGACCAGGCCCTCGGCCACGCGCTGGAGCAGATAGTCACGGAACCCGCTGAGCACGGCCCCCGCGAGCAGGGCCGCCACGAGCAGCCCGACCAGCCCGGCCACTCCTTCGTCGGCCTCCATGCGGGTCAGCACGTCGCGGATCAGCAGCGGCTGACAGAGCGTCAGCAAGGTGACGGCCAGCGACAGGAGCCCGACGGTGCCGAGGACCGGCCAGTGGCCCTTGAGGTGGGGCAGCAGCGTACGCAGACCCACGTCCCCGGTCCGCCCGCCGGCCGTCCCGGCGGGTGCCGCCGTCCGCGTGGGCGCGGGCGCGGGCCGCTCCCTGGTCTGCGTGCTGGTCATCGCTCTGCCACCTTCTGTCTCGGTCCGGTCGGTCGGCCGTACGACGGGTCAGCCGGCCGCGCCGAGCACATAGCCGTCGGCCGGGCGCAGCGCGCGGGAGCGGCGCAGATCGGTCAGCACGAAGGTGCGCTGGAGCCAGCGGTCGGTTCCGTCGTAGCGGGGGGTGAACTCGGTGCGGCCGTGCACGGTGACCCGGTTGTCGACGATCGCCAGCTCTCCGGGCTGGAGCCGGTGGGTGGCCGCGGTGCGGTCGAAGTGGTCCTGGAGCACCCGCAGCGCCTCGGCGGCGCGCTCGGTGGCCGGGCTGGTGGCGGCGATGTCGACCCGGATGTCCGGGTCGTGGGGGTCGCCGGTGAGCACCGGGGCCGGGGCGGTCTCGACGTCCCCGAGGCCGAAGGAGGGCGGCGGGGCGGTGACGAACTCCGGTGCCCACAGCGCCCGTACGGTCTCGGCGGGCAGCAGCGGCAGCACCTGTCGGATGCAGGCGGTGCGCAACCCGGCCCGGCCCTCGGGGTCGGCGCGCAGGCACAGCAGCATCACGAAGTCGGGGCGGTGCTCGTGGAAGGCGTTCTCGTTATGGAAGGTGAGCAGGGTGGAACCGGCGTTGCCCTGGAACTCCTCCATGCCGGGCACGGGGACGACGTCCTGGACGAGGGCGCCGCCCTTCTCGGGGCGGAACGCTCCGGGGTCGCCGAGCCCGGAGGCGATCATCAGCAGCAGCGCTGCGGCCAGGGAGGGCTCCCGCTGGACCGATCCGTTCACGCTGGGGGTGGGCGGGAGTTCCATCGCGTCGACCGGGAGTCCGCGCAGCACCAGTGCCCCCTGCGGCCCGGAATACCGGCGGAATTCCGCGAGAATTCGGCGGGGCGCCGGCGGCAATTCGTGCCAGGAATTCCGGGCGGCCGCCACCCACTCCGGATCATCGGGCCGACCCGAGGTGCGGCCCGCGAGTTTCCAGGCGATTTCCTCGACGAGCTGCGTGTCCTGGCCGGTGAGGGTCATGTCGTAGGGCGCAGTCGCACGTCCGGTATTCACAGCCATCTTCGGACAGCCTCCGTCCACATCGCTATCGGGTGCACTCCGGACGCTAGGGCGGGGCGTTATCGGCCGCGTATCGGTTCAGCATGTCCGGAGATGCTCTCCGAATTTCCACCCGGCGTTCATGGGCGCAGTTCGGCCAGGTCCAGGAGCAGGTCCTTCACCTCGGTCGCCGCGATCATGTCCCGGACCGGGGCGCCGGCGTCGGAGACCAGCAGCACCGGGCCGTCCTGGGGGTCGTCGGGCAGGCGTCCATGGCTGCCGCGCACCCGGGAGCCGTCCAGGGGGATGACGTTCATCGTGTAGCGCAGGCCGAGCTTCTTGCGGGCCAGCGCCTTCACCGCGCGCAGCTTGACCAGCGGATCGGTGTGGTCGAAGGCGAGTTCGGCCGGGTCGTAGCCGGGTTTGCGGTGGATGTCGACGGTGCGGGCGAAGTCGGGGGCCCGGAGGTCGTCGAGCCAGTAGTAGTAGGTGAACCAGGAGTCCGCGGCGGCCACGGCGACGAGATCGCCGGCGCGTTCGTGGTCGAGGCCGTGTTCCTTCTTGCCGGTGTCGTCGAGGAGCTCGGCCACGCCGTCCACGCCTCGCAGCAGCTCCGCGACCCGGGGCCGGTCGGCGGGGTCGCGGACATAGACGTGGGCCACCTGGTGGTCGGCGACGGCGAAGGCACGCGAGGTCCAGGGGTCCAGGTACTCCATGCCGTCCTGAGTGTGCACGTCCAGCAGTCCGGCGCGGCGCAGGGCGCGGTTGAGATGCACGGGCCGGGTGACCGTGGTGATGCCGTACTCGCTGAGGACGACCACCGTGACGCCGTCGCGGCGGGCGTCGTCCAGCAGCGGGGCGAGGGTGCGGTCCAGTTCGGCGGCGGCGCGGCGGGCGGGCCTGCCGTGCGGGCCGTGCCGCTGGAGGTCGTAGTCGAGGTGCGGTACGTAGACCAGGCTGAGGTCCGGTCGGCGGGTGCGCAGCAGATGGCGGGCGGCGTCCACGATCCACCGGGAGGAGGCGATGCCCGCGCCGGGCCCCCAGTACTGGAACAGCGGGAAGTCGCCCAGCTGGTCGGTGAGTTCGTCGTGGAGCGCGGGCGGGCGGGTGTAGCAGTCGGGTTCCTTGCGGCCGTCGGCGTAGTAGACGGGCCGCGGGGTGACGGTCCAGTCGACGTCGGCGCCCATGGCGTACCACCAGCAGACGTTGGCCACGGTGTAGCCGGGCCGCAGCGACCGGGCGGCGTCCCAGATCTTCTCGCCGCCCACGAGCCGGTTGTGCTGGCGCCACAGCAGGACGTCGCCCAGTTCGCGGAAGTACCAGCCGTTGCCCACGATGCCGTGGCCGGCGGGGAGGCGGCCGGTGAGCAGGGTGGACTGGACGGAGCAGGTGACGGCGGGCAGCACGGTCTCCAGCCGGGCGCGCCGGCCCTGCGCGGCGACCTCCGCGAGGTGCGGCATGTGGGGCAGCAGGCGTGGGGTCAGGCCCACGACGTTCAGCACGAGCAGCCGTTTCACGGGGCGTCCTCCAGCGTCAGGCCGAGGTCGGTCAGGGTGTCCCGGGTCCAGGCGAGTTCGCCGGCGATGCCGTCGACCAGGTCGGTTCCGGTGGGTGCGCCGGGCAGCACCGGCCAGGTGTAGGTCTCCACCTCGACGTGGTCGGTGCGGGCCGTGCCGCCGCCCAGCAAGGCGGTGAGCGCGGCGGTGAGTTCGGGGCGGGTGCTGCGCAGCGGCGGCGGCAGCTCGCGCTGCACGGGCACGTGGTAGTGGATGCGCCAAGGGCCTTCGGCGGGCAGCGCGCCCGCGAGTGCCTCGGGCAGGTCGTCCACGGCCAGGGGCGCTCCGGTGGCCGCCTCCCGGGTCTGGTGCAGGAACCGCCGTTCGTCGAAGGCCGCCACCGCGGCGCGCACGGCTGGGTCGTCGGGCCGGTCCACGTGTACGGCGCAGGAGGCCTGCGTCTTGACCACCGGCAACCGGGCGGCGGCCAGCCGGGCCAGGGCGGGGCCGGGTTCCTCGTGTGCGACGGCGAGATGGCAGGTGTCCAGGCAGACGCCCAGCCACTCCCGGTCCACCGAGTCGAGCAGCCCAGCCGCCTGGCCGGTGGTCTCGATCAGGCACCCCGGTTCGGGTTCGAAGCCGACGCGGACGCTGCGCCCGGTGTCGGCGGCGATCTTGGCCAGGCCCTCGGCGAGCAGGTCCAGATGGCGGCGGAGCAGGTTGTGGCGGTCCGGGGCGAAGGGCTCGCGCCAGGCGAGCGGAAGGGTCGAGACCGAACCGCGCGCCGCGTCGGCGGGCAGCAGCCCGGTGAGCACGCGGGCGCAGGCCAGGGTGTGGGCGAGCCGGGCCGGTTCGGTCCAGTCGGGCCGGTAGACCGCCTTCTTGACGGTCGGGGCGTGGAAACCGGTGTAGGGGAAGGCGTTGAGCGTGACGACCTCCAGGCCGCGCCGGTCCAGCTCCGCGCGCAGGGCCCGCACCGCGCCGGGGTCGGTGTCGAGGACCGTCACGACGGGGGCGGCCAGCCACAGGCCGAGGCCGATCCGGCCGGCCCCGAGCCGTGCGCGGACGGGCTCGGCGAAGCGGGAGAGCTGGGCGACGATGCCGTCGAGGTCCTCCGCGGGGTGCACGTTGGTGCAGTAGGCCAGGTGGACGGTGGTGCCGTCGGGGTGCCGCAGACGCACGTCGGGCCGCCTCCTACCTCTCCCCGCGCCGGATGGAGCTGCCCTCGAACTCCGCGGCGGGCGCGGCGTCAGGGGCGTCGAGCTCCAGGCGTCCGCTCCGGCCGTAGAAGGCGACCGGGTTGCGCCACAGCACCTTGTCCACGGCGTCCTCGTCGAACCCGGCGGCGCGCATGGCGTCGGCGGTGCGGCGGGTCTTGAGCGGGTCGCTGCGGCCCCAGTCCGCGGCGGAGTTGACCAGCATCCGGTCCGTGCCGTACTCGCGCAGCACCGCGACCATGCGCTCCTCGCTCATCTTGGTGTCGGGGTAGATCGAGAAGCCCGTCCAGCAGCCGCTGTCGGCGACCTCGGCGACCGTCACCTCGTTGAGGTGGTCGACCACGACCAGCGACGGGTCGATGCCGGACTCGCGGATCACGTCGAGCGTGCGGCGGGTGCCCTCGGCCTTGTCCCGGTGCGGGGTGTGGACGAGGACGGGCAGCTCGTACTCGACGGCGAGCTGGAGCTGGGCGGCGAACGCCTTGTCCTCCTGCGGGGTCATCGAGTCGTAGCCGATCTCGCCGACGGCCACGACCCGGTCTCGGACCAGGTAGCGGGGCAGCACGTCGAGGACCTCGGTCAGCCGCGGGTCGTTCGCCTCCTTGGGGTTGAGGGCGAGCGCGCAGTGGTGCCGGATGCCGAACTGCTCGGCGCGGTAGGGCTCCCAGCCGAGCAGGGCGTCGAAGTAGTCGGTGAAGGAGCTGACGCCGGTGCGCGGCTGGCCGAGCCAGAAGGAGGGTTCGACCAGCGCGCGGACTCCCGCGGCGGCCATCGCCTCGTAGTCGTCGGTGGTCCGGGAGGTCATGTGGATGTGGGGGTCGAAGATGCGCGTCACGTCGTGGCCTCCGTCGGTGCGGGATGGGTCGTGAGGAAGGCCAGGACATCGGGCGGGACCGGCCTGGCCGCGGCGCGGCGCTCGGTCGCGAAGTCGGCCATCATGCGGGCGAGTTCGGCATCGGCACGCTCGTCGAGACCGGCCACGCCGGCCAGCGGGATCCCGACGAACACACACTTCAGGACGGCCTGCCGGAAGGCGTGGGCGTCCAGGTGGCGGGCGCCGTAGGGGCCGAGGGCGGCGGCGATCAGCCGCGGGTCGTTGGTCCGCAGGGCGTCCTCGGTCAGCCGCAGCGCCCGGTCCCCCAGGCCCGAGGCCTGCTCCAGCAGGGGCAGTGACCTGAGCACGGCCCGCCGTTCGGCCGCCCCGCCGAGGCGGTACAGCCGCGTGGCCACGGCCGCGAGCTGCGCGCCGCGCAGCGGCAGCGCGGCCAGCAGCAGGGCGCGAACGGCGTCGTCGACCGTCCATCCGGCCTCGCCCTCGCCGGTGTCGAGCGGGTCGCGTCCGCAGCGCCGGGCGGCCACGGCGAACAGCCCGTCGACAGCGGTGACATCGTCGCTCACCGCTGTCCGGGCGTCCGCCAACCAGATGCGGGCCCGCTCGGGCAGCAGCGCCTCCAGACGTGTCATGCCACGGCCTCCTTCCGCACGGCGGCCCGCGCCGAGTGCTCCGCCGTGCGCAGGAAGGCCAGCGAGTCCGCGGCCACGGTCACCGCGGCGTGGCTGTGGCGGGGCAGCTCGACGGCGACCAGGCCGCGGTAGCCGGTGTCGGCCAGCGCGGCGAGCACGGGCGGGAAGTCGATCTCGCCCGTGCCGAACTCCAGGTGCTCGTGGACGCCCCGGCGCATGTCGTCGATCTGGACGTTCACCAGCCGTCCGGCGACCCGCCGCACGCAGTCGGCGACCGACTGGAGTTCCAGGCAGCGGCAGTGTCCGATGTCCAGGGTGAGGCCGAACACGTCCGGGTTGCCCAGCCTGCGACTCAGCTCGTCGTAGGCGTCGAGCGTGTCGACGAACATGCCGGGCTCGGGTTCAAAGCCCAGCGGCACCCCGGCCCGTTCGGCGGCCTCGACGACCTGGGCGCAGCCCGCCAGGAGCCGGTCCCAGACGGTGTGTTCGGGCAGGTGCGGGTCGGGGGTGCCGCTCCAGAACGACACGGCCTCCGCGCCGAGTTCGGCGGCGATGCGCACGGCGCGCAGCAGCAGGTCCACCCGGCGTTCGGTGCCCTCGTCGGACATCAGCACCGGCTGGTGCTTGCGCCAGGGGTCGAGGACGTAGCGGCCGCCGGTCTCGACGACCACGGCGAGGCCGAGCCGGTCCAGGCGGGCGGCGAGCCGCCGCACCCGCTGGGACAGGTCATCGGCGAACGGGTCGAGGTGACGCGGGTCGAGGGTCAGCGCCACGCCCTGGTAGCCGAGGTCGGCCAGCACCATGAGGGCGTCGTCCAGGGTGTGGTCGCCGAAGCCGTTGGTGCCGTAGCCGAAGCGCAGCGGGAGGGGCGGGGTGGGGCTGGGGGTGGTGGTCATGTCGGGGACACCTTTCTGCCCAGTCGGCGGGCCAGCGGCAGACCCGCGGCGAGCGCGGCACCGAGGGCACCCCGGCCCGCGGCGGCGGTCAGCGCGGCCTGGAGCGGCAGCAGGCCGTGGATGCCGGCGCCCACCGCCTGCCGTACCCGCAGGGACGACGGGGTGCGGGCGGCGGCGATCTGCGCGCGGGCCCCCGCGGCGGTGTAGACGGCCGTGCACACGGCCGCGGCCACCTGGTCGGCGGGCCGGGCGCGGCGCCCGCGGGCGAGGGCGGCGGCGCCGACGGCCAGACCGCCGGCCAGCGAGGTCAGCGGCACCGCGCGGGGCGCGCCGTGCACCTCGTACCGGCTCAGCCGGGTGAGCAGGGCCGTGTGCAGGCCGACGGTGGCGGCCGTGGGCAGCGCCCGGCGCAGTCCGCCGGGGCCCGCGCCGGCCAGCACGTCGAGGGCGCGGGCGGCCGCCATCGCCGGGGCGGCCGCCCGGGTCGGTTTGAGCGCGAGGTCGTACGCCCAGACGGTCCCGGCGAGCGGCAGTGCCGTGAGCAGCCCGCGCCGTCCCTGGGCGAGGACGGCGAGGCCCAGGCCCGCTGCGGTGAGCGAGCCGGCCGTCGCGAGGGCGGCCGCGGGGCTGATCTGCCCGCTGGGGATGGGGCGTTCGGGCCGCTCCACGGCGTCGAGGTCGCGGTCGGCGTAGTCGTTCAGGGCCATGCCGGCCCAGTACAGGCAGACCGAGGAGGCCACCGTGCCGAGGGTCGACGGCCGCAGCGGCCGCCCCGCCGCTGCCGCCCCGGCGAGCACGTCGCCGGGGACGGAGAGCGCGGCGGGGGCGCGCACCAGCCGCATCAGGGTCCGCGCGGAGGGCGCCACGTCAGCGCCCCACGGCGTCGCCGAGGCCGCGGGCCCAGTCGACGAGGGCGGCGTACTGCACCTCCAGGCCGTGTTCGCCCCCGCCCAGCGGGTCCTTGAAGAAGAAGCCGAGCTCGGGCAGCGGGCCCGCGAGACCCGCGCGGTGGGCGAGGGCCGTGAACCGCGCCAGGTCGAGCACGAGCGGGGCGGCCAGGGCGGAGTCGCAGCCCTGCCAGGTGAACTGGAGGGACATGCGCACGCCGAGGAAGCCCTCGAAGGTGACGTGGTCCCAGGCGGTCTTCCACTCGCCGAGGTCGGGCACGTGGTGGATGTGTACCCCGCCCTCGACCGGATGACCGAGGACGCCTTCGAGGACGAGCGCCTTGGAGTCGGTCTTGCTGGCCGCGCTCGCGGGGTCGGCGAGGGTCGCCCCGTCGCCGCCGCCGAGCAGGTTGGTGCCGGACCAGGACCGCACCCGCAGGGCACGGTGGGCGAACATGGGTGCCAGCGCCGCCTTGAGCAGCGTCTCCCCGGTCTTGCCGTCCCGGCCCGCGTACGGCAGCCCCCGCTCCCTGGCCAGTTCGTCCAGGGCGGGCAGCCGCGCCCCCGTCGACGGGGTGAAGTCGACGAAGGCGCAGCCCGTCTCCAGCGCGGCCCACGCGTACAGGGCGCTGTCGGGCAGCACCGGCTCGCCGCGCTCCAGCGCCGCGCGCAGCAGGCCGAGCGAGGCGTGGGCGGGGTGCGGCTCGGCGGGTGGCTGCGTGGAGGAGACATTGACGACGACGACCCGGTCGAGGCGGTGGCGTTCCCGGAACCGGGTCAGGTCGGACGCGACCGCGTCCGCCGCGGTCCGCCCGGCGGGACCCTCGGTGTGCGGGGCGGGACGGATCTCGGCGTCCGCCGCGCCGAGTTCCCCGGCCACCAGGTCCGGCAGTCCGGCCGGCAGGACGCCCTCCTCGGCGAGCTGGCCGGCCCGTTTGGCGAGCGGGGTGTCGACGACGTCGTGTCCGCCGAACACCAGCTCGTCGAAGCCGGGCAGGGGCAGATCACGGAAGGGGCCGAGGGTGCTGACGCACCCGGTGGCGGGCATCAGCCCGGCGCGCAGCGCGGCGGCGCCCGCCACGGTGGTCGTCGCCACCGAGCCGCGGGCACCCACCAGCCAGATTCCGGTACGCATGAAAGTCCTCTCAGGGCCGCCCTCGGCCGGTCAGCTCATGCCTTCGGGAAGGGGGTAGGACTGGAAGTCGCGGTCCAGGCGGGTGAGCGAGCGCGGCAGCCACTTGGCGGCCTCGCGGGCCACGGTGGCCTGCGGCAGGGGCTCCTTGACGTTCCACTGGTCGGGCTTGGCAATGGTCTGGATCGCCCAGGCCATGGCGTTGATCGGCGCGATGCGCTCCCAGCGGTGGCGGTCGATGCCCAGCAGGGTCATGGCGCGCATGAAGATGAACCAGATGTGGTACCCGGGCGGCGGGTTGCCGTTCATGGTGTGCACCGGGCGCTCACGGCGCGGGTCGTAGAGGACGCCCTGCGCGAAGTCGGCGAAGGCGCCCACGAGTCCGCGGCCGTACGGCCGGTAGAGGGCGTCGAAGACGCCGAGCTGTGCCGTGGACAGCACCTGGAGCGGGCCGCGGATCGGGGTGACGTACTCGGTGAAGTTGTGCGGGTAGTCACGGGACTTGGCCATGCTCATCCAGGTGTCGAAGATGGCACGCTCCCACTTGTCGCCGAGGGCGGCGGCGATGTCGGCGTAGGCCTGCTCCAGCTCCGGACCCGAGTTGTAGAGGGTGACCTCGTCGAACTGGTACCAGAGTTCGTTGGCCCGGCGGTCGCCGAGCATGCCCGGCACGTCGGGGAACTCGGCGTGGCCGGGGGCGGTTTCGACGGCGAGGGCGCCCGGGGCGGCGAGGAGCTGACCGCCGGCACCGAGGCCGAGGGCGGCGGCGGTGCCCAGGGAGGTACGCAGGACGCTTCGCCTGCCAAGGTTTTTCTGCACGGTTCTTCCTGTTCTGTCGTGAGCGGGTGGGACGGAAGGTGGTAGGACGCGGGTCGGACTCAGACCGGTAGACCGGCCGGGGAGATGGCTGCCGGGAGGTCCGCCTCGGCGTCGTGGCGCTGGATCCAGGAGACGTCCTGGACCAGGGACGCCATGGAGTCCTTGGGCGCGGTCCCGTCCGCCGCGGGGCGCAGCCGCTGCGAGCCGCTGTCGCGGGAGCCGAGCTGGACCCGCGCGGTGTGCGGGCGGCGGACGTCTTCGTAGCCGCGCAGCGCGTCGGCGATCCGCTCGCGCGAGCCGGCGGCCGGGGAGGTGTGCGGGGCGTCCAGGAAGTGGGCGAGGACGGCCGCGTCCTCGACGGCCTGGCCGACGCCCTGGCCGTGGTGGGGCAGCATCGGGTGCGCGGCGTCGCCGAGCAGGGTGACCGCGCCGCGCCCCCAGAAGGGCAGGGGTTCGCGGTCGTACAGCTCCCAGCGCCGGGTCTCCCGCACGGCGGCCACCAGGGCGGTGACGTCGGGGTTCCAGCCGGAGAAGGCCGCGGCGAGGGCGACGGGATCGCCGGGCGCGCTCCAGGACTCCAGGTGCTCCTCACCGCCCGGGACCACGGCGACGAAGGTGAGCTGTTCCCCGCCCCGCACCGGGTAGGCCAGCATGCGGGCGTCGGGGCCGGCCCACACCAGCACGGTGTCGTCGGGCAGTCCGGGCACGTCCCGGCGGTCGACCAGCCCGCGAAGTGCGCTCTGCCCGGCGAAGACAGGCAGGTCGGGGCCGTGCAGCGCGCGGCGGACCACCGAGTGGACGCCGTCGGCGCCGATCAGGACGTCGGCTTCCTCGACGGCGCCGTCGAGGAACTCCAGCCGGACGGCGTCGCCGTCGTCGGTGAACCGCGCCAGCCGGCGGCCGAGCCGGACCGTGCCGGGCGGCAGCAGTCCGGCGAGCAGGGCGTGCAGGTCGGCGCGGTGGATGGTGTAGTACGGCGCCCCGAACTCGGCGCGCCAGGCCTCGCCCATCGGCCTGCGCACCAAGGTGGTGCCGCCCGCCCACTCCCGCACCTCCATCGCCGCGGGTTCCACGCCGCGCGCCCGCAGGGCCTCGCCGAGGCCCCAGCGCTCAAGGATCCGGGTGCCGTTGGGGGTCAGATGCATCCCCACGCCGACTTCGCCGAGCGCGGGGGCCTGTTCGTGGATCCGCACCTCGTGACCCGCCCGGGTCAGGGCGACGGCCGCGGCGAGTCCGCCCATTCCCGCGCCGACGATCGCGATCCGTACCTTGGGCACCGGATGTTTCCTTCCGTATCGGTGACAGAGCGTTGAGGGGAGGGCCTGCGGGCGCTCAGGCCCGTGCGTCGCACACGGGTTCCGTGTCGGACCAGACGAGTGCGGCCGAACCCCAGGTGAGGCCGCCGCCGAAGGCGGTCAGCACGAGGCGGTCGCCCTCCCGGACCTGGCCCGCGGCAGCCGCGTCGGCGAGGGCCAGCGGGATGGAGGCGGCGGCGGTGTTGCCGACCTCGGCGATGTTGGAGATGACGCGCTCGGGGGGCAGCCCGAGGCGCTTGGCGACGGAGGCGAGGATGCGCTGGTTGGCCTGGTGGCCGACGAAGGCGTCGATGTCGTCGGTGCTCCAGCCCGCGGCTTCGGCCACGGACCGGGCCGACTCGGTCATCGTGGTGACGGCGCGGGTGTAGACCTCGCGTCCCCGCATGGTCAGGTGGTCGGCGCCGGGCGGGATGGTGATCAGGTCGGCTCCGGTGCCGTCGCTGCCGAGTTCGGCATGCAGCAGCGCGCCAGGGGTGTCCCGGTGACCGCGTTCCAGGACGACCGCTCCGGCGCCGTCGCCGAAGACGACGGCCGTGCCCCGGTCGGCGGGGTCGACGATGGAGGAGTAGACGTCCGCGCCGATGACCAGGGCGCGCTCGAAGGTCCCGGCGGTGATCATCGCGGCGGCGGCGGTGAGGCCGTAGACGAATCCGGAGCACACGGCGGACAGGTCGAACGCGGCCGCCCGGAGGCCCAGTCGGGAGGCGACCGTGGGGGCGGTGGCCGGGCAGCGCCGGTCGGGTGTGGTGGTCGCCAGCAGGACCAGGTCGCAGTCGTCCCGGCCGGCGGACTTCAGCGCGGCGCCGCCTGCGGCGACGGCCAGGTCGCCGGTGCCGGTGCCGGGTGCGGCACGGCGACGGCGTTCGATGCCGGTGCGGCTGTGGATCCAGGCGTGGTCGGTGTCCAGGTGCCGGGACAGGTCGTCGTTGGTGACGACGGACTCCGGCAGACAGGTGCCGAGTCCGGTGACGACGGCCGCCGGGGCGGGGTGCGGGCCGGTCATGCGGGGGTGCCTCCTTCCGGTGCGGTCATGGGAGCGGCAGCGGCCCGAAAATCCTCGTGGGCCGCGGTCACATGGCGTTCGGCGAAGTCCGGGCGGGCGATGGGGGCGGTGATCAGTTCGTCCGGTACGGCGAGGGTGCCGAGGAGCTCCAGCCCGTCCAGCGGGGCCGCGGCGGCCGCCTGGCGGGTGTCCTCCAGACGCAGGACGGCGTCGGTGTCGAGGATCCCGGCCCGCAGTCCGGTCAGGGCGTGCTCCAGCAGACAGGCGGCCGCGTACTGGCCCAGCAGCCGGGTGCCCAGCGGGCCTTCGGGGTGGGCTGCCCAGTGGCCGAGCGCCAGCGTCTGGCAGACCGCGCGGGTCCAGCGGGTGCTGGCCTCACCGGGTCCCGACTGCTCGACGCGGTCGAGGAGGACGTCGCAGATCTGCCGCATCAGCAGCACGGTCTCGGCGCCGCCGGCCACCGCGACCGCCTCGTCCAGCACGGCGTCGAACTCCTTGCGGTGGCGCAGGGCGTAGCGCGACGCCTGATAGCCGAGGACGGTGTTGTCACCGCCGAAGGTGACGGCGATCTCGTAGTCGTGCAGCAGCGGGGCGATCTGGTTGTCGTCGTGGTAACCGAGGCCCCCGCACAGTTCACGGGTCTCGGCGAGGGTGTGCCGCGCGTCGCCGGTGCAGCCCGACTTGCCGCAGGAGATCAGGGCGTGCACCACCTGGTCGCGGGCGGGTGGGTCCTGGGCCGCGCGGGCCACGGCGACCGAGGTCAGCGCCGCCATGGCGTGGCGGGCCGCGAGCGCCCGGCAGACGGCGGTGGACAACCGTACGCGGTAGTGGGCATGGCCGATCAGCGGTGCCCCGAACGCCTGCTTGACGACCGCGAACCGGGTGGTGACGGCGCATGCGAGGAGCTGGGCGTGGGCGGCGCCCACGGACGGGAAGAGCCGCTCGTGGGTGAAGGTGGCCAGGCACTCCTCGAACCGCCGGTGGCGGGGCAGCGGGGAGCGGTAGGTCCCGTCGGAGCCGACGGCGGCCCACCGGTCCATGAGCGCGGACAGCGGCAGACGACAGTCGGTGAAGGTCAGCACCCCGGTCTGATTGGCCGTCACCCCGCCTTTGGGCTCGGCGCGCCCGATGCTCACCCCGGGCAGCACTCGGCCACCCTCGCGCAGCGGCACCCGGAACCAGTGGTGGCCCTCGTCGCGGCCGCCCACGACCAGGCGGCCCAGCACCATGGCCACGTCGCCGGTGTACAGGCTGTTGCCGATCCACACCTTGGCGTCGGCGGGGCTCGGAGTGTTCAGCACCAGGGTGCGGTGCGTCGGGTCGAGGACGGCGGTGGTCCGGACCCGCTTGAGGTCGGAGCCCGCGTGCAGTTCGGAGGCGGCGAAGCAGTACACCTTCGCCATCCGGTCGATCTCCGGCCCGTAGGAGCGGAGCTGGCCGGGGCCGCCGTGGCTGAGCAGCGCGTCGCCCGCGATCTGGTGCGAGACCAGGACGTTGAGCAGGGACAGGTCGTAGGCGCCGATCCAGCCCATGGTGCGCAGGAAGCCGGGGAAGGCGTCGCTGTCCCCGCGGCCCAGCCAGTCCGAGTTGGCGGTGAGTCCGGCCCCGTTGAGGAGCCGTGCCCGGCGCAGCGTCAGCAGACTGTAGTCGTACAGGCTCTGGCCGGCCGGACGGACGGGGGCGAACTCGGGCCCGGCCAGCACTCGGGCCAGTTCTTCTTCGCGATGCGTCATGGACTCCCCCAGGATCGGGTCGCTCGGTTCGGTGGCGGCGGCGGGTCAGGCGTCGAGCACCAGGGCGCAGTTGCTGCCGCCGAACCCGAAGGACGTGCTCACGGCGACGGTCGCGTCGTGCCGGCGGGCGCCGCCCAGCACCAGGTCCAGGTCGGGCAGGAGCGGGTCGGACCGTTCGGTGTGCGCGATCGGCGGCAGGATCCCGGTGCGCAGGCTGCGCAGGGTCAGTACGGCCTCGATGGCACCGGCCGCGCCGAGCGTGTGGCCGAGCAGCCCCTTGTTCGCGGTGACCGACGGGCGGTGCGGGAAGAGCCGCGCGATGAGCCGGCCCTCGGTGAGGTCGTTCGCCGGGGTCGAGGTGCCGTGGGCGTTGACGGTCTGCACGTCGGCGGGGCTCAGGCGGGCCTGTTCCAGCGCCTGGCGGACGGCGGCCTCGGCGCCCGCGCCCTCGGGATGCGGTGCGGTGGGGTGATGGGCGTCGGAGGTGCTGCCGTAGCCGAGCAGCCGGCCCAGCACCTCGGCGCCCCGGGCCCGTGCCTTGGCGGGCTTCTCCATGACGACGGCGGCCGCGCCCTCGGAGATGACGAAACCGTCGCGGTCGGCGGAGAACGGCCGGGAGGCATCGGGCCCTTTCTGCTGGGACAGGGCGCCCATGCGGGCGAAACCGGAGACCACCAAGGGCGTCACACCGGCGTCCGTGCCGCAGGCGATCACCGTGTCGCACAGTCCCGCGTCCAGCAGGGTCTTGCCCAGGCCGATGGCCGCCGCGCCGGAGGCGCAGGCCGCGACCACGGTGTGGCTGGGGCCGGTGATCCCGTGGCGCAGGCTGATGGCGCCCGCCGCCATGTTGATCAGCGAACGGGGGTGCAGATACGGCGAGACGATCCCGGGACCGCCGCGGCCGAGCCGCTCCTGCTGCTCGTGCAAGGTCGTCACGCCGCCGAGTCCGCAGCCGACGACGACGCCGACCCGGTTGCCGTCCCAGCTGTCGGGGTCCAGGCCCGAGGCGGCGAGCGCCTCCTCCACGGCGGTGAGGGCGAAGCGGATGAACGGGTCGGTGCGCGCGGTGCCCCGCCCCGCGAGCTGCCCGGGACGCAGGGGCGGCACCCGCAGGCTGTGCAGAACGCCGGTGTCCTCCAGCGGCTCGGGGTCTCCGGCCGGCAGCGAGCGGGCGGCGCACAGCGCGTCCCAGGTGGCGTCGGTGTCGGTGCCGGCCGGGGTGACCAGTCCGGTGCCGGTGATGGCGACGGGGCCGTCGGTCACGCCGCTTCCCGGCCCGGTGCGGCCAGGGCGACGATGTCCCCGACGGTGAGGTCGGCCATGCGGGTCTCCTCGCCCTCCAGATCGACGCCGGTCTCCTCCTTGATGCGGACGATGAGCTCGGCGACGGCAAGCGAGTCCAGTTCCAGGGTGCGCAGGCTGACGTCGTCCGCGATCTCCGCCGGATCGACCTCCAGGTCCTCGGCCAGGATGCTGTGCACGAGCGTCTTGGTGTCGGTGCTCATTTCTGTCGTCACCTCTGTCGGTTGTCGGGTTGCTGACCGGCGCTGCGCGCGAGGTCGGATCCACTGTGCTGGCGCCTGATATGAGCCACGTATCGCGCCGTTATCGCGTGTGCGAGGGCACGGGGCCGGGTGTGCCGGAGGGCCTGAGCGGCCCCGGATAGGCGTGGAAGCCCTGCCCGGTCTTGCGGCCGAGCCGCCCCTCGGCGACCAGTCCGGCGAGCAGGGCGCAGGGGGTGAAGCGGTCGTCCTCGGTGAGGGTGCGCAGCACGTCGAGCGTGTCGACGACGGTGTCGAGGCCGATGAGGTCGGCGGTGCCGAGCGGGCCCATGGCGTGTCCGAAGCACTCCTGGAAGACCCGGTCCACGGTCGGGGCGTCGGCGGTGCCCGCCTGGACGACCGCGGCCGCGTCGTTGACGGTGGCCATCAGGACACGGTTGGAGACGAAGCCGGGGCCGTCGGAGACGACGATGCCGTGTTTGCCCATCCCGGCCAGCAGGCCCAGGGCGCGATCGAGGGTGTCGGCGCCGGTGCGCGGGCCGCGGACGACCTCGACGGCGTCCTTGGCCCAGGCGGGGTTCATGATGTGCATGCCGAGGACCCGGTCGGGCCGGGCGGTGTGTGCGGCGAGCCGGTCGATGGGGATGGCGGAGGTGCACGAGGCGAGGACCGCGCCGGGCGGGCAGAGGGCGGCGAGGTCTTGGAAGAGCTCCTCCTTGAGCGGGATGCGCTCCGGGGCGCACTCGACGACGAAGGACACGTCGCCGAGCTGCCGGAGCTCGTCGGTCCAGCGCACGCGCGGGGGCAGCAGGCCCGGCGTGTCCCGCGGGGCCTTGCGCAGGAGTACGGCGGCCCGGGCGCCCTCGCGCAGTCGTGCGGGGCCGTCGGCGAGGGCGCGGGGGTCGGGGTCGACGACGATCACGTCATGGCCTGCGGCGGCCAGGCACTGGGCCACCCCGACGCCCATGGTGCCGGCGCCGACGACGCCGACGCTGAGCGGGGGTGGTGGCGGCGCGGTCTCGGGTTGCATCGGCTCTCCTCCGAGCGGGGTCAGCGGGGTCAGGGCTGGGCGACGACGCGCACCGCGCCGTCCGGGGCGGGGGGAGTGCGGGCGGGGTCGTAGCCGAGGAGCAGGCCCGTCTCGGTGCGTTCGAGGACCTCGAAGCCGCTGAACCGCAGGTTCACCAGCATCACGCGGTTGACGTCGGTGGGCACGAACTCGGCGAGGGGGCGGCGGCCCGCGGCGAGCGCGTCGCGCAGCAGGTGGCCGATCAGGGCGGGGCCGATGCCCCGGTTGATCACCCGGCAGGACAGCAGCAGGAGCCTCAACAGGCTGGTCCGCTCGTCGAGTTCGCTCAGCGCGAGGCCGACGGTTCCGTAGGAGCCGAACCGGTCCTCCAGGCTCGCCACGAGCACCTGGTGCCCTTCGGAGGTGCACAGGTCCCGCAATTCCGCCATGTCGTAGGTGCGGCCGGTGGTGTTCAACTGGTGGGTTCGGACCGTGAGTTCGTGAGCGCGGTCGAGGTCGTCGGCGGTCGCGGGGCGCACGGTGAGGACCAGCCCGAGCGAGGCGAGGAACTCCTGCGGCGGTCCGGTGTGGTTCTCCTGGGCCTGTCGGCGCCGCGCTTCGCTGCGGTAGAGCCGGCGCCGGGCCCGGCTCTCGCCGGTGACGTACGGCGGCCGGTAGTCGGGCAGCCCGGGCAGCAGCGGGGCGTGTTCGGCGGGATGGCAGCGTACGACGGGCAGGGCGGCGGCGACCTCGGCGCGTTCCACGGCGTCGTTGTCGATGAACGCGATGGTGTCCAGGCCGATGCCGAGGGTCCCGGCGATCCGGCGCACCGCCTCGGACTTGGTTCCCCAGCCGATCTCCACGACGGTGAACAGCTCGTCCAGGCCGAGGCCGGTCAGATGGGCGACGGCGGTGTCGTGGTCGCCGCGGCTGGCGACGGCGTGCAGGATGCCCCGCGCGTCCAGGGCCTTGAGCGTGGCGACGGCTCCGGGAGCTGGGCGGGGGGTGTCCCCCTCCAGGACCGTGCCGTGCCACAGGGTGTCGTCCAGGTCCCACACCAGGCACTTGACGAGGGGGGCCGGCGGGGAACTCGCGGTTTCGCTCATGCGTGAGCCTCCCGACGGGCGGCGTGGGCAGCAGAGTTGAAGCCGTAGCGGCGCAACAGCCGTTCGGCGATGTGCAGTTCGGCGACGTGCGCGGACCCCTCGATGAGCTCCATGACCTTGGCGTCGCGGAAGAAGCGCCCCACGAGGCTGTCGGGAGCGCAGCCGGCGGCCCCGAGGGTCTGTACGGCGCCGCCGGTGACCCGGACCGCCGCGCGGGCCGCCGCGTACTTGGCGACGACGGTGTCCGCGACCGCCTCGGGCAGGCGCTGGGCGCGTGCGTGTGCGGCCCGGGCGCACAGTTCACGGGCGGCGGCGGTGTCCACGGCGCAGCGGCCCAGCAGGGCGCGGACCACCTCGTGCTCGGCGAGCACGGCACCGCCCTGGGTGCGCCGCGCGGCGTGCTCGGCGGTGGCGTCGAGGACGGCCTCGGCCATGCCCACGCACCCCCAGGCCACGGTGAAGCGCCCGTGGTCGAGCGCGGTGGCGACGACGTGCGAGAGGCCGAGCCCGACAGGTGCGAGGAGGTGGTCGCGGGGCACGCGCACCCGGTCGAGGGCGAGATGCGCGACGGCCGCCGCGCGCAGGCCGAGTTGTCCTTCGACGGGCTCTCTGCGCACGCCCGGCCGGTCGCCATCGACGAGGACCGCGGCGGGGCGTCCGTCCGCGGTGCCCAGGACGAGGAAGGTGTCGGCGGTCCGGCCGAAGGTGACCCAGCGTTTGTGCCCGCTGATCTCGATCTCCTCCCCCTTCTCGGTCACGGAGGCCGTCACGGCGGACAGTTCGGTGCCCGCGTCCCGCTCGGTGGCCGCGAACGCGGCGCGCCGCTCGCCGCGGGCCAGCGGCGGCAGCCAGCGGGCGCGCTGGGCCGGGGTGCCCCAGCGCAGCAACGCGGCGGTGACCATGTCCTGGACGGTGACCAGGGCACGCAGGGCGCTGCACGCCCCGCCGAGGTGCGCGCACACCTCGCCCAGCTCGGCGGGGGTGCCGCCGCCGCCCCCGTGTGCGGTGGGCACGCCGACGCCGAGGAGTCCGGCCCGGGCGGCCTCCGCGACGACGGAGTCGGGCAGTTCACCGACGCGGTCCCAGTCGGCGGCGTCCGCGCTCGCCCGGGCGGCGAGGGCGGCGGCGCTAGCCGTTGGCGGCATCGGTCACCGTCCCCGGGGAACGGTCGCCCGTCTTGGCGGTGACGAACGCCAGGATGTCGGCCGCGGTCCGGAAGTTGCCGACGTCGAGGTCCTCCGCCTCGACGGTGAGCCGGAAGCGGTGCTCGACGAACGCGACGAGCTCCAGCGCGAAGAGCGAGTTGGCGCGCCCGTCGGCGAAGTAGTCGTCGTCGGGCCCGACCGGGCTGCCCAACGCCCGGGTGAGGAAGGCCAGGACGTCCTCGGCCGCTGTTGCCATGGGATCTCCGGAGGTCTGGTGGGTCTACAGCTGGTAGGTGTGCTCGTGGTCACCGCCGGTGGCGACCAGGAGCAGGCTCCAGGCGGCCACCGGGCTGGCGTTGATCAGGACAACCGGTCCGCCGTCGGGCAGTTCCCCGCGGCGCAGGGCCGTGTCGAGGTTGAGCAGGACGTCGGCGGGGCCCAGGTGTCCGTAGTGGCGCAGGTTGTCGCGGCAGGCCGGGAGCAGGGCCATGTCCAGGGCCTCCTCCAGGAAGGCGAAGCCACCCGTCGAGAGGTTCTGGCTGACGTATCCGCGCACGTCCTCGCGGCGCAGGCCGTTGCGCTCCAGCAGCCGCCGCAGCAGCTCGCGCAGCCGGTTGCGGGTCTCCAGGGCGAGCCGGAAGGAGTACGCGGTGGGGTCCCGGCACTCCTCGCGCCAGTCGGCGACGCGGCGGTCGCGGAAGGGCACGTGGAACAGGTCCCAGTAGGCGCCGTCACTCTCCTGGAGGCAGTCGAGGATGCGCAGGTCGCCGGCGCGGGCCAGCAGCAGCGCCTGTCCCGCGTCGCCGCTGACCGTCACGGGATGCCGGTAGCGGGCCGGCGTCGCGGGCTTGCTGCCGTGGACGACCAGGACGTGCTCCAGGTCCGGGTCGGCGGCGAGGAGCCCGCGGGCGGTGAGCAGGGCCGGGGTGATCGACACGCAGCCGAGACCGCCCACGGAGAAGGTGAGGGCCGCGTCGGCGCCGAGCAGGTTCTGCAGCCGGGTGGCTTCGGAGACCATCAGCCGCTCGGGGGCGCGGGACTCGACGACCACGAGCGCCCCGAGGTCCGCGGCGGCGACGCCCGCCTCGGCGAGCGCCTGCCGGGCCGCGTCCAGGGCCAGCGCCGTCTCGTCGAGCGCGTCGTCGGCGCGGATCCGGTCGATGCCCAGGGCCAGGCACAATTCGCGCTCCGCCGGGTGGAGCGCGGCCAGTTCAGGCAGGTCGGCGAGGTCGACGCCGCGCTCGGGCAGGTGCCAGGCGGCGGCGCGGATCGCGAGCGGCGCGGCCATCTCAGCCCTGTCCGGCGAGTTCGGCGAAGGCCTCGGCGAGTCGGTCGGCCAAGTCGTTCATCCGGTCGGCGGCGAGCCGCTCGTCATGCACCAGGTGGACCTCCAGGGCGCCGCCCGAGATCGCGCTGGTGACCACCGTTGGCACGTACGACAGCAGTGTGTTCTGCTCGAGGGCCAGCGGCCCGGAGCGGATCCATACCGGGTCCTCCCCCGTGCGCAGTTCCTCGCCGCCGGTCGCCGTGTGCTCGACGAGCAGGTCGGGCTCGGGCAGGCTGCGCAGCACCGCAGTGGCCGGGGTGAGCGGGCTGAGGTGGCGCAGGATCCCGTAGCCGACACCGTCGTTCGGCACGGAGCGCAGGATCTCCGCGGCGGCGGGGACTACCGTGTCGGCGCGCTGTCCGGGGCCGACCGGCAGCAGCACCGGGTGGGCGGAGGTGAACCAGCCGAGCGCGAGGGAGCGGTCGTCGGGACGGTAAGGGCTGGGGGCGCCCGAGCCGACCGTCAGCAGGCAGGCGTCGGGCTGCCCGCGCCACCGGCTCCAGGCGCAGGCGACGGCGGCCGCGGCCGCTTCCCGCCCGGCCGCCCCGGACCTCTTCAGCTCCCGGGCCACCTGTTCCGGGGGAAGCGTACGGCGCAGCACGACCGTGCCGGTGCACGGTCCGGCAGGCCGGTCGGGCAGTGTTCCCGTGCTGCGGCCCGCCTCCAGGACAGCGGTCCAGTGGCCGAGTTCGCCGGCCAGTTCGTCGGACTGCGCCGACTTCAGCAGCCGCTCGGTCCAGTGCCGCCACGCCCGCCGTCGTACGTCGCTCCGGCCCGACGGGGCGTCTGTGGAAGCGCCGTATCGGAGCGCGGAGTTGAGCTCCTCCAGCAGCGGTACGGCCGAGATGTGGTCGTAGGCGAAGTGGTGCACGGTGAGCAGCAGGATGCCGGTGCGACGTGGGCCGCGGTCGTAGAAGCGGGCGCGCAGCATCGGGCCGCGCACCGGGTCGACGGCGGCGGCGAGCTCGGTCTTGTCGGCTTCCAGGACGGCGGGTACGGCATCGTCGTCGAGCAGCGGCAGTGCCCTGACGTCGACGACCGTGGACGTCTCGGCCGCGGCGCGGACCAGACGGTGGCCCAGCGCGTTGCTCCTGAGGCGGAAGCGCAGGGGTTCGTGCAGCCGCACCAGCCGGTCGAGCGCGGCCCGCACCGCGTCCGCACGGACGCCGGGGGCGGTCTCCAGCACCTCGGCGACGATCAGGTCACGTCCGTGGTCCGGCGCTCTGTCCAGGATCGCGTGCATGAGCGGGCTGAGGACGATGGGGTCGTCAGCGTCGTCGTGGGCCGCCGGGGAGGTGGGCGCGGCCAGGGCCGCGAGGTCGCGCAGGGTGGGGTGGACGAGGACGTCGTGCGGGGTGAGGGCGAGCCCGGCGCGCTCGGCCCGGGCCGCTACGGCGACGCTGAGCACCGAGTCTCCGCCGATGGCGAAGAAGTCGTCGTCAGGACCGACGGGCCGCCCCAGCAACTCGGCCCAGATACCGGCGAGGACACGCTCGGCGCTCTCGTCGGAGGTAGGTTCCGTCGGGGATCCGGCGGGGACAAGTCGTGCGGGCACGGCGGCTCCAGGGGTGGCGGGGCGGGGGTTCGGATCCTCAACACCGCCCGCGGGCAAGGCGCCGCGGGCCAGCTTGCCGTTGGCCGTGCGCGGGAGGTGGCGGTGGGTGAGGATGCGGGCCGGGAGCATGGCGGCGGGCAGCAGACGGGCGAGCCGGTCGCGCAGGTCGGCCTCGGCGGGCAGGGCCTCGCCCGCGATGTGCGCGACGAGCCGGGGTGCGCCGTGGGTGTCCGGCTCCGCGCCGACCACGGCCTCCCGCACCCCCGGCTGCTGGAGCAACGCGCGCTCGATCTCGGCCGGTTCGATGCGGTGACCCCGGATCTCCACCTGGTCATCGGCGCGCCCCTGGAAGTCGAGCGTGCCGTCGAGACGGACGCTCACGACATCCCCGGTGCGGTACATGCGCGCACCGGGCACTCCGGCGAACGGGTCGGCCACGAAGCGCGCGGCGGTCGGTCCGGGCAGGCCGTGGTAGCCCCGGCCGACGGCACGGCCGCCGAGGTACAGCTCTCCCGGCCGGCCGGGCGGCACGGGCCGCAGACCGGCGTCGAGGACGTGGGCGCGGACACCGGGCAGGGGACCGCCGATGCCGGGGAGCGGACCGGCCTGGTCCGGCGTGACCTCGCCGCACGTGCCCACCACGGCGCACTCGGTGGGCCCGTACATGTTCAGCAGCCGGAAGGACGTGCCCGGAGCGGGCCGGACCCGCAGCCGGTCACCGCCGGTGGCCAGCACCCGCAGTCCGGGCACCGGCACGTCAGGGGCCTCCGCCAGGACGAGTTCCGCCATCGGTGTGGGCAGACAGGCGACCGCGATCCGTTCGTCGGCGAACCCGCGGAGCAGCGCGGCCGGCGTACGGAGAGCGTCGTCGGCGAGGTACAGGGTCGCCCCGTGACGCAGGGTCCCGAGGATCTCCAGCACCGACCCGTCGAACCCCGGCGCGAACCCCTGGGCCACCCGGTCCCCCGCCCGCAGCCCGGTCTCCCGCCCGAACCACGCCAGCAGGTTCTCCAGCGCCCCGTGCTCCACTGCGCACCCCTGCGGGCGTCCGGTGGAACCGGAGGTGAAGGCCACGTAGGCGAGCCGACGCACCTGACCGGAACCACGGGTGAGCGGCACGCCACCACGCCCCGGGCGGCCCGCGTCGTCCGGCGTCACCGCGGTCCTGCCGTCGGCGTGTGCGGCCGTGAGGTCGGGTGGGCCGACGAGGACGGGAGCGTCGAGGTCCGTGAGGATGCCGGCGAGCCTGTCGGGCGGGGCGGCCGGGTCGAGGGGCACGAAGGCCGCGCCCGCCTTGAGCACGCCGAGCCAGCCGACCACCAGGTCCGCGCCGCGCGGCGCGAGCACCGGCACCACCGTGTCCGGCCCGGCGCCGGCCTCCGACAGCCGTGTGGCGAGCAGTTCGGACCGCCGGTCCAGTTCGCCGTAGCCGCAGGTCTGCCCGCCGTGCACGACGGCCGGCCGCTCCGGGTCCTCGGCGGCGATCCGCCGCACCGCCCCCGTCACTTCCCCGTCGGGCACTCGCGGCTCGGCACTGGAGACGAGGTCGCTCAGCGGACGGTCCGGGTCCTCGATCGCGGCGGCGATCAGCGCGAGGAATCGGTCGGCGAGCCTTTCCACCGTGGCGCGGTCGAACAGGTCGACGGCGTACTCCACATAGCCGGGCATGGGCCCGTCCGCCTCGTCGCTGAACCCCAGGGTGAGGTCGACCTTGGCGGTGCCGGGCGCGACGCCGGCCACGGCCGCCGCGTCGGTCGTCACGGTGAGGCCCGGCAGCTCCGCGGTGTGCGGGGCCGTGTTCTGGTGGGTGTAGCAGACGGTGTACAGCGGATGCCGGGACGGATCGCGCCGCGGGTTGAGGTCGGCGACGATCCTCCCGAAGGGCACCTCCTCGTGGTCCAGGACGCCGGTGACCGTGGTCGCCGTACGCCGCACCAGGTCACGGAAGCCGGCGCCGCCGTCCACGGGCGTGCGGAACGGCAGGACGTTGTTGAAGTAGCCGACGAGTTCGTGCGTGGTGGGGCTGAGACGACCGCTGGAGGCCGCCCCGACGACCACGTCCCGGTGCCCGGCCCACAGATGCAGCAGGGCGTTCACGGCGGCGAGCATCGTGACGAACGTCGTCACCCCTTCACCCCTGCTGAACTCCCGGACCGCCCGCGCCTGTTCGTCATCGATACACAGCTCCAGCAGATCTCCGGCGTACGACGGGACAGGCGGCCGGTTCCGGTCCGAGGGGAGTTCGGCGGGCCGGAGGCCGTCCAGTTCCGCCCGCCAGAACCGCAGTCCGGCGTCGAGCGCCCCGCCGGCCAGCCGGTCGCGCTGCGCCACGGCGAAGTCGGCGTACTGGACCGGAAGTTCGGGAAGCCGGGCGGGCCGCCCCTCGCGCCGGGCGGCGTAGTGCTCGGCGAGGTCGCGGAAAAACACCGCGGGCGACCAGCCGTCGAAGACGATGTGATGCCAGGTGCACAGCAACAGATGGTCGTCCTCGGCCAGGGTGACCAGGGTGGTCCGCAGCAGCGGCCCTGCCTCCGTACGGAACGGCGTACGGGCCTCCTCGACCGCGATCCGGCGCGCCTCCCGCTCGCGTTCCGCCGCCGGCCGGTCCCGCAGGTCGAGGACGGTGAGGTCGGGCGGTGCGGCGTCGAACACGGCGTAGGGCCGGCCGTCGTCCTCCAGGATCCGGGTGCGCAGCACTTCATGACGTAACGTCACCCCACGCACCGCGGCCCGCAGGGCGTCGATGTCCAGGGCGCCGTGGTAGCGCAGTTGTCCGGGGATGTTGTAGAGCGGGCCCTTGGGCAGCAGACGATCCAGGTACCAGAGCTGTTCCTGGTTGACGGAGAGCGGGAGGCGGCCGGTGCGGGGGACGGCGGTGACGTCCCGGTCGGTCCCGTAGTCCACAGGGCCGTCGGTACCTGCCGCGGTCGCCTTCCTGGAGTCGATGAGCGCGGCCATGTGCCGGACCGTCGGGTTCTGGTAGAGGTCGGCGAAGGTGATGCGCACGCCGAAACGGACCCGGGCCTCGCGGAGCAGGGTGATACCGGCGATGGAGGTGCCGCCGAGGTCGAAGTAGTGGGACTCGGGACTTATGCCGGGAGCGTCGAGGACGCGGTGCCAGATCTCCGCGACCGCCCGCTCCGTGTCGTCGTCGGCGGGCGGGGCCGCAGGGGCGGGCGACGGTGCGGCCGGGCGCGGGGCCATGTCGCCCTGCCGCTGATCCGGTGATCCGTACCAGCAGGGCACGGCCTCGAAGGGATACGTCGGCGCCTCGACCCGCTCCAGGTCCCGGCCGTCGTAGGCACCGTTCCAGTCGACCTGGACGCCGAGTTCGCAGAGCCTGCCGAGCGCGCGCAGCACGCCGTGGCGGCCGGAGTCGGCGGGCAGTGCGATGACCGGCAGTCCGGGCGCCAGCTCGCGGATGCGCCGGGACAGCACACCGTCCCCGCCGAGTTCGAGGAGGACGGCACCCTGCTGCACGAACCCGCGCACGGCGCGCAGCAGGCCCGCCTCGTCGACCTGGTCCGTCAGCGAAGCATCCGCGGCCCGCGTCACCGCCTCGGCCCAGTCCAGTCTCCCCCGCGCGACCTGCACCGCGAGGTTCCCCGGCCCCGACCCGACCAACCGCGCGGTGTCCAGACCGAGCGCCCGCACGAGCCGGTACAGCCCCGTCTGCCGCACGAGCAGCCGCCGCACCGGCGCATCCTGCGGCGCCGCATCTCCGGCCTCCGCCAGTGCCGGGAACTCCCCGCACAGCTTCTGCCACGTCCGCTCGTCCGCGTCGGCGACCGTCGCGTCCCCGGAGCAGAGCAGGACCAGCGGCGGGTCCGCGGGAGCCGGTTCGGCGGGGACAGTTGCGGTGCGCAGCGCCCGTGCGAGGTCGGCGGTGTCGCGGGCGACGACGGCGACACGGTGGCGGTGGTGGTCGCGGCCGCGGTTGAGGGCGTGGGCCACCTCGGCGAGCGAGTGCCCGGTGGTCTCGGCGAAGTCGGCGAGTGCGGCGAAGTGACGGTCCAAGGCCCCCGGCGTCGCGGCGGAGACCATGACGAGCTCCCCGCCCCGCACGCCGCGCCCGCCCCGACTCCCGCCGGTCCGGCGGGCCGGTGCCTCCTCGACGACCACGTGCACATTGGTGCCGGTCAGTCCGAAGGAGCTGAGCCCCGCCCGGCGCGGGCCACCCCCCTCGCCCTCGGGCCAGGGCCGGGCCGTGTCGTTGACGCGGACGGGGCTGCCGGAGCCGAGCAGGGGGTGCGGCTCGGTGAAGCCGGGCGTCGGGTACAGGGTGGTCCGGCGCAGCCCCGTGACCACCTTGAACAGGCCCGCCATGCCCGACGCGTGGTCGAGGTGGCCCAGGTTGGCCTTGACGGCGCCGATCGGCAGCGGCTCCCCCGTCGCCCCGGCGCTCAGGAGGGCCTGCCGCAGTCCGGCCGCCTCCACGGCGTCGCCGAGCGCCGTGCCGGAGCCGTGGCACTCCAGGTATCCGGCGGAGGTGACGGGCAGACCCGCGTCCCGCCAGGCGGCCTCGATCACCTCGGCCTGGGCGTCCCGGCTGGGCGCGCTCATGCCGGTCGCTCGGTAGCCGTTGTGGTTGACGGCGGTCCCGCGCAGTACGGCGTGGATGTGGTCGCGGTCGGCCAGCGCCCGGGACAGCGGCTTGAGGACGACGATTCCGCCGCCCTCACCGCCGACGGTGCCATCGGCCGCGGCATCGAACGGGCGGCACACACCGTCCGGCGACTCGATGCCCGGCAGCGGCTCGTATCCGGCCAGCGGCCGCAGCACGGTCCGGAGACTCACCCCACCGGCGATCGCAAGCTCGGCCTGTCCGGAGCGCAGTTGCTGCACGGCGAGGACGACCGCCGCCAGGCTGCCGCTGCACGCGGTGTCGACGACGTGGCAGGGGCCGGCCAGGTCGAGCAGATAGGCGACGCGGGCGGCGCTCGCCGACGGCAGGGTGCCGAGGATGCGCTGCGGGTCGTCGTCGGGGACGAGTCCGGCGTAGGCGGGGTCGGGTGCGCTGAGGACGACCGCGGTGCGCGAGCCGCGCAGCTCGCCCGGGGCGTGGCAGGCGTTCTCCACCGCCCGGTGCACCAGGTGCAGCGCGAGCCGCTGATGCGGGTCCATGGTCTGCGCCTCATGCCGGGAGAGCCCGAAGAAGGCGTGATCGAACAGGTCGATGCGGTCGAGGTAGGCACCGGGCGCGTACGAGGTGCCCGGGTCGCCTCCGGCGTACCGCACCCGTTCGGCGCTCGGCGGTGCCACGGCGACCCGTCCGGCGCGCAGATTGTCGTGGAGCACGTCCAGGTCGTGAGCGCCGGGCAGCGCCACCGCGACTCCGACGATCGCCACATGCTCGTGCCCCATCGCGTCCTCCCGCATCACAGTTCCCAGTCGCCGGTGCCGTCGTCCACGGCATCCGGTCCCTCGTCCGCCGCGCGCTCAGCCGTTCCGACGTCGACTCGGTCAACCGGCGCGGGAGCGGGGCCCGACGGTGGCCCGCCCCGCTCGTCCAGGAGTTGGGCCATCTCCTCCACGGTGGAGTGTTCGAGGAGGTCCGCGATCGGGATCGGTTCGCGCCCGGGCGGGTTGAGTCGTGCGGCCAGTTCCAGGAGGCTCAGGGAGGTTCCGCCGGCCTCGAAGAACTTCTCCCGCGCGCTGATGCCGTCCCGGCCGACGAGCCGGGCCCACTCCCGGGCGACCCAGCGCTCGGTCGCGCCCCGCGGAGCGCGGCCGGTGACGGGCCGGGTGGGCGGCGCGGCGTCGAGGCGGTGGCGGTCTACCTTGCCGTGCGGGGTGAGCGGGAGGCTGTCCCGCACCAGCCATGCCGAGGGCACGAGGTGGCCGGGGAGCCGCCGGGCGAGGTCCGCGCGGACGGCGTCAAGCGCGTCCTGAGTGCCGTCGACGGAGGTCGCGGGGACCAGATGGGCCGTCAGGCGTCGTGTGTGGCCGGTGCCGTCGGCGGTGACGGCGGCCTGGGCGACGGCCGGATGGGCGGTCAGCGCCGCCTCGACCTCGGCGGGTTCCACCCGGAATCCGCGCACCTTGACCTGGTCGTCGACCCGCCCGAGGAACTCCAGCCCGCCGTCGCCCCGGCGGCGGACCCGGTCGCCGGTGCGGTACATGCGGGCGCCCGACGGCCCGTACGGACAGGCCGTGAACCGCAGGGCGGTCTGCGCGGGCTGCTCCCGGTATCCGCGGGCGAGCCCGGCGCCCGCCAGGTACAGCTCGCCCGCGGCGCCGGTCGGCACCGGCCGGAGCCGGGCGTCCAGTACGTACACGCGCGTGCCGGGCACGGGGGTGCCGATCGGCGGTTCGCCGTCGCCCGTGAGCGGGCCGCTGACGGTGGCGCACACCGTGCTCTCGGTGGGCCCGTAGGCGTTGAAGACCGTGTTCCGCACGGCGAGCCGGGCGGCGAGCGCGGCGGGCAGGTGCTCGCCCGCGGAGACGACGGCCGTCGCGCGGGGCAGTGCCCCGTCGGGCAGCATGCCCAGCACCGCGGGCGGCAGTGTGACGTGGGTGACGGCCTCCCGGGCCAGGGTCCGGGCGAGTTCAGGGCCTGGCCGGAGCCGTGCGGCGGGGGCCAGGACGAGGGTGGCGCCGGTGAGCAACGCCGCGCACGTCTCCCAGAAGGCGGCGTCGAAACTCGGTGCCGCGAACTGGAGGACGCGGCTGCCGGGACCACCGGCGCCCGTGCCGCGCACCGCGGCCAGCATGCCGGTCACTCCCCGGTGGGTGACGTCGACTCCCTTGGGACTGCCGGTCGATCCGGAGGTGAAGATCGTGTAGGCGGTGCTGTCCGGCCGTACCGATACCACGGGCGCGGTGTCCGGCAGGCCGTCGAGCAGGACCCCGTCGAGAGCGACGACACGCACCGTACCGGGCCGCCAGGGGGCGTCCTCGCCCGTCCGGGTCAGCAGGAGTGCGGCGCCGGAGTCCGCGACGGCGCGTGCGGCGTGCTCGCCGGGGTGGTCGGGGTCCAGGGGCAGGAAGGCCCCTCCGGCCTTGAGGACGGCGAGTTGGGCGGCGATCCGGTCGATGCCGCGGGGCAGGGCGACCGCGACGAGGGCCTCGGGCCGGGCACCGCACTCGATCAGGTGGTGCGCGAACCGGTTGGAGCGCGCGTCCAGCTCCGCGTAAGTGACCCGTTCCGCCCGCTCCCCGTCGCCGTACGAGAGTGCCGTCGCGTCCGGCGTACGAGCCGCTTGGGCCGCGAACAGGTGGTGCACGCAGGCCGGTTCGGGCGCACCGGGTGTTCCGGCGGGGTCGCGCGGCGCGCTCTCGCCGGTCAGGGGTACGGCCGCCACCGGCGCGTCCTGCGCGACGGCCTCCAGGGCGAGCAGCGCGGTGCGGAGCTCGTCGGCCAGCCGGGCGATCTCGTCCGGGGTGAACACGGTGGTGTCGTAGTCGACTTGGAGCACGAGAGCACCACCGGAGTGCACGAGCAGCGACAGCGGATAGTTGGTGGTGTTGTCGGTGTCGAGGCGGACGACGCGGACCGTGCCCACGCGCACGGCGGCCGGGTCGTAGGGGATGTTGTCGAAGGCGAGGGCGGTGTCGAACCGTCCGGCGGCGCCCGGCAGTTCGGACAGCGGGAAGGTGGCGTGCCGTCGTGCCTCGACCTGACGGTCCTGGACGGCGCGCAGCCAGTCCAGCAGCGGGGCGCGCTCGTCGACGCGGATGCGCACGGGCAGCGTGTTGACGAGCAGCCCGATCATGCTCCCGGCGTCCGGCAGGTCGGCTTCGCGGGTCGAGACGGTGGCGCCGAACACGACGTCGTCCGTGCCCGCGTGCCGGGACAGCAGCAGTGCCCACGTGGCCTGGACGAGGGTGTTGAGGGTGAGCCGGTGGCGCCGGGCGAAGGCGCGCAGCCGCTCGTGCTCGGGCAGCGGGATCGTGAGGGTGTGCCCGGCGTGCGGCCCGCTCCGGCCGCCCGGCGCGGGACGGCGGTCGTACGGGAGCGGCGTCGGCGCGGTGCGACCGTCCAGCTCCGCCTGCCAGTGGGCGCGGCTCTCGGCCTGGTCGCGGTCGCGCAGCCACTGGACGTAGTCCGCGAAGGGCCTGCGCGGCACGACGGCCGGGGCACGTCCGGCGGCGAGGTCCTCGTAGGCGGCGAGGACGTCGGTGAGGATCTCCGACACGCTCCAGCCGTCCACGAACAGGTGGTGGGTGGTCCACAGGACCGTCATCTCGTCGTCGCCGGTGCGGGCGAGGGCCAGCCGGAGCGGCGGTGCCTGCCGCGGATCGGGGTCCTGCGCCCGGTCCCGCTCGGTCAGTGCCGCCAGCGCGTCCCGCCGGGCGTCCGGGCCGAGCCCGCGCCAGTCGTACGCCGTGACGGGCACCCGGAACTCCGGGTGCACGATCTGCTCCGGCCGCCCGCCGCAGGGCAGGTGCACGGTGCTGCGCAGGGCCGGCGACTGATCGACGACGTGCTGCCAGGCGCGGGCCAGCGCGTCGGCGTCCGTGATGCCCGCGAGAGTCAGGGTGATGCGGCGTGCATAGAGGTCCCGCCCGGCCAGGGAGTGGTAGAGCAGCCCGGCCTGGAGGGGGGTCAGCGGGTAGCGGTCGCGTCGGACGGGGACGCTCTCGGCCGCGGGCGCGACCGCACGCGCCGCCTCGGCCAGGGCGCGCACCGTGGGCCGCTCGAACACGTCCTTCGGGGTCACCGCGAGACCGGCCGCGCGGGCCTCGGCGACGAGCCGCACGCTGGTGATGGAGTCGCCGCCGAGGTCGAAGAAGTCGTCGTCGACACCGACGCGTTCGACCCCCAGGGCCGCCGACCAGACGCCCGTCAGGGTCCGCTGCACCGGCGTCTCGGGCGGCGCGTACGCCGACTCCGGCGCGCGAGCGGGCCCGGGTCGGGGCAGGGCGCCCCGGTCGATCTTGCCGCTCGCGTTGAGGGGCAGAGCGGATACGGCGACGAAGGCGGACGGGATCAGGGCGGCGGGCAGGGTGCGTCCGAGCAGACGGCGCAGGGCCGTGCCGGCGGGGGCGTCCCGGCCGGGGCGCGGCACGACGTAGGCCGCCAGCCGTGCCTCGCCCGCCTCGTCGCGCCAGGCCGTGACGAAGGCCTCGGCTACATCGGGGTGAGCGCGCAGCGCCGCCGCCGTCTCGGCCGGTTCGACGCGGTGGCCGCGGATCTTGACCTGGTCGTCGACGCGGCCGAGGTGGGTGAGGGTGCCGTCGGCCCGTGGCCGCACGAGGTCGCCGGTGCGGTACATGCGGCTGCCGGGCGGACCGAACGGATCGGCGATGAAGTGTGCCGCGGTCTGCGCGGGCTGCCCCAGGTAGCCGCGCGCCAGACCGGCCCCGGCGATGTGGAGTTCCCCGGGCGTGCCGACGGGAACGGGGCGGAGCCAGGGGTCCAGGACATGGTGCCGCGCACCCGCCACGGGCCGCCCTATGGGCACACCGTCCGCACCTGCCACCGGATCCGCGGCGCCGCGCGGCACCAGGTGGGCGGTGGAGCACATCGTGGTCTCGGTCGGCCCGTAGAGGTTGCCGAAGGAGTGTCCGGCCGCCCAGGCCCGCGCCGTGTCCGCGGGGCACACGTCGGCCGCCGAGCAGACGAGCACCGAGTCGGGCACCGCGGCGGGGTCGAGGGTGCCGAGCAGGGCGGGCGGCAGCATCAGTACGGTCGTACCGTCGGCGCGGACCCGGCGGGCCAGCGCCTGCGGGTCGAGCCGCTCCTCGGGCAGGCTGAAGCACACGGCCGCCCCGGTCAGCAGAGGCATGAGGATCTGCCACAGGCCGCCGTCGAACGCGCAGGACAGATGCTGGAGCATCCGTGCGCCGGGCCCCAGTCCGAGCGTGCGTCGGCTGTCGGCGGCGAGGGCGGTGAGCCCAGCGTGCGGGATCTGCACACCTTTGGGCCGCCCGGTCGACCCGGAGGTGTGGACGACGTAGGCGAGGTGCTGCGGCAGAACCGGCCGCCGGGGCGCGGTGCCAAGGTGCCGGGCGATCGCCGTGCGCTCCTCCTCCGCGTCAAGGCGTACGAGGGGCGCGGCGCCCTCCGGCAACAGGGCCGCGTGCTCGCGGTCCGTGACGATGACGAGCGGTGCCGCGTCGGCGATCACATCGGCGCGCCGCCGCGGCGGGTGGCCGGGGTCCAGGGGCAGGAAGGCGCCTCCGGCCTTGAGTACGGCGAGCGCGGCCACGACGAACTTCGGGCCCCGGTCGAGACAGATTCCGACGACGGTGTCCGGGCCGACGCCCAGGCCGACGAGATGCTGCGCCAACTGGTTTGCGGCGTGTTCGAGTTCGCCGTACGTCACGTGCTCCCGCCCGTGTACGACGGCGGTCGCGCCGGGATCGCGGCGTACCTGTTCGGCGAACACCTCGTGCACACAGCGGCCGTCCTCGGCGGGGCCGCCGTCCAGCCGGAGGGCCGGATCCCGCCGCTCGGCGCCGGCCAGTTGGGGCAGCTCACGCAGCGGCCGGTGCCCCTCCCGCCCGAGCCGGTCCAGCAGCTCCTGAAGGGCGCTCGCCAGCCGCTCAACCGTAGCCGCGTCGAACAGGTCCGCGCGGTACAGGAAGTCCGCCCGCAGCCCGTCGTCCGCGTCCCGGAACTCGACGGTCAGGTCGAAGTCGGCGGCCACGGCGGGCACGTCGTCCTCGGTGACGGTCAGGCCGGCGAACCTCCGCGGGCGGGCCGGGGTGTTGGCCATCACGATCAGTACCTGGACCAGCGGGTCCTGACCGGAGTGGCGGTCCGGCGCGAGTTCCTCGACGAGCCGGTCGAAGGGAAGTTCAGCGTGGTCCACGGCCCCTGCGACCATGTTCCTTACCCCACCCAGCAGTTCGGCGAAGCTGTGCCGCTCATCCACGCTGCCGCGCAGCACGACCGTGTTGGCGAAGAACCCGACCAGCCCCTCCAGGTCCACGTCGTCGCGCCCCGAGACGACGGTCCCGACGGCGATGTCCTGTCGGCCCGTGCGCCGGGCCAGCAGCAGCATGCAGGCGGCCAGCAGCGTCACGTACAGCGTGGCGCCCTGCTCGCGGCCCAGCGCGGCGAGCCGGTCGCGGAGCTGCGGGGGCAGAGTGCGCCGGAGGCGGCCCGCGGAACCGGTGCGTGCGGTGCGGGGCCGGTCTCGGGGCAGTTCGAGAGGTGCCATGCCGTCCAACTGCCGCCGCCAGTAGGCGAGGTGGCGATCGGCGCGGCCGTTCTCCGTCAGACGGTGGTGCTGCCGGACGGCGTGGTCCGCATGCCGCAGAGGCAACGGCGGGAGGTCGGGCGCCGTCTGCGCACCGGCCACGGCGGCCGAGTAGCAGATTCCGAGTTCGGCGGCCAGCACTTCGTAGGACCAGTCATCGGTGATGATGTGATGCGCCGTCAGGGTCAGGAGGTGCTCGTGCTCGCCGAGCCGGACGAGCCGGGGGCGCAGCAGCGGCAGTTCGGCCAGATCGAAGGGGCGGGCCAGGTCGGCGTGTTGCAGTCGTTCGGTCGCGGCCTCGCGCTCCAGCCCCGGGAGCCCGCTGAGGTCGCTGTGCGCCAGCCGCAGCCGGGCCCTCGGATGCACGACCTGGACACAGCGGCCCGCCTCGCTGACGAACGTCGTGCGCAGCCCTTCGTGGCGCGCGACGACCCAGTTCAGCGCGACGTCCAACGCGACCGGGTCCAGCGCTCCGACCAGCCGTAACGCCAGGCTGACGTGGTAGGCGGGGCCGGGATCGTACTGGTGCAGGAACCACAGCCGCCGCTGAGCGTGGGAGGGCACCAGCCGAAGCAGGGCGTCGCCTTGAGCACGGGGGTCGCGGGGCGCGGTGGCAGGACGCTCGTCGGCTCGGTCCCGGCCCTCGGTGCGTGTGGCGTCCGTCTCCGTGGCCAGGGCCGCCAGTGTGGGGGCCCGGAACAGGGCGCCGGGCGGGAGCGGGGCGCCGAGGGCGGCGCGGGCGCGGGCGGCCACCTGCATGGCGAGGACCGAGTCGCCGCCGAGGGTGCGGAAGAAGTCGTCGTGCCGTCCGATGCGCTGCACGCCGAGGACCTCGGACCAGACGCGGGCCAGCATCCGCTCGGTGTCGGTGCGCGGGGGCTCGAAGCCAGCGTCGGCCGACCGCGGCGGGCGGGGGTCGGGCAGCGCACGCCGGTCGGTCTTGCCGCCGGGCAGCCGCGGCAGCCGGTCCAGTGCGACGAAGACCGTCGGCACCATGTGCTCCGGCAGCCGCCCGGCGAGACGGTCACGCAGCCGGGTGGGGTCGGGTTCTGCGCCGTCCTCGGTCACCACATAGCCGACGAGCCTGCGCCGCCCTCCGTCGTCCTCCTTGACGGCGACCGCCGCGTCCCGCACGCCGGGGCTCGCGACCAGCGCGTTCTCCACCTCGGCGGTCTCCACCCGGTGGCCGTGGATCTTCACCTGCCCGTCGGTGCGGCCCAGGAAGTCGAGGTGCCCGTCGGCCCTGCGCCGGACCAGGTCGCCGGTGCGGTACAGCCGCTCACCTGCGGCGCCGCGGGGGTGGGCCACGAAGGCGAGCGCGGTCGCGCCGGGCCTGCCGTGGTAGCCGCGCGCCAGCCCAGGCCCGGCGATGTACAACTCCCCGGTTCCGCCCGCGGGTACGGGCCGCAGGGCCGCGTCCAGGACGTGGACGGTGGTGCCGGCGATGGAGGGCCCGACCGGGACGGTCGCCGCGCCCTCGATCACCTGCTCGTCCAGGAACAGGACACAGGAGTCCACCGTCGTCTCGGTCGTGCCATAGGCATTGACCACCGTGCTGCCCGGCGCGACGGCGGCCAGCAGTTCCCGGCAGTCCTCGGCGAGCCAGCCCTCCGACCCGACGGACAGCAGACGCATCGGCGGGATGCGCGTGCCGCGCGAGGCGGCCTCCCGGGCCAGCAGCTTGGCGAGCGAGGGCACCAGCTCCATGGCGGTGCCCCCACTGCTCGTCACGAGTTCGAACAGCCGGGACGGATCGGTGATCACGTCCTGTTCGGCGATGACGACGGTGCCCCCGGCGAAGACGGAACGCAGCAGGTCGGCGAGGAACAGGTCCACGGAGAGCCCACTGACGGACACCAGCTTCAGGGCGGCCGTACGGAGCCCGTACAGCCGTTCCCAGGCGCTGTGCAGACTGATCAGGTTGGCGTGGGTCACGAGTACCCCCTTGGGGGTGCCCGTGCTGCCGGATGTGTACATCAGGTAGGCGAGGGAGGCGGGCGCCGGGCGGGCCCGTACCCCAGGCGGTGCCGACCGCTCGCGCAGCTCCTCCAGCAGAACGGGGCGGGGGCCGTGCGGCAGGAGCGGGGTCAGGCGGCGCCGGGTCACCACGAGGCCCAGGCCTGCGTCCTCGGTCGTCCGGCTCAGCCGCTCGGGCGGATGGACGGGGTCGAGGGCCACGTAGGCGCCTCCGGCCTTGAGGATGCCCAGCACACCCACGACCATGTCGAAGCCGCGCTCCACGCAAAGGCCGACCAGGACGTCCGGTCCGACGCCGAGACGGACGAGCTGCCCGGCGAGCCGCTCGGCGCGCTCGTCCAGTTCCCGGAAGTCCATCCGGTGCGCGCCGTGTACGACGGCGATCGCGTCCGGCGTCCGGGCCGCCCGCCGCTCGAACACCTCGTGCACGTGCAAAGGCTCCGCACCCGCCGCCATGAACCCTCCGCACACCTTCGGCCGCTGTCCGCCCGAACGACCGGGCGCCTGAATGCGGAATCGATGATGGTGCACGTAGATATCGACCCGGCTATGTCCTCGTTATCCCGTTCGCCGTCGAAGGCGGTGCGCGTCGAGCGAACGCATCGAGGGGCTGTTCCGAAGTGTTCGGAACAGCCCCTACCGTGACCAGGGCCTCCCGGAGTCAGACGGCCCGGTTGCAGTCAGTCCGCGGCCGAGACCCTCACGCGCCGGGAGAAGCCGCCCGGTGCACACGAGGTGGGCGAAGAACCGCCAGGAGTGGCCCGCGGTGCATGCGCTGCACGACGGCTCGGAGGAGGCCGCGTATGCGAACCCAGCGCTCTTCGGACGCCTCCTGGAGGCTGCGCTCTCTTCGAGCCCGAGGCCGCCGTACTCAGCACCAACTTCGGCGGATCGCCGCTATGGCCCGGAAAAACGTCCGGAGTACCTCCTGCTCCCCCGCACTGGCGCCAGTCGCGACGGCGTACTCGAGCCCCCAGCGGCCGATCTGGCCACCGCCCTCAGCAGCCTTCAGCGCTGATCAGCTCCAGCCGAACCGTCGGTCCACCACCGCGGTGAACTCGGCGAAGCTGAGTGCGGCGTCGCCGTTCTGGTCGGCGGCGTCGAACAGAGCGGAGGACGCGTCGGCATCCCGCACCCCCCAGGACGGGATGACGCCCGTGGCGGCCAACGACGGTCCCTTCCTCCGCAGGGCAACGATCACCTCCTCACGGGTCAGCAGCCGCACGCCGAACCACCCGGGTTCCCCCACCCCCACCAGCAGCCCATCGGCCCAGAACCCTACCGGCAGGCGCACCCGCGTCTCAGCCTCCTGCGCTTCGCGGACTGTCTGCATGCGATGACCGCCCGTAAGCGTGCTTGTGTCCGGGCGCGGAGCCGTCACGCCGGTCTCCGAACTGAGGACGCAAGGGTGCACCGCCCCTAAGGAGGGCTGCGCAGCCCGATTGCAGTGACGGCCGTGACTGCCTCTCAGGCGCGGCTCGGGGACGGCTCCGATTCAGCTGCAAAGCGGGGATGGTCCACGGCCGAGAGCAGGTAGCCGGCCGCCACTGCCCCCACAGCCCTCGCCACTGCTCTTGGGTCCGCGCCTCGGCTCCTCCTGTTCCATCGATGGCGGTCAGCCGCGCACGTGCAGCCCGAAACTCGTGCGACCCGCCGGTTCCAGCCCCTCCTTCAGGTGCAGCGAGGGGATCTCGTAGTCGCCGAAGTTCTGCCGCCGGAATGCGATCGGCTCGGTCGATTCCAGGGTGAGCAGGCGCTGTTCGAAGGCCTTGGCGACGTCCGCATAGTCTTCGCCGGTCATCCGGTCAGCGCCGTACAGCACGAACGGCGGCAGCACCTCGATGCCCGGGTAGTAGAGGATGCCGTGCTGGATCGGGAACAGCAGATCGTCGATGGGGCCGTTGATCCCGCGAGCGGCGTAATGCGACTCCGGGCCGCCGGCGGTCACCGACAGCAGAGCCCGCCTGCCCGCCAGGGTGCCTTCGCCGAAGCGCTCGCCGTACTTGGTGTCGCTGTGCTCGCCGACGCCGTAGGCGAAGTGGTACGTGAAGACCCGGTCCACCCAGCCCTTGAGGATCGCGGGCATCGTGTACCACCACAGCGGGAACTGGAAGATGATCGTGTCGGCCCACAGCAGCTTCTCCTGCTCGGCGCGGACGTCCGCGGTGAGCGTCCCGGAGTCGAAGGCCCGGCCCGAGTCCAGGGCGACCTTCAGCGGACGCGAGGCGCTGGTGCCGTAGTCCGCGGCGTCCACGACCGCCTTCCAGTGCATCGCGTACAGGTCACTCACCCGTACCTCGTGCCCGGCGTTCGACAGCGTGGACACCGCGAGGTCCTTCAGGGAGCCGTTGAGCGACTTCGGCTCCGGGTGGGCGTAGACGATCAGCGTCTTCATGGGAACTCCTTCGGATCGAATGCCTCCGATCCTGGACGCCACGGCGCCCGGCGTTCAGGGGCTCATGTTCCGTCGGACGGGACTTCCTGGTACCGGCAGGACCACCTTCACGGGCCCCCGCCGAGGCCATACTGGGCACATGGACGATCTCGCGGGCTTCCTGCGGACCCGGCGTTCCCGGGTCGACCCGGCGGCTGCCGGCATCCCCACCGACAGCCGCCGCCGGGTCGAAGGGCTGCGCCGCGAAGAGGTCGCGCACCTGTCCGGAGTCAGCGTCGACTACTACGTCCGCCTGGAGCAGGGCCGCGCGACCCAGCCCTCCGAGCAGGTTCTCGACGCCCTCGCCCGCGTCCTCGGCCTCGACGAGACCGAACGCGGACACCTCTACCGGCTCGCCCGGCAGCGCCGCCACCGCGCGAAGGCACCAGGCGGGCGGGTCCGGCCGGAGCTGCTGCGCGTCCTGGACCTGGTATCCGACGCACCCGCGCTGATCATGAACCACCGCACGGACGTACTCGCCGGAAACCGCCTCGCCACACTCCTCTACGGCCGCCCGGTGCCGGGCCTGAACACCGCACGGCACATCTTCCTCGAGGAAGCCGAGCGCGGACTTTACGCAGACTGGGAGAACTGCACCCTCGACGTGGTCGGGCACCTGCGCCTGGCCGCCGGCAAATACCCCGAGGATCCCCGCCTCGCCTCACTCATCGGCGAGCTGGCGATGGGCAGTGAACGCTTCCGCCGCCTCTGGGCCCGCGCGGACGTACGCGCCCGCACACATGGACGCAAGGCCTACCGGCACCCCCTGGTCGGACTGCTGGAACTGCACCAGGAGAACTTCGCGCTGCCCGACGAATCAGGCATCGAGCTACTGGTGCTGTCCGCGTCCCCCGGCAGCCCCGCCGAGGACGGACTGCGCCTGCTCGCCGGCCTGGGCGCTGACAACGGCAATGACCATCCCCCAGTGAACGCCCAGATTCGCGAGTAACTCAACGACGCCCCCCCCCCCCCCGCCACATAAGAGGCGGGGATGATGCCGGCTGCTGTCGGGGCTGCTGGACAGTTCGTTTTCTGTGTGCGGCGGGGTGCCTCCCAAAGTGCTGTACATCAGCTGTCCATTCCCGGGCTCTGGTCCACTTGTTGTAGCGGGCGGCCGACCGGAGAAGCGCCCCCGCCGCGAGATCGTCGACGCGATCCGGTACGTCGTCGATACGGGCTGCAAGTACGGCCGCAAGCGCCATCTGGTCGTCGACACCCGCAGCCTTCCCTTCATGGTCGTGGTCACCCCCGCGGACCTGCACGACGCCGCAGCCGCAGCCGCGAAGGAAGCCCTGTTCCCCTGCGCCTGATGCACCCCGCGATCACGATCGTGCGGACCGCCTCTGCCTATGCTGGGAAGCTCGTCGACTGGGCGAAACAGCACCTCAACCTCACCATGAAGCCTGTCAGCCGTCCCAAGGACGCCCCCGGCTTCGACGTGCTGCCCCGCCGCTGGGTCGTCGAGGTGTCGCGCTGGGACCGTGGTCAGCGGGCCGCGTCATCTGGGCGCTGAGAGTCATTCAGTGAGGGTGAGCGAACGAAGGTCAGCGTCCAACATGCGAATCAGTTCACCCACCCGTCCACCGCCACCTGGTGCCGCTGGGAAGCGTTTGAGCACCTCCACGACGACCGGTGTCGCACGATGCACCACTCGCTCAATATGTTCGGCACCAACGCCCCGATTGTCGCCAGCGACGAGCTCGGCTGCTCTGGCCGCGTGAGCGCCGGCACCGAGAATGTGCTTGACCTGGGTGGCCTTCGCCAGCGGATGCAAGTACGCGGCGCCGGCCGCGGACATCGCTGCCCGCGCTGCCTCGCGCGCAGCCGCGGTTTCCGCACTCTTGGCTGCCTTGAGGGCCGCCCACGCTGTGTCGCGCAAAGACTTCCCTCGCTCACCACCCCGGGCGAACTCCCACGCGGCACCGATAGCGTCTCGAGGCCGCGAGTCGTCAGGCTGGTCTGCCTCGAATATTCCGAGCACCACTTCCGCGCACGCCGCCGCGAACGCGGTGACCTCACGAAGGTCTTGCTTGCTCAGAGCGATCTCGCTCTCGTCCTCTGCCATGAATCCATCCTCGACCATCGCGCTGGACAGCAAGGTGGCAGGGGAGCTCCGGGCTGCTGGAGCGTGGTCCGGCCTCTTCGGCAATCGGCGCGGGCGTCTGCGATCTCGGTGACCAGCCGCTCCTGCAGGTACTCCCCTCAGGCTGCGTGCAGGAAGCATCTGCGGATCCGCCGCCCGGCACCGATCCTGGTGGTCTGCTGTCATCCAATCGAGGCGTTTGACGGCGAACCCGGTCGTTTCGTCCTTCCCGTCAGCGAACCTGGTCGTACGAGGTGACGCACCGAAGGGGCGGAAGCACTGATGGCACAAGGCGTTGTGAAGTGGTTCAACGCAGAGAAGGGCTTCGGGTTCATCGCCCAGGACGGGGGTGGTCCGGACGTGTTCGTCCATTACTCCGCGCTCGGGGGCAGTGGCTTCAAGAGCCTGGACGAAGGCCAGCGGGTCGAGTTCGAGACCGTCCAGGGCCAGAAGGGCCCACAGGCGACCGACGTTCGCATCCTGTAGCCGATCGACATGAGGTCGCCCGGCTTCTCACGCAAGACACAGAAGGTGGGCCGGGCCACGAGGCCGCAGACGTGATCAACATGTCTGCGGCCGCCGCCAGTGCTTCGCTGCGGCCTTGCGCGCCACCCCGGTCAGCCGCCGGCCGCAGCCGGTTCCGTCCGCCACCTGACAGGCTGGCCATCTGCGCATACACCCCCCGGCGGGCCGCTGACGGCCGGGCAACCCGTGCGAGAAGCCGCCTGAAGCAGCCGTGGCCAGGGCTGATCCGGTCAGGAGAGTGCTGTCGTGGTCTCGGCGACTCCGATGTTCTGGCCGTAGCGGAAGAGGCCGGTCGGGTCGTAGTGGCGCTTGACGCCGGTGAGGCGTTGGTAGTTGGCGCCGTAGTAGGCGTGCTGCCAGTCAGGCAGGTCCGGGTCCGGGAAGTTGACGTACGCGGCGGAGGTCTCGAGCCTGTGTCGCAGCGTGCGGTGCATCGTCCGCAGTTGGGCGAGCAGACGGTCTGCTTCCTTGCGGGGGGTGTCGGGGTGCCAGTGACTGCCGATGTCGATGACGAACGTGCCTCGGCGGTGTGGGTATGCAGTGTCACCGGGGGAGGGCTGGGCGCTGGAGCCGCCCATGGCGAACAGTGTCACGTAGCCGGCGTTGCCCTTGCGGCCTGGCTGCCAGTCCTCGATCCAGCCGATGATGTCTTCGACAGCGGGGTGGCCGATGCCGCGGTCGGGCACGAGAGACTTGGAGGCGCTGGCTGCGGGCTGACCCGGGCGTTCCATCAAGTAGTCCTGGGCGTCCCAGAAGTGCCTCTCCTGCACGAATGACTTGCTCGGGCGCAGGGACAGCACGGGCGCGAGCGTCCGGCGCAGGCCTTCCTCGTCGCCCAGACGCTGACCGAGGAGCCACAGCGTCCCACCGCCGCCGTCGCCGTTGTTCTTGAAGCCGATCCGCACGTCGAGGGCGTTGTGCTCGTCTGCGGCCAGGGCTTCCTGAACGGCGGTCATGACCACGACGCCCCGTCGGACGGGAAAGGTCAGGTCGAACACGGTGGCGCGCTGGGCGGAGACGTCGACGGCCTCGAAGGTAAAACCGGTGTTGATGCCGAAGTTCCCGCCGGCCCCGCCGCGACAGGCCCAGAACAGGTCCGCGTTCTCCCGGGCGCTGGCCCGCACCAGGGAACCGTCGGCCAGCACCAGGCGAGTCTCCACCAGCCGGTCGCATGTCAGTCCCCACTTGCGGTCGTTGAAGCCCAAGCCCCCGCCCAGGGTCAGCCCCGCCACGCCCACGCCGGGGCAACGGCCGCCAGGGAAGTACAGGTTCGCCGCTTTCGCCTCGTAGACGTCGGAGTTGGTGGCACCGCCGCCCAGCACCAGCCGGTGACCGCTGGGTACCACGCTGCGCATACGGCGTAGGCTGATCAGCAGTCCCGTGGTCGTGGAGTATCCGGCGTAGTTGTGGCCGCCTGAGCGGACGGCGAACGGCATCCCCTGGTCGGCGGCCCAGCCCAGCGCCGCCCGCACGTCCTTCTCTGTGGCGCACGCGGCAATGCCCGCCGGCCGCACCGCCGCATACCGCCGGTTGTCCGGCAGCACCAAGCTCTCGTAGTGTGCGCTCCCCGGCCGGTAGAGCCCCGCTCCGCCGCTCAACGCCCGTTCCAGCTCCCGCCACGCCGAGGCCGGCATGCCGGGTCCTGAGGCCGGCGGGTGTTGCCCAGCGGCCTGAGCGGCACCCTCGGTCATCCGACCGGCACCGGCCAGGGCCATGGCCTGCGCTCCGCGCCACAGAACCTTCCGACGACTGATCACCATTACGCCCTCCGCACTCATCACGGACACACCGGTGCAGGCGGGTCCGTCGACCTCGACGCCGGCCGATGTCAGCCCGGGCCGTCGGCCACATCGTGTCGACCAGCGGGAAGAATCGGGCACGCCACGCCGCTCAGCAGCCGTTAGTCGTACCGATCACCGCCCCGATCGACCACCCACCTTTCAGATGCTGCTGCTACATATGCCAGTAGCAGGAGAAGTGCCATCTGACATGCCAGTAAGCCATATGCATATGCCGGAGTCGCGCTCTCTTATGCGGTATGCCACCTTGAAGAGGCGGTCCGGCGGACATGCGCGAACTGCCAAGGCAGCCTTCTCGCGAAGGCCGGCCTGGGTCGGCAAGCGGCTTTCCGGCCGTCGGCTGCCGTCAGGCCTATCAGGCGTGCCCGCACGTTCGGCGCCCGGTTCCACTGCGGGCGCTCCATCCATTCACCACAAGGTGCCGCTCTGGCGCGGCGCGCCCCGCCCGTGAAGCGGAGCCGTGGCGCGCCGTCAGACAGGCGCGAGCGTTCTCCGGCGGTGCCGTGCCGCCGGTGTAAGGGAGTGTCGGAATGCCCAGTGCCATCGAGGACTACGCGTTCCTGGGAGATCTGCATTCGGGTGCGCTGGTAGGAAGGGACGGGTCGATCGACTGGCTGTGCCTGCCCCGGTTCGACTCACCGGCGTGTTTCGCCGCCCTGCTGCACGACCAGAGCGCCGGCCGCTGGCTGCTGGCCCCGGCGTCGGGCGGCCCCGCCACTCATCGCCGCTACCGGGACGACACCCTCATCCTGGAGAGCGAGTGGCACACCGCCGAGGGCAGTGTGCGGGTCGTGGACTGCATGCCGCTGCGCGGGGAGGCATCCGACCTGGTCCGCCTGGTGGAAGGCATCAGCGGACGCGTCACCATGCGGATGGATCTGCGGCTGCGTCCCGACTACGGCCGCATCATCCCCTGGGTGAACCGGACCGGCGGCGGCCTGCGGGCCGTGGCCGGCCCCGACGCCTTCTGGCTGCACACGCCCGTGGCCGTCTACGGCGAGAACATGGCCACGAAGGCCGAGTTCACCGTCGAGGCAGGACAGCAGGTGCCGTTCGTCCTGACCCACAAGCCCTCCCATCTGGCCAGCCGTACCAAGCCCGTCGATGCGATCGCCGCCATCGCGGACACCGAGCGGTTCTGGCGGTCCTGGATGAGCCGATGCACCTACCAGGGGCAGTGGCAGCAGGCGGTGCGCCGTTCGCTGATCACCCTCAAGGGCCTGACCTACCAGCCCACCGGCGGGATCCTCGCGGCGGCCACGACATCGCTGCCCGAGCAACTCGGAGGGTCGCGCAACTGGGACTACCGGTTCTGCTGGCTGCGGGATGCCACCTTCACGCTGCAGGCCCTGGTCGGCACCGGCTACCTGGAGGAAGCGTCCGCGTGGCGGGAGTGGCTGCTGCGCGCGGTCGCCGGCAACCCGGCCGACCTGCAGATCATGTACGGCCTCGACGGCACCTGGCGGCTGCCCGAGTACTCCCTCGACTGGCTGTCCGGCTACGAGAACTCCAGCCCGGTCCTGGTCGGCAACGCCGCGGCCGGCCAGTTCCAGCTCGACGTGTGGGGTGAGGTACTGGAGTGCTTCTACGTATCGCGCGAGGCGGGGCTGCCGGCGTCCGACCCCGCCTGGAACGTGCAGCTGGCCCTGCTGGACTTCCTGGAAGGCAACTGGAGCGAACCCGACAGCAGCCTGTGGGAAGTCCGCGGCGATCCCCGGCACTTCGTGCACTCCAAGGTCATGGCCTGGGCGGGTCTCGACCGGGCCGTGCGCTCGGTGCTGCACCACGGCCGCTGGGGTCCGGTGGACCGCTGGGAGGACCTGCGCGACCGCATCCACGCCGAGGTGTGCGCCAAGGGTTTTGACACCGAGCGCAACACGTTCACCCAGTTCTACGGCTCCAAGGGCCTGGACGCGGCGCTGCTGTTGCTGCCCCGGGTCGGCTTCCTGCCGTGGGAGGACCCGCGGGTGCGGGGCACCGTGGACGCGGTACGCCGCGAGCTGGGCGAGGACGGCTTCCTGTTGCGCTACCGGCCCGAGGCGGACGGCGGCGTGGATGGACTGCCCGGCGACGAGGCCACGTTCCTCGTCTGTACCTTCTGGCTCGCCGACGCCCTGCACGGCACCGGCCGCCGACGCGAGGCGAGGGAACTGTTCGAGCGGCTGCTGGACCTGCGCAACGACGTGGGACTGCTCAGCGAGGAATACGACCCGCGCACCGGCCGCCATCTGGGCAACACACCCCAGGCGTTCAGCATGGTCGGCCTCGTCAACAGCGCTCTGTGGCTCAGCGGCACGGCCGACATCACCTCCGTCGACGGTGACGGCCATGCCCAGCATGCCGTCGAGGCCGCATCCCGGAAGCAGCGGCCCACCCGTGCGCGCCGCTGACGACGGTGCCGCGGTGCACGACCCACCCCGTGTGAGAGGAACCTCATGAACGACAACGACGTGCTCACCACCGAGTACGACGCGCTGATCATCGGCAGCGGCCCGGTGGGCTGCACCTTCGCCCGCAAGCTGGTCCAGGCCGGCAAGCACGTCCTGATGATCGACGCCGGGGCGCAGCTGTCCCGGAGATACGGCGAACACCTCAAGAACAGCTACCTGTTCCAGAAGAACATCGACCTGTTCGTCTCCGTCATCAAGGGCAACCTGCTGCCCCTGTCGACCTCGACCAACAAGGAACCGGCCCTCACCCTCGACCCCTCGGCGTTCGCCTACGACCCGGACAAGTACGCCGGCTTCTCCATGCGCAACCAGAATCCCGAGCAGAAGAAGCACACCAACCTGCCCGCGGCAGCCGCGACGTACGCCGTGGGCGGCATGGCCACGCACTGGACGTGCGCCGTTCCCCGCTTCCACGCCCAGGTCGAGCGGCGCAACGGCGACCAGGAATACCCCATCGACGACAAGAAGATGGACGAGCTGTACGACGAGGCCGAAACGCTGCTGGGCCGGCAGACCTCCGTCTTCGCCGCCTCCGCCCGGCATCTGCTGGTCAAGCAGGTCCTGAAGCAGACGGGCGAGGAGTTCGCCGATGTCGCCGAACTGCCCCTGGCCGTCAGCGAGCGCGCCGACTCCGAGAAGACCTCCGCGGTGACGTGGTCCGCGTCCGACACCGTCCTCGGGGACCTGGCCGAACCCACGCACCGGCCGTCCGAGGGATCGTTCACCCTGCTGCCCGAGCACCAGTGCGTACGCCTGGAGATCACCGGCGCGGGCAGGCGGCAGAAGGTCGACCATGCCGTCGTACGCGACCTGCGCGACCTGCGCCGCGAGATCCAGCTGCGGGCCAAGACGTACGTGGTGGCGTGCGGCGCGGTGCCCACCCCGCAGCTGCTGTTCAACTCCGGGATCACGCTGCCCGCCCTTGGCCGCTACCTCACCGAACAGCCCATGTCCTTCTGCCAGGTGGTCCTGCAGCAGGAGCACATGGACAACATCGAGGAGATTCTGCGCGGCGTGAGCGGCAGCGACGACGCCCCCGCGGCGTCCGCCGCCGAGCGGGTCGCCGCCTACCGCGCAGCCCAGCTCAAGCGGCTGCACGGCGGTGACAAGAACGCCGATCCCGTGCCCTTCCCGCCCGCCGAGCGCGACCCGAACCTGGCCCTGCTGGTGACCGAGGAGCGGCCCTGGCACTGCCAGATCCACCGCGACGCCTTCACCTACGGCGCCGTGCCGCCCAACGTCGATCCTCGGCTCATCGTGGACCTGCGCTGGTTCGGCATCTCCCGCCCCCGCCCGGAGAACAAGGTCACCTTCTCCCGCAAGATCCGCGACACCTTCGACATGCCGCAGCCCACCTTCCACTTCCGCCTCGACACGGCCGAACGGAAGGAGACGGACCGCATGAACGAGCACATGCTGCGCACCGCCGCCGCCCTCGGCGGCTTCATGCCCGGCTCCGAGCCGGTCTTCCTCACCCCCGGCCTGCCGCTCCACATCGCCGGCACCACCCGCATGGGCACCAGCGAACTGGACAGCGTCGTCGACGAGTACTCCAAGGTGTGGAACGTCGACAACCTCTACCTCGGCGGCAACGGCCTGCACCCCTTCGGCAACGCCTCCAACCCCACGCTGACCAGCGTCGCCATGGCCGTCCACGCGGCCGAGACCATCCTCAGCGGCCACCCCGGGCACTGACCCACCCCCGCGACCCCCAGGACTGTCACATGAGGCCAGACACCACTGCCCTGCCCGAGGGCATCCACCTCGGCATCACCCCCACCTGCTGGACCAACGACGACTTCCCGCTGATCGGCAACGACATCCCGATGGAACAGTGCCTCAGCGAGATCGCCCTCGCCGGCTTCGAGGGATGCAGCATCGGCCACAACTTCACCACCGACGTCGACGCGCTGACCGCCGCCATGCACCTGCGCGGTCTCAGCGTGAGCGAGCCGTGGGTGAGCACCTACTTCACCGTGCCCGACGGCGCCGAACGCACCGCATGCGACCTGCTGAAGGTGCTGGAGTTCCTCAAGGACTTCAACGCCGGCGACCCCCCGGTGAAGACCACCACGATCGGCGTCGCCGAGTTCGGCCACTCCATCCACCTGCAGTCGCTGAGCCTGCGCAGCAACCGGCCGGAGTTCACCGACGAGCAGTGGACCGACCTCTGCAAGGGCCTGAACAAGATCGGTGAGATCGTCGCGAGTCAGGGCTTCAACCTCGCCTACCACCCGCACATGGGCACCGGCGTACAGACCGAACAGGACGTCGACCGCCTGATGCGCGACACCGACCCGCGCCACGTCGGCCTGCTGCTCGACACCGGTCACCTCACCTGGGCCGGCGCCGACGTCCGGGGCGTCATCGAGCGCCACCGGGAGCGGATCGCCCACGTCCACCTGAAGAACGTCCGCAGCAGCGTGCGCGCGGACCGGACGCTCGCCTCCGGAAGCTTCCGCGAATACGTCGAGGCCGGCATCTTCACCGTCCCCGGTGACAGCGACGGCGACGTGGACTTCGACACCCTCCTGAAGATCCTTCGCCCCGGCGACTCCTACCGGGGCTGGCTCGTCGTCGAGGCCGAACAGGATCCCCGCGGCGGACAGCCTCCACTGCACTACGCGCAGACCGCCCACGGCTACCTCACGCAGACCCTCACCTGACCTCTGCTCACCGACCGGCAGTCGCCCGGTCCCCCACCCCCCAGCATCGGAAGGCCCCCATGGCCGCACACACCCCCCTGAACCTCCGCACGCCCAAGTTCGACCGGGAAGTCGTCGCCGACCACCTCAACGACGGTTACTGGGTGGAGGCGCCCGACATCGACGGCGACACCCGGCCCGACCTCTTCGGCTACGGGCTGTCCCTCGGCGAGATCTACTGGTACAAGAACCCCGGCTGGAAGCGGCAGTTGGTCGCGGACGGCTTCCACATGCCCATCGGTGCCCACTGCGCCGACATCTCCGGCAACGGCCGCCCCGACATCGTGGTCTGCTACGAGCTGTACGGACAGGGCGGACGCATCGACGACCCCGACCTCGACGGCGGGAAGATCGACTGGATCGAGAACACCGGCAAGCCCGACGCCGACGTGCGCTGGGAACGCCACTACATCGGCCGTGAGACCGGCATGCACCGCCTGCGCGTCGGGCACTTCACCCAGACCCGCAAGCCCGAAGTGATGGGCGTGCCCTGCGTCGGCCCCCGCCATGTACACGGCCTCATCCCCGTCGTGCTGTTCAGCCCCAACAACGACGTACGCAAGCCCTGGGAGAAACGCGTCGTCGACGACAGCCACTTCCGCATGATCCACGGCGCGGAGCTGACACAGAACCCGCTGCCCGGCTGCGAACACCTCGACTCGATCCTGCTCGCCTCCGAGGAAGGCATCAGCTGGCTGCACTACGACGAACGCGAAGGCCGGTTCACCACCACCCACATCGGCTCCGGCGAGCTGTCCCAGTTCCAGCAGACCGGCTTCAAAGGCAGCGGCGACGTGGGCGCCGGCCGCATCGGCGACGACCCGCACGCCTACATCGCAGCAACCGAGCCCTTCCACGGCAACACCCTGGCCGTCTACGTCAAGGAGCAGCCCGGCGCCCCCGTGGCGGAGGCCACCTGGCGGCGCGTCGTCCTCGACGTGTTCGGTGACCCCAACGAACTGGGCGAGGGCCCCGGCCACCAGATCCTCTGCGCCGACTTCGACAACGACGGCGACGACGAATTCCTGGTCGCCCTGCGCGGCCCCTGGCCCTGGCAGGGCGTCTTCTACTACAAGGCGATCGACATCCAGGCCGGCATCTTCACCAAGTGGCGCGTCTCCTCCGACTCCACCGCGCGCATCGCCATCGGCGACTTCAACGGCGACGGCCGCCTGGACTTCGCCACCATCGCCTACAAGGTCGACAAGTACTTCGTCGCCCAGGACGCCAAGCTGTCCGTCTTCCACAACGCCATCGACGGCATCACGCCAAACGACGCCGAATAGCGCGACCTCGACGCGTGCGGCTGCGCCGGCCACCCGGCCACGGAGCCGCACGCAAACGGCGCACCGCATGCTCGCAGGAAGGAGACGGACGTGGTCACGCCCGGTGACGACACCGGCAGGGACACCGACGACGGCCGGTCTCCCGGCTCGAAACCCCCGAACGCCGACGCCGCACCCGCGGGCGCGACGGCGAGCGGTCTGCGCCCCAGGTGGCGGACCCGCCGCGCACGCCTGACCGCAACGGCCACCCTGGCCCTGCTCCTGGTGACGGCGGCCGTGAGCCTGCCCTCCCTGCTGAGCCCGGCGCCAGAGCCGGTGCACGTGGCCGTGGTGACCAGCCACACGGGCCCGGGAGCCGTCCGCGGGCAGGAGATCACCCGCGGCGTCCGCTTCCACATCGACCGGATCAATCAGAACGGCGGCATACGCGGCCATCCCATACGGCTGCTGCCCTACGACGACCGCGCCGACCCGGCGACCGCGCGCCGCACGGCACAGCGCATCGCCCGCGACGACCGTGTCGCCCTCGTGATCGGCAACACCAGCAGCCCCACGGCCACCCAAGCCGCCCCCGTGTACGCCGCTGCCCGCATCCCCTTCATCACCCCCACCGCCACGGCCGACAGCATCACCGCGAACCCCTGGAGCTTCCGCACGACCTACACGAACACCTATCAGGGGCACTTCATCGCCGCCTACGCCCACCATGTGCTCGGCGCACGCAGCGCGACCGTGCTGCACGTGGACAGCACCTACGGCGCGTCCCTGGCAGACGGCTTCCGCCGCGCCTTCGCGACCACAGGGCGCGTCCACCGCGTCGTCGCTCTCGGCGACCACGGCGGCAACCCGCGCCAGGACCAGTTGCAGGAGGCGCTGGAGGCTGCCCGCACCGACCCGGACCGAGGTCCGGTCATTCTCGCCCTGCCGGAAGACCCCGCACTGGCCACGCTGACCTACCTGCGCCGCCATGGCGTGCGTGCCACCGTCATCGGGGGCGATGACCTGTCCAACACCCAGTTCGGCTCCCGCCTGGCCGCCTCCGACCTGGAACGGACGGCACCCGGCTCGATGACCGGACGGTTCTACGCCGCCTCACCCCAACTCGCCGACAGCCTCACCGGAGCCGGCTTGACCTGGGCAACCGCCTTCCGGGACCGCTACGGCACCATGCCCTCCTGGAAGGCGATGTCAGGACAGACGGCGGCCGACATGGCCGTGCACGCCATCAGCCGGGCAAAGATCCACCATGCCCACGTGAGCGAACGGGACAGGACAGCGATCCGCGACGCGCTGGCCGCCATGAACACTCCGGGCAAGGGCATCCCAGGCCTGTACGGGCGGGTCTTCTTCGACCGAACCCGCTCCCTGCACCTGCCCGTCACCATCGGCATCGTCCAGTCCGGAGACATCGTTTCCGCTCCCGTCCAGCTGACCGAGTACAGCCCGGAGGAGGATGTCGACGTGGCCCAGGAACTGGCCGCCAAGCGGGCCGTCTCCTTCGAGGGCAGGGTGCTGGCCCGTCAGCAGATCGTCTACACCGGTATCAACGTCAACCGGATCAGCACGCTCGACACCCGCGAAGGCACCTTCAGGGCGGACATCTTCCTGTGGTTCCGCTACAGCGGCAGCGACGAGGCCACGGACGTGGAGTTCCCCAACCTGGCGGATGACAAGTTCAAGTGGACCGCCCCCGTCCGCACATCGTCCGCCAACGGTGTGAAATACCGCCTCTACCAGGTCGTCACCACCTTCAGCACCTCGCTGGACTTCCACCGCTTCCCCTTCGACCAGCAGCATCTCGCCATCACCTTGCAGAACCGCATCCAGCCCTCCTCCCGCGTCGTCTACGTCGTGGACCGGGCCCTGGTGAAACAGGACCGCGTGGAGGCACTGAACAGCGGCAAGGACGTCCGGCAGACCATCGACGGCCTGCCCAACTGGACGGTGCGCGATCTGAGTCTGTACAAGGCCGCCGTGGGCAGCACCGCGCGGCTCGGCGACCCGGACCTGTCGCAGGGCGAACACGGCGTTCACTACGCCCAGTACGTCGCCGACGTCACAGTGGCCCGCGACGTGGCACCCTTCCTCGTCAAGAACCTCCTGCCGCTGCTGCTCAGCGCCGCTGTCACCTACGCCACCCTCTTCTTTCCACGCGACCCCCGCTACACCAGCACCCGCGTCTCCCTGGAGGTCACCGCCATGCTCAGCGCCGCCGTGCTGCTGACCAACGTCACCAACTCCCTGCCGGACATCGGATACACGGTGGCACTCGAGTGGGCCTACTACTCCTTCATGTTCCTCGTGGGCACATGCGTCTTCATCTCGCTCGCCGGCGCCTGGCTCCAGGAACACGACAACATACGGGCCTGGAACCGGCTCGCGCTTGTCTCCCGCGTCTACTATCCGGTGTTCTGCGTGTCGGTCTTCCTCGTCTACGTCGCCCAACTCGGCTGAATTCGCTGCGGTGACGTGGTGAAGACGCCGAACCACGATCCACTGGTGCACCATCTGCGAGCTGCCGCCCGAGGAATCGACCTGCTCGCCCTCGCCGCCGGCGCGCTGTTCGCCGTCACGCTCGCGGTCGTCGCGCATCGACACCAGCGACTGGACTTCGCAGATCCCGGTCCCGCACTCGGCGCCGTCGTGATCACCGGACTGGCCCTGCTCCTGCTGGCCGGCCTCGCCGGCATCCGCCGACTGAGGGTCCACCGCCTGTGGCTGGCCAGCGCATGGACCGCCGCTGTCCTGCTGACCGGCACCGTACTCATCTGGTACGCGGTGATGACCGACACCTCGCACACCCTCGCCCGCGGCACGCAGGTCACCAGCATGCACGACACCGACGCCTACCTCACCCGCCACACCCCCGCACCGGTGCACCACGTGCGCGTGCCCACGGGTGTGTTCATCCAGGCCCTGCGCTTCACGGGCCCTTACGACGTCGAGGTGAGCGGATACATCTGGCAGCGGTACGCCGACTCGGTGCCGGCCGCCATCGAACGCGGCGTCGTCCTGCCGGAAGCCGACGACTCCTACGAGCCCCGCAAGGTCTACGACGTCCACCGCGACGGCGAGCACGTCATCGGCTGGTACTTCAACGTCCAGATCCGGCAGGTGTTCGACTACCGTACCTACCCCCTGGACGAACAGGACGTGTGGCTCCGCCTGTGGCACCCCGACTTCGAGAGCAGAGTCCAGCTCGTCCCCGACCTGGCCGCGTACCCGCCCTGGCGCGCGCCGGCCGCGTACGGCCTCGACGCGAACTTCGTCCCAGGCAACTGGGCCGTCAAGACCACGTCCTTCAGCTACGACACCCCGCGCTACTCGGTGAACTTCGGACAGGGCCGCCAGTACCGCCAAGAGGCGCATCCAGAGCTGTACTTCAACATGCACATGGCCAGAGAGTTCGCCGCACCGCTCTTCGGGCGGATCATCCCCCTGGCCTTCATCGCCGTCCTCGTCTTCGCCTCCCTCTTCGTCACCACGAAGAACACCCGGCGCTTCCCGCTTGCCGGATTCGACGGACTGACCGTGGTCGAATTCGCGGCGGCCATGCTGCTGGTGCTGACCGTCGACCACAACACCGCACGGAACGAAACCGGCTCCCACGGCATCACGTACATCGACTACGTCTACTTCTGCCTCTACTTCATGACCATCGCCGTCGTCTGGAACGCACTGCTGCTCTCCCGCGGCCCCCACCTCGCACTGATCCAGTGGCGGGACAACCTGGCTCCCAAACTGCTGTACTGGCCCGTCCTCGCCTTCCTCCTGTGCTCCATCACGGCTCTCACGTTCCTGCTGTGAAACGCGACGGGTCGGGGCGGCCCCGACGATGGGCTCGGGGCCGCCACTCATGGGCCGGTCAGCCGGACGCGATGCTTTCGGGGTCGTCCGCCGGGGTGCCGACGCGGAGCCACCGATAGCCGTACGGCGGCAGGTCGACGTGGAACTTGCCGTCCTTGCCTGCCTTGAGACCGGTGTGCTGCTCGTCGAGCAGGTCGGTCAGCCGTCCGCCGGATCCGGCCTCGGCCAGTTCCAGCCGTACGGTGTGAGGCTGGTCCGCGAAGTTGTGTACGGCCAGCACGGTGCCGTCGCCGTCACGGCAGACGTGCGCCAGCACGGCGTCCTCCCCCGTCGTGAGCAAACGGTAGTCACCCCAGGCGAGTTCGGGGGCCTCCCGGTAGCGTTCGACGAACAGACGGATGCGGCTCAGCAGGGAAGCAGGATCGCGGCTCTGCTCGTACACGTTGATCTTCTGGGGACCGAACGCGCCGTCCACCAACGGATTGGGGAAGGCGTCCGGCTCGGCGGTGGAGAACCCGGCGGCCTTCTGCGGGGTCCACTGCATCGGGGTGCGTACGGCCTGGCGTCCCTCCGCGGCCAGGTTCTCGCCCATGCCTATTTCCTCGCCGTAGAAGAGCACGGGGGTGCCCGGCAGGGTGAACAGCAGGCTGTAGGCCAGTTCGACGCGGCGCCGGTCGCCGTCGACCATCGGCGGGAGCCTGCGGCGCAGCCCTCGGTCGTACAGCTGCATGTCCTTGTCCGGGCCGAAGGAGGCGAACACTTCGGCCCGTTCGTCGTCGCTGAGTTTGTCGAGGGTGAGTTCGTCGTGGTTGCGCACGAACGTGGCCCAGTGGGCGTCGCGCGGTGCCGCGGGGCGCTCGCTCAGTGCGGCGGCCAGCGGCCTGGCGTCGTGGCGTGCCATCGACAGGTACATCTGCTGCATCGCGACGAAGTCGAAGCACATGGTGAGTTCGTCGCCGCGGTCCGAGGAGGGGTCGCCGAAGAAGCGGGTGGTGTCGTCGTAGGGCAGGTTGACCTCGCCGAGCAGGACCGCCTCGCCGTTGCGGCGGCCGAGGAAGGCACGCAGGTCGGCGAGGTACTCGTGCGGGTCGGGCAGCTCCCCCGCGTCGCTCTGTCCGTCGGTCTCCAGCAGGAAGGGCACGGCGTCGACCCGGAAGCCGGACAGGCCGAGCTGGGTCCAGAAGCCCATGATGCGGGCTATCTCGTCACGGACGTCGGGGTGGGCGACGTTGAGGTCGGGCTGCTGCTTGTAGAAGCGGTGCAGGTAGTACTGGCCGCTGCCCTCGTCGTACTCCCACAGGCTGTCCTCCGCGTCGGGGAAGACCACGCCCTCGGGGCCGTCCTTGGGGGGCTCGTCCTTCCAGACGTACCAGTCGCGGTGGACGGAGTCCCGGCTGGAGCGGGCGTCCTTGAACCAGGGGTGGTCCTCGGAGGTGTGGTTGACGACGAGGTCGGCGATCACGCGGATGCCGCGGTCGCGCGCGGTGCGGACGAACTCGGTGAAGTCGCCGAGGGTACCCAGGCGCGGGTCCACGCCGTAGAAGTCCGTGATGTCGTAGCCGTCGTCACGCTCCCGCGTGGGGTAGAAGGGCATCAGCCACACGCAGGTCACGCCGAGGCGCACCAGGTGGTCGATGCGCTGGGTGAGCCCCGCGAAGTCTCCGATGCCGTCGCCGTTGCCGTCCTGGTACGTCTCGACGTCCAGGCAGTACACCACCGCGTTCTTCCACCACAGGTCGGACGTGCGGGTCAGACGCATCGGTACTCCTTGGCCGTGGCGGGGATCGGGCGGGTCACGTCGAGTCGCGGCAGTACCTCGGCGCCGAACGCGTCGATGAACGCGGCCTGTTCGCGACCCACGTGGTGCAGCATCACGGCCTCGAACCCCAGGTCGGCGTACTCCTGGAGCCGGGCGGCGTGCCAGCCGAGGTCGTTGGAGACGTTGACCGTGCTCGCGACCTGCTCGGGGGTGACGTGCTCGCTGACGACGTCGAACAGTTCCGCGGAGTCGAGGTCCCAACTGACCGGCGGGGAGTGCACGTTGGTCCGCCACTGATCGTGCGCGAGGGCGAGCGCCTCGGCCTCGTCGGGCGCCCAGCTCAGGTGCACCTGGAGGTGGAGGGGCCCACGGCCGCCCGCGTCACGGTACGCGCCGATGATCTCGCGCAGGCGTTCGCGCGGGGCGTTGACCGTGATCAGTCCGTCCGCCCACTCGGCGCACCAGGCCGCGGTGGCAGTGCTGCACGCGGCTCCTATCAGCGGCGGTTCCTCGGGCGGCAGCGTCCACAGCCGGGCCCGGTCCACGCTCACCAGCCCGTCGTGGCTGACCTCCTCGCCCCGCAGCAGCGCCCGGATGACGTCGACGCACTCCCGCAGGCGCGCGGAGCGGATGTCCTTGCGGGGCCAACCCGCGCCGGTGATGTGTTCGTTGGAGGCCTCTCCGGTGCCGAGCGCGGTCCAGAACCGGCCCGGGTTCATGGACGCGAGGGTGGCGATCGCCTGGGCGACGACGGCGGGGTGGTAGCGCTGGCCGGGCGCGTTCACCACACCGAACGGCACCTGGTCGGTGGCCTGGAGGGCGGCTCCGAGCCATGACCAGGCGAAGCCGGACTCCCCCTGACGCACGCTCCACGGCGAGAAGTGGTCCGAGCACATAGCGGCGGAGAAGCCCGCCTGCTCCGCGCGTACCACGGCGTCGAGGAGATCCGCGGGTGGAATCTGCTCGTGCGAGGCGTGAAATCCGTAGACAGTCATGGCAACCGACTACCCCCCGGACGGCCCCTCAACGGGCGCCGACCCCACGGGTATCGGCGCCGTCGGAACTCCCGCGCCGCATGATGCCCGTGGTGGGTTGAGGGGCGCGGGAGAGGACCTCGGGAGGTGCCCTCGCAGGACGACCACGGGAAAGCGCCCTCGGGCGACCTCAGCAGGCCCGCTCCGGCGAGAACCGTCTTGCGCCTTGCGTTCCTCAGCGCTGACGGCTTCGTGTCCGGCCGAGCGCCGCCGCGTCTCCGCAGGCCCCGGGCTCGCAGGTCCGCGTGTCAGGCGCTCGCGTGGCGACGGACGGCCGGCCTGCGGGGAGCCGCGTGGTGGGCGGGCCGGTCGCCGTCCTTCGACCGGTGCTGCCTCAGCCACAGGGTCGTCGCGGACAGCAGACCGGCGAAGACGACCAACAGGAGTACGGGCACCCACATCTGCCGGCTACCGGGGTTCTGCCAGCCTCCCCAGGCGGCGGTCGCCGCCCAGAGAAGAGCGCCCAGCGCGTAGAAGGCTCGGATGCGGCGCATCTGCCGTACCGCCCGCAGGAACTTGGAGTGATCGTTCTTCGGTGCCATGCGCGGCGTGTACCCCCTATCTCTCGACTCGATCAGCCTGAGGGGGACTTGTCGCAGCGGGGGCAGGGGACGACGACCTGAGGCCGGCTGTCCTTGACGGCCGGAGCCCCATACGGCCCCTCGGCCACACGTCTCCGGCCCCCGACGCTGTGCGTCGGGGGCCGGAGGCCGGTCATGTGGGTCACTCCGTCGTGCCGCTGTCCCGGTAGGAACGACGAGCCGCGTCGGCGGCCTTGTCGGTATGGGCGTCGTACTTGTTCCCGGTCCGCTCGTCGACCATGCGCTCAGCGCGCGTCACGCCCTTGTCGGCCTGGTCCGGGTGGCCCTTCGCCATTGCCTTGGCCTTGTTCGCCATGTCACCCAGCTTGCCCATGGGATACCTCCCGCGATAGCGCGTGCGTCGTACCCGGCGGCGAGTACCCGGGGAGCTGGGGGCAAACCATCCCGAACGGACCGGCAGGCGAACCACGCGGACGGACATGGACGGCCGGGCAGCGGGCACTCGGCAAGACCCGGACGGTCCGCCCTGTCGCCCCCTCCCCCTCTCGTCTCGGGAGCGGAACGCAGCAAACTGTCGACGTCGTGAGCAGGAGGAACCCGCCCGTGGTTGATTCAGTGAGGCCGGCTACACCGGCCGCGGACCCCGAGGGCACGTCCGTGCCGTCGGAACTGCTCGCGGGGCTGCTCGTGGACGAGCAGCGGCCCGAGCAGCCCATCCTGCTGGCCGGCGACGGCAATCCCCTCGACACCTGGCGCGAGAACTATCCCTACGAGCAGAAACTCCCGCGGAAGCCGTACGAGCGGGAGAAGCGGATCCTTCAGATCGAGCTGCTGAAGCTACAGAAGTGGGTGCGCGACACCGGGCAGCGCGTCGTGGTGGTGTGCGAGGGGCGGGACGCGGCCGGCAAGGGCGGCACGATCAAGCGGTTCACCGAACGCCTCAACCCGCGCGGAGCCCGGGTGGTGGCGCTGGACAAGCCGAGCGAGAGGGAGGCCGGGCAGTGGTTCTTCCAGCGCTACGTCCCCCATCTGCCCGCTCCCGGGGACATCGTCTTCTTCGACCGGTCCTGGTACAACCGGGCCGGTGTGGAACGGGTGATGGGTTACTGCACCCCTGCCGAGTACCGGCACTTCCACGCCCAGGCGCCCGTTTTCGAGAAGCTGCTCACGGACGACGGCATCACGCTGGTCAAGTTCTGGTTCTCGGTCTCGCAAGGTGAACAGCGCACCCGGTTCGCGATCCGCCAGGTCGATCCCGTACGGCAGTGGAAGCTGTCGCCCACCGACCTGGCCTCGCTCGACCTGTGGGACGCCTATACGAGGGCGAAGGTCGACATGTTCCGCGCCACGGACACGCCGTACGCGCCGTGGACCGTGGTGAAGAGCAACGACAAGCGTCGGGCCCGGCTCGAAGCGATGCGGCATCTGCTGCTGCGCTGCGACTACACGGCCAAGGACGAGGAGGCGGTCGGGTCAGCCGACCCGCGGATCATCGGCGCCGCCAACACTCTCCTGGAGAGCGGGGAGGAACCCACGGACCTCTCCCCCACCCCGCTGTCGCCTCAGAGCAGCGGCCCCGGGCAGCACCCGGAAGAGGAGGACTGAACGTCAGCGCGGCACCGCCGTGCGACGCACCGCCCGGATCCCCTCACCATCGTGACGGAATTCGTTGCACGGGGGACCACGGGCGGCGCTACGCAGCCCTACGAGAGAATTCTCTTCTACGCCGGCGACCCTGCGGCCGCCGAAGCGCCAGACGGCGTTGCCGCAAGTAGGTCATAGGCGGTTGCCCGACCAGGGCATGGAAGCGCCTGGCGAGGTGTGCGCGTGACACGCCGGATTTCGCCGCGAGTGCGGGCAGGGTCCACGGGTGGGCGGGGTCGGCGTGCAGCAGGCGCAGTGCCGGGGCGAGTACGGGATCGCTGTAGGCGAGGTACCAGTTGGGGATTTGGGCGCCAGGGCGGGTGAACCAGGCGCGCAGGGCCGTGATCAGCATCAGGTCCATCGTCCGGTCCAGGAGGATCTGCTGCCCGGGTTCCGCACGGGTGATCTCCTCGAAGAGCGCGTGGCTGACCGGGCAGTTCCCTACGGACGCCTCGATGACGGCAAGGGGCGGCAGGGCCGAGAGCAGCCGGCCGGGCGCACGGGTGTCGACGGTGTAGAGACCGTTGATCAAAAGGGTGCGGTCCGGCTCTGCGGCGTACCGGACGTCCGGACCAGGGATCTGCGGGGGAAGCAGTTCCTCGCCCTGTGCCGTCGTACAGCGACCTCCGGCCTGGATCACCACGTCCGGTTCTGTTACCGGGGCGTTGGCGATCACATACGGCACGCCCCCGCACACCACCGCCACATCACCGGGGCCGAGCCGGACCGGGGCGCCGCCTTCAAGGGTGATCCAGGCGCAGCCGTGGATCAGGACCGCCAGGGCCAGTGGTGAGCCGTCCTCGAAGCGTGCCGCCCAGGAGCCGGTCAGCAAGGACTGGTTGACGACCGAGCCACTGGTCCGTACCCCGTTAAGGAGATCGGCCAGCGGATCGATGCCGGTCAGTCCCGAGGGATCCGTGCCGGCCAGCGTAGACGAACCGGTATGGACGTGAGCCTGTGCGGTATGGGCGCGGCAGTCGGCGACTGGTTGAGTCGAGGCCATGAACGACGAGATCATCCTGGTGACGGGTGCTACGGGCAAGACCGGCCGGCGGGTGGCGCGGCTGCTGCAGGAACGGGGCGTGAGGGTTCGCACGGCCTCCCGTTCCAGCACACCGTCCTTCGACTGGACGGACCGCACCACCTGGGAGCCCGCGCTGCGGGAAGTGACGGGGATGTACCTCGTGGTCCCCGACCTCGGCAGCCCGCAAGCCGCCCAGGCCATCGGTGCGTTCGCCCGGCAGGCCGCAGCGGCCGGAGCACAGCGGGCGGTGCTGCTGTCCGTGCCCGAGGGCGGGGCGGGGCGGGGCGGGAACACGCCCTTGCCGCAGAACGGGCCCTGGAACACTCCGGCTTGGACTGGACGGTGCTGCGACCGCGGTGGTTCTTCCAGAACTTCAGCGAGGACTTCCTCTACCACCCCGTACTGAGCGGCGAGGTACGACTGCCCGCCGGGGACGGCATGGAGGCATTCGTCGACGCCGAGGACATCGCCGACGTGGCCGTCGCCGCCCTCACGGAAGCCGGGCACGCCGGGTGGCACTATGAACTCAGCGGCCCCAGACCATGACCTTCCGCGACGCGGTCGAGGAAATCGCCCGTGCCACCGGCCGTGACATCCGCTACGTGCCACTGCCCCTGCAGCAGTACGCGCAGGAACAACGCGCACACGGTGTACCCGAGGAATGGGTGCAACTGTCCATCAACCTGTACGAGTACATCCGCACCGGTGGCCTCGCCTCCTTGAGCGACGGCATCCAGCGAGCCCTCGGCCGCACCCCGAGGAACTTCACCGATTACGCCACCACTACCGCCGCAGAGGGCGCCTGGTCCATACAACGCTCATCTGACCTCTGACGCCTGCCCCTTCCCGGCAGCAGAGCTCCGTAAGCCGACCTCCCCACCCGCACGTGCATGCTGCGGCCCGGCCGACTCGAGGGCCGTCCCATGGGGTTCCTCAACGACGCAGACCCTGCGATCGACCGCCTCTGACGGATGGCCACCAGCATCTCGCCACTGCCATCAGGGGGGTTGCATGGAGTTGGAAGCAATGGCCTACTCGTCGGCGCGGGCCACAAGCAGCGGCTGGAAGAAGCCTGTCTCCTGCGGCATCCGCCATCGGGCGTCGACAAAGCCAGCCTCGGCGGCGAGGCCGGCCAACCGGACCTGGCTGATGGCCCAGTAGGTGGTCCGGCGGACCGCGACGCGCCATTCTCCGCCTGCCGGAAGGAGTTGGAAGTGCTCCAAGTCGTAGTGCTCACCGTCGTCGTGCCATTGCCAGAGCTGGAAGGTGACGGTCCATGCTCCGCCGTCGGCGCAGTCGGTCCGGTGGACTTGTGGAGGCGTCGAAACGGGGTGCTCGCGCAGCAGATCGTCGTAGGGGCGTGTGCTGACCAGCAGCAGGCCCTCTGGGCGCAGCACGCGGCGCATCTCGGCCAAGGCGGCGTGCACATCCTGCTCTGTCAGCAGGTGGGGAAAGCGAGTTGTCAGCGCAGACGACGACGTCGAACCGGCCATCGGCAAACGGGAGACGCCGCATGTCGGCGGCTGCTGTGCGCAGGCTGAGGCATTGGCGGGTAGCCTCCCGGGCAACACGGGCCACGGCGCGAGGGCTGAGATCGTTGCCGGTGACACGGTGCCCGCACAGCGCCAAGCCGATGGCCTGCGTGCCGGTGCCGCAGGAACAGTTCGAGCACCTCGACACGATCCCGACCGATAACGGCGTCGAGGGCGTCGTCCTGCCGGCGCATGCCAGCGTCCCACACGCAACCTCTACCGCGACGGCTGTCCCCGAGGACACCACCCAGCCACCCTCATGACCCGGTTCCACCAGGCGTGGTGGCGGGGCGCGGCGGGGGACGCGGCAAGGGCTGTTACGGCGCTTATTGACCCCCAGCGCTCAGGTAGCGCACCGCCAGGTGCCGCGCTCAGGTTCACAGTTTGGTGTGCGCTCAGTCCACCCGTCCCTATGGGGCGATACTCCATGAGCCGCGTGACTGAACGGACAGCAGACCAGCCTTCCTCGGGGCGACGGCCGTAGCCGTGAACGGCCCGTCGCCCCGGCACAGGAGCGACCCGAGCCTGAAGTCCGGCCGAAGGCTGTGGAGTGAGAAAGCGCCCCCGTCGTGCTGGGTGATCCGCAGGGGCACCTGGCCGCCAGGATGCCGCACGACGTAGGAGCCGGTCGATCCCAGTTCTCCCTCCAGAAGCGGAATCTCCTCCTGCGGATGCAGCCAGAACTGCCACCTTCCCCTGGTATGCACTTGGAGGCGTATCTCATCCCGGCCGTCGGCCTCGACCGGAACGATCGCCCGCGTCAGCAGGGAGCCGTGCGTGAGGATCTGCCTGGGTCTCCTGTTGTCGTCGGGCGGGCTGGTGAGCTCAACCCACGAGTTCGTGGTCCGCTCCAGGTGGACCACCAGCAGAGCGGGCTTCCGAGGGTCAGTACGGACCAGTTGGACTCCCGTATTGCCGCGGCTCTCCCGGCGCTGCCGCACACCCGTGTGCTCGGGCCAGGTCTCGTAGGGATCGGGAGAGGCGAGGGGGAAAGGGCGGGGCGGAAGAGCTGAGGTCGGCCGACGCCCCATACGTCTCTGCGCGCCCGCGTCGGCGGCGCCGGCCAGGTTCGGGACCGGCCCGGTCTGCGGGGCGAGCCGTTGCTCCCGCAGCCCGTTCTCGATCGCTGGCCTCCCCTCGGCCAGGCGTACGGCATCAGCTGCGCACACAGCGATCATCCGGGCCGCACCCTCGGAAGGAGCCCAGCGGACCTCCTCGGTCGACTGTCCGTGACGGGGGTCGAAGAAGCACAGGGGACGCCGCTGCGGGCGTGGCCGTCCTTCGACCACGGCGTCCACGCAGGCCAGCGCATGGCGCCCCTCGTCGAGGGCGCGCAGCACATCGGCGGCGTCCCGGAGGTTTCGATCGCCGACAAAGTTCTGCTTGGCCTGCTCGTAGGCGTCCAGCGCCCGTTGGTAGTCAGCGAGGAGACCAGGGTCATCCTGATGCCGACCCGGCACGAAGGGATGCCCGGCAAGCATCTCGCCAAAGGCGGTGATCTCCGCATCGACCAGGGCAAGTTCATCCTCGCGTCTGCGTCCGCTGAACAGACCGGCGATCGCCCTCACTATCCCCGTCAGCCATACATATGATCGTAGTCGTGTCGGCCGGGTCGGGTATGTCACCTGTCGCCCGCTGTTCCTCTTCCCTGCCAACCCAAGCGCTCGTCCGCCAAGGCAAGTGCTCAGTCACATCCCGGCCTCAGCTGTTCGGGAAGGGCCTCTATAGGTCGAACTCCACCTGCTCGATGTCCGTGAACCGGACCTCCTCCAACTGCTCGGCCCGGTGGCCGCCGTCCTGGAAGTACACCTCCTTGAGCGCCTCGGCCACGATCTCCTGCATTGTGGCCTCGCTGGTGCAGCCTCTTGTGCGGCAAAGAGGTGGGCCCGCTAGACAGTACGACGCCCAGGAAATACACCGTCGACTCCCCCGCCTGGCTGCCCTCTGCCTCAGGGCCGCGCAGCAGGGAGGCGACGGCGCGCGGTGTTCGTCTCACGCGGCGTTCCGCAGGGCTGCTCGGCGCGCACTGGGACGGCGTGGCAGGCGCAGCGCGTCGTGCAGAGGGGTGCCCAGCGCTGCCCAGGTGTGGAGGCCGGTCGCGGTCGGCCCAGTACACCCGGTGCCGCTCGCCCCACGCCCACCTCCAGCCAGGGCGTGGCCGAAGGGGCCGCAACGGGGATGTCAGCGGCCCGACCACCCCGTACGCCCGTAACGGCCCAGGCGGATTCCCCGGCAGCTGCGAAGGCCGGCCCCCCCACCTACCGCGACAGTCGTCCCAGCGGAGTTGGGGGCGCGACGCGCAGGTCGGCCGGGTCAGGGGCCCATGCACGGAGAAGGCACACCGGGCAGCTTGTTGTCCGGATGGGCGATGAAGTAGCTGGCCATCCAGCCGTAGGTGCCGCGGGTGTGGTTGTCGACGAAGACCCAGTACGGGTTGGAGCCGACCGTCTGGCCCAGCGTCTGGCAGTGGACCTCCAGCCGGTCGCCCGGCTGCGCCTGACCTGTGACGTCCGGGCAGTTGGTGGTGGAAGGACTCTCCCCGCAGGCCCATCCGTTCACCCGTTGCAGGTCGTTGCGCATATTGACGTCGGACGCCCAGGTGGTGAAGAACGAGCCCGCGGCCAGCTCACCAGAGGCCGCCTGCCCCACCGAGCGCATGGGATGGGACTCTTGGGCAGACGCCGTACCGGCGCCGAGTACCAGAGTGCCGAGCAGAGCCGCGCTGCCGCCCAGACGGGCGACACGGCCAAGTGCCGTTGCCATGAGGGTTTCCCTTCCAAGGGAGCCGAGTGCGCGCCGGCCTGATCGGGCCGGCGGGAGTGAACTACGCCATCAAGACGGGATCGCGGCCCGCCCTGTATGAGACGTGCCCGGAGAAAAACCGCCCGCCGCAGTACTCATACGACAACGCCCTTACGCCGGTCCCAGTGACGAGGCGGCGCTACGCCGCCCCGGCCGACCGCGACCCCTTGAGGTCCCGTATCCGACGGAGCGTTCAACGATGTCCCTGCTCAAAACCCGTGTCGCCGCCGCCGGCATCGCCGCCGGCGCCGCTTTCACCCTGCTCGCCTCCGCCACAGCAGCCGAGGCCCGTCCCGACGCGTTCTATGTCTCGCTGCAGCCCAACAGCAACATCCGCACCGCTCCCAACACCCAGAGCCAGATCCGCGTCAACACCGGCCCCACCGTGGACCGGTACCACATGTACGGTCTCTGCTACGTCCGCGGCGAAACGGTGACCGCGGGTGGATACACCACCAACGTCTGGTACGCCGGCAACATCTACGACAGCCAGGGCGCCCAGTACAACGGCTATTACGTCTGGGGCGGCAACGTCAACGTCGGCACCGACCCCGCCGACACCGTCGACCCCTGCTCCTAACCACCGCCGCACCCCACGCCGCCGACAAAAAAGACAAGACAGTCCCTACCAGGCTCTGCCGCCACACCCTCAGCGATCTGATCCGACGTCACCGGACATCCAGCCGCCGAAACTGCAAACCCGGCCAACCTTCACGGTCAAAGCCCTAGGACGACAGTGCCTGCGACCGGCCATGCCCCGCGGCCCAACAGATCGAGGACGAGGGCGGCGATGTTCCACGCGTCGTCCTCGCCGCGGTGATGGCGTCCCTCAAGCGGCAGTCCGGCGATCTGCAGAGCGTGGTCCATGCCGGGTTTCTTGCGCAGCCCGTAGGCCGCGGTGAATACGGCCTTGGCATTGGTGTGGGTGCGCTCCGTCGGATAGCCGAACGGGTAGGCCACCCCGTCGGCCTGACTCTGCCGAGCGAATTGCCGACGGTCGTACTCGCCCCAGCTTGCCCAGGGGCGCTCCCCGGCCTCGTACTCCTCCACGAGGATCCGGCATGCCTCGGCGAAGGTGACGCCTCGTTCCACCTCGGTTTGCGTCAGTCCGGTCAGTTCAGTGCAGAAGTCGCTCACCGTCGACCGGACGGGGCGAACCACGACACGGTGCCGGGACAGGCGGCGCCCTGCCGACACGTCCACGACGGTGAGACCAATCTCGATGATCTCGTGCACGGAGCCGGGCGGCGGCCGTCCGTCCCAGCAGGTGGCTTCCACATCAATGACGTTCAGCAGGGACGGTCCGTGGCGCATGAGGCCGAGGGTAGGGCTGTGCACCTGGTTCCGGCACCTCAGTTTCTTCACGTCCACACCGTCACCGCCCACGCGACCTCATCCGCGACCAACCTGCGCGTTCACGCCCAGCCGACGGTGGTGGCGGACCACCGTGCAACTGTCGGGAGTGACCGGGCAGTTCGCCCCCTAGGGGGCACCACACCATGCGGCTGCCGCTTAGCTCCTGCCGCCGGAACCGTGCGCTTCGCCACGGGAGTTGCCCATCGCCTCTAGGCCGACCTCATCAGCGCTGGTCGCGGACCAGTCCCTGTGCCCAGATGTTCGGCGGACCACGGAGAAGGGCAACCGTCCGCAGTGGCGGTGGCGGGCGTTGGTCGAGGGCTCCGTCGACCGCTGCGCGTTGCGCGAGAACCTGCCCAGCAGCCGCGTGTGCGGGCAGCGGCCGCCGGGACCGTGAAGGCGCTGACGGTCGTTCCGGGCGGGTCCGCGAGCGACCACGGGTCTTGCGACGAAGAAGGGGCGGGATCATCGATCCCCGCCACGTGCTAGGGCCGGAACAACTGCCAGTGCTCCCGCGCACGCCGACACCCCCTGCGCCTCCCGCAGAACACCCGCAAGCAGTTCGGCACTGGCCCATGACCCCGCCGAGGACCAAACCGAGCTTTCGAAGGGTCAGCAGCGCCCCAGCGTCTCCGAATCAACGGCGACACCCCGCTTTCCCCTCCCAGGCCACCGTCGGCCCAAGCGGCAGCAACCGAGTCGCCCCACGGGCCAGCGGCGCCAGTCGATCCACGGCCACCAACAGCGGAACAACTTCCATGCCGGTACGTCGGACGACGACTACCGCTGTCTTGACTGGAACCTGTCAACGTATCAACAATTGCTTGTACCTCCCCACCCCTTGGAGGACCGTTGACCCACGGCCCGTCTCGCCGCACGACCCTGCTGGCGGCAGCCGCCGGTGCGTTCGCGCTGCCCGCCATATGTTCCGGACCCGCGCGTGCCGGGACCCCCCTGCCGCCGGGACGCCGTGAACTCCCCATCGTCACGCACCCCCGCCACCCCGGCGCCGTCCACGGCCCCGAAGCCGCGCGCGGGGCCCACACCGAACCCCTGAACGCCGCCGTCAACTGCGCCCTGGATAAGGGAGGGCGGAGCTGATGGCCACGTTCGTCACCCGCTCCCAGTGGGGCGCCAGGGCGCCCAGGAGCGTCAGCAGCGACATCACCCCGGCGCAGGGCGGTGTGGTCGTCCATCACGTCGACGCCGTGAAGGTGGCCAAGGCCGATCACGCCGACTGCGCCGCCCAGGTGCGGGGCATCCAGAACTTCCACATGGACGACAACGGCTGGTCGGACATCGCCTACAGCCACCTCGCCTGTGTCCATGGCTACGTCTTCCAAGGCCGCGGCGAGTACGTCCGCACCGCCGCCCAGGGCACCACGCAGGGCAACGACGACTGGTACGCGGTCTGCGCGCTGACCGGCGGCTCCAGCAGCAGCTACGACACCATCACCGCCGGGCTCATCGACGCCATCCGCCACGGCATCAACCGCCTGCGGGTGTCGGGCGGCGCCGCGCGGGCCATCACCGGCCACCGGGACCACCACGCGACCGCCTGCCCGGGCAACCTGTACGCCAGGGTGCTCAGCGGTGAGGTCAACCCCGGCGGCGGCCCCCTGCCCTACCCCGGCGTCAGTTTCCGCCAGCCGCCGACCTTCGTGCACGCCAGCGTGGCGACCTGGCAGTACCGGATGAACAGCGCGCACGGCTACTCCCTCACCGTGGACGGCCAGTACGGGCCGGGATCCGACTCCGCCTGCCGCAACTTCCAGTCGCGCAAGGGACTGAGCGTGGACGGCGTCGTCGGACCGGCCACCTGGGGCGCCACGTTCGCCTAGAGCCGGCCCAGGCCCACCGCCATCCCACGACGTACGCCCGCAGCCGACGAACTCCACCCGAGGGGACACCTCGACATGCGCTTGCCTCGCGTACTCACGACCCTGGCGGCGGGCCTCGGCCTGCTCCTCGGCGCGCTCACCGCGCCGGCCGCCCACGCCCGCGCCGACGACGGCGCGGCGGCACCGGCCCAGTGGCGCAGCTACTGGGTGGACGCGTTCAACCCGGGCATCTACACACCCGCACAGGTCACGGCCCTGGTCGAGGACGCGTTGGACGTCAACGCCAACGTCCTGATCGTGCAGACGGCCCGGCGGTACGACTGCTTCTGCAACAACGCCCTGTACCCGCGCACCGACGCCGCGATCGCCCCGGAGCCCTACGACCCGCTGGCGGAAGTGATCCGACAGGGACACGCGGCCGGACTGCAGGTGCACGCCTGGGTCAACGTCAACACCATGTGGAACAGCAGCACCCCGCCCCGCTCCCCCGACCACGTCTTCAACCAGCACGGCCCGAACGCCACCGGAGCCGACCGCTGGCTCAACAAGAAGGCCAACGGCCAGGAACTGGTCGGTGCCAACGCCTATGTAGACCCCGGCCATCCGGCGGCCGTCGACTACATCGTCCGCGGCATCCAGAGCATCGTGCGCAACTACGACGTGGACGGCGTCAACCTCGACTACGTCCGCTACCCGGACGGCAGTTCCACCACCACCCACAGCGACTGGGGCTACAACGCCGTGTCCGTCGCCCGCTTCCAGCAGGCGACGGGCCGGACGGACGTACCCCTCCCGTCCGACACCGCCTGGAGCGACTGGCGGCGCAGCCAGGTCACCCAGCTGGTGCGCAGGATCTACCTCGGAGTCTGGGAGGTCGACCCGCGGGCCCGCCTGTCCATGGACGCCATCACCTACGGACACGGGCCGCAGGCGGTCGGCGGCTGGCGGGCCACACGCACGTACGCCGAGGTCCTCCAGGACTGGGCGGGATGGCTGGCCGAGGGGATCATGGACACCGCCGTGACCATGAACTACAAGCGCAACTGGAATCCGGACCAGGCGCGGATGTTCTCCGAGTGGTCCGAGTTCCTGGCCGACCACCAGGGCGAGCGGCAGGCCGTCAACGGACCCGCGCTGTACCTGAACGGCGTCGCGGACTCGCTCAGCCAGGTCAGGGAGGCGCTGAGGCCCAGCGCTGCTGGCAACACCGCGGCCGGCTGGAGCGGTTATTCGTACGCCGCCCCCAGCAAGGACGTGGCGGCCAACGGCCTGGCGGCCGAGCGGGCCAAGCTGGAGCAGGCGCTGATTCAGGGAGAGGACGCGCCGTTCAAGGACGAGGCGGCCGTACCCGGCATGCCGTGGAAGACGGCACCCCTGGACGGGCACGTCACCGGCAGGCTCCTGCTCCGCAGCGGCGGTCCGCTGGACCAGGTACCGGTGAGGCTCGCCCCGCTCACCGGTGACGGCCGGGTGACCACGCGGCTCAGCGACGGCTCGGGCTGGTTCGGCTTCGCCCATGTGGAACCAGGTCTGTATCTCCTCACCCTCTCCCTGCCGGAGGGCGTGATCGGCGCCCCGAAGACCGTGGTGAGGGTGACGAAAGGCGGCATCGCGAAAGCGGCGTTCCCGCCGTTCCTCGCCAGGCCCTGACGCGGCGACTGCGACGGTAGGCAGCACAGCACCGGGGTCCTCCATCGGCCCGGGAACATCAACGCCTCCGCCCCAGCCCCAACCAGCAGAACTGCAACCTCACTGCTCGACCCCGACCGTCACTTCAGGGATCCGCACCCAACGGCTTTTGAGCGGCATGGCCAAGGCCACTGCTGTCACGAGGACGTGTCGTTCAGATGGCTGTTTCCAGCGCCTGCCGGAAGGACTCCGCGGTCGTGGTCACGATGCGCGGACTGTCGATCAGCGCCTCGTCGATCACGTCGGCGAGGCGGCGCGGGATCGACGGGTCGCGGTCTCTGATCGGCACAGCCGCATCCCGAAGCAGCACCATGATGGGGTCCGCATTCGGCGGAAAGGTACGCGGCGTGGTCCCGGTCAGCATGCGGTACAAGGTCGCCGCCGTGGCCCAGACATCGACCTCCGGCTTGGCGTATTTGTAGTCCACGACCTGCGTGCGCGGCATATAGGCCACTGTGCCCGCCACCGCCCCGGTGCGGGTGAGCCCCGACAAGCCGGCCTGGTCGAACGCCTTGGCCAAGCCGAAGTCACTGATCTTGACCGTCGTGGGGGTACCGGATGTGCCGCCCGCGCCGGACGCGCCGAGTGCCGTGAAGAGGATGTTCGACGGCTTGATGTCCCGGTGCACCAGGCCATGACGGGTGTGAGCGTAGTCGAGCCCGTCGAGCACCTGGGCCGCAATCGCGACGGCCTCTGTGGGTGGCAGCGTGCCGCCCCGAGCGGTCAGCAGTTGCGACAGCGTGCCGTACGCGCAGAACTCGCAGGCCAGGTAGAACGTGGCGCCGTGCGAGCCACTGTCGTGGTAGCCCACGATGCCGGGATGCCGCAGACCGCGGACGCTCTCGATCTCCCGCAGGAAGGCGTTCCTGGCACGGTGACCGACCGCCACCTCGGCCAGCAGCACCTTCAGCGCCACGAGTTCGCCGGTGTCCAGGTGCCGGGCGAGATGGACGACACCCTGCCCGCCCCGGCCGAGCTCGCGCACCACCTCGTAGCGGTTCATACTCGCCGCCTGGGACAGCAGGCCCCGCACGAGGGCCTGGGGGTCCTTCCGGCAGGCGCCGCAGATGATGTCGCCCGGGCGCCCATGGTCGGCATACTCTGGCGCGTCGCACCCGCAGTGGGCGCAGTACATCCGGGTCGGCTCCAGCGTGGGGGCGCCAGTGAGGGTCTCCACCCGCAGCAGCGTCCGGCCGATGCGCACCTCGTCGCCGTGGGCGAGGTCGCGTTCCGGGAACGCGGTGCGCGCTGCCTGCTTCGGCGTCTGGCCTGCCCGGCGTCTGCCGATCTCCTCTCCGTTGACGAAGGTGCCGTTCAGGCTCCCGAAGTCCCGCACGCGCACGTCGGGCGGGTTGATGTCGAAGAGGCAATGATGCCGTGAGACACGCCGGTCATCGTCCGGCAGCCTGGGCCAGCAGTCGGAGGCCCTGCCGAGCACACAGGTCGTGCGTTCGGTGAAGGAGAACGTCCGTCCCGCGGACGGGCCTTCCCGCACGGACAGGATGACAGCCGCCGGGTCCGCCCCGGCCGCCCGCTCCTCTCTCATACCGTTTCGCCTTCAGGAAATCGGTACTCCCAGTCCAGCTCCCAGACGCAGGTGACGCCCCGGCGGTCGATCGAGGTCACGAGGTGGCCGTTGTCGCCGATCCCCAGCCACATGATCTCCCCCTCGTGGTTTTCCAGGCTGCGCAGGCAGCCGCCGGTGCCAAGGTCCCACACCCGTACCAGACCGTCACCCCCGCCGGTGACGGCGAAGTGGCCGTCATCGCTGACCAGAACCCTATGGACAGGAGGGCGTACGGCGTTCCTGACGACATGCCGGCACCGGCCTGAGACAAGGTCCCAGATGCGCAGTGTCCCGAAGTTGTCGACGGAAGCGCCGCTCCCGCCGTCCACGGAAGCGCCCACTTGCACTGAGGCGACCACGGCATCGGGGTGACGTTCGTGGCCCGCCAGCACATGGCGGCACGTCCCCGCCGGTGCGTCCCACACCTCCACCCTGCCGTCCCCATGGGTCGACAGCAGCAGGTTTCCGATCCTGCTCCAGGAGATCAGTGAGTCGTCCCGGCTTCTCAGCTCCTGGAGGCATCTCCCGGATCGCACGTCCCAGATCCGCCGCACCCCCGGCAGCCCCCAGGAAAAAGCGATGCGCCCGTCGGCGCTCATGGCCACGTCGAAAACCGTATCGGTGTGGCCGACGAGCCTGCGCCGGCACTCACCCGTCACCAGATCCCACACGCGGATGACCGCACCGTCCGAGGTGAGCCCGATCCGGCCGTCGGCGCTCACCGCCAGCGCGTGAAACCGCTCCGTGTCGCTGCGCAGCACATGTAGGCACCGTCCCCGCTCCACATCCCAGACCCGTGCGGTGCCGTCCAGGCTGCCCGTCGACAGTGCGATCCGATCGTCATAGCTGAGCACGAGAGCGCCGACGTTTCCGCTGTGGCCCTGGAGAAGGTGACGCAGACTCCCGTCCTTCAGGTCCCACACCTGGACGTCATGGCAGTCCGTGCTGCGGTTCAGCATGATCGGGATCTTGTGGCCCGCCACGCGTGGCTCGTGACCCACGAGAGACGGGGTGGCGCCCAGCCACGCCCCGGACAGAGTGGCGCGCTGCCCGGTTTGCGCCAACTCGTGCCAGCGGTCGAGCAGCGGGCGGTGCCGCTGGTACCCAGGCATGGCCCGCGCCCGGCGGATCTCCTGGGCCGCGGCGTCGATGCGGCCCTGGGCAATCAGCTTGGTCGTCCGGTCCAGGGCGCCGCGCACCATGCCGCTCTCCTGGAGCCGGTCGGTGACCGGCCGCGGGCGTGGGTAGCTCCAGGCGGCGGCTGGCCCCGCCCCGGTCCATTCCCGCACGGTGACGGTGCCGTTCCGGTCCCCCATCAGTACGGTGCGGCCATCATCGCCGAAAGCCAGCGAGATGGGGTCGCCCTGCTCCTTCCAGGTCTGCAGGCACCGCCCGGTGGCCGTTTCCCAGAGTTCGACGGTGTGGAACCGGGCGAAGAGCGCGTGCCGGCCGTCGGCGCTCACCGCGAAGATGTCTGCGGGTGCGCCGGGGCGGGTGATGGCGCGTCTGGTGCCCGCCGCGAGGTCCCAGACATGCACCGTGCCCGCGGCCTGGCCGGTCCAGACCTCCTTGGTGACGAGGATCCGGCCCTCGGAGTCGAGTGCGGCACGGGAGAAGTCTCCCTCTACGGTGCCGAGCAACCGGCCGGTACGTGGCTCCCACACCCATGACGGGCGACCTCGGTGGTCAAGTGCGAACGCGACACTCCCGTCCGCGCTGAGGACCGCCCTGCGGATCCCGGCGTCCCTCGGTCCCTCGTCCAGCGCCCGCAGGTACCGGCCGGTACTGGCGTCCCAGACGCGGATGATCCCGGTGTCATGTGCCGTCAGTACCAGCCGTCCGTCCGCACCCATCGCGACGCCGCGGGCCTCTTCCAGGCCGTCTTCGGCGGCGCCGGTGTGGGCGAGGGTGTGGCGGAGCCGGCCGGTGCGCAGGTCCCAGATCTGCGCCGGGCTGCGGTAGTCGCCGGTGACGGCTGTGCGGCCTGCTGCGTCGATCGCCAGGAAAAGGACGCCGTGCTCGGCATCCGTCACCTTCACAGTCCGCACACTGCGGCCGTCTGCGAGGTCCCAGACGCGGATCGTGCCGTCCGAGGACGCGGACACGCCGGTCCGGCCGTCCTGGCTCAGGGCCACCGCGTTGACATCGCTGGTGTGTCCGGTCAGGACCCGGGGCGGAGCGAATCGAGGAAGGCGGTCGGCCTGGTCGAGCGCCGCGGTGCTGTCCCGCCTGTCGGACCCGCGTCCGGTGGCGGCCCGCAGCGCCTGCCGGGCGGCCTGGGCGTCGCCGCGTTCCAGCTGCACCAGGCCCAGCAGATACTCGCCCGTGCCGTCCTCGGAGCGCGCCGCGCGGACCCGCTCCAGGTCGGCGACGAACTGGGCATCGGTGATCCGTGCGGTACGCCACAGATGCAGGCCGCGGTTGTACACCGTGTGGGGGTGGTGGGGATCGGCTTCGGCGGCCCGCTGCCACAGCTCCTCTGCTTCCTCGGTCCGTCCGAGATCCAGCATCGACAGGGCCTGGTTGCACAGCTCGTCGGCGAGGCGCCCCGCCGTCTGCGGCTCAGGACGCGCGTACGGCTCCCCGCACGCCTCGCCGTAGACGGCTGCCGTCTCGGCGGCCAGCTCGCCCATGTCCCGGGGTCTGTCGCCCGGATCCCAGGCGAAGCAGCGTTGCAGCAGCGCGACAAGACCGTCCGGTACGGTGTTCCTCTGGTCGGCGACGTAGGCGGTGAACACCTCCGCGGCGGTCTGCCCGTACCGGCACGGCGGGCGCCCCATGAACATCTCCAGCACGGTCAGCGCCCACGACCAGGTGTCGGTCGCCCGCGTGAGGCGGGTTCTCGGCCGCCCGGAGTCCGCAGTCCAGATGGCAGCCTCTGCCTGCTCCGGCGAGCAGTACGCCGGGGTCATCCCGCCGAACCCGGCCAGCACGCTGGCGCCCGGCACTACTGCCGTGCTCTCCCCGGCCGCGGCACGGGCCCTGGCCAGACCGAAGTCCGTCACCTTGACCGTGCCCTCGCGATCGAGGAGCACGTTGGCTGGCTTGACGTCCTGGTGCACGAGGCCGTGCCGGTGGGCGTGTTGCAGCCCCCACGCGGTCTGGACGGCTATATCGAGAATCCGGCGCAGCCGATCCCGGCGACCGCCCGCGTAGAGGTGCCCTTCCCGAACGGCCTCAGCGAGGCTGCCCCCGTCCAGCCATTCGGCAAACACCCTGGGCACGCCCCCCAGCCTGCGCACATACACACAGTTCACCGTGTGCGGATGCTCTCCCAACCCCACCCACGTCGCCGCCTCGGCTTCGAAATCACGCAACCCCCTCCCGGTGGACACCAGTTGGGACCGTGGAGCCTTCACCGCAAGTTCCACGTTCCACCCACGGTGCAGCACCCGGTAGACCAGACCCATCCCCCCACTGCGGATCACATCCCGGACCTCGTACAGACCGAGGATCACCTCTCCCGGCCGCCACACAGCCGGCACCTGACCATCCACCACCTGCCGCTCCCCTCCCAGCCGACCGCACGAACACTGGATGATCGATTCCAAGGGATCAGCTGCACGCACCCCCACCCCGCCACGGTAGGAGTCCGACGGCGCCGACCACACCCCATCGACCCTGGCAAGATTTCCGTGCAGCTGGGCGTGACACCGCGCCGGTGACGCTCCGTCAGGGCACGCGGTATGGTCAGCGAGTGTGCGGCCTGTTTTGCCGCACCTTCATGCGATACGGATGACGAGTTGACGGCTTGCTGTCCGGACTGCGGTCGTGGTTCGGCGCGGGTGCACAGCCGCTGTACGCGTACGGTGGCCGATCGGGCTGTCGGTACGGCGGTTGTTCTGCGACAGCCGGCGCTGCCGACGGCGGACGTTCGCCGAGCAGGTCGACAGGCTCGCGGTTCGCTGGAGGCGCCGCCGACCTCTGCTCCCGTACTTGGTGGAGATGGTCGGCGTGGTGTTCGTCGGCCGAGGCGGAGCCCGGCACTGGCGCATTCTGAAGGCGCCCCTGTCTCGGCCCCGCGTACTGTTCCACCTGATGCGGACGCCTCTTCCGCCGACAGCGATCCCGGGGTGCTGGACATGGACGACTTCGCAGTGTATGCGGACGTCTACGGCACTCTGCTGGTGGATGCTGACACCCGGCTGCCGATCGAGCTGTGGGCGGGGCGCGACGCCGGGCAACTGGCCGACTGACTGAGGACGCATCCCGGTGTTGAGGTGGTCTGCCGGGGCGGCTCGCTGGTCTACCGACAGGGCATCGCCGACGGCGCGGCAGGGCCGACCGAGCGGAGTGCGGTTGCTCCGCCACCGCGTCATCGTCGTCGCCTCACTCCGACGCCGCCGCCGCCAGCGACGGAGCGTCACCGGCGCACGGTGTCATGCCCCAGCTTCACGGAAATCGAATCAATGGCCGGACTCGGCGTGCGCGCCGTGGTCACCGAGCTGAGCCTCGAACCAGTCGCGAAGGGCGTCGACCAGCGCGGAATCGTTGGTGGTGTAGGTCAGGGTGGCTCCGTCGGCACGTTCCTCGTAGCGCACCTCAATACGGTCATGCCCGTCCCGCAGTTCGGCGAGGCCGGGCATGTCGGCGCCGTGGATCCGGGCGGGGTCGGCAAAGTCACCCCGGCTGAACGCCTCCGCCTCATTGCGCAGGTGAGTGCGTATCAGGCCGATCTGCTCGGAGTCACCGCGCTGGTCGGCCACGACATCCTGGACGCCCCCCGTCGCTGTGGACGTGAAGCGGTGGGTCGTCTGCTCGAGATCGAAGGGCATGACTGTCTTACCCCGTTCGGCCACTGAGGCCTGCCGCTCGCTCCGGCCCTCGCCCGACCCCTGCTGCGAGCCGCCCGCCACCAGCGTGACAGCCGTCACCGCGCCGACGAGCACCACACCCGCGCCCGCCACCAGGGCCCGGCGCCTACTGCTCTTCATCCAATGCCTCCACCATCACATCGAGGGCGTGCAGTACCACCGCTCTTTCATGGACCGGGATCGAACCGAGCAACCGGGAGAACCGCTCCCGTCGCGCTTGAGCCAGATTCTGCGCCGCCCGCTGCCCCGAAGGCGTGAGCCGCAGGACAACGCCACGTCCGTCATCGGGAGCCGGAGCCCGTTCCAACCAGCCACGAGCGGACATCTGCCCCACCAGCCGGCTCACCGTGCTCTTCTGCAGCCGCAACCGCCGGGTGAGTTCGACCTGCCGCATCTCGCGCTCCTGCGCGAGCTCGCCCAAGGCGTGTGCCTCGGAGACAGAGATGGGCTGGCCGCAAGGGGTAGTTTCCGGCTGGTGCAACCCGAAGGCGCGAACGAAGCTCCCCAGCGCCTCTTGTAGGACGGCCGGGTCATCAGCCCTGTGATCCCTGGACATGGTTCGACCGTACAACCAGAAGGTTCGATGACACAACCAGTTTCAGGGTGCTCGGGCAGAGTCGCTGATGCGGACGTAAGGAGCCGGAGAACCTGAGCTGTGGTGGAGCGTGGGCTTCGAGCCAGGGTCCGTACGGCGTAGAGCGTGCCGAGGGACGGCGGCCAGACCGCCGAGAAGGAGCCGCAGCGCCACCTCCGGCAAGCGAGGCTGGAAGCGAGCACTGAAGTATCCGCCGACCAGTCCACCCAGCGCGCAGGCGAACCCGAGCCATGAGCGGGATGCGCCATGCCGCGGGTGATCAGGGACAGCAGCGCATAGGCACTCCCACCAATGACCGAGGGGGCGAACGTCGCGGCGTGCATGGCCGGCGCCACCCGCGCCATGGGCAGATCTCGGGCGGCGAGGATCGGCCCGAGGAGGGCTCCGGCGCCGACGCCGTAAGTGCCGCCCACGGCCCCCACCACCATGGCAAGGCTGGTGAGCGCAGCCAGGGACGGCGCGCGCCACCCGCCGGTGCACGTTCTGCGGTCCACGGGCATCCGGCTCCCGGGGCCAGCATCCGCGAGCGAGGCTGAGTCACTGCGGGCGATTGGCGTGGTCGGGCGGCTTCGTCGCAGTCGGCACAGCGGGCCGACGAGGGCGCCTGCGGTGTGCGGACCTGTGCATACGCCACGCCCCGGCGCGGTACGGCTACATGAGCCTCTTGAAACACCGCTCCACGCGGCCGGCGGTCGTCCAGACGGGACGCTCGCGGGCGGTGTCCGGGTGTCGGTGGTCGAGGGGCGCATGGTGAGCGGCGCGGACAGTGCCGCGTCGGCGGACGGCATAGTCAGGTCGGTCCGGCGCGGGGCGTGCGGCCCGCGCGGTCAGGTCTGTGCCGTGCAGGCGCAGCACGTCGATCACGATCAGGTGGGCAGGCCAGTTCTGCCCTCAGATGCCCGTGGTACGCCTGTCCGGAGCGAACTGGGCGTTCTCGTTCGGGGGACGACGCGGTTATTCCAAGACAGCACGGGCATCGCTGCCACTGACCGGATCGGTACCCGACAGACAGAAGCCCACTGTGTCTCTTCGGTCCCTCATTGCGCCTGCGGGCGCTGCTGCCGGCGCCCTCGACCTGCTCATGGCCGTGTCCGGCTCCGCGTCGGCGGCGACCGGCCAATTCCGCTACTCGTACACCACCGTCGACGGATAGGATCCCGCCAGCGGCGAGTGCATCAACCTCCCAGCGCCGGGTTCCGCACCCGGATCTGCTTCCCGAGCACCCAAGAACTTCACGAGGCCTGTCTTCTCCTGACGAGGCCGACCACAAGCACGTCCGTTCATACCGGCCGCTCCGGCACCCAACCGCCCCAGCTCCGTGGTCGGCGCGACACCGGTGGCGCGCCAGCGACGGGCGTCAACGACGGCGAACTGCGGCTCCAGGGCGGCCCGGCGCCGGGCGTACGGCCACACCTTGAGGTCCTGTGCCGTCCAAGCGCAGGACCGGGCTGCCGGCTTCTGCAGCCGTGCTGCCCGCATCGGGGACTCGGCGGCCCGAACCCCGGTCATCCGTCATCTGGGAAAGCGGCTCGCGCTACGGGTTCATGACATCCCGCAGCGCGATCGCCCCTTCACGATGTGGCGTTGCGGGTTTTCAGCGGATGCCGAGTGCGACGATCTGGGTGACCTCGTCCTGGGCGAAGTTGTCGTCGCTGACCAGGAGCAGGGTGCGTTCGCCATTGGGCGGGGGCGGGCCCCAGGTCATGCCTTCGGTGTTGTCGACCGCGGACAGGTCCAAGTCGTGGAAGTCCGTGACCAGCTTCTTGCGCATGGGCACGACCTTCGTGCCGGCCAGGGAGTCCATGTTCTGCACCTCGGTCGCGCCGCGAGTGGTGGCGTCGTAGATGCGGATCTTGAATCCTGCGCCCGCCACCCAGGTACGTTCGAGTACGAGGTAGCGGCTGGCGTCTTCGGGGAAGGCCAGGATCGCGGGCACGCCGGTGTCCGGGCCCCATGGGCTGGTCTGGTCGGGCTCGGTGAAGATCTTTTCCAGGGGGTAGGCGAACTGCCCGCGGACGTCGCCCTGCCGGTTCTGCTGGGTGACGCGGACCAGGGCACCGTGTTCCAGGTCGGGCTCCGGGCCGTCCTGGAACAGCGGCCCCTCTACGGCACTGGTGAGCGTGCTGTTGTGGTCGCCGAAGGTGATCGCTTCCACCGCCTTGTTCCGTCGCAGACCCCAGTCCTGCCTGGTCGACTCGTACTGGCGGGGCAGAGGCAACTGACCGAGATGCCGGCCGGTCCGGGTAGCGAACTGGATCGTCGGCTGGATCAGCGGCGACTCGACGACTTCGGCCGGTCGCCCTCCTGGGCCCACCAGTACCGGCAGCTCAGCGGGTCGACCCGCAGCTCTTCCGGGTCCACCACGTTGCCGTCGCCGACGTTGGCCGGCGGATACGTCGAGCCGTCCGGCTGCAGGAAGGGGTGCGTGCCGGTGAAGTCGACGGAGTGAACCCCGGCGCTGTCCACATCGATCCTGGCGGTGTAGAAGCGGGCGGGCTGCAGGGCTGAGCGGTCGTCGCTGACCATCACGTACTCGCCCGTACATGGATTGCGGTCGATGCCCGACAGGCCGCCAACCGTCGTGTTCCGGAAGGAGAGTTTGTGCGGAACGATTTTCTCGCCCAGCAACCGTGCCTGCGCCCCGATCTCGGAGCGATTCGTGGGAGCGTCGGTGTCGCCGGGCTGGGCTGCCGCCGCGGAGGTCATCGTGGCCGCCAGCGCCAGGGCCGCGGCGCAGGCGCGGCGACTCAAAGAAGCTTTCATGACACCGAGCTTGACCCAGCGCCCCCGCCCCGCTCAGTCACCCATCAGGGTGACCGGACCCATGGCGTCGCCCTGCCGTGTGGCTGGTGGGGTCGGCGAGTTGAGGACGCACAACTGAGTTCCAGCTGTGCGACCAGGGGCACGACGGTGACGGCGCCTGGTGGTGTGCGTCGACGCCGGAATGGATGGCACGTCCCGAGGTCATGCGAGCCCGGCGTACTCGCCGATTCAGCCGCGCCCAGCAATCCTCGGAGTCGTTGGGCAGGAGAGTGGATCCCCGCCCTGGTGATGGGCCGTCCCGGCGATCTCCTCGCGGCGTGTTCCCGGCGCTGCCGCGATGCTGCGTGATCAGTGTCGGAGGGAACGGCTGGCCCCGGGGGCGAGGCATCCCGGCTACGCCGACGTCCGGGCCCACGGGCTGGGTTTGGACAGCTCGTTGCGACTCGCCGTCCGGGTAAGGATGCGGCTTGCGCGGCCGCGGGACGCCGACGGTGGACTCGATGGCCGCGAAGTCGGCATGGGCCGCCTCGGGGTGGTCGCTGGACCGGGCCGGGTACGTGGTGGTGACGGCCGGGACGGCACAGGCCGGGCGGGACGACGGAGCCGGTCGAGTGTGCCGACCGGGCCACCGGCCTCGCCGAGGCCAACGCAGTCGTCCGACTCATCGTCAGCGAACGTACAGACAGTATGGAGCGCTTACCGGACGAAGAGCCCCGGTCGTACTGCGACCGCGCCGAACGCGATAGCCGTCCACTCCGTCGCCATCGTGGTCGCGCCCATCAGTGACCGGCGTGGACATACCCGGCCCACAATGAAGGGCTGGCCGGATACCGGTCACGCAGGTCGCGTACGGCCCGGTGCAGCGCCCGGGCCGACAGTTCGGTGCGGGGTGGGGCGCTGCCGCCGTGGGTGAGGCCGGCGTAGGTGGCGCGGGTGATCTCCACCGAGGTGGTGTCGTTGACCGGCCAGAGGGTGCCGATGACGCGTCGATATCCGGCGAGTTGGAGGGCCCCGGTGATGTGCAGTGGCTCGTCGGTGTTGTCCGGGTGCGTGTTGGAGGTGCTGCAGGCGGACAGGAAGGCGAGGTCGGCGTAGGGCAGTTCCATGGCGGAGAGGTGTTCCACGGTCAGCGGTCGGACGAGGTGGTCGTGGAGCAGCAGCATGCCGGCGCCGGGATTGTCCCAGGAGGTGAGGCCGTGGCAGGAGAAATGGGCGATGGGGCAGGCTGGCAGCGCGCGGACGACGTTCCCGTACGTGGCCTGCGCGCCCGACAGAACCAGGGCGTTCGGCAGCAGTTCCGTGAGGGCCGCGGCCTCTGCCGCAGCCCCCGGCAGCGAGGGGGCGCTCTCGGCGTCGGGCACCGCCACGACCAGCGTGTGCAGGGCTGTTCCGGCCGCCGGGGGACTGTTCCGGTCTGCCAGGGCGCGCACAGTGGTTGTGTAGGAGGAGACGGCCCGGTCCATCACCGTCGCCTTCCCGCCGCTGTCGTGATGACCGGCGGCATGGAGCGGGAAGTACGCCATCAGGCCGACGGGGCACCACCAGATGCGGGGCAGGGGCTGCGTATCGGAGGACGGGGCGGTGAGGCCCAGCGCGTCGAGCACGGGTGCGGTGACGTGGTCCCACAACCAGCGCAGGATCTCGTCCAGGTCCCGCTGGGCGTCCCGACGGGCGAGCAGTGACGGGTCGTTCGGGGCGACGAAGACGGCACGAGCCAGGCGCAGGAGGTGAGCGATGACGTCGGCCTGCGTCAGGCCGGTCAACGGGACTGCCAGGACGGGCTGTTCAGCGTCCGCCCGCAGGATGAGTGCGTCGCATCGGCGCTCGGCGATGTTCACGAGCACTACAGGGCCCTGATCGGCGTGGTGGCGCAGCGCCTGGACGGAGGGCGCCCGCAGGAACCCTTCCAGCCCGTCGAGGCTCCGGATCCGGCTCATCAGGTCGTCCCAGGTCCCGTCATTCCCGTCGCGGGCACGGGCGTTGAGGGCGGTGCGCAGCCGCAGGAACTCGGCATGGAGCTGGGGTGACCGGTGCCGCAGCAACCTGATGTCACGGGCCTCCAGCGTCCGGCCGTGCCGGATTCCGCGCGACAACTCCAGGATCTCCAGAGCCCGTTCCGGTCTGCCGAGCTCCAGCGCGGCGGCAGCGGCACCGTCCGCCAGACCCTCGATCTGTCGGAGCCCGATGACGTTGCCCCTGTAGGACAGCCAGTCGGGGGTGAGTTGCGGCAGCAGGGCAACCGCGGCTTCGTAAGCGGTGAGTGCGGCGTACGGGTCGCCGAGAGCGGCCTCCATGGCGCCCAGGTGCTGGAAGCTCTTGATCCGCACGCTGGGCGGTCCGGCGGCGGACGCGGCCTCGGCGAAGACATGCCGTGCCTGGCGTCGCCACGCGGCGGTGGCGCCGTCGCCGTGCCTGGCCAGGTCGCGCAGGGTGACGCCCAGATACCACAGGCGATCGCCACGTTCCCGGTGTCCGGCCGGTGTGGCGGCCGCCACGTGCTGTAACAGCCCCAGCGCCTCATGCAGTGCTACGGCGTCCGCGCCGCGCGCGTCCACGCTGGAGCGGTACAACAGGATCGCAGCCAGGGAGAATTGTGCCTCTGTGCGCCAAGGGCCGGGCTCGGGGGCGGCAGCCACGGCCGTGCGGGCGGTCAGTTCCGCCTGGCTGAGCGCGAGTTGATCGTTGGTCATGGCATGCAGGGAGGCCAGCGACTGAGTGAGGTCGATGAGAGTGTCGGCGTGCTCGTCGGCGGCCGACGGTGTCTCGATCGTCGCCTGCATCAGGTCGATGGCCCGGCGCATCAGGTCGGGGTCCCTGCGGTCCTGGGCGAGCAGCCTGACGGCGGATGCGAGACGTGTCCGACGCGTGTTGAACTCGGGATCGCTCCTCGGTGTGGCCGCGAGGCACTGTTCGCTCAAGTCGACGGCCTCGACCAGCAGTCGCGTGTCCGTCGTCGCGTCGTGCAGTGCCCTCAGAGCGCGTACGAGATCGAACTGTGCCCCGGCACGCTCGGAGGCACTGCCGGCCTCGGACAGCGCCTCGCGTGCGAGGCCGACGGCTTCCTGGAGCGGTTCGACGTGTGCGGTAGCACCCGCGAGATGCCGCAGCGAGGTGATCAGGGCCGTCCGGAACATGGGGCGGAGCTCGTCGCCGGGCGGGACGGTGGCATAGCCCTCGCGTGCCACCTGGACGGCCTCGACGGGTGCGTCCCGGTCCCCGCTCCGCTCGAAGTGCTCACCGAGCTGGACCACCAAATAGAATTGGTTCACTTGACGCATGCCGTCGCCATGCGGCGTCGCCGCCACGGCCTCGCGGAAGGCGAGCACTGACTCGGCCACGGGCTCGGGGGAATCCGTGCCCTGTGCGATCGTGAACAGTCGCTGCCCAAGGCTGTTGAAGACCCGGCCGCGGCCGTAGTGGCCCGGCGGCACCAGCGGAACGCAGCGATGCAGCAGGGCGATCGAAGCGGTAAGGTCCGCTTCCCGCGCCGTGCCGGTTCTGCGGTCGGCGCGGTCGGCGAGCAGTTCCGCGGCAGTGAGCAGCACTTCGAGATCGTACGGATCTTCGGTCGCCAGTTCGTGCAGCCCGGCCAGCACGTCGGACGGGTCGGTGCCCCGCCTCTCATGCACTTCGGCCATGAAGAGCAATTTGCGGCGCTTCCACTTACTCATCGCGTCCTTGCTTCCTGCTGGTCCCCCGCGGCGTCCCGGCATCACACCGCCGCTCACCGTAGCGGGATGTAGGTGATCCTGGGGCCCTGGAGTCACCAACTCTGGGATTGTGTAACAGATATGGCCATCGCCAACGAAGGGAGCGCTCGGTGGACGAACTCGCGGAACGACTCAGTCGCGTGTGCACACTCATGGGCGCGGGCGAGCTGGAGGAGGCGGCGCGTGAGGCAGGCGCGACGGAACTCGTCGGGGCTGTCCTTGCGGCACTGCGCGGAGAGGAACCTGTGGCACGCTCCGTGCTGGAGCGTCGGCTGGACACCCTGGACGACCGGATGGCCGCGGCCGGCTTCGGCATCGTGACCAGGGCGGCGAAGGGCATGCCGACGCTGCCGGGGAACAGCCCCGGGCGTCCGGTGGTGCACCGGTGGACCTGTCCCGCCGCCCACCCTTGCGAGCGGTTGCCGAGCGCGGAGTTGCACCCGGAGGCCCCCGTGTGCGCGATGACTGGCCGTCCCTTCGTCTACGGCCGGGCCCGGCTGTGACCACCTTTCTGTCCGCCCTCGCCGTCAAGGCCGCCGAGAAGTGGCTCGCCCTGCTCGTCCTGCCCGGCGTGGTCTATCTCGCCGGTGTGGCCGCCGCCCTCGCATTGGGACACCCTCACGCCCTGGACCTAGCTGAACTCCAGTCGTCCAGCGACCAGTTGGCCACCCACCCAGGAGCCTCCAACGCCGGTGTGATCCTCCTCGTGGCCGCCGGTGTGCTGGCGGCGGCCACGCTGGCCGGAATGTGCGCCAGAGCGTCGGCCCTCATCGTGGAGCTCCTGTGGACCAGTCGGGGCGACCGGTGGCCCGCGCGCCTTCTCGTACGGCGCCGCGTCCACCGCTGGCAGCGGGCCGACGCGGCGTGCGAGGCGGCCGGGACCCGCGCCGAACTCGCCTGGGCCATCGAACGCCGCGAGGCCATCGCCCTCGTCCGCCCCCGCCGGCCCACCTGGACCGGCGACCGCCTCCACGCGGCCGACCAGCGGGTGTACGACGCCTACGGCCTGGACCTCGGCGCCGCCTGGCCCCGGCTCTGGCTGACGGTGCCCGATGCGGTCCGGGCCGAACTCCTCTCCGCACGCCAGGCCTACGGCGCCGCTTTCGGGCTCGCCGGATGGGCCCCGCTGTACCTGCTGCTCGGCGCCTGGTGGTGGCCGGCGCTGCCCGCCGCCGCGGTCATCGCGGCCACGGCATGGATCCGGGTCCGCTCGGCGACGGCGGTGTTCGCTGATCTCGTCGAGGCCACCGTCGACCTGCACGCGATCACCCTGGCCCAGGAACTCGGCCTGACTGGCGAACGGCCACCCCTCACCAGGGACGTTGGCGACGCCATCACCACCACCCTGCGCAAGGATGCGCCGCCCGACCCACACCGTGATCCGCCGGGCGCCGTCTGACCGCGGCGTCCCGCCTCCCGGCAGATCAGCACACCGGCACCGCCCACTACTGGTACTCCAGCAACTCCGCGACGCCGCCCCGCCCGCTTTCCCGGCCCGGTCCGGACTGCTTGACGCCGCCGAACGAGGCAGCCGGGTTGAACAGAAGATCGATGTTGAGGCGAACCGGGCCGACCTCCAGGCGTTCACCGAGGCGCAGGGTGCGGTCGAGGGCGGCAGCTCGCCCCGCTGTTCGGCATTTCGCGGGCGACCGTGTGCCGGGTGATCGAACGGCTCGGACCGTTGCTCGCGCTCGAGCCAGCCCCGGCCTTCCAGAAAGTGCCCCGAGCGGCTGTGGATCGTGGACGGCACCCTCATCCCCGTCCGCGACCGCGAGGCGGGCGCGTCCGCACGAAACTACCGCTTGTCGGCGAACGTGCAGGTCATCGTGGACACGGACACCCCGCTGGTGGCCGACACGGACACCCCGCTGGTGGTGGCCGCGGCCCGGCCGGTGCCTGGTACCACCGCGGATACGGAGGCCTGACGGCACTCCGACCCTGGCCGATCACTGCGAGGAGCTGACGGTCCTCGGCGACGGCGCCTACATCAGCACCGGTCTGATCGTCCTGCACCGCAAACTCCGACGAGGGCTGTCGCCCGCATGCACAACCTCGCCCTCACCACATGAGACGACAGGCCAGCCGCCCGCTCCCAGCTGCACGACCACAGCCTTCTGCAACACCCTTTGGCCATGCACGGCCACGGGGCGCTCGACGGATTCGTCTCCTCGCGCCGGCTAGTTCCGCTTCATTTCGACCTCGACGAAGGCCAGCGGCGAAGTGCCGACGTTGATGACCTCGTGTTCGCCGCCCGCCGGGCGGACGTAGGACTCTCCAGTCCGTAGCTGCGAAGAGGTGACCGAGCCGTCGGGGGTGATCACCTCGGTTTGGCCGTCGGTGACGGGGACGACGACGTAGTCGTACTCGTGCACATGCCGACCGGTGCTCTGGCCGGGCTCGAAGTCCCAGCGGGTGACCCGCACTCGCTCGTCCTCGTGCTGCACGCTGGCGCGGGCCGTGGTCGTCATGACCGGTCTCCTTGCTGTATTTGCCGGGTGGTCGGCGGACATTACTGGTAGCAGGCTAGCTTTCGGGTCCCGCTGTAGCGGGAAGGGGAGGTTGCCACCTGTGGTCGCGGTGCGCTGGGCGAGCAGATCGGCGACCAGGGCGAGCGTGGGCCAGGTGAGGCGGCCGTGGTGGGCGACGGCGTGGGCCCAAAGGATCACCTGGGACGGTGAGTAAGGAGACGCCGCGCTGCTGCCCGGAGAGACCTGTTCAACCTCATGACCGACCAGCTCTCCCCCGCCTCCGACACGGCGCAAACTATGCCGGACTCCGAGCGTTCCCTAGGCCAGCGCCGGAAGCCCGTGCCGCCCGACCGGAGCAGCTGCCCACCGGCGTGAGGCAGTCCTCCAGCGCCGCGCGCTGACTGCCAGGGAGGTGATCGCCCAGCGGCGTTTTACGGGGACTGTGCTCGCCCGCGCAGACCCAGGCGCGCTCGTCCTCGTCGTAGGACCAGGAGGCAGCCCCCCACATCGGGTGTCCTTGGAGGAGACTGCGAGCCAAGGGCTCGCAGTCGTTCGGGGCATCGTGAGCGATGAGTGCGTCCTTCACCCGGGTGACAGCTTCGGCGGGGATGTTCGCATCGCCCAGCACGGGCAGCAGCAGAAGCAGCCGGACGTGCGGGTCAATGACTCCCTCCCCGTCCCCCGGGGCGTCCAGGAGAGCAGCGAGCTCGGCCCAACACAGGCCGGGGCCGATGCGGTCCTCGTCAGTGCTCGCGAGGACCAGGTCGCTCCTCCGCCAGTCGGGGTGGGCGAGGAAGTAGTCGGTGGAGGTGTACTCCTCACCACTGTTGTAGTGCACCAGGACGCTGTGCCCACCCGCCAACGGAATCCGGAACACCGGCCAGGCGGCCCTGTCACACAAGCGCTCCAGCATGGCCTCGACGTCCGCCGGGTCAACGCCGAATGACTCCACCAGCACATCGTCATACAGGTCGATCAGGTGGGCGGCGAAGAACTCCGGCTCCGCCAGCAACGGCACACCATCAACCACCGGAGAAGAGGCATACAAACGACGCGCCATGACCATGCCGTGATTCTCCCGCCCGATGATCGCGACTGTGCCATCGCCCCCGGTCAAGAACGTCCTCCACGTGGCGAGGCGGACGTCGAGCCGTCCATGGGACGGAGTGCGCCGAGTTGGATTGTTCCGGACCGGTTGTGGAAGACCGCGAAACCGCTGGTCCCACCATCGAGGGCGCGGCCCCACGGCGACGGAACGCAGGACACGCGCGATGAGTCGCTCCTCGCGACCTTCTTCTACTGCCTGGTCAGCGGATGCGCTCGGTGTCGGCCGCCACCCTGCTCCGGGATATCAAGGTCGGGCCGCCACCCGCACAAGGCCGCACTGCATCCTCTCGGCGACGCCGACCTCATCGATGTCACCCGCGTCGTCCTCGTCACCGCGCACGGCAGGGCTGAAAGGCGGGCGGATACGAATACCCGAGCCCGTGGAGCGAGGCCGGGTTCGATGCACATCCTGTCGGACGCGAACGGACCGCTCCTTCTCGGCGGCATGCGGCAGCCCGGCTGGCAACACCCCCGACATCAAAGAGAACAAGGCCCCATGACCGAGGGTCACCCATCGAACCACGACCCCTACCGCGGCCGATACTTCAAGCCCCAGCCTCTACACGCGGACAACGCCTACGGCCGTGCCGAGCTAGCTGGTCGGCGACCACCAGCAAGGTGCCGTGCTTGGCCTGCAACTTCCCAGCTCGGACAGTTCCCGCACAAGAGCCACACCCATTGATCATCAGCGGGCGGCCGTGACGTGGCAGTACCGCACAGGGTCTTCGAGTGCGACCAAGAAGCGGGCCCGTGCGGCCTTGACCCATCCTGCCTTCTGCGGCGCCTGGCGTGCACATCTCGGTTTCTGCCTCCAGGCGCGCACGCGGGCAGAGGAGGAGGCCGGTAGAACCGGAGCTCCACGCTCTCTGGTCGCAGCCCTCCCATCTGATGCCTGCTCGTCTCGGGTCAGGAGCTGGCACAGCTGGGTGCGGAGAAGATGTTTGTTCGGGCGCGATCGGTGCAGACGATGAACTTACACATCCTTTATACGACGAAGTGGAGGGACACCATGGGCATCATCGCGTGGATCCTGATCGGCCTGCTCGCCGGCGCCATCGCCAAGGCTCTGATGCCGGGCAAGGACCCGGGCGGC
>NZ_JBSFVG010000021.1:0-111837 GCF_053592195.1 Streptomyces sp. NPDC002776 | reverse complement strand
TACCGCCTGCTGCGGTTGCTCTTACTTCCCACCTAGCACTACTTCCTCTGGAACTCACGTCCCAGTCTCCAGGTGTCCACGATCAAGGGGAAGGTTCACTCCGCGCGCGAGGTGGGCTTGTGCGAGATCGCATCGCAGGCCGGCTGTCGCCCTCACGAACTCGGGGTCTGAGGAGTCGAGCGCCACGTACAGGCTGCTGACCGCGTCGTCATTGCCAAGCTGAGCGAGTACGTTCCCACGCCATCGGGCCAAGTGTCCTTCGTTCAGAAAGATGCTCAGCATGTCAGGGTCCCGCGATTCCTCGCCGGGCGGCAGCTGATTGACGGCTTTCTCCAACGCCCGTTCGCAGTCGTCGGGCATCTTCGCCTTCGCGCAGATTTCGGCTTCGGCCGCGTACAACCAGGCTTGGAGTCGGGGCGACACCATCCGGCCTCCCGCCCGTTGAGCGTCGCGTACCAACTCGACAGCGATCGCCGGTCGGCCAGCATCGCAGAGTACGTATGCCTGCTCGGCCGTGGCGTGCGCAAGGTACATCGGCTCATCGGCTTCTTTGGCAGCATGCTTGCCTAACTCGTAATGGCGCCAGGCCCGTTCCACAGAGCCTGCATCGAGTGCTTGCCATGCTGCGAGCGTCGCCGCTCCGGCCAGTGCTCGCGCGACGGGTCGCCGAGTCTCTGGGAGTACGGCGAAGGTCAGCGCCTCTTCCAGGGTTGAAAGGTGCCCGGTCATCTGATCAATGAGGCTTGCAGCGCCCATCCTGCGATCGACAGTGCGCAGCAACTCCGTCTGATCCATGAATGTCTTGACCATGGTTAGGCTCACGCTTCGCGCCGAGTCTATTCGTGCGATGAGGTCGTCGTATCCATCGGTCTGAAGCGTCTCTTGTGAGGCCACGTGCCGACCGTGCAACTCATCATCCGTGACGCCCAGTAGGACTCGAAGGATTTTGGCGTACCGCTCGCTGATCGGCCTCTTGCCGTTCTCCCACTCCGATACGTAGACGCGCAGACTCGCAGTTGAGGCGATCGTGAGCATGCGCTGACGTGCGTGCCGCTCGATCTCGCGAATCAGCCTCTCTTGTGACCACTCGCGTGCGTTCCGCACTGCCCGGAGTCCGCCAGTCACGTGCACCGCCTTGCATGTGATTCCTGGTCCTTAACACCAGCATGCCTCACGTTGACGCAGGTCGGGAGGGGTTAACTCCGGCCTTAACTGTGCTGCTGTGAACCTCTGTTGGCTACCAGCGAGTTGAGCTGGGCTGTTCTCTAGAAGGGTCGCAGGAAGGCGAGTTGAGAAAGCCAGATGGCGGCACCGCTTGACATCTGGTGCGCACCAGAAGAGGCGGCAAGTGCCTGAGGGTGCTTCGCCTCTTGGAACCCAACGCCAGCGCAGGAGCGGTGACCACCGCCAAGGAAGTACGCCGCTCCCACCCCTCTGAAGGGAAGTTCCATCATGCGTCAGATCCCCGTCGACACGTCCGCGATGACGGTCATGCTGATCCAGGCCCCGGAGAAGAAGGTCAAGAACCGCGATACCGGTGAGATCGCCATCGACAAGCAGTCGGGCAAGGTCCTCTACAACGTCAACGTCGCCGTGATCGTGGACGGTCGCCCGGACGCGGTGACGATCGTGGTCACTGAGGACGGCATCCAGCCGGACCTGGTACCCGGCATGCCGGTTGAGCTGCCGGGGCTGATGGCCCGCCCGTGGGAGAACGACTTCGGGCACGGCATCTCCTACCGTGCGATCGCGGTCGCGGCGAAGCAGCTCACCCCGGCCGGCTCGAACGGCAAGGCATGAACACCATGACCACCCTGCTGCTGATCGCGTTAGCGGCCCTGGTCGGTGTCGCACTGCTGCTGCGGTGGCGCCGCCCCACCTGGTACTGGCTGAGCTTCGGCATCGCCCTGGCCATGCTCCGGGTGAGCATGCGCTACGCCTCGGTCATGGAAGCCTGCCGCTTGACGGTGCCGGCGTCCCGGATGCGGCGCGCTGCGGCCCGCTGGATGGGCAAGCCGGTCCCGCAACAGCGGGTTCCCCGGCTGCTGTGGATCCGCCCGACCCGCACCGGCCTGCGCTTACGGATCCGCATGTGGCCAGGTCAGGACGCGTTCGAGTTCGCCGCCGCCTCCGACCGTCTGCGTCACTCCTTCGCAGTGCACCAAGTCACCTCCCGCGAGATCAAACCGGGCGTCATCGAGATCACGCTGACCGGCTACGACGTGCTGCGGCGTGTGCAGATGCCGGCTCAGACCGAGCGTGGGCTGTTGAAGATCCCGATCGCGCTGGTGGAAGACGGCACGGTGCACTACCGCAACTACCGGGAGGTTCCGCACTCGGTCACTGTGGGCGCGACCAACTCGGGCAAGTCCGTCACGCAGCGCACCGTCATCAAGGAACTCGCCTCGCAACCGGTCGCGCTGGTCGGGATCGACTGCAAGAAGATCGAGTTGGGGCCGTTCGCCCGCCGCTTCTCCGCCCTGGCCGATAATCCCGATGACGCCATGGAGCTGCTCGAAGCACTCGTGCATCGGATGCACGGCATCTACGACACCATCCGCGTCGAACAGCGGATCAGCGCGGACACCCCGGACGCTGAGATCGCGGCGAACATCTGGGACCTGCCCGAGGATCTGCGTCCGGTGCCGATCGTGGTCACCATCGACGAGATCGCCGAACTCGCTCTGAGCACCAAGAAGAACGACCCGCGCCGGGACCGGATCGTCAAGGCCCTGGTCCGCCTGGCCCAGCTCGGCCGTGCGGCCGGCATCTTCCTCGACCTGTACGGGCAGCGCTTCGGCTCCGAACTCGGCGACGGCATCACCATGCTGCGCGCTCAGCTCACCGGCCGGATGGTCCACCGCGTCAACGACGAAACCACCGCCAAGATGGCCTTCGGCGACATCTCCCCGCACGCCGTGTTCGCCGCCACCCAGATCCCCAACACCCGCCGCGGCATGGCCGTGGTCGGCTACTCCACCGGCGACTGGGTCCGCATCCGCACCCCGCACACGACGATGCGCCAGGCCGTGTCCGCCTGCAACCGGCACGCCCACCTGACCCCGCATCTGCCGGAGTTGGCCCGCTTCCGCCCGCTGGTCGACCTCGCCCCCGTCGAGGTGCCCCCGGTGGCCGAAGCCGCCTGATCCCCCCTGCTCCACCGGCCGGCGTGACCGTCTCGCGCCGCATCCCTACCCGAGCCATGCCTGAAACGGAGTGATCGTCATGACCGTGATCCCGTTCCCCAAGCGCACCCCGGAACCGGACCCGGTTGATCCGCTGGAATCCGCCCTGCTGTCGGCGTGGAACAACTCGCCGGACGTCATGGACGACTACCGCGACGAAGAACCGTCGGACAACAGCGAGTCGGAAGAGGGCTGGTGACCGGCATGTGTGAGCACTGCGAGGACTTCCACCGCACCGTGATCCTGCTCGGCTCCCTGGCCCTGTACGAGGAACTGAACGGCGCTGATCGAGTCTTCATCGACACCGTGGGCCCGTGCCTGGCGGCCTCGCTGCCGGAGCCTCCGCCCGGCCTGTTCCCGCCCGGCTACGACCCCAACCAGGGCTCCGAAGACCCCGGTCAGGGGCGATGACCATGGCCACCGCCAAGAAGCCGGCCACCCGCCGCAAGACCCCGAACCCCGAGCCCGCGAAGTGCCCGGACTGCGACGGCAACGGCGAGACCACCGAAACCGTTCGCGTCGGCCCCCGCAAAGGCCGCGCCACAGACGACCACCAAGCCGCCCTGTGCCTGACCTGCCTGGGCAGCGGCGAGACACCGACCGACTGACCCATTGATCAGCCGCGACGGGGCGGCCGGAACACGCTCCCCGCCCCGCCCGGCCTCATCCCCGCGAAGGAGGTGAAGACATGATCCGCTCGATCCGGTTCGACGCCGTTCTCGTACAGGCCGTGATCGCCGGTGCCCTGTCCTTCGCCCACCTGCACGACCTCGCCGAAGCCGCCGGCCAGACCGGTTGGAAAGCCTGGGCCTACCCGGTCAGTGTCGACCTGCTGCTCGTGGCTGCGTGGCGCCGACTGCGCGTCCAACGCTCCCGGCTCGCCTGGTGCTGGTTTCTGATCGCCCTGGTTGCCTCCCTCGGCGCCAACGTCGCTACAGCCGGCTTCCTGGACCTGGCTCATCCGCCCGCCTGGCTGCGCTTCGGCGTCGCCGGCTGGCCCGCCCTCGCCTTCCTCGGCGGCACCCTCCTCGCCCACGCCCACACTCCCGACCAGCCCGCCGACACACCGGACACTGCGGCGGACCCTGCCCCCAAGAACCTCGACGTCGAGCGCGAACCCGTCCCCGCACCGACCTCGGAGGCGAAGACAGCAGTGCCGGCTGAGGAACCGCCGATGCTGCCCACTGCCGCCCCGGCACCCGCCCCGGTCCCCCCGGTGCCGGCCGCACTCGTCGCGCACGCCCGCAAGGTCGCCGATGACCACCACGCGCGCACCGGCACCCCGATCGACACCGACACCCTGCGCGCCCGCCTCGGCGTCCCCGCCCCCATGGCTGCCGCCATCGCTACCCAACTCGCCTGAGAGCAAAGGAAGTTCACCTATGAGCCTGTACCAGATCTGGAACGAGATGCACCGCGTCGGCACCACCGCGATCGGCGGCGGCCCCGACCGACGCACCGGCGAAATGAAGTACGTCGCCGCCTGCGAGAGCGACGACTGCGGATGGTCGTCCGCCTACGACAGCTACGAAGCCGCCATGGTCGCCGCCCGCGGCCACCGCTGCCCCGTCCGCTGAAACCGGAAGGAGAGATCAGCTCATGTCCGTGCCGCTGTGGTTCTTCATCGCCTGCCTGGGCCTGGTCGGCGTCAAGCTCGTCCGCCCGCCCTGGTGGCTCGTCCTCGTCCTGCTGATCGGCGGCTATCTCCTCGCCGACAGCTTCCTCGCCCCCGCCATCGACACCGCAACCAAGTAGGGAGACCCCGCCATGATCCGCCCGAAGATCCCCGTCAACCCGACACCGACCGGCCTGAGCACCCCGCCCGCCGTCATCCAGCCGACCACCATCACGCCCGGCACCCCGCCCCCGCCGCCCGCACCGATGGCTCAGATGTCGTCGCGGTCCACGGTTCAGCTCACCCCGGGCAGTGTGATCGCCCTCGCCGGAGCAGGTACCGCCGTGGTCCTGGTGGTCGGCGCCGTGCTGGTCTCCATGCTCCTCGCGGTCGCCATCACCGGCGCCTCGCTCGCCGTGTGCGCCGTCGTCATCCGCTCGATCCTCGCGAGCGACATCCGAAGCTGACCGGCCCCCGGAGCGGCCTCGGTCGCCAAACTTCGTCCGCTCCGGGCGCCATCCCTGTCCGAACCAACGATCCGGAAGGAACTTCCATCATGCCCGGCCCCAACCCGGCCACGATCACCAAGACGCGGATCTGCCCGAACTGCGACGGCTTGGCCACCGCAGCTATACCCTCCGGCACCCGCCACCGCGACGGCACCCGCGCCCTCCTCCACGTCGACTGCGGCGCCTGCCACGGCACCGGCACCATCCCCCTGCGCCCCCGCCTGACCGCTGCGGATGTGGAGGTGGCCGCATGAGCGTCCTCGACCTTTTCGCCGGCCCCGGCGGCTGGTCCGAGGGACTGCTCACCTTGGGCCTCCGCGATGTGGGGATCGAGATCGAGCCGTCCGCCTGCGCCACGCGCGCGGCCACCGGGCACACCACGATCCGCGCCGACGTCGCCGCCTACCCCACCGCACCGCTCCGCGGGAAGGTCTCCGGGCTGATCGCTTCCCCGCCCTGCCAGACCTTCAGCGCCGCCGGACTGCGTGCCGGCAACGACGACATGGATCTGTGCCACCAGACTCTGGACGACCTCGCCCGGGGGAACGACACCCGCGCCGCGCTCCGTCTGGCCTGCGCCGACGCGCGCTCCCTCCTCGTCGTTGAGCCGCTGCGCTACGCCCTCGACCTGCGCCCCGACTGGATCGCTCTGGAGGAAGTCCCCGCCGTGGCACCCCTGTTCGCCCACATCGCGGGCATCCTGCGCGGCCACGGCTACTCGGTATGGACCGGTGTGCTCAACGCGGCCGACTATGGCGTCCCGCAGACCCGCCGCCGCGCCTTCCTCCTGGCCTCCCGCACCCGCACCGCCGCACCGCCCGAGCCGACCCACGCCAAGGACCCCGGACCCGACACCCTGTTCGGCCCTGCCCTGGCGCCGTGGGTCTCCATGGCCGATGCCCTCGGCTGGGGTGCCACCGACCGCCCCGTCCCCACCGTCACTGCCGGCGGCGGCAAGAGCGGGGGACCGGAACCCTTCCCCACCTCGGCCCGCAAAGCACTGATGGACGCCCAACGGCGCGGCTCGTGGGTCCTGCACACCAACCGCAACCAGCTGCCCGACGGCAATCGGCAGACCACCGATCCGCATAGTGCGCCCGCACCCACATTCACGGCAAAGGCCGGCGGCCAATGGGTCCTGCGGCACAGCAACCGCCCCAACGCCACCGTCCGCCGCCCCGACGAACCCGCCGCAACCCTGCTCTTCGCGCGGGCCAGCAACGACGTTTCATGGCAGCAGGACGGCTCCGCCGGTTCGGAATCCGTCCGCATCACGGTCGAAGAAGCCGCCGCCCTTCAGTCCTTCCGCCCCGGCTACCCCTTCCAGGGCACCAAGACCCGGCAGTTCGAGCAGATCGGCAACGCCGTCCCGCCCCTGCTCGCCACCGCCGCGCTCCGCTCCCTGGTGCCCGCCGCGCTGGAGGTGGCCGCATGACCACCACCGAACGGGCCGAAGTGCAGGCCCTGACCCTGTGGCAGCCCTGGGCGTCCGCCATCGTCTACGGCACAAAGCGCATCGAGAACCGGCGTTGGGCCACCGACTACCGGGGCTGGCTGCTCCTCCACGCCGGCGCCACCATCGACCCCGCCGCCAAATACGCCGTCATGGCCCGCCCCTTCCTCCACCGCCCGCAGCCCGTCAGCGCTGTCCTGGGCTGGGCCCGCCTGGACAACTGCCACCCCGACGACGGCATGTGCACCCTGTGGTCCGCCCCCGGACAGTGGCACTGGCACCTCACCGACGTACACCGCTTAGTCCGGCCCGTGGCCTGCCCCGGTGCCCGCGGCCTGTGGACCCCCACCCCGGGCCTCCTCGACCTGGTCCGGGAGGCGGCCCGTGCCTGACCTGCTCACCGACCCGATCACTCTCAACGACCTGCTGCGCGTGGCTTCCGCCCCCGACTTCGAGCGCTGGCAACACCAGATCAAACGAACCGGAGGCTGCGCCGACCCCATCCACCTGCGCGGCTGGACCGCCCACCAGGACAAGACCACCGGCGAGATCCTGCACCACTACACCACCGCCGACGAACCCGGTGGCCGCCTGCGCGTCGCTTGCGGCAACCGCCGCGCCTCCCGCTGCCCCGCCTGCGCCTGGACGTATGCGGGCGACACCTACCACCTCATCCGCGCCGGCCTGGCCGGAGACGACCGCCGCGACATCCCCGCCACCGTCCGCAATCACCCTCGCGTCTTCGCCACCCTCACCGCGCCCTCCTTCGGCCCCGTCCACAACCAACCCGACCATGGGCACTGCCGCTGCGGACGAACCCACCCCGACGACGACCCCGCCCTCGGCACCCCCCTCGACCCCGACCGCTACGACTACGCCGGCGCCGTGCTGTTCAACAACCACGCCGGCGAGCTGTGGCAGCGCTTCACCAACCGCCTGCGCCGCGAGATCGCCAAGCGGGCCGGCCTCACCCAACGCGAACTCAAAGAGGTCTGCCGACTCTCCTACGGCAAGGTCGCCGAATTCCAAAAGCGCGGCGCCATCCACTTCCACGCCGTGATCCGCCTCGACGGACCCGACGGACCCGAATCGGCTCCGCCGCCCTGGGCAAGAGTCGACCTGCTCACCGACGCCATCCACGCCGCAGCAACACACCCCTACACCACCATCAACCTCCCCCCAGCCGAAGACCAACCCGCCCGCACTCTCCGGTGGGGCCGACAACTCGACATCCGCCCTGTGAAGGCGTTCGGAGACGGATCCGACCTGACCGAACAGGCTGTGGCCTCCTACGTCGCCAAGTACGCCACCAAAGCAGCCGAGAACACCGGCACCCTGGACCGGCGCATCGGCGAACTCGCCGAACTCGACCGCCACGGCGTCCCCGACCACGCCCACCGCCTGATCACCGCATGCCGCGACCTCGACGAGGTGTATCCGGAGCGGAGGCTGTGGGCCTGGGCTCACATGCTCGGCTTCCGCGGCCACTTCAGCTCCAAGTCCCGCCGATACTCGGTCACCCTCGGCGCCCTCCGCCAGGCGCGCGCTGACTACCGCGCTGCCCGGGAACGTGAAGCGCTCGGCCTCAACGAACAAGAGCCCGACACCGCGCTTGTCCTCGCCGACTGGCAGTACGCCGGCCACGGCCACACCCCCGGCGAATCCGCCCTCGCCGCCACCATTGCCCACGACCTCGCACTCAACCGCGAAACAGCCCGCGAAGCTCTGCGCAGCGAAGGGAGCGCAGCATGACTACTGCCCTCCGATCACGCACCATGCTCACCCTCGCTGAGGTTTGTGACGAGCTGAAGATCTCGCGCTCGACCTTCTACGACTGGCGGGCCAAGAGGCGTGCCCCGCGCTGCATCAAGCTCCCGAACGGGGACCTGAGGATACGGCGGAGCGACCTCGACAACTGGCTCGATGACCGTGAGGACGCCGCCTGATGGAGACGACATACGACGTCAAGATTTACAAGATCCTCACGTACAAGGGTGCTCGCAAAACCACGTACACGGTGCGCTGGGTGGTCGCCGGCAAGCGCTGGCGCGAGCCCTTCGATACCGTCGCGCTCGCCGAGGGCTTCCGCTCCGAACTGATCCAGGCCACGGGCAAGGGTGAAGCCTTCGTCATCGCGACCGGGCTGCCGGTGTCTCATCGCTCCAAGTCGGCCGCGATGAGCTGGTACAGGTTCGCCGTTCAGTATGTCGATGCCCGCTGGTCCCAACTTGGCGGCAACAGCCGCAAGAACACCGCCAAAACCCTCACGGCGGCCACCATCGCGCTGCTCCGAGCCCAGCCCACCCAATTCGACGCCATGGCCGTGCGCACGGCGCTGCGCGAGTGGGCGTTCAACGCGAACCGTCGGCCAGATGCGCCGCGGGACGTGGTGACCATCCTGAGGTGGGTTGAGCGGAACTCCCTTCCGGTCTCTGTCTGGGAAGACCCTGAGAAAGTCGAAGATGTCCTACAGGCCATCGACACCCGGCTCGACGGCAAACAGGCAGCAGCTTGGTCCCGCAAGCGCCACCGCCGAATCCTCAACGTCGTCATGAAGTACGCCATCAGGCGGCGGATCCTGCGGACCAACCCCCTCCCCAAGGGCAAAGAGGTGACGACTGCCACCAAGACGAGCAACGCCGTGGACAAGCGCAGTTTGATGAACTCCGAGCAGGCGGCGGCACTCCTCGACTGGATTCGCTTGCGTCCCAGGGGAGGCAAGCGACTGCACGCCTTCTTCGCCACGCTGTACTACTGCGGGCCGCGTCCCGAAGAGGCTGTCGCTATGCACGTGAGGGATGTGCACCTGCCTGATGTCGACGCTGACGACCAGTGGTGCGAACTAGTGATCCACACCGCGACTCCCGAAGTCGGCAAGCAGTGGACCGACACCGGCGAGATCCATGAACAGCGCGAACTCAAGGGCCGGGCAGAAGGCGACACACGGTCCGTGCCGGGCCATCCCGCCCTGACTCGCGTCCTGCGGCAGCACATCGAGGGTGAAGGGCTCAAGCCGGGTGACCTGCTGTTCCAGGGCGAGAACGGCGGCATCCTCGCGGGCTCGGTGATCCGCCGTGCGTGGCGTAGCGCTCGTCAGGCGGTCTTGGCTCCGCATGTTTTCGACTCGCCGACCGGCAAGCGTGTGTATGACATCCGGCACACCCGCCTCACCAAATGGCTGAACGACGGGATCCCGCCCGCGCAAGTTGCCGAGTGGGCCGGCAACAGCGTGCCTGTGCTGCTTGCCACCTACGCTCGGTGTGTCGACGGGCAACTGCCGGATCTGAAGAAGCGACTTGAGGCCGCTGGCGACCTCCCCGAGCCGCCCGTCGCTGGTTGATCTCCGGCCACAGAACTTCGACACGTATTCGACACAGCCACCCGCAAAAACCCGGTGACAGCCGGACAGCCTCGGAGTCCTCCCTTGATCGGCAGGGGAGGACCCGGGGCTTCGTTGCGCCGAGCGACACCCGCTCTGACCAGCAAAAAAGCCCTCCCGGAGGAGAGCTGAGAAATGGCGCCCCCGGCAGGACTCGAACCTGCGGCCAAGCGCTTAGAAGGCGCCTGCTCTATCCACTGAGCTACGGGGGCCGGTGTGTGGCCTCTGTCGTGGTGCCCGGGTGTGGGCTGATCCGTGACGTTGCCGGGGTCAAGGATAGGGCTCCCGCGTCCTTGTCCCTGCTGCTTCGCCTCCGTGGCTCGATGTGGAGGTTCGGTGAAGCGGTCCTGATAATCGCAGGCAGGTACGAATCGTGCACCGCTTTTGGCGTCCCGCGCACCGGGTGTTGTGCACTCGTTATGCCTGGACTATGCCGGTGTCCCAGTCATCCCTTCCATCCCTTGTGTTCCGTCGGCGCGCAGACATGCTCATATGCTTCAGAATTCCCCTAAAATTGGGCATTCTTCACATGTGGTGACCTTGGACGTACGGCCTCAGCTGATCGACGCACTCTCCGCTCTGCGCGACCGTGTCGCAGCCGCACGCTTTCCGCTTCCCCTGCCGGGGGCGCCACGCGCGCGTGCCAACCGCGACGAACTGCTCGCGCAGCTCGACGACTACTTGGTGCCCCGGTTGAGAGAACCCGAAGCGCCTTTGCTGGCCGTCGTGGGAGGTTCGACGGGGGCCGGCAAGTCGACGCTGGTCAACTCCCTGGTGGGCCAGCGGGTCAGTGAGGCCGGGGTGCTCCGGCCCACCACCCGCACTCCGGTGCTGGTCTGCCATCCGGAGGATCATCACTGGTTCAGCGGCATGCGCGTACTGCCCGACCTCACCCGCGTCTGGGTTCCCCATCAGGAGGCCGGCGACGACCTCCTGATGCCCGGCGAGGACCCCGCGCGCGTGCTGCGCGTCGAGACCGCCGAAACGCTCCCGCGCGGCCTCGCCCTCCTCGACGCCCCCGACGTCGACTCCCTGGTCGCCGACAACCGCATCCTCGCCGCCGAGCTCATCTGCGCCGCCGACATCTGGATCATGGTCACCACCGCCGCCCGCTACGCCGACGCCGTCCCCTGGCACCTGCTGCGCACCGCCAAGGAGTACGACGTCACCCTCGTCACCGTCCTCGACCGGGTACCCCACCAGGTCGTCTCCGAGGTCTCCCGGCAGTACGGAGCCCTGCTCACCAAGGCCGGCCTCGGCCACGTGCCCCGCTTCACCGTCCCCGAGCTGCCCGAGTCGGCCTGGGGCGGCGGCCTCCTCCCGGCCACCGCAGTGGCGCCGCTGCGCACCTGGCTCGTCCACCAGGCCCAGGACCCGGCCGCCCGCCAGCACGTGATGGCCCGCACGGCCTACGGCGTCCTCGACTCCCTCAAGGCCCGGATGCCCGAGCTGGCCGGCGCCGCCGCCGCCCAGTACGCCGCCGCGCTCCGGCTCACCGCCGCCGTCGACTCCGCGTACGACAGCGAGTACGCGCGCGTACGCGGCCGTCTCCAGTCCGGCGCCGTCCTCGCCGGCGACGCCCTCAAACGCTGGCGCGCCTTCCCCCTCGACTGCTCGGCCGGTGAGCTCCTGGACTCCCTGGTGGAGAGCCTCGTGGCCCTCCTGGTGTGCTCCGTCACGGCCGCCGACGAGCGCGTCGACGACGCCTGGCGCCGCGAACCGGCGGCGGGCGCCCCCGGCCTCCGGGACCGCGATCCCACCCTGGAGCCCGCCGAACACCGCATCGGACTGGCCGTACGGCGCTGGCGGCGCGAGCTGGAGGAGTACGCCGAGGACGAGGTACGCGACCTCGACCGGAGCCCGGCGCCCGACCCCGAGGTGGTCGCCGCCCTCGTCGCCACGGCGCTCCTGGGGGGCCGCAGGGCCCGTCCCGCGGGCGAGGGGCTCGCCGAGCGCATCGGAGCCCACGGCGCGCTGCGACTGCGCGACCGGGGCGGACGGCTCCTCGCCGACCACCTGGACCGCGTCATGCACACCGAGCGCGAGCGCCGGCTCGCCCCCCTCGACGCCCTCGACGTCCACCCGGAACCACAGGCCGAACTCATCGCCGCGCTGTCCGTACTGCAGAAGGAGAGGTGACCGGTGACCGCCGTCACTGACCAGGACCACGACCGGGGACACACGGAACCCGCCGAGGACGGTGCCGCCGAGAGCGTTCCCGAGGAGACCAAGGAAGCTGAGCAGGCAGAGCAGGCAGAGCAGGCAGAGGCGACCGGGGGTGGTGCGGACGAGGAGAAGGGCGCCGAGACGGACGTAGCGCCGCAGAAGGACGTAGCGCCGGAGAAGGACGTAGACGCCGAGGGCGGGGAGCACGCGCGCGTGGAGGATGACACGGCCGGGGGCGAGTCCGGGATCGCGTGGGACGACGGGCTGATCGCGCGGCGGGTGAACGAGAACGCCGGGGAGCAGGCCCCGCCCGTGGTGGAGCGCCGGGCCTCCGTGCCGCAGACGGCGACCACCCTGGCGTACGACGGCGTCCTGCGGTCGCGGCTCGACGCGCTGCGCGAGCTGGTGGGGCTGTCCCGGACCCGGCTCGACAGCCGGACCCTCGCCGAGGCCGGGCGGGTGCTCGACGAGGCGGCCGCGCGGCGCAGGCTGTCCGGGCAGCACACCGTGATCGCCATCGCGGGCGCCACCGGCAGCGGGAAGTCGCAGCTGTTCAACGCGCTGGCCGGGGTGACCATCTCGGAGACGGGCGTACGCCGGCCCACCACCGCCGCGCCCATCGCGTGCAGTTGGAGCGACGGTGCCGCCGCCCTCATCGACCGGCTCGGCATCCCGCCCCGGCTGCGCCGCCGCCCCGCCGGCCAGCACGCGGACGCCGAGGGACAGCTGCGCGGGCTCGTCCTGGTCGACCTGCCCGACCACGACTCGGCCGCCGTGCAGCACCGCGAGCAGGTGGACCGGGTGCTGGCCCTCGTGGACGCCGTCGTGTGGGTCGTGGACCCCGAGAAGTACGCGGACGCCATGCTCCACGAGCGCTATCTGCGGCCGATGGCGGGCCACGCCGAGGTCATGTTCGTCGTCCTGAACCAGATCGACCGGCTCCCCGGGGAGGCGGCCGAGCAGGTCCTGGACGATCTGCGGCGGCTGCTGGACGAGGACGGCATCGCGCTCGGCGAGTACGGCGAACCGGGCGCGACCGTGCTCGCGCTGTCCGCGCTCACCGGAGACGGCATCGGCGAGCTGCGCGAGGCGCTCGGCCAGTTCGTGGCGGAGCGCGGGGCCGCCGCGCGCCGGATCTCGGCCGACGTCGACGCCGCCGGGTGGGGGCTGCGGCCCGTCTACGCCACCTCCCGGCGGACCGGGCTGAGCGAGCAGGCCAGGGACGAGTTCGCCGCCCGCCTCGCGGACGCGGTCGGCGCCACCGCGGCGGGCGAGGCCGCCGAGCGCGCGTGGCTGCGCAACGCCAATCGCGCGTGCGGGACGCCCTGGCTGCGGCTGTGGCGGTGGTACCAGGACCGCAGCGAGCCCCCGACGGGACGGCACTCGCTGCGGGCCCAGGCGGACGAGGAGGCCACCGCGCGCCAGCGCGTCGAGCAGGCGGTGCGCACGGTCGCCGAGCGGGCGTCCGCCGGGCTGCCGACGCCGTGGGCGCAGGCGGTACGGGAGGCGGCCGTACGCGGCTCCCAGGGGCTGCCCGAGGCGCTGGACGAACTGGCCGCGCGCGCGGGACTGCCGCCGGGGCGGCCGCCGCGGCCGGGGTGGTGGCCGGCGGCGGTGCTGGTGCAGGCGTCGATGACGCTGTTGCAGGTGGTGGGCGGTCTGTGGCTGGCGGGGCAGATCGTGGGTGTCATGGCGCCGAACCTGGGGGTGCCGGTGCTGTTGATGGTGGCCGGGATCATCGGTGGGCCGCTGGTGGAGTGGAGCTGCCGGATGGCGGCGCGGGGGCCGGCGCGGCGGTACGGCATGGAGGCGGAACGGCGGCTTCGGGAGGCTGCCGCGGGGTGTGGGCGGGCCCGGGTGCTGGATCCGGTGGCGGCGGAGTTGCTGCGGTATCGGGAGGTTCGGGAGCAGTACGGGCGGGTTATGGGGGTTGGGGTGGGGTGAGTTGGGTGCGGCTCCGCGGGTGATGCGGGTGATGCGGGTGATGCGGGTGCTGGGGGTGAGTGACGTACGGCTTGGGGCCCGGGGTGCCGCGGTTCGAGGGCCGCACGGCGTGATGCGGAGCGCCCCGTTCGAGTGGCGGGGTTGTCCACAGGGCCGGGGCTGATCCACAGCGCTCGGCGGGCCCGGCCCGACGGAGGCAGTCTGGCTGCGCGGCGATTCGCGAGGAAGCGATCGCCGGCGCGACAGACGCAGCCGTACGGGACGGGCCCGTCGGCGTATCAGGAGGGGTGCACGATGAACGAGACGATCGTGTCCGTGGTGGGGAACGTGGCCACGCAGCCGGTGTACCGGGAGGTCGCGACGGGGCCCTCCGCGCGGTTCCGGCTGGCGGTGACCGCGCGGTACCTGGACCGCGAGAAGAACGAATGGACGGACGGGCACACCAACTTCTTCACGGTGTGGGCCAATCGGCAGCTCGCCACGAACGCCGCGGCGTCGCTGACCGTGGGCGACCCCGTCCTGGTGCAGGGCAGGCTCAAGGTCCGCTCGGAGGTGCGCGAGCAGCAGACCTGGACCTCGGCCGACATCGAGGCGGTGGCGATCGGCCACGATCTCGCGCGGGGCACTTCCGCCTTCCGCCGTCCAGGCCGACCGGAACCGGCGGTGAGCAGCCCGCCTCCGCCCCCGCGTCCGGAGCCGGACTGGGAGACGCCGGAGGAGTCGAGTCAACCCGCGGCGGAACCGGCGGCGGTGACGTGACCCCAGTCGTGACGTCATCTCTGAGTGATCGTTGACCGAACTGCGGCTTATCGGTGATTGCGTGCCGAAGACTCCGGTGGATTTGTCGATAAGCCCTGTTCGCAGGGGGTCCTCGCGATAACGATTCCGAGTCGGATCGCTTGTCCCGTGAGATCCCCGGGAAGCGTGGTGCGCCTGGTCCTTAGGATGCCGAACAAGGCTCTCGGGGCTTGTAGTTCTGCTGGTGGGACCGTACCCCCCACTCCAACGGGTCCTGCTAGAAGGGGAATTCTGTGCTTTCTTCTTTCGTCGCGCCGTCCGGGCGTGGTCGAGGGGCGGCCCGACTCGCCGCCGCGACGCTGGTGTCCGGCCTGGTCGCCACCGGTGCGCTGGTGGCCGGTGCCGGCCAGGCGGCCGCCGACGGCACGACGCGGGGCCAGGGCGGGGCGACCGCGACCATAGGCGGCCTGAAGACGTACGGCACGGCGGTGATACACGGCGAGGCCGGCGAACAGGAGATCTCCGCGGGCCTGTTCGAGATGTCCGTCGACGGCGGCGGGACCCTCCAGACGTACTGCGTGGACCTGCACAACCCCACGCAGAAGGACGCCAAGTACCACGAGACGCCGTGGAGCGGGACCTCGCTCGGGGCCAACGAGAACGCGGGCAAGATCCGTTGGATCCTGCAGAACTCCTACCCGCAGGTGAACGATCTGGCGGCGCTGGCCAAGAAGGCGGGCGTCCAGGGCGGTCTCAGCGAGCAGGACGCCGCGGCGGGCACGCAGGTGGCGGTGTGGCGCTACTCGGACGGCGCGGACGTCGAGGCCGTGGACCCGCAGGCGGAGAAGCTCGCCGACCATCTGGAGAAGAGCGCCCGTGACGTGGCCGAGCCGGCGGCGTCGCTGACGCTCGACCCGCCCGCGCTGTCCGGCCGCCCCGGTGAGCGGCTCGGACCGGTGACCGTGCGGACCGGGGCGAGAACGGTGACGGTGACCCCGCCCTCGGACGCGGCCATGAGCGGCGTACGGATCGTCGACAAGACCGGCAAGCCCGTCACCTCGACCGCCGACGGCGGCCAGATCTACGTCGACGTGCCCGAGGACGCGGCGGCCGGCACCGCGGAGCTGACGGTGCAGGCCTCCACGACCGTCCCCGTGGGCCGTGCCTTCACCTCCGAGAGCCGCAGCCAGACGCAGATCCTGGCGGGCTCCAGCGAGTCGACGGTGTCGGCGACGGCGACGGCGACGTGGGCCGAGCGGGGCGCCGTACCGGCTCTGTCCGCGACGAAGAACTGCGCGAAGGGCGGCGTGGACATCACGGCCGCCAACGAGGGCGACGCGAGCTTCTCCTTCGAGCTGATGGGCACCGAGTACACCATTGGCGCGGGCGAGTCCCGGACGGTGACCATCCCGCTCCAGGAGGACCAGGCCTACGACTTCACCATCGAGGGTCCCGGCGGCTTCGCCCAGCGCTTCACCGGCGTCCTGGACTGCATGACGCAGGCGGCGGAGGCCGCGCAGGCCGACAACACCTCCACCCAGACCCTGACGGAGCCGAGCCCCGCCACGGTGGGCGGCACGTCCCTCGACACCAACCTCGCCGCGACGGGCAGCTCCAACGCCACGCCCATGATCGCGGGGGTGGCGATCGGGCTGGTGCTGATCGGCGGGGCGGCCCTGCTGATAGTCCGACGACGGAAGACCTCGGAACAGGACTGACCCGTGCGGCACGCGGGCGGCGCGTCTTCGGCCTTCGGAAAGCCCAGTCGAGCCTCGAGGTGGTGCTCAGCTCGGCGTGACGGCAGCGAGCCATCCGGTGAGCGCGCGGAAGTCGGCGTCCGTAAGGCCCTTGGTCGGCTCGACCTGGTGCAGCAGTGACGACCCGGGGTGGGTGGCAGCGACCCAGAGGCGGTCCATGTCGCTGATCTCGTCGTCGACCCAGATGAAGGGCCGGCCATCGGCCCACTCGACGCGGGGGCGAGTCTTCCAGTGCAGGCCCCGCGGGCTTCCCTCCGCGCTGGTGTCCGGCCACTCCACTACCGGCAGCCGTGGCAGGCCGATGCGCGGGGCGACGACTTCGTTCGCCTCTTCCATCCAGGTCGTTGCCCAAACGAGCCGGCAGCCCAGAGTGACAAGGCGTGCCCCGATCCCGGGGTCGAGTCGGGCCAGCAGCGGGTTCCCCCGATCGACAGTCGTCGAGGAGGCGGCAGAGGTCTCCGGCTGACCGGTCGGCGACCCGAACGGGATCAGTGGGCCGTCGACGTCGAGGAAGAGGAGAGGGCGCTCCGCTGCGCTGGTCACGGCAGCACCGTAGTCCCGCGCAGCGGGGGAGCGGGACGCTCGGGCTGGGCCGTCCCTGGGCCGTGCGAGGGTGGCCGGGGCCGGTCGGTGGCGACCGACAGTGGCAGGGGAGGTGCAGGCGGCAGTCGGAAAGGCCAGGTCAGGGGGTCCGGGGGGAACGCGTTTCCTCCCAGGGGTGGCGGTGCGGCAAGATGGGGTGTATCTGCCCACTGCCTGATTTCAAGCTGCCGGACGGTTTCTCTTGGCTGAGTTCATTTACACCATGCGCAAGGCGCGCAAGGCGCACGGCGACAAGGTGATCCTCGATGACGTCACCCTGAACTTCCTCCCTGGGGCGAAGATCGGCGTCGTCGGCCCGAACGGTGCCGGTAAGTCGACCGTGCTGAAGATCATGGCGGGGCTCGAGCAGCCCTCCAACGGTGACGCCTTCCTCTCGCCCGGGTACAGCGTCGGCATCCTCATGCAGGAGCCGAAGCTGAACGAGGAGAAGACGGTCCTGGAGAACGTCCAGGAGGGCGTCGCCGAGATCAAGGGCAAGCTCGACCGGTTCAACGAGATCGCCGAGCTGATGGCGACCGACTACTCCGACGCGCTGCTCGACGAGATGGGCAAGCTCCAGGAGGAGCTCGACCACGCCAACGCCTGGGACCTCGACGCCCAGCTCGAGCAGGCCATGGACGCCCTCGGGTGCCCGCCCGGCGACTGGGCCGTCACCAAGCTCTCCGGTGGTGAGAAGCGCCGCGTCGCGCTCTGCAAGCTGCTGCTCGAGGCGCCCGACCTGCTGCTCCTCGACGAGCCCACCAACCACCTCGACGCCGAGTCCGTGAACTGGCTGGAGCAGCACCTCGCCAAGTACGCGGGCACCGTCGTGGCCATCACCCACGACCGGTACTTCCTCGACAACGTCGCCGAGTGGATCCTCGAACTGGACCGCGGACGCGCCTACCCCTACGAGGGCAACTACTCCACGTACCTGGAGACCAAGCAGACCCGTCTCAAGGTCGAGGGCCAGAAGGACGCCAAGCGCGCCAAGCGGCTCAAGGAAGAGCTGGAGTGGGTGCGGTCGAACGCCAAGGGGCGTCAGGCCAAGTCCAAGGCCCGTCTCGCTCGCTACGAGGAGATGGCCGCCGAGGCCGAGAAGATGCGGAAGCTGGACTTCGAGGAGATCCAGATCCCGCCGGGCCCCCGGCTCGGCAGCATCGTCGTCGAGGTCAACAACCTCAGCAAGGCCTTCGGTGAGAAGGTCCTGATCGACGATCTTTCGTTCACGCTGCCGCGTAACGGCATCGTCGGCGTCATCGGCCCCAACGGTGCCGGCAAGACCACCCTCTTCAAGATGATCCAGGGTTTCGAGGAGCCCGACTCCGGGACCATCAAGGTCGGCGACACCGTCAAGATCTCCTACGTCGACCAGAGCCGCGAGAACATCGACCCGAAGAAGACCCTGTGGGCGGTCGTCTCCGACGAGCTCGACTACATCAATGTGGGTCAGGTCGAGATGCCGAGCCGCGCGTATGTCTCGGCCTTCGGGTTCAAGGGCCCCGACCAGCAGAAGCCGGCCGGTGTCCTCTCCGGTGGTGAGCGCAACCGGCTCAACCTCGCGCTCACCCTCAAGCAGGGCGGCAACCTGCTGCTCCTCGACGAGCCGACCAACGACCTCGACGTCGAGACCCTCTCCAGCCTGGAGAACGCGCTGCTGGAGTTCCCCGGCTGCGCCGTGGTCGTCAGCCACGACCGGTGGTTCCTGGACCGGGTCGCCACGCACATCCTCGCCTACGAGGGCGAGTCCAAGTGGTTCTGGTTCGAGGGCAACTTCGAGTCGTACGAGAAGAACAAGATCGAGCGCCTCGGCCCGGACGCCGCGCGTCCGCACCGCGCCACCTACAAGAAGCTGACCCGGGGCTGATCGATCTTGCGGCACATCTACCGCTGCCCACTGCGCTGGGCGGACATGGACGCCTACGGCCACGTCAACAACGTGGTCTTCCTCCGCTACCTGGAGGAAGCCCGTATCGACTTCCTGTTCCGTCCGGACAAGGATTTCCAGCAGGGGTCCGTGGTGGCGCGCCATGAGATCGACTACAAGCGGCAGCTCGTCCACCGGCACCGTCCGGTGGACATCGAGCTGTGGGTCACGCAGATAAGGGCCGCGTCCTTCACCCTCTCCTACGAGGTCAAGGACGACGACATCGTCTACGTCCGGGCGTCGACGGTGATCGTGCCGTTCGACTTCGAGGCGCAGCGGCCCCGCCGGATCACCGAGGAGGAACGGGAGTTCCTCGAGGAGTACACGGACGACGACGAGGAGGAGGCCGTCGCCGCATGACGGTGCTCCACCTCGCCGACGAGGGGGAGGCGGCGGATCTCGCCGCCTTCCTCTCCCGTCTGATCCACTACGACCGGGCAGCGGCGGTGCGTCTTCAGGCGGCCGGTACCGCGCTGGCCGTGTTCGGGCGCCCGCCGTCCTTCGAGGTACTGGCGATCCGTACGGCGCGGCTGGCCAAGCCGTACGAGGACGGGCTCGATGTCGCGCTGGACGTGACCGTCTCCGCCGGGGAACTGCTGGAAGCGGTGGACGAGTCGGCGGCCACGGCTGTCGTTCCCGGTGCGGTCACCGGGCCGCCGTGGGCGGGGATGCTGCCGCCTCGGAGCGGGTGGCGTCCCGAGGCGGGGCTGCCGGGGCCCGAGGAGCTGCGCGGCATGGTCGGTGCGGCGGTGGCTGAATTCCGGGCGCGGACCGAGGAGTTGGGGCCGGAGGGGCGGACCCGGGCCGAGCTCGACCGGATCGGGCGGGACATCTGGTCCCGGGCCGTGGGGAGTACGCGGTTGCCGGTGCGGGCGGTGCATGCGGCGCAGGCGCTGGGGTTTCTGCGGGGCGCCGGTGAGGCGTCGGTGGGGCTGTTCTCGTCGAGGGCGTGGCTGCGGCTGCGGACGCCGTACGGGTCGATCGCCGTGCGGCGGGCGGGACTTGGGGCGCTGGACGTGAGCGTGTCCCGCTAGCGGCGGGGGGCGACCGGGGGTGGGTTTGCGCTCGCCCGCCTTGCGGGGTGCCGCTGCGCGCACCCGTGCCGCCCCAGCGGCACGACTGCCCGCAGCTGCGCGGGTTATAGGGTGCCCCTGCTTGGGTGGGCGTCGCCTCGGGGGTACGACTGTCCGCTGCTGTGCGAGTTGCGACGCCGCCTCAGTCGGGCCGCTGCATGGTGCTGCTCCGGGTGTTCAGCCCTCTGTGTTCACCATCGATGCTGCCGCGTACGTCATGTAGTTCCACAGGGTGCGGTCGTGTTCCTCGGAGAGGTTGAGGTCGTCCACGGCGGCTCGCATGTGCTTCAGCCAGGCGTCGTGGGCCGCGCGGTCGACGGGGAACGGGGCGTGGCGCATGCGGAGGCGGGGGTGGCCGCGGTTCTCGCTGTAGGTCGTCGGGCCGCCCCAGTACTGGATCAGGAAGAGCGTGAGGCGCTCCTCGGCGGGGCCCAGGTCCTCCTCGGGGTACATGGGCCGCAGCAGCGGGTCCCCGGCCACACCCTCGTAGAAGCGGTGGACGAGGCGGCGGAAGGTCTCCTCCCCGCCGACCTGCTCGTAGAAGGTCTGCTCCTGCAGCGTGCCGCGCCGAATCTCATTCACATCCCCTATGGTCTCAGACGCCGCGACCCAGGTCCGGAGACTTAGGACCCTTCCCCTCCTGCCCGGCCTTGCCCTCGCCCGCCGCCGCTTACCGCAGGACAGTGGAGTCATGAGCGCCGACGCTCCCGACAAGGACCTGGACGACCTCGCCGCCACCGCGCGGGCGGAACTCGTGCGCCAGATCGACCGCAGCGGGGCGTGGGCCGAGGACCCGGTCTGGCGGGACGTGTTCACGGCCGTGCCGCGCCATCTCTTCGTGCCCTACTACTACGTCGGCACCGTCGGCGGCCACGAACGGCGCTGGGGCGAGAGCCCCGACCCCGGCGCACGGCAGAGCTGGCTGCGCGGCGCCTACGACGACGTACCCCTGGCCACCCGGCTGCGCGACGGGGAGCTGCTCTCCTCCAGCAGCCAGCCCTCGCTGATGGCGATGATGCTGGTCGCCCTGGGAGTGCGGGACGGGGACCGGGTGCTGGAGATCGGCGCGGGGACCGGATACAACGCCGCCCTGCTCGCCCGGCGGCTCGGCGACGACGATCTCGTCACCACCGTGGATCTGGAGCCGGAGATCACCGAGTCCGCGCGGCAGCACCTGGCCGCCGCCGGGTACCACCCCGCCGTGCTCACCGGCGACGGCACCCGGGGCGCTCCGGAACGCGCGCCGTTCGACCGGATCATCGCGACCTGCACCCTGCCGTCGATCCCGGCCGCCTGGCTCGCCCAGTGCCGGGAGGGCGCCCGGATCCTCGCCCCGATGGCCACCGGCCTGGTCGCCCTGACGGTGCGGGACGCCGAGCACGCCGAGGGGCGGTTCCTGCACACGCCCGCCTACTTCGTCCCGTTGCGCGGCGTCGCCCGGCCCGAGCCGCCGCCCCTCGGCGGAGTGCCGCGCCCGGCCAGGGACCACGACCTGTTCCGCTTCCTGCTGGCGCTGAGCCACGACAGCCTGGACCCGCAGGAGGTGTACGCGCTGTGGGACCGCGAGGACGCACCGCAGCGTCAGCGCTACGGCATCACCGTCAGCGGCGGGAGCCAGTGGGCCTGGCTGGACGATCCGGAGGGGCCGTACGCCTGGCCCCTCCGGTAAGGAACGCAGAGCGGAATCAGCCCCTGCGGATCGTGATCGTCGTCCACGCGCCGACGTGGACGCGGTCGCCGTCCTGCAGCGGTACCGGGACGAACGGCTGGATCGGTTCCTCGGAGCCGTTCACCGTCGTGCCGTTCGTCGAGTTCTGGTCGACGACCGCCCAGGAGCCGTCCGGCTGCTGGACCAGCACCGCGTGCTGGTGCGAGACGCCCGGGTCCTCCGGCGGCACCGACAGGTCGATGTCGGGGGTGTCGCCGGTGGAGTGGCGGCGGCGGCCGATCGTGACCTGGTTGCCGGTGAGGGTGCGCTGCTGCTCCGGCGAGTACGCGGGCAGGTTCAGGCCCGCGGCCTCCGGGCCCGAGCGCTGCATCATCGCCATGAAGTAGTCGCGGTCCGGGCCGATCGTCGCCATCCAGGTGGCCGGCTGCTGCTGGTACGCCGGGCCGGGCGGGGCCTGGTGAGAGCCGGGCTGGGGGTAGCCGTAGCCGCCGCCCTGGGGGCCGGGGCCGCCGGGGCCGGTGGCGGACGGGGGCGGGATGACCCAGTCGTCCTCGCCGCCGAAGGACGGGCCGCCGGGCTGGGGGCGGTTCGTCTCCTGCGGGTAGGCGGGCGGGGCGGGCGGACCGGAGCGGTAACCCTGCGGGGCGCCGGGGCCACCCGGGCCGCCGGGCGGCGTGGGACCGGGCGGCGGCGGGGCCGGCCGCGAGGGGTCACCACCGAAGCCGGACGGACCACCCTGACCGCCAGGACCCCCGCCGGGACCACCGGGACCGGGCCCACCAGGACCGCCGAAAGGACCGGGACCGCCGGGACCGCCGGGCCCACCAGGTCCGGGGCGGCGAGGGCCGCCCGGTCCGGACGAGGGGTCCGCGCCGAACGGCGGGATCGGCTCGGCCGGCCGGTTCATCTGCGAAGGCCGCGAGCTCTGGTAGTCGTACGCGTCACCCCCGCCGTAGGACGGCCCGGGCGGCTGCTGCTGGAAGCGGGCCGCCGGGCTGGGGCCGGAGCCGGGCGCGGGCTGGCGCGGGGCGGCCGGGGTGTACGAGGTCGCCGTGTTGGTCAGGAAGTTCCACCGGCACTCCTCGCAGAACGGCGCACCGCCCTCACGGGGCGTGCGGCACTGCGGGCAGAGCTCCGGCTCGCGGTCCGGTACGCCACCCAGGTGCGGACGCGCACCACCGGGCTGCGCGCCGGGGGCGCCGGGCGGCGGCGGGAAGCCGTAGCCACCGCCGGGCGGGGGCGGCGGGGGAGGGGGCGGAGGTACGGCACCGGCCATGCGGTGACCGCAGACCTCGCACCAGTCGTCGGAACCCGACTGGTGTCCGTTCGGGCAGGTCGGCATGTCGGCGCTTCCCCCTCTCCTTTCCGGCCCGGTGGCCGGATTTCTCCAACCCCGAGGGGTCAGGCTCGCGTCAGTGCCCGATAGCTTCCCCCGGGCACTTCTCATGTCACTTCTTTACACGAACAGTCTTTGTCGACCGGGTCTCGAGAGTCATCTCGTCGGCCTCCGCGACCTTCGCCTTCAGTCGCACAGTACCTGCCGCGGCGTCGACCACGTCCACCACCTTCGCAAGGAGTTTCGCCGTATCGGCGTTTCCGGAGGCGCTGGCGAGCTGAACGGCGCGGCCCAGTTTGGCCGTTGCTCCATCCATATCGCCCGCTTTGCGAAGATCGAGCCCCTGCTGGATGGCCTGGGCCAGTTCCGCCTGCCCGGTGTAATGGGCGACTTGGGGGTTGATCGAGGTCGAGGCGGCCATGTCGTCGGTCCATACGGCCCGTACCAGGCCCTGGGCGCCCAGGTTCTGGACGCTGCCGTCCGGCTGCGGGACGACCAGCGAGACCCGGGCGGCCAGCATCTCCTGGCCCAGGTCGGCGACCGGTACCTCGACGCAGACGTGGTAGTCACGGGACTCGTCTCCCCAGGAGCCGGTGGGGTAGTCCCCGGAGCGCGGGCCCGATTCGGTACGGCGGTCCGTCAACTCCTCTACGGTCGGCGCGACTTGCTTGACGAACTTGATGGTCGTGCCGACCGGCGTCCACACCCTGAGGGCGACGTCCGCGACCTCCTTGCCCATCGCCGTCTCCATCATCTGCGTGAAGTCGGCGGCCAGGCCCGCCGGGTCGGCGACGATGTCGGCGGTGCCGAGCAGGGCGGAGGCGATCCCTGTGACTTCTTTCACTTCCCAGTCGGTGCCCACACCGCGTGCGTCACAGGTGAAACGGCCGGCGCAGGAGTCCAGCGCGGCGCGCAGATCCTCCGGTGACTCGTGTTCATTGCGGCCGTCGGTGAGCAGGATGCCGTGGCGGATGGCGACGTCCGCGGAGGACAGCAGCCGGTCCGCGAGCCGCAGCCAGGTGCCGATGGCCGTACCGCCGCCCGCGCTGAGCCTGCGCAGCGCCTGCTTGGCCTGGTCGCGGGTGGTGGCGTCGGCGACCGCGAGCCGGCCGGTGCCCGGGTAGACCTCCCGGGCGACGTGCGTGCCGCCGATCACCGCGAAGTGCACCCCGTCACGCAGGGTGTCGATGGCCGCGGCCGTCGCGTCCCGGGCGTTGCGCATCTTGGTCGGCGGGTAGTCCATCGAACCCGAGCAGTCGACCATGATCGCCACCGCGGCGGACGGGCCCTGGCCCGGCGTGTACAGCGGCGCCGCGACCGCGCTTCCGATCGTGCCGCCGCCGGTCGCGGAGACCGTGACGATCGCGTTGACCTCACGGCCGCCCTCGGGGAGGTACTCGTTCTGGTACACGTCCATCGAGAACTGCGGCACGTTCGACTTCGAGAAAATGGCCATGCCTTCTGTGATCCCCCTAGGTCACCCCACCGGGGTGGGGCAATGGCTGATGGCGGACCGGTCCCCTCCGGTCCGTCGAGGCTTCCCCGCTGCGTGGCCTCAGGCCGATCCTGCCCCCATCGGCGGGGCCGGGAACGGCAGCACGGCCACTGTTACGTTGTCGTGGCCCCCGCCGTCGAGCGCGTGGCCCACCAGCACCTGGGCGCTGTGCAGCGGGCGTACGGCCGCGTCGAGGGGCACCACGTCCGCCATCTCGTGGGCCGCCTCGGCGTAGTTCCACAGTCCGTCGGTGCACACCACCACCACACCGGGCCGGTCCGGCTTGAAGGACGCGGTGTGCGGCTCCAGTTCGTAGGCGTCCGCGCCGAGCCAGCCGGTGATCGCGTGGGCGCGCTCGTCGGCGTAGGCCTCGGCCTCGTTCATCAGGCCCGCCGCGACCATCTGCGCGGCCCAGGAGTCGTCCTCGGTCAGCCGGGCCGCGGGCGCGCTGCGGTCCACCGGCACCCAGTAGACGCGGCTGTCGCCGACCCAGCCGACGACCAGCAGCCCGGAGGTGATCACGGCGCCGACGAGGGTGCACGCGGGGGCGTTCTGGTGCGGGGCGTGCTCGCGGGCGGTGGCGGGCTCGCCGGCCAGCGCGTTGACCGCGCGGGACGCGGCGATGATCGCCTCGTGCATGGCCTGCTGCGGATGCGTGCCCTGCGGCAGGGCCGCCAGCAGCGAGTCGCTCGCCGCCCGGGACGCGGCCTGCGAGGCCTCGTCGGGGCGGGTCGCCGAGGAGACGCCGTCGCAGACGATCGCCAGGACCGCGGGGGAACCGTCGGCGAGGGCGGTGCAGCCCACGGCGAAGGAGTCCTCGTTGCGGTGGTGGCGCAGCCCGCGGTCGCTGACGGCGGCGATCGGGCCGCACGACTGTTCCATGTGGTCGCGCTCGCGGGGCTGGGCGTGACCGCAGTTCTCGCAGTAGCCGTCGTGGTCGACCCGGCCGGCCCGGCAGGCCACGCACACCTTGGCGGCCCCGGCGGGAGCGGGCTCCTCGGCGGCGACGCGCGGATCGGGCGCCTGGAGCGGGTACTCCTCGGGCTCCGGCCCGCGGTCGAGCCGTACGCCCGAGTGACCGCTGCCGTCCGACTCGGCCCCGTGGAGATCGGCGGGCAGATGCACCGCCGCCGGGGTGTCCGAGCTGTCCGGCGCGGAGGCGTGCGGCCAGGCCGCGCCGGCGCCGGGCGGCGGGGGCGGGGCCGAGCCGTTGACGGCGGCCGGTGTGCCGGCGAGGGCGGACAGGTCGTATCCGCACTTCTCGCAGAAACGGTCACCCGAGAGCAGCGGTTCGGCGCAGCTCGGGCACTTCGACAGAGCGGCCTGCTGGGGCATCTGCGACATCAACTACACCCACGTCCGGGGGCGGTAACGATTGGCACGTTCCACCAGGTCGATCCTCTCCTCGCCGCCCTGCGCGAGCCGGGCCAGCGTGCGGTACGAGCGCTCCAGGCCGAACCGCAGTCCCCGCTCGTCCAGGCCGCTGCCGAGCAGCGACCGCCCCCCGGCGGCGGGGGGGACGGAACCTTGGCCACCGGAGAGTATCCAGTCCAGCGCACAGCCGAGCACCTCCGCCGCCAACTGCTCGCGGCGCGCCGGGTCCAGACCGTACGCCTGAAGCGCCTCCACCTGGCCCGCCGCGGCGGTCAGGTCGTCCAGGAACGGTACGTCACCGGCGACCGCGGTGCGCTGCCGCAGCCGTGCCCGCACCGCCGCGACCCGCGCGGCCGTGTAGTGGATGGAGCTCTCCGGCACCGACTCCAGCGTCGTCACGGCGCCGCGCCGGTCGCCGGTGGCGAGCTGGACGCGGGCCAGGCCGAACGCGGCGCTCACATAGCTCGGGTCGGTCGTCCAGACCAGGCGGTAGTACTCGGCGGCGTTGTCGAGCTGGCCGAGCACCTCCGCGCACAGGCCGAGGGCCAGCTTCGGCGCGGGCTCGCCGGGGAAGGCGTCGTAGATCGCGTCGAAGGCGAGCGCGGCGCCCTCGTGATCGCCGGTCACCAGCGCGGCCACGCCCCGGTACCAGACCACCCGCCAGTCGTCGGGCCGCTCCGCCTCCAGGCGCAGCAGGGTCTCGTGGGCGGTGCCCGCGTCGCCGTTCTCCAGCCAGGCCCGCACCTGCCGCAGCCGGGTCTCGGTGGAGGGCGCCGGGGCGGCGGCGAGCGCGCTGACGAGTTCGCCGGGCGCGGAGGTCAGCAGGCCCGCCAGGAAACCGGCGTTGGGGTCGGAGGGGTCCACGTGCGGTACGGGCAGGGCGAGGGCCGCCGCGGCGGTGGGGACGGGCTTGACCAGGCCGCCGGCCGGAGCGGGGGTGGCCGCGGCGGGCCGGTCGCGGGCCCCCAGCCGGGAGACCTCGCCGTCCAGCTTCGGGAACAACTCCGTGTCGGTGACCTTCACTTCGGGCCCGAACAGCGTCGACAGCGCGGGCCGCGCGCGTCCCGTCTGCAGCGACACGACCTCCCGCAGCACGCCCGTCAGCTGCTCCGCCATCTCCTGCGCGGAGGCGAACCGGCGGGCCGGGTCCGGGTCCGTCGCCCGGACCAGCAGCCGGTAGAAGGACTCGTACTGGCGGAAGACCTCGATGTTGTCCGGGTCGGGCAGGGAGTCCACGAAGACGTTCGTGTAGCCCTGGAAGTCGAAGGTGAGCACCGCCAGGGTGCGGCCGACGGTGTAGAGGTCGCTCGCCACCGACGGGCCGACCTCCGCGACCTCCGGCGCCTGGTAGCCGACCGTGCCGTAGATGGCCGACTCCTCGTCGTCCATCCGGCGCACCGCGCCCATGTCGATGAGCTTGAGCTGGCTCTCGGTCTGGATGGCGTTGTCGACCTTGAAGTCGCAGTACAGCAGATTGCGGCTGTGCAGATGGCCGAGGGCCTCCAGGGCCTCGATGCCGTAGGCGCAGGCCTGCTCCACCGGCAGTGGATCGCGCTTGCCCGCCGTGGTGCGGCGGCCGTTGGCGATCTCCTTCAGGGACTTGCCGCCGACGTACTCCATGACGATGTAGCCGTCCAGGGAGCCCGTGCGCTGGTCCAGGTGCTCGACGAAGTTGTAGATCCGCACGATGTTGGCGTGCTCGATCTCCGCGAGGAAGCGCCGCTCGGAGATCGCGGCGGCCATCGCGTCCTGGTCGCCGGTGTCCAGCAGGCCCTTGAGGACCACCCACCGGTCGGAGACCGCGCGGTCCACGGCGAGGTAGACCCAGCCGAGCCCGCCGTGCGCCAGGCAGCCCACGACCTCGTACTGCCCGTGCACCACATCGCCGGACTTCAGCTTCGGGACGAAGGAGTACGGGTGGCCGCACTTGGTGCAGAAGCCCTCCGTACGGCCCGGCCGCTCGCCGCGCGCCCGGCCCACCGGCGCCCCGCAGTCCGAGCGCGAGCAGAACCGCTTGCGCTCGGGCACCTCGGGATTGTCCAGCACCATCGCGCGCGGGTCGGGCCGCGGCACGTCCGGCACGTCCACCAGGCCGACGCCGAGTCGGCTCCGCCCGGAGGCGCCGGCGGCGGAGCCGGAGCCGCGCACCGACACCGAGCGGCCGGAGGAACCGCCCGACAGGGAGCGGGAGAGCCGCCCGGACACCGAGCGGCGCGACTTCGACGACTGCGAGGACGTGCGGGAGCTGGCGCGGCTGCTGGAGCGGGAACTGGTGCTGCCGGAACCGCCCTTGCCGCCGCCGGTCACGCCGGTGGGCGCCGAGCCGACCGTGCCGGACGTGGAGACGACCGGGGCCAGACCGCAGGTGTCGCAGTACAGCTCGCCGCCGCCCACGTCCTCGTACGCTCCGCCGCAGCCGGGCCGCTGGCAGGACTGCTGTGGCTGACTCATGACCTCGTCTCCCCCCGACGATCCTCCGGGCCGTCCTGCTCCGGCACCCGTGGGGTGCCCAGCAGTTCGACGGCCGCCCGCTGGTAGCGCAGGACGGCCTGTTCCGCGACGCGCAGGTCGCAGGGCGCGCTCCACAGCATGCGCCGGGCCGCGTCGTACCGCTCGATGAGGAACGGGTCCTCGGCCAGGCCGTGCCGGGCCACCTTCGCCCGGTACGCGTCCAGCCGGCCGCGCAGCTCGGCGCGGACCGCCAACGGCTGGGTGACCGCCGTCAACGACTCGCGGGCGCGCAGCAGTTCGTCCTCTGCCTTCTGCTCCAGGGACTCCAGCAGCGGGGACAGCCGGTGCCACTGGCCGTGCCTGCGGTACTCGGCGGCCGTCGCCAACTGCTCCTGCAGCGCGGTCGGCGGGCCGCTGACCACCGGCACCTCGGTGGCGGCGATCTTCGCCAGGACCTCGCCGCGCGCGGTGCGCGCCTCGGCGAGGGTGCGGTCCGCGCGGGAGAGCACGTCCCGCAGCTTCACCAGGCGCGCCTCGGCGTCCTGCCGGACGGTGAGCACGGCGTCGATCTCCCGGCGCACGTCCTCCAGGGCGCGCGCCTCACGGTCGTAGACCGTGGTGTCCGGCTTGCCGCCGCCGGGCGCCGAACTGCCCTGCGCGGGACGCCAGAAGGCCAGCGGGTCGGACACCACCTGGGCGCGCAGGTCCGTCAGGGTGCGGGTGATGCGCTCCAGGTCGTCGCCGGCCGGGTGTTCGCCCGGGCGCACGCCGACGGAGTGCGCGAGCTTGCGGGTGCGCTGGAGCTCGGCGGCCAGTAAATCGATCCGGGCGGGCAGCGCCGACCACACGGCGTCGGCGGCGACGACCATGTCCAGCGAGGTCGCGTACAGCTCGTTCATCCGGTCGACCAGCGTCACGAGTGTGAACCGCTCGCTGAGCTTGCCCGAACCGCCGTGCAGGGTCGGCGCGTTGGCGGTCGCGGTGGCGGAACCGGCGACCGTGACGGACTCGCCGCGCAGCAGCTCGGTCAGCTCCGCCAGGTCCTCGCGGCTGGACCAGCGGCGCCGGGAGCGGATCTCGCGGGCGCCGCGCAAGGCCGCCGTATAGGCGTCGAAGTAGGTCCACAGCAGCGTGATGGACGCCTCCGCGGCCGTCCAGCGCTCTTGGGTGACGCCGGTCAGCTCGGCGCCTTCGAGGAGTCTGCGGCCCGCGTGGTCCTGGAGGGCGAGCAGCGAGGTCTCGATCGCCTCGTGCTCCGCGCCGAGCCGCGCCAGCGCACGGTCCACCTCGTCCCGGTCCATCACCGGCCCGGGGGGTCCCGTGACGCCCATCGATCACCTCTCGCTGCTGTGTTGTGCGGTTGGGGGGTTGTTCTCGTGCCGGGTTCAGCTCTTGCGGAGGTACTGCGGTGCGGGCGGTTCCGAATCCGCCGACTTCGCCCCCAGTGTCGCCGAAAGCCAGGTGTCGTACGACGCCTGCCAGCCGCCGGAGGTGTCCTTGCGGTAGTCCACCAGGATCTTGTTGACCCGGCGTACCAGATCGTCGGCGTCCTTCTTCATCGCCACGCCGTAGTACTCGGTGGTGAACGCGGCGCCCTTCAGCTCGACCGTCGGGTCCTGCGCGGCCTGGCTCGCGGCGAGGGCGCCGTCGGTCACCACCGCGTCCGCCTCGCCGAGTTGGAGACGGACCAGGCAGTCGAGCTGGTTGGGGACGGTGTGGGAGATGTCGGCGGAGGCCGGCAGCTCGCCGTCCTCGCGGCCCTGCTCCAGGGTGGAGTACGCCGTCGAGCTCTCGGCGGTGCAGATCTTCCGGTCGGCGAGGGTGTCGTCGTAGCCCGTCACGTCCGAGGACTTGGGGGCGAGGACCTGCTGGCCGGTCTTGAAGTACGGGGCGGAGAAGGCGACGTCGGTGAGCCGGTCGCAGTTGATCGTCATGGTGCGCACCACCATGTCGACGCGGCCCTCCTGGATCGCCGGGATGCGCTGGTTGGTGGGTATCGCCTTGAACTGCACCGCGTCCGGGTCGCCCAGGATGTCCTCGGCGATACGGCGCGCCAGGTCGATGTCGAAGCCCTCCAGCTCGGCGGCGCCGGTGCTGTTGGGGTTGCGGTAGCCCCAGCGGTAGCTGTTCTGGTCGACGCCGACGATCAGCTTGCGCTTCTCGCCCTGCCGGTTCTTGATCGCGTCGATGGTGGGGCCGTCGGCGCCGGACGGGGAGAGCGTCTGCTTCTCCGGGTCCGTGCACTCCTCCTCCGCGCGGGCGTGGCCGCCCTGCGCGATCCCCGGGCCACCGGTGCCGGTGCTGCCGTCGCCGGCGGCCCGGGCGAGCGGCAGCAGCAGCGCGAGCACCACCGCCAGGGCGCACACGGCCGCCATCGCTCCTACTCCGCCCCAGCCTTTCAGACTGGCCCGCAGACGCCTCGCGCGCATCGTCCTGCCCCCTCTCACCGGTACTCCGACAGCCTGCGGCCGATGCCCAGGACGGCGCCGGCCGCGCCCAGCACGGCGAGGACCGCCGCGCCGATGGACAGCCCCGCCATCGCGTCCAGGCCGTCGCCGGCCGCCGACCTGAACTCGGCCGTCTCGTGCTTCAGCGCGGTGGCGAGGTTGGTGTCGACGCTGTCGAAGCACTCGCCGGTGGTGCCCTTGGCGCCGATCACCTTGTCCAGCGCCTGCTGGTACTCGCCGTTCTCGTCCTCCGCGCGGGCGTCGGCGTGGCGCTTCTTCCACTCCGTCATGTTCGCCACCGCCGAGGTGACCGGCCGCTCGCCCGCCCGGTCGTCGGCGAGGTCCGCGGCGAGGGCGAGGCCCTTGCCGAGGGTGTTCATGTCCTGCGTGAAGTCGTAGTCGTACGCGTCGTACGTCTCCTCGCCGACCTTCTTCGTCTCGGCGCCCCGGGAGACCAGCGTCAGGTTCTCGTTGCCGCGGGCCTTCAGGGAGGCGATCCGGGCGTCGTGCAGGACGTTCAGCGAGCGGACGCCGTGGTCGTAGGAGTCGTTCAGGCTCGCGCGGGCCACGCTGTGGCCGATGACCAGCCACAGCAGCACCACGGTGGCGGCGGCGGTGGCGGCGACCAGGCCGTGGTTCAGGACGCGGTGGGTGCGGCGGTAGTTGCGGTGCTGGGCCCAGGCGAGGGCGGCGAGCGCGAGGACGCCGAGGGCGATCGCGGCCCAGGGGTACGGGGTGGCGCCGTCGTAGTCGTCGCGCAGCCGCTGGTTCTCCTTGGTGTAGAGATCCTCCGCGGCCGGGAGCATCTCCTGCTGCATCTTCTCGTTGGCGTACCGCAGATAGGCGCCGCCGACCGGGAAGCCCTGGCGGTTGTACGTCCGGGCCTGCTCGACCAGGCCCTTGTACTCCGGCAGCAGCCGGTTGAGCTTGGCGATGGTCGCCGCGGAGGGGGAGTCGGGGTCGGAGTTGGCCGCGGCGTTGACGAGCTTCTCCGCGGCCGTGCGGATGCCCTTCTCGTAGCGGACGCGGTTGACGCCGGTCTCCGAGCGGCCGGCCAGGAAGCCGCTGGAGGCGGCGGTGTTGGCGTCGGCGAGGGAGCGGTAGATGTCGGCGGCGTCGGAGCTGAGCGGCTGGCTGCTGTGCAGCACGTCGTCGGCGGCGGCCGCGCGGTCGGTGACCTGCCAGGCGGTGACGGCCCCGAAGGCGACGACCAGCAGGGCGAGTACGGCGCCGATGATCCGCAGCCGGCCGGGTTCCGTGGTGGCGCCGGCGCGGAGCCGGTCCACGCCCTCGGCGAAGGCGGTGCGGCGGGTCGCCGGCGGCGCGGGGGCGGTCGGCTCGGCGGGGGGAGCGGGACGGTGCTGCTGCGGCGGGATCGGCGGCATGGCGGGCATGCCGGATCCCGGTGGTGGTGCCGTGCTGCTCGTCGCCGGTTGTGTCACTTCGACCTCCCCCATGGTCATCCGTCGCCCGCAAGTATCACTGCCGAAGCCTGCCGACGGCCAGGCGGGATCCCGGATCACCCCCTGCCCATGAATACGCCTCGGCCGTCGGTTCGGTTCCGGCGGGGTGGGTTGGGGCGCGGCGGGGGGTGGATCGGGGTGCGAGCGGGGTGGGTTGGGGCGCGGCGGGGGGTGGATTGGGGCGCGGCGGGGGCTGGATCGGGGCGCGGCGGGGCGGGAGATGGCCTGTTGCGGCTCCGCGGCCCTCGCCCGTCCGCCCTCGGCATGCGCCCGCGCCCACCCGTCACCGCTCGTAATGTGCCCGTGCTCGCTCCTCCGCCTCCGGCCCCGCGCCCACCCCGTCCAAGCCCAGCAGCACCGCCCCCAGTACCGGCGGGGCCGTCACCACCCGCGGCACCGCCTTGGGGGCGTGCGTGGCCAGCAAGTCCCGTATGCCCATGTCCAGGAGGGGATGACGGGCGGCCAGGACGCTGCCGCCGAGGACCACCGGAGTTTCCTCCGTCAGGAGGTCCAGCCGCCGCAGCGCCACCGTCGCCATCGTCACCACCTCCTCCGCCAGGCGGTCGACCAGGGAGCGGGCCACCGGGTCGCCCGCCGTCGCCGTCGTGAAGAGGACCGGGGCCAGTTCGTGGCGGCGGGACAGGGGGATGTGGTCCAGGTGGAGCGCTTCGATCAGGGCCTGCATCGACGGCAGGCCGAAGTGGGCCGGGAGGGACACGGCCAGCGCTGTCGGGGCGCCGCGTCCGTCCTCCGCCCGCGCCGCGTGCCACAGCGCCTCCTCCGCCAGGCCCCAACCGCCGCCCCAGTCACCGGAGATACGGCCCAGCGCCGGGAAGCGGGCGGTGCGGCCGTCCGGGAGCATGCCCACGCAGTTGATGCCGGCGCCACACACCACGGCCACGCCGCGCGGTTCGGCCACGCCCGCCCGCAGGATCGCGAACGTGTCGTTGCGGACGTCGACCGTCGCGCCCCACGCACGCGCGTGCAGCGCGGCCGCCAGCTGTTCCTCCTCCACCGGCAGGTCCGCGTTGGCCAGGCACGCCGAGACGTGCGACACCGAGTCGACGCCCGCCTCGGCGAACGCCCGCCGTACCGCGTCCGCGACCTTGTCGACCGCCGCCGTCACCCCGACCGCCGGCGGCCGGAACCCGCCTCCGCGTGCCGTCCCGATGACCTCCCCGCCGGCCGTGACCACCGCCACGTCGGTCTTGCTGTTGCCCGCGTCGACGGCCAGTACCGTGCCCGTCACGCCCACGCCAGGTGGTCCCGGTTGTGCGCGATCAGCCGGTCGGTGAGGGCCTCGGCGTACGCGAACTGGCCGATCAGCGGGTGGGCGAGCAGCGCCCGGAACACCCGCTCGCGGCCGCCCCGCAGCGCCGCCTCCAGGGCCAGGTCCTCGTAGGCCGTCACGTTCGCCATCAGTCCCGCGTACAGCGGATCCACGTCCGCGACCGGCAGCGGCGCCGCCCCCTGTGGGCTCACCGCGGCCTGCACCTCCACCACGGCGTCGTCCGGGAGGAAGGGCAGTGTGCCGTGGTTGTACGTGTTCACCACCTGGTAAGGGCTTCCGGCACCGCCGAGCAGCGCCGCCGCCAGGTCCACGGCGGCCTCCGAGTAGTAGGCACCGCCCCGCCGGGCCAGCAGCTCCGGCTTCTCGTCGAGCGCGGGGTCCGCGTACAGCTTCAGCAACTGCCTTTCCATCTCCGCGACTTCGGCGGCGCGGGAGGGCTTGGTGCGCAGTTCGCGCACGACCTCGTCGTGGGCGTAGTAGTAGCGCAGGTAGTAGGAGGGGACCACGCCGAGGCGGTCCAGGACCGCGCGGGGCAGGTGCAGGGCGCCGGCGATGTCCTCGCCGTGCTCGGCCAGCAGCCTGGGCAGGACGTTCTCGCCCTCCGGGCCGCCGAGGCGTACCGCCGTCTCCCAGGTGAGGTGGTTCAGGCCCACGTGGTCCAGGTGGAGGTCGGCCGGGGCGACGCCCAGCAGGCCCGCGAACCGGCGCTGGAAGCCGATCGCCACATTGCACAGGCCGACCGCCCGGTGGCCCTCCCTCAGCAGGGCGCGGGTCACGATCCCGACCGGGTTGGTGAAGTCGATGATCCACGCGCGCGGGTTGGTCCGCCGGACGCGTTCGGCGATGTCCAGCACCACCGGCACCGTCCGCAGCGCCTTCGCCAGCCCGCCCGCGCCGGTCGTCTCCTGGCCGACGCAGCCGCACTCCAGCGGCCACGTCTCGTCCTCCTCACGGGCCGCCTGGCCGCCCACCCGGAGCTGCAGCAGCACGGCGTCGGCGCCCTCCACGCCCCGGTCCAGGTCGTCCGTCGTGACCACCCGGGCCGGGTGGCCCTGGCGGGCGAGGATACGGCGAGCCAGGCCGCCGACCAGTTCGAGCCGCTCGGCCGCCGGGTCCACCAGGACCAGCTCCGTCACCGGCAGCGTGTCCCGCAACCGGGCGAAGCCGTCGACGAGTTCGGGGGTGTAGGTCGAGCCTCCGCCGACCACGGTCAGTTTCATTGCGCGGGTCAACCCTTCACTCGGGTCAGCGCGAGGTGTCGAAGACCTCGTCGCGGGTCGTGGCGAGCGCGCTCTCCAACGCGCCGCGCAGGACGGGCTGTTCGGTCACGTCACCCAGCACCAGGCGCGGCCGGGAGGCGGCGAGGTCCGCCAGTTCGGCCTGGACGAGGGCCAGCAGCCGCTCACCGCCGGAGGTGAGGGCGCTGCCACTGAGGACGACGAGTTCGGGGTCGAGCACGGAGACGAGCGAGGCGAGACCGGTGGCCACCCCGGTCGCGTAGGTGGCGAGGAGCCGGCGCTGCGGATCCGCGCCGCTGTCCGCGGCCCGGGCCAGCAGTTCGGCGGCGACCTCGGTGCAGGGGCCGTCGGGGATGTCGTCGATCCCCAGTTCCCGGGCGAGCCGGGGGATGACCTGGGCGCCGGCCAGCTCCTGGTAGCCGCCGCTGTTGGCCCGGGTCACCTGGCGGACCAGGGGGGCGCCCGGCACCGGGAGGAAGCCGACCTCGCCCGCGCCGCCGGTGAAGCCGCGGTGCAGCCGGCCGCCGAGGACCAGGGCGGCGCCGAGTCCGGCCTCGTTCCACAGCAGCACGAAGTCGTCGTGGCCGCGGGCCGCGCCGAGGCGCTGTTCGGCGAGGGCGACGAGATTGACGTCGTTCTCGTACTCCACCGGCATCGGCAGGGCGGCGGCGAGGGTGTCGAGGAGGGCGGGCGAGTGCCAGCCGGCGAGGTGGGCGGCGTAGCGCAGCCGGCCGGTGCCCGGGTCGAAGGCGCCGGGGGTGCCGATGACGAGCCGGCGGATGTCGTCGCGGGTCAGCCCGGCCGCCTTCACGGCGCCGTCGAGGGCGGCGGTGACCTGCTCGACGACGGGGCGTGCTGCCCGGCGTCCCGGGGTGGGGACTTCGTGGCGGCCGATGGTGCGGCCGGTGATGTCGGCGACGGCGGCGAGGACGCGTTCGGGGGTGACGTCGAGTCCCGCGGCGTATCCGGCGGCTGGGTTGACCCCGTAGAGCTGGGCGCTCGGGCCGGGGCGGCCCTCGGTGGTGCCGGTGGCGACGACCAGGCCCGCGGTCTCCAGCCGGGTCAGCAGCTGGGAGGCGGTCGGCTTGGACAGGCCGGTGAGCTTGCCGATCCGGGTGCGGGACAGGGGGCCGTGCGCGAGCAGCAGATCCAGGGCGGCGCGGTCGTTCATGGCGCGCAGGAGGCTCGGGGTGCCCGGCGTACCGGCGGTTCCTGCCATGGGATCTGCACCTTCCTCTCGGGCGATCGCTTCTCACCCAGCGACTGTTAGGAAGGTTTCCTATCGGCTGAGGGGAAGGTAGGCGGCGGCGCGACAGTCGTCAAGAGCCCCGCGGCAACGGGGCGCGACAGTCGTCAAGAGCCCCCGTCGGCAACGGAGTCGTTGCCGACGGGGGCGCGAGAGGGGCCTACTTCGTCACGTTCGGCGGGGGCAGCGGGGTGGCCGCCTGGGCCTGCGGTGAGGCGGTGTTGGCGTAGGCCGAGGGGGCGGCCATGCCCGCGGTCGGGTCGGCGGGGGCCGTCTCCCCGGTGGGCAGCGGCGGGCCGCCGACGATCTGGATGTCCGCCGCGTCGAAGGCCCGCTTGATCCGCCAGCGCAGCTCGCGCTCCACGGTCAGCGCCTTGCCCGGCATGGTCTTCGCCGTGACCCGGACGACCATGGAGTCCAGCAGGACGCTGTCCAGGCCGAGGGTCTCGATCGGGCCCCACAGGAGCTCGTTCCAGGGCTCCTCCTTGCTCATCCGCTCACCCACGTCGGCGAGCACGGCCTTCACCCGGTCCAGGTCCTCGGAGGGGCGGACGGTGACGTCGACACCGGCCGTCGACCAGCCCTGGGAGAGGTTGCCGATCCGCTTGACCTCGCCGTTGCGGACGTACCAGATCTCGCCGTTGTCGCCGCGCAGCTTCGTCACGCGCAGGCCGACCTCGATCACCTCGCCGGAGGCGACGCCCGCGTCGATGGAGTCGCCGACGCCGTACTGGTCCTCCAGGATCATGAAGACGCCGGAGAGGAAGTCCGTGACGAGGTTGCGGGCGCCGAAACCGATGGCCACACCCGCGACACCGGCGGACGCCAGCAGCGGGGCGAGGTTGATCTCGAAGGTGCCCAGGACCATCAGCGCGGCCGTGCCCATGATCAGGAAGCTGGCCACCGAGCGGAGCACCGAGCCGATCGCCTGCGAGCGCTGGCGGCGGCGCTCCGTGTTGACCAGCAGGCCGCTGAGGGCCGTGCCGTCCACCGCCGAGACCGTGCGGTTCATCCGGTCTATGAGCTTGGTGATCGCCCGCCGCACCGCCACTCTCAGCACCGCCGCGATCACCAGGATCAACAGGACCCGAAGGCCGATCGCGAGCCAGGTGGACCAGTTCTCCTCGACCCAGCCGGCGGCGTTGGTCGCACTCTCCTGGGCGTCCTGGAGCGACGGAACCGCCGGCGTGGACCCCGAAGGAGAGGGGGACGGGGTGGGACCGGCGGCCAGTAGGACGGCGGACAAGGACACTGCGGGTACCTCCAGGTGCGGCTTCTGCCTCCCGTACGGCGGTCACAGGGCGTCGGATCATCAAGGTCACGAAAAGGTCACCGAGGGGGCAGACCCACCACACTAACGGTGCATCGTGTGTGGATCGTCGTGATGCCCTGGGGAGAGACCGTGCTCACCTGGGGATGAAGAAAGGTGTGGTCGAAAACACTCTCAGCCCGTTACCTGGACATGGTGGCGCATTCACCAGGGCTGAGGGGAAACTGACTACAGATCGTCCCGGCGCGAGCCACGCGCCGCCGACGCCCAAGGAGGCATCCGTGCCGCATGTCCTGGTCCTCAACGCGTCGTACGAGCCACTCGGCGTCGTACCGCTCCGCCGCGCGCTCGTCCTCGTGCTCGAAAACAAGGCCGTCTGCCTTGAGGAGTCCGGCGCCTTCATGCACAGCGCGACCGTCACGGTCCCCGCACCAAGCGTGGTCCGGCTCAAGCGGTTCGTGCGGGTTCCCTATCGGGGGCCCGTTCCTCTGACCCGCAGGGCGCTGTTCGCCCGCGACGGGGGCCGGTGCATGTACTGCGGTGGCGTCGCAACCAGCGTCGACCACGTCATCCCGCGCAGCCGCGGGGGCAAGCACGTCTGGGACAACGTGGTGGCGTCCTGCCGCCGCTGCAACCACGTGAAGGCCGACCGTCATCTGTTCGAGATCGGCTGGCGGCTGCGGCACAAACCGGCTCCGCCCAGTGGTCTGGCCTGGCGCATCATCGGCACCGGGCATCGGGATCCGCGCTGGTTGCCGTACTTGCAGCCGTACGGCGCGGATGATGCCTTGGCCCGGATCGACGGCATTTCTGCCTGAGGATCCGGGCCCTTGTGCGTCTTATGGGGGCGCGTGGTGTTTCGGCTGCGGGCCGGTGGGGCTTGTCGCGCAGCTCCCCGCGCCCCTTAAGGAGTCGGCCTTCCCCTAGTGTGATGTACAGGGAGCTGCCCCATACGAACACGAGTGCTGCCGTCGTCCATGCGTCCCCGTCTGCTCCCGGCTCCAGCAGCCATGCCCAGGTCGGGAGTGTGCCGCCAGGGATGCCGGAGATTCCCAGGTACATCGCGCTCACGTAGGCGAACGCCGGCACACCCCGTCTACCGACCAGCCGGGCTCATCCGGTTCACGGGCGGTCGAACCGGCGTCCAGCCGTGCTGGCGTGCGACTCGACGGGGAGTGGCCCGGGCGGCGGACTTCCGCCAGCCTTGGGGAGGCGCGGTGGGCAGAATGTGACGACCGGCACGTTGTTTCCCCGGACACGTCTGCCGTCGCGCCCGCTGGGTAGGGCTGCGGTAACCCGCAAGGGCCTGCCCGGCGTGATCCGCCGGCCGGGCCGTAGGTCGCCGTACTCGACAAGGAGGCCCCCGTGGCCGCATCGGCACACCTTCTGCTCACCGCCCTGTCCAAACCCGAGGCGCTCACCGGGCCCGAACCGCACGTGTGCGTCTTCAGCGCGGAGAGCGCCTGCGCCGAACGCCCGCTGACCAGCGAACCTCCCCTGCCCGACACCGAGCCGCTGACCAGTGAGCCGCCGCTGTACGAGGCGCCGCCGCTGACCAGTGAGCCGCCCCTCGCCGACTTTGCGCCGCTGACGAGTGAGGCGTTCCCCGTCGGCACGGACACCACGAGGCCCTGAATGGCAGAGCAGCGGTCGGCCGAAACCCCCGCCGAGGACGCCCCCTCCGAGGGAGTTCCTTCGGAGTTAGTCCCTGCGGAGGACGTCCCTTCGGAGGACCTCTCCCGGCTCGCCGGACTGCTCGGCGTCGCCACCTCCTACCAGCCCTCCCCGGACCGCACGGTCCGGGCCTCGGCCACCGCCCTCACGCTCGCGCTGACCGCGCTCGACATCGACGTGAGCACCCCCACGGCCGTACGGCACGCCCTCACCGCACGCGAACGCGCCCTGCGGGAACGGCTGCTGCCCCCGACGGTCGTGCGGTGGGCCGACGCCGACCCGCCCGCCGCCCTCACCGCACTCCCGCCCGGCACCCGGCTGCGCGTGCAGACCGAGCAGGGCGAGACCCGCGCCGCCACCGACCGGCTCCCGCCCGGCGTCCACCGGCTGACCGCCACGGCCCCCGACGGCCGCACCGCCACCGCCCACCTGGTCGTCGCCCCCGCCCGGCTGTCCGCCGGTGCCGGACGCACCCACGGACTCCTCGTCCAGCTCTACTCCCTGCTCTCCCGGCGCTCCTGGGGCATGGGCGACCTCGGTGACCTCGCCGAACTCGCCGGCTGGGCCGGGCGCACGCTCGGCAGCGGCTTCGTCCAGGTCAACCCGCTGCACGCGGCCGTGCCCGGCGCGCCCACCGACCCCTCCCCCTACCGCCCCTCCTCACGCCGCTTCCCCGACCCGGTGCACCTGCGCGTCGAGGACATCCCGGAGTACGGCCGGGTCGAGGACCGCGAGCGGGTGCGGGCGCTGCTGGAACGGGCGGACCGGCTGCGCGAGTCGGTGCTGGAGAAGGGCGCCCTGATCGACCGGGACGCGGTGTGGGAGCTCAAGCGGGAGGCGCTGGAGCTGGTCCGCGAGGTGCCGCTCGGGCCCGGCCGGCGCGCCGCCTACGCCGACTTCCTCGCCGAGGAGGGGCAGGCGCTGGAGGACCACGCCACCTGGTGCGCGCTCGCCGAGGTGCACGGCTCGGACTGGCGGCGCTGGCCGGCCGGACTGAGCGATCCCCGGTCCGCCGAAACCGCCCGTGCCCGCGGCGAGCTGGCGGACCGCGTCGACTTCCACTCGCTGCTCGCCTGGCTGACCGACGCCCAGCTCACCGCCGCCCAGCGCACCGCCCGGGAGGCCGGGATGCCGGTCGGCATCGTGCACGACCTCGCGGTCGGCGTGCATCCCGACGGCGCCGACTCCTGGGCGCAGCAGGAGTACTTCGCCGCCGGGATGTCGGTCGGCGCGCCCCCGGACGCCTTCAACGCCCGCGGCCAGGACTGGGGCCTGCCGCCCTGGCGCCCCGACCGTCTCGCCGAGTCCGGCTACACGCCGTACCGCCGTCTGCTGCGGGCCCTCTTCCGGTACGCCGGTGCCCTGCGCATCGACCACGTCATGGGCCTGTTCCGGCTCTGGTGGGTCCCGCAGGGGCACCCGCCCACGGACGGCACCTATGTCCGCTACGACGCCGAGGCCATGCTCGCCGTCCTGGTGCTGGAGGCATCCCGCGCCGGGGCACTGGTGATCGGGGAGGACCTGGGCACGGTGGAGCCCGGGGTGCGCGAGGCGCTGCGGGCGCGCGGGGTGCTCGGCACGTCGGTGCTCTGGTTCGAGCGGGACTGGGCGGGCGACGGCCGTCCGCTGCCGCCCGAACAGTGGCGCTCCGACTGCCTGGCCACGGCCACCACCCACGATCTGCCCTCCACGGCCGCCCGCCTGACCGGCGACCACGTCGAACTCCGCTACCGGCTGGGCCTGCTGACCCGCTCGCTGGAGGAGGAACGCGCGGAGGCGGCGGCGGACACCGGCGAGTGGCTGGGCCTGCTGGCCCGGCTCGGCCTGCTGCGCGGCACGGGCGGGGGGCACGGTACGTCGCAGGAGGAGGCGGAGATCCAGGCCGTCCACCGCTTCCTGCTGCGCACCCCGGCCCGCATGGTCGGCCTCTGGCTCCCCGACGCCGTCGGCGACCGCCGGCCCCAGAACCTGCCCGGCACGTGGGACCAGTACCCGAACTGGCGCCTGCCGATCGCGGACGCGGAGGGCAGGCCGGTGACCCTGGAGGAACTGGCGGCGTCACCCAGGCTGCACGCGCTGGTGGAGGTGATGAGGCCGGGGTGAGGCCGAGGGCAGGGGGACTCAGCGCCAGTGGGGCCTCTTATGCCCCCCCCGGGCGAGCGGCCCCATCCGCGGTTCGGTACTTTTGGCACCGTGGACAAGAAGAACGCCCTGCGCGCCGGCGCCCTGGCTGCCGGTACGACGCTGATGATGCTGCTCATGTCGTCCCCCGCGCTCGCGCTGACCCGCGACGACGGCGACGACCCCGGCTCTGGCCTCAGCGTCATGGAGACGCTGGGTCTGTTCGTCGTGGCCCCGATCGTCCTGTTCGCGGTGATCACGGGTCTCGTCATGGTCCTGGACCGCTCGGCGGAGGCCCACCGCGTCAGGACCAAGCCGAAGGTGAAGGCCCCGGCGAAGGCCTGACCTCCCCCGATCTCCTGAAGGGCGCCGCCCGCACGGCGTGTACGCGCAACCCGCCGTACGCCGAGGGCGGCGCCTTCCGCGTCCCCGGGTCGTCTTCAGAGTCTGCTGCCGGTTCCGGCTCGGGCTCCATTTCCGGCTCCAATTCCTCCCCGCCCACGTCCGCCGCAGGCGTCTCCGCCTTCTCTCGCTCGTTCATGGGTTCGGGGCCGTCAGGTATCGCTGTACCGTCGGTGCCAGCCATGCCACCACCTCCTCGGGACGCAGCGCCACGGCCGGTGGCAGCCGCAGCACATAACGGGTGAGCGCGAGACCGAGCAGCTGTGTCGCGGCGAGCGCGGCCCGGGTCGGGGACTGTTCGGGGTCCGGGCACACCTGCCGGGCCAGCGGCAGCAGCTGCTCGCCGAAGATGTGCTGCATCCGCTCGGCCCCGGCCTGGTTGGTGACGCCGACCCGGAGCAGGGCCGTGAGCACTTCGTTCTCCTCCCACAGGTGCAGGAAGTGGAGCACCATCGCCTCGCCGACCTCCGAGCGCGGCAGCCTGCTCAGATCCGGCAGTTTCAGGTCGACCGAAACGGCCGCCGCGAACAGCCCCTCCTTGTTGCCGTAGTAGCGCATCACCATCGACGGATCGATGTTCGCGTCCTTGGCGATGGCGCGGATCGTGGCTCGCTCATAGCCGTCAGCTGCGAATCGTTCGCGTGCCGCGGCGAGGATCGCTATACGGGTGGTTTCCGAGCGGCGGCGAGTGCCGTTCCCGGAATCGGTCACGGTACTGCGTTCATTTCCGGTCATGCCAACAAGCGTAGGCCAACACGCGTGGGCCAACAAGTGTTGACTCTCGACGAAGACGGTCGTATCGTCGTCAACGAGCGTTGGCAAACAAGCGTTGGCAGTCTGGTAGGCGTTGGCAACAGGAGGCCACCATGAACGACACCCCCCACTCCGTGATCGTCGTCGGCTGCGGCCCCACCGGTCTCCTGATGGCCGGCGACCTCGCCGCGGCCGGTGTCCCCGTGACCCTCGTCGAGAAGCGCCCGCACAAGATCAGCAACCTCTCGCGCGCGATCGTCGTGCACGCCCGCACCCTCGAACTCCTCGACGCTCGCGACCTCTCCGACGAGGTGGAGTCCCTGGGCCGCCGCCTGGACCGGATGAACCTCTTCACCCGGCTCACCGTCGAGTTCGACACCCTCCCGTCCCGCTTCAACCACATCCTTCTCCTCCCGCAGTACGAGATGGAGCGGATCCTGGAGCGGCGCGCGTTCGAGGCCGGGGTCCGGTTCCGGTTCGAGACCGAGGTGACCGGGGTCCGCCAGGACGAGGAGGGGGTCACCGTCGAGGCGTGCGGCCCCGACGGGACGAGCGAGGAGCTGCGGGCGGCGTACGTCGTCGGCACCGACGGAATGCGCAGCACCGTGCGCAGCGCGATCGGCCTGCCCTTCCCGGGCCGCTCCGTGATCCGCTCCGTCCTGCTCGCCGACGTCCGGCTCGCCGAGGAGCCGAAGGACCTGCTCTCCGTGCACTCCAACGGGGACGCCTTCGTGTTCTTCGCGTCCTTCGGTGACGGGTACTACCGGGTCGTCGCCTGGAACCGCCGCCGGGACACCCCCGAGAGCGAGCCGCTGCACCTGGAGGAGGTCCGGGAGACCGTCCGGCTCGCCGCGGGCCGTGACTTCGGGATGCACGACGCCCGGTGGCTGTCCCGCTTCCACAGCGACGAACGCCAGGCGCCCGCCTACCGGGTGGACCGGGCCTTCCTCGCCGGCGACGCCGCGCATGTGCACACCCCGGCCGGCGGCCAGGGCATGAACATCGGCATGCAGGACGCGGCCAACCTCAGCTGGAAGCTCGCGGCCGTGCTCCAGGGCCGCGCGGACGAGGCGCTGCTCGACACCTACCAGGCCGAGCGCCACCCCGTCGGCACCGAGGCCATGCGCAGCAGCGGCGCGATCGTCCGCCTCGCGATGGCCAAGCACGCCTGGACGCTGGGCCTGCGCGCGGTGGTCGCCTCCACCCTCAACGCCCTCACCCCGGCCCGCCGCAAGCTGGCCCTCCAGATCACCGGCATCGGCGTCAAGTACGACGCCCCCGACGGCGCCCACCGCCTCACCGGGGCCCGCGTCCCGGACCTCGCCCTGGAGAGCGGCCGGCTCTACGAGGCCCTGCGCGGCGGCCGGTTCGTCCTGATCACCCCGCAGAAGTGCGAGGACAAGACGGGCCTGGAGGACTGGCTCACGGTGGAGCGCCGCACGGGCCGCGGCAGCGAGAGCCGTACGACGGTGCTGGTGCGGCCCGACGGATACGTGGCCTGGGCGGCGGACGCCGCGGACCCGGCGGACATCGAGGCGGCGGTGGTGGAACACGTGGGGGAGCGCATCGCCCTCGCGCGCTGAGGGCCGGACCCGGAGACCGGACCCAGGGACCGGACCCAGGGACCGGACCCAGGGACCGGTCCTAGCGGTCGGACTCCCGCGTCCCCTCCAGCAACTCCCTCAACAGGTCGGCCAGTTGGCCGGCCTGTTCGGCGTTCAGGGTGGAGAGCGCCTCCGTCTGCAGGGCGAGCCCCGCGCCGACCGCCCGGTCGACCATGCTCAGCCCTTCCTCGGTCAGCGTCACCTGGAGACCCCGGCGGTCGTGCGGGTCGGGGGAGCGCCGGAGCAGTCCCGCCCGTTCCAGCTTGTCCAGCCGGCCGGTCATGCCCCCGGTGGTCAGCATCAGCGTCGCCGAGAGCTGGCGCGGCGAGAGGGTGTACGGCTCGCCGGAGCGCCGCAGGGTCGCCAGGACGTCGAACTCGCCCCGGGAGATCCCGAAGCGGGCGTACGCCTTCTCCATGCGGTCGCCCATCGTGCGGGCGAGGCGCGAGATGCGCCCGAAGACCTCCATCGCGGCGGTGTCGAGGTCGGGCCGCACGGCCGCCCACTGGTCGATGATCGCGTCGACGGCGTCCTTGCGCTGCTCCGGGCGTGCGTTCATGCGGGGAGTATCCCGGCCCCGCAGGGTCGGCCGCAAGAAAGTGGCTTGACGGAAAGTAGCTTAGAAGTAAGCTACTTTCTACCGACCTAATCCTCCGAAGGGTGCGTCCCATGGCCACCAGCCGCCTCGCGATCACCGCCGTCACCGCCCTGGCACCGGTCTCCTGGGGCACCACGTACTACGTCACCACCGAGTTCCTTCCGCCGGACCGCCCCCTGTTCACCGGCCTGATGCGGGCCCTGCCCGCCGGTCTGCTGCTCCTGGCGCTGGCCCGGGTGCTGCCGCGCGGCGCCTGGTGGGGGCGGGCGGCGGTGCTCGGCGCGCTCAACATCGGCGCCTTCTTCCCGCTGCTGTTCCTGGCGGCGTACCGCCTGCCCGGGGGCCTCGCGGCGGTGGTCGGTTCGGTCGGGCCGCTGTTCGTGGTGGGCCTGTCGGCGCTGCTGCTGAGTCAGCGGCCGACGGCACGCGCGCTGGTGACGGGGGCGGTCGCGGCGTTCGGCGTCGGACTGGTCGTCCTGAAGGCGGTCGGTGCGCTGGACGCCCTCGGTGTGCTCGCCGCCCTCGCCTCCACCGCGTCGATGTCCACCGGGACCGTGCTGGCGAAGAAGTGGGGCCGCCCCGAGGGCGCGGGCCCGACCGCCCTGGCCGGCTGGCAGCTGACCGTCGGAGGAGTCCTGATCGCCCCGGTCGCGTTCCTGGTCGAGGGCGCGCCGCCCGCCCTGGACGCCCGCGCGGCCGGCGGCTACCTCTACCTCGCCCTGGCCGGTACGGCGGTCGCGTACTGGCTCTGGTTCCGTGGCATCGGCCGCCTCACCGCGACCCAGGTCACCTTCCTGGTCCCGCTCTCCCCGCTCACGGCGGCGGTCGTCGGCTGGGCGGCGCTGGGGCAGTCGCTGACACCGGTGCAACTGGCGGGCATGGCGCTGGCGCTGGGCGCGACTGTCGCCGGGCAGCTGCTGCCGGGAGGGAGCAGCGGCGGTACCGTGCAAACGTTCAGTTTTGCTGAAAGGAACGCTCGAAAAGATTCGATGGACGTGACAGGTCCGGCACTGCGACGGTAGATCCCCGCGATCACCGAAGCGAAAGGACCTCTGTGGCTGTCACAGCCGACCGGATCACCCGTACGACCTCCCGCGCGCCGGGGCCGAGGACGGCAGCCCCCGTCCTCGGCCTCGCGCTGGCCGCCCTCGCCACGCTCGTCTGGTCCGGCAGCTTCGTCACCTCGCGGGCGCTGCACGACAGCGTGCCGCCGGTGCAGCAGGCGTTCTGGCGGTGGCTCGTGGCGCTCGCGGCGGTCGCCCCCTTCGGCGCCCGGCGGGCCTGGCGGCAGCGGGCGCTGATCCGCCGGCACCTCGGATTCGTGGTGCTCGCCGCGTTGCTCGGCGTCAGCGTCTACAACACCCTCGTCAACCAGGCCGGGTTGACCACACCGGCCGCCACCATGGGCATGATCATGGCGGCGTCGCCGGTGCTGATGGCGGTCCTCGAACGGCTGGGCGGGGTGCGGCTGGGCGGGCGGCGGGTCGCCGGGCTGCTGGTCGCGTGGGCCGGGGTGCTGCTGCTCGTCGGAGGCGGCGGGCACTTCGCGGCCGGGGACCTGTGGATGATCGGCGCGGCCTGCTGCTTCGCGGGCTACAGCGCCCTGTTGCGGCGCAAGCCCGCCGAACTGGGCGGCGCGGCCTTCCTGTTCACCACGTTCCTGGTGGGCGCGGCCCTGCTGCTGCCGGCGCAGGGGGTGAGCCTCGCGGTGCAGGGCGGCTTCACACCTACCGCCGACACGGTCCTGCCGCTGGTCTACGTCGGTGTCGCCTCCTCCGCCGTCGCCTTCTTCGCCTGGAACCGGGCGATCGCGCTGATCGGGGCGGCCCGCGCCGGAATCGTGTACTACCTGCAGCCGGTGTGTGTGGCGCTGCTGTCCTGGGCGCTGCTGGGGGAGACCGTCGGCTGGGCGCAGGTGCTGTGCGCCGGGCTGATCCTGGGCGGGGTGGTGCTGGGGGCCGGGGCGCGGCGGTGACGTAGGTTGCGGCCATGGCCGAGTGGGACATCCGGAAGCTGCTGATTCTGCGGACGTTGCGGGAGCGCGGGACGGTGACGGCGACCGCGGAGGCGCTGCGGATGACTCCGTCGGCCGTGTCGCAGCAGCTGACCAACCTGGCGAAGCAGTTGGGGGTGCCCCTGCTGGAGGCGCGGGGGCGCGGGGTGCGCTTGACCGACGCGGCCCGGCTGGTACTGCGGCACGCCGAGGCGGTGTTCGAGCAACTGGAGCGGGCGGACGCGGAGTTGGCGGCGTACCTGCACGGCGAGGCCGGTGAGGTCCGGGTGGGGGCCTTCTCCACCGCCGTACCCGCGCTGGTCGTTCCGGCCGTGCGGGCGCTGCGGGCGGGGCATCCCGGAGTGCGGGTGCAGGTCCGGGAGGCCGAGGCGGGGGAGGCGTACGAGCTGCTGGGCGGCGGACAGGTCGACCTGGCCCTGTCGCTGGCGGCGCAGGCGCCGAGCGCGGTGGACGCCCGGTTCACCCGGGTGACCCTGCTGGCGGACCCGTTGGACGTGGCACTGCCCTTGGACCATCCGCTGGCCGCCGCGGAGAGCCTGCGGCTGGCCGAACTCGCCGCGGAGCCGTGGATCTTCGGCGGGAGCGGGCCCTGGTCGGACATCACCCGGGGGGCGTGCGAGGCGGCCGGGTTCACTCCGCACCGGGGGCACGCGGCGACCGGCTGGACCGCGATCCTCGCGATGGTGGAGGCGGGGATGGGGGTGGCGCTGGTGCCCCGGATGGCCGCGGTGCCCCGGGACGGCGTCGCGATGCGCGAGCTGGCCACCGAGCGGCCGGTCCGGCATGTGGTGGCCGCGGTGCGCAGGGGCGCGGAGGACGCACCGGCGGTGGGGCGGGTGCTGGACGCCCTGCGGGAGGTTGCCGCGGGCCTCGGGAGTTGAGCGCGAAGGGGCGCCCGGTGTAGCACCGGGCGCCCCTCCTGGTATCCGTACCGTCGGCTACTCGGCCGTCGCCGCCGCGTCCGCCGCCTGGGCCCGCAGGGCGCGCTCCACGCCCGCCCGGGACTCCGAGACCAGCCGGCGCAGGGCCGCGCCCGGCTCGGCGGAGGCCAGCCAGGCGTCCGTCTTCGCCAGGGTCTCCTCGGAGACCTGGAGCGTCGGGTACAGGCCGGTCGCGATCTGCTGGGCGATCTCGTGCGAGCGGCTGCCCCAGATGCCCTTCAGGACCTCGAAGTACCGGTCCGTGTACGGCGCCAGCAGCTCCCGCTGGTCCGTCTGGACGAAGCCGCCGATCACCGCCTCCTGCAGCGCGTTCGGGAGCTTGTCCGACTCGATGACCGAGGCCCAGGCCGCCGCCTTCGCCTCCGCGGTCGGGCGGGCCGCACGGGCGGTGGCCGCGTGCCGCTCACCGGCCGCCGTCCGGTCCCGCTCGTACTCGCCCGCGATCTCCGCCTCGTCGAAGCGGCCCACCGCGGCCAGGCGGTGCACGAACGCCCAGCGCAGTTCCGTGTCCACGGCCAGGCCCTCGATGGACCGCGAGCCGGCCAGCAGCGCCTCCAGCAGATCGAGCTGCTCCGGCGTACGGGCCGCGGCCGCGAAGGCGCGCGCCCACGCGAGCTGGTGGTCGCTGCCCGCCTCGGCCGCCCGCAGATGCGCGAGCGTCGCCTCGGTCCAGCGGGCCAGCAGCGCCTCCCGGGCGGCCGGGTCGGCGTACAGGTCGATCGCCAGCTTCACCTGCCGGTGCAGCGACTGCACGACACCGATGTCCGACTCCTTGCCGATGCCGGACAGGACCAGCGAGAGGTAGTCCCGGGCGGCGAGTTCGGCGTCCCGCGTCATGTCCCACGCCGACGCCCAGCACAGCGCGCGCGGCAGCGAGGACTCGAAGTCGCCGAGGTGCTCGGTGACGAAGGCCAGCGACTCCTCGTCCAGGCGGACCTTGGCGTAGGACAGGTCGTCGTCGTTGAGCAGCACGACCGCCGGACGGCGCTTGCCCACCAGCTGCGGTACGGCCGTCAGCTCGCCGTCCACGTCCAGCTCGACCCGCTCCCGGCGCACCAGCTTGCCGCCGGCCTCGTCGCGCTCGTACAGGCCGACCGCGATCCGGTGCGGGCGCAGCGTCGGCTCGCCCTTCGCCCCGGCCGGCAGGGCGGGGGCCTCCTGGCGGATCGCGAAGGAGGTGATCAGGCCCTCGGCGTCCGTCTCGATCTGCGGGCGCAGGACGTTGATGCCGGCGGTCTCCAGCCACGCCTTCGACCAGGACTTCAGATCACGGCCGGAGGTCTCCTCCAGCGCGCCCAGCAGATCGCTCAGCCGCGTGTTGCCGAACGCGTGCGCCTTGAAGTACGCCTGCACGCCCCGGAAGAACTCGTCCATGCCGACGTACGCGACCAGCTGCTTCAGGACGGAGGCGCCCTTGGCGTAGGTGATGCCGTCGAAGTTGACCAGGACGTCGTCCAGGTCGCGGATCTCGGCCATGATCGGGTGCGTGGAGGGCAGCTGGTCCTGGCGGTAGGCCCAGGTCTTCATGGAGTTGGCGAACGTGGTCCACGAGTGCGGCCAGCGCGAGCCGGGCGCGTACGCCTGGCAGGCGATGGAGGTGTAGGTGGCGAACGACTCGTTCAGCCACAGGTCGTTCCACCACTCCATGGTGACCAGGTCGCCGAACCACATGTGGGCCAGCTCGTGCAGGATCGTCTCGGCGCGGATCTCGTACGCCGCGTCCGTCACCTTGGAGCGGAAGACGTACTGGTCGCGGATGGTCACCGCGCCCGCGTTCTCCATCGCACCCGCGTTGAACTCCGGCACGAACAGCTGGTCGTACTTCTGGAACGGGTAGTCGTAGTCGAACTTCTCCTGGAACCAGTCGAAGCCCTGCCGGGTGACCTCGAAGATCGCGTCCGAGTCCAGGTACTCGGCGAGCGAGGGGCGGCAGTAGATGCCGAGCGGGACCGACTGGCCGTCCTTCTCGTAGGCGCTGTGCACCGAGTGGTACGGGCCCACGATCAGCGCGGTGATGTAGGTGGAGATCCGCGGGGTCGGCTCGAAGGCCCAGACGTCGTCCTTGGGCTCGGGCGTGGGCGAGTTGGAGACGACGGTCCAGCCGGCCGGCGCCTTCACGGTGAACCGGAAGGTGGCCTTCAGATCCGGCTGCTCGAAGGAGGCGAAGACCCGGCGGGCGTCCGGCACCTCGAACTGGGTGTAGAGGTACGCCTGGTCGTCGACGGGGTCGACGAACCGGTGCAGGCCCTCACCGGTGTTGGTGTAGGCGCACTCCGCGACGACCCGCAGGACGTTGCGGCCCTCCAGCAGCCCGCGCAGCGCGATCCGGGAGTCCTGGAAGACCTCGGCCGGGTCGAGCGCGTCGCCGTTGAGGGTGACCTCGTGCACGGCGGGAGCGACGAGGTCGATGAAGGACTCCGCCCCTCCCTCGGCGACATCGAAGCGCACCGTGGTCACGGACCGGTAGGTACCGCCCTCCTGCGCGCCGGAGAGGTCGAGATCGATCTCGTACGAGTCAACGGTGAGCAGCTTCGCCCGCTGCTGCGCCTCTTCGCGAGTCAGGTTTGTGCCAGGCACGCGGTCATCTCCTCGTGATGTATGGGTTCGGTCATCCTTCCATGGGATCTGTGTGGAAGGCGATGTCCGTTTACCGCCGGTGAACGGGGTCGCGGGGCGGCAGCGTGGAGGCATGACGAGCTACCGCGTACGACCCGTCCCCGCCCCGGCGCTCAAGGAGCTGCGCTCCCTCGACGACGCGGGACGCCCGGCCGTGCCGCTGACCGACGAGGAGGGCGGGGCGCCGCTGCGCTGCTGTCTGCGCCGCAGCGCTCCCGGCGAGCGGATCGCGCTGGTCAGCTACGCGCCGCTGCGCCGCTGGGCGGCCGAGACGGGCGCGGACCCCGGCCCCTACGACGAACAGGGCCCGGTCTTCCTCCACGCCGAGGAGTGCGCGGGACCGGACGAGGGCGACGGCTACCCCTTCGCCCACGCCCACCGCACCGTCCGCCGCTACTCGGCCGACGGCCGCATCCTCGGCGGAGCGCTGGTCGCCGCCCCGGACGACGACGCCTTCCGCGACGCGTTCGACGACCCGGCCGTGGCACTCGTCCACGTCCGGGCCGTCGAGTACGGCTGCTTCCTCTACGAGGTCACCAGGGACTAGAGGGACTGGCCCTTCAGCTCGGCCGCCACCAGTTCCGCGATCTGTACCGCGTTCAGCGCGGCGCCCTTGCGGAGGTTGTCGTTGGAGATGAACAGGGCCAGGCCGTGCTCCACCGTCTCGTCCTCGCGGATGCGGCCGACGAAGGAGGCGTCCTTGCCGGCCGCCTGGAGCGGGGTCGGGATGTCGGAGAGGACCACACCGGGGGCGCCGGCCAGCAGCTCGGTCGCGCGCGCCGCGCTGATCGGGCGGGCGAAGCGGGCGTTGACCTGGAGGGAGTGGCCGGAGAAGACCGGGACCCGGACACAGGTGCCGGAGACCTTCAGGTCGGGGATCTCCAGGATCTTGCGGGATTCGTTGCGGAGCTTCTGCTCCTCGTCGGTCTCGTTCAGGCCGTCCTCGACGATCGAGCCGGCCAGCGGCAGTACGTTGAAGGCGATGGGGCGCTTGTAGACCTGCGGGGCGGGGAAGTCGACCGCCTCGCCGTCATGGGTCAGCCGGTCGGCCTCGGCGACCACCTTCTGCGCCTGGCCGTGCAGCTCCGCCACGCCCGCGACCCCGGACCCGGACACCGCCTGGTAGGTGGCGACGACCAGCGCCTCCAGGCCCGCCTCGTGGTGCAGCGGCCTGAGCACGGGCATCGCGGCCATCGTCGTGCAGTTCGGGTTGGCGATGATGCCCTTGGGCCGGTCGGCGACGGCGTGCGGGTTCACCTCGGAGACGACCAGCGGGACCTGGGGGTCCTTGCGCCAGGCGGAGGAGTTGTCGATCACGACCGCGCCCTGCGCGGCGACCTTCTCGGCCAGCGCCTTGGAGGTCGCGCCGCCCGCCGAGAACAGCACGATGTCCAGGCCCGTGTAGTCGGCCGTCGAAGCGTCCTCCACCGTGACACCGTCCAGGACCGTCCCCGCGGAGCGGGCCGAGGCGAACAGGCGCAGCTCCGTGACGGGGAAGTTCCGCTCCGTGAGGATCCTGCGCATGACCGTGCCGACCTGTCCGGTGGCTCCGACGATTCCGACCCTCACGGTGACTCCTTCGCTGTGGCGCATTTGCGTGGCCTGGACGTTTCCATGATGCGTCCCCTCCAGGCCGTTGTGTCCAATCGTTTGCCCGAGGGATGGGACGCCACTCGCGTCACGGCCGCAGTTCGATCACCCACGCGCCCAGCGCCCGGACGTGCAGGATTGCGCTCTGGATCCGGTACGGCCCGGAAGAACCCGTGATTTTCCGCTTGGGGAACAGGTTTTCGTCCAGTTCGTAGACGTGCGTGATCCCGCTCGACCCGGCGACCACCATCTCGGCCTCGGGTCCGGTGTGACGTACGACTCCGTATCCCTCGCCCTGGTTCCGCGGGCCGAGCCCGGTCGCCGCGCCCGGCGCTTCCGGCTCCAGACGCCATTTCGTGCCGTCGGTGGCGTAGACGGACACGAAGCAGGAGCCGCCCGGGTCGACGAAGACGGGACCGAGCGAGGGGCGCCGGCGGCCGTGGGTGTCGGCGACGATCACCGGTCTGCCGAACGGGTGGTTCACGGCGTACACGCACAGTCTCTCGTCCTTGCCCAGCGAGGTCTTGCGCACGGTCATCAGCGTGGGCGGCCCCGGGTACCGCAGGACCGTGCTGCCCTTGCCCTCGGCCGGGCCGGTGAGCAGCGGCGCCTCGTCCTCGGGCAGCAGGCGCAGCGACCACTTGCCGGAGTGCTTGACCCGTACCGTCCGCTCGGCCTGGCCCTGGCTGAACATCACGACCGTGCCGCGGGTGCCGTGCGTGTAGGTGTTCAGCCACTCGTCCTCGTCGCCGTACTCGTCGACGAGCTTCAGCTCGACGTCGTAACTGCGTCCGGCGTCCGTGAACTCGTACTGGAGCAGTGACGGGCGCCCGGGCCGCGGGTTGACGAGCGTGATCGTCTTCTCGCCGCGGCCCTCGTAGGCATCCGTCCGGCCGTCCTTGCCGCTTTTGGGGACGGGCACCGGGGAGGTGGTGAGCTCCCACTGGTGCCGGCTCTTGTCGATCGAGAGCAGGATGGGGCCTTCGGTGATCCGGACGGTCTCCTTGACCCGCTTGCCGTTCCAGGCGTGGACCAGCCGCTCCGGGTGCTTGAGCTCCTCCGGGGTGTCGCCCCTGTGGCAGTTCAGCTGGAACCAGCCGTTGTGGCGGTCCGTTGCCCGCACCTTCAGATCGGCCTCGGCGCCCGAGTAGAAAAGCACCTCGGGGCCGCTGCCGCGGACCGTTTCGGCGTCGAACGGACGGGCCGCCGACAGGGGCAGGACGGTGAGCTTCCAGTTCCCGGAACAGCTCACGTTCAGCCGCAGCGGTCCGCCCTTGCGGGGCGGCACGAACAGGACCCGGCCGTGGTGCTCGGGCAGGTCGTGGCAGAAGATCCTGTCGTCGCGTCCGGGCAGCTGGACCTGGATCCACTGGTAGTCCTCGACCCGGGCCTCCATGATCACCGGTCCCGAGTCCGGGGGGAACGGTATGTCCATGGTGATCTTGGAGCTGCCCTTGCCGCTGCGGACGTGCGGCTCGAAGTCGAAGAATCCCTCGCTCCAGGGAGCAGCGGTGCCGGCCGGGGCAGGCATCGGCACGGCGGCGGGCGGGGGCACGACGACGGTGGGCGGCGGGACGACCGCGGTGGGCGGTGGCGCCGAGGTCTTCGCCACCCCCGTGAGCACCACCGGTCCCACCGAAGCCGTCGGTTCCACCGGAGCCACCGGCACCGGTTCCTCCGCCACCACGATCCCGAAGTCCGTGGCCAGCCCCGCGAGCCCCGAGTCGTAGCCCTGCCCGACCGCCCGGAACTTCCACGCGCCGTCGCGCCGGTAGAACTCCGCGAGCACGAAGGCCGTCTCGCTCGACGCGTCCGTCACCTCGTAGTGCGCGACGATCGTGCCGTCCGGCGCCACGGTCTGCGCCGCCAGCCCCGGCACCGCCCCGAAGGTGCCGTCGTCGCAGGACCCGGCGACCAGCACCCGCTGCACCGCCGGTTCCACCCGGGGCAGGTCCAGCTCCAGCCACTCCGCGAGCTGTTCCCCGCTGTCACCGGTGCCCACGTGCCGGACCGCCCCCGAGGGATGCGCGGGCTGGCTGTGGAAGACGAGGTCGGCGTCGCCGCGTACCTTGCCCGCCGCGTCCAGCAGCAGCGCCGAGACCTCCACCGCGGGCGTCCCCACAACCTTGCGCCGGCAGACGGCGACCCTCAGCAGGCCTGCGGGGACAGGGGTGTTGGCCCCTTTGGTGATGTGCGTCATGAGGCACATGGTGACAGTGAAGATGATCTGAAGAAAAGATTCCGCAGTGCGGGCCGAACGTTTCCGCCCGGACCGGCGTCATAGGGGAAACGCGGCGAGGGGAGGGGTGGCTGTGCTGCGCGGAAAGACCCGCCGCGGCCAGGGGGACCCGGTGCGCGATGTACCGGACGATCCCCTGGACGCGGCTCAGGAGCGCAGGGTGCGGGCGGTGCTCGCGCTCGGCGGGGTGCCGCAGGCGGACCTGCCGGACGGGGTGCAGCAGGTCCGCCTGCGGCTGCTGGAGCGCGCCGCGAGCGGCCGGGAGGCGCCGCGGGACGTCTCGGCGTGGGCGGCGGTGGTCGCCTCCAACCTGGCCATGGACTGGCACCGGGCCAAGAAGCGCCAGGAACGGCTCGGCGAGCGGCTCGCGGCCCTGCGCCAGGGCGAGCACCCCTCCGGCGAGGACACCAGCCTGCTCTCCCTCGCCGTGGCCCAGGGCCTGGACGAACTGCCCGACGCCCAGCGCCAGGTGGTCGTCCTGCGTTTCTACGCCGACCTGCCGGTACGGGACATCGCCGAGCAACTCGCCGTCCCCGAGGGCACGGTGAAGAGCAGGCTGCACACGGCGGTACGGGCTCTGCGCGCCCGCCTGCACGAGGACGAGGTGGTGTGACGTGACCGCCGAACACGACGGCGTGGACGCGCTGATGGCCGCGCTCACCGGCGAACCCCTGCCCGAGGACGCGGACGCCGCCTACCGCGCCGAACACCGCGCGGCCACCGCCGACATCACCGCGCTGCGCGAGCAACTGGACCTCATCGGCCGGACCCTGGGAGGGGAACCGCCCAAGCCCGCACCGGCGCCCGTGCCCGTACGGCCGGTGCGGCGCCGTGCCTTTCGGTTCGCCGTCGGCTCCCTCGCGGTGGCCGCCGCGGCGACCGTGCTGACGGGGCTCGGCTGGCTGGTGGTGCAGGCCGACCCGGGTGCGAACAGCGCCGACTCGGCCTCCGGCTCCGCGAAGGAGGCGCAGCAGGACACCGCCGAGGGCGTGCTGTTCGGCAGCCCCCGCTATCTCGCCTGCGCCTACCTGGTCGCCGAGGGCGAGGTCGGCTCCGCCGAACCGGTGCCCGCCACCGACCCGCGGCTGATCCGGGTGAGCGTGGAGCTGACCCGGGTCTACCAGCCGGAGAAGCCCGAGAAGCCCGGGCCGGAGAAGGGCGACGACCTCAGTTGGGTGATCGAGGAGAACACCGCTCCCGGCCTGCGCGCGGGCGACCACGTCCTGTTCGGCGTCCCGGAGAAGGGCGCCCCGCCGGACATGTGGGTCATCGGCGGGACGGAGGTCGCCCGCGAACGGGACCGGATCAACGGCTCGCTGCCCGAGGCCCGCGACCTGGACTGCGGATGAGAAAGGGCGGGCGCCCGTACGGACGCCCGCCCCTGGTACAGCCGTAGAGCTACGGCGTGACGTTCTCGATCTTCACGCTGCCGGTGCCCGCGACCGTGCCGCGCGCGTTGAGCAGTTCGACCTGGCCGAAGAACTCACGGCCCTGAGGCGCGGCGGCCGCGACGGTGACGCTCGCGGAGACCGTGGCGGAGTCGCCCGTGCCCAGCTTCACCGGCGCCGACCCGTCGACGCTGACCGAGCCGAGCGCGCTGGAGAAGAACACGTCCAGGTAGTCGTAGGCGGTGGAGCCGGACGGCACCGCGTAGCCCACGACCTCGATGGTGTACGTGCCGGCGGCCGGCTTCGGGAGCGAGACCGCCTCCTCCGAGTCACCGTCCGCGGCCTGGGCGACCTGCTTGCCGTCCTTGTCGTAGACCGTCAGGTCCAGGTCGGCGGCCGTGTCGGAGACATTGCCGATGGCGACGTCCAGGGACGCGGCACCCTCGGGCACCTCGACCGTGGTGGTGTGCGTCTCGTGGTCGGCGATGGTCGGCCGGGCCGTCTTGGAGGAGCCGAGCGGACCGCCGGACAGCTTGCCGTCGAGGGCGGCGAACTTGTTCGTCACCTTCCAGGACGCCTCGACCGGGGTGCCCACCTTGGCCTCCGGCACGGTCACGGTCTCCGGGTCGAAGACCGCGCCGAGCACGGTGACGTCCAGCTTGTAGGGGTTGTCGAGCAGCGGCGACGTACGGCGCGACTCGACCTCGATCTCCCAGACGCCGGGCTGCGGGTCGGCGTAGGAACGCACGTCCGGCCGGCAGCCGTTGCCGTCGAGGTAGTTGTTGTAGCAGTTCGGCGTGGACGTGGTGTCCGACGGAACGCCGTAGGGGTGGATGGCGATGAAGCGGGTCTGGCTGGTGGCCTTCAGCCCGCCGATCGCGACCTCCAGCGACTTGGCGCCCTCGGGCACGGTCACGTAGTACGACTTGTGGCTGTTGCGCTGCACGGAGCCGGACGCCGAGTAGGTGTACTGCAGCGGCGCGGAGACCACGACCGTGGACATGACCTGCTTGTCGATGCCCTCGGTACGCGGGTCGTCGACCTCGAGGATCGCGCTCTTCAGCCCGGCGGACCTCGGCGCGGCCTGCACCTTGACGGTGACCGGCTGGTTCAGCGGCAGGTTCACCTCGTCGGAGCCGACGATCCGGAAGGTGTCCCCGGCGTTGTTCTCGAAGTGCAGCTCGTGCCGGATCGCGCGGTCGGCGCCGGACGTACGGGTCAGGGTGATCTCGTACGTCTTCTTCTGGCCGGCCTTCAGACCGCCCTCACGGTCGTACAGACCGGTGCCGAAGCCCGGGGTCTTCAGGAACTGGTCGATCGCGGTGTCGACCGGCGCCTTCACCGCGTAGGTGTGCGCGGTGGCGCCGTCCTTGATGGCGTCCCAGGCGTCCTCGACGTTGATCAGGCCCGCGCCTTCCTCGTACGCCTGGACCCCGCTGATGTGGTCGGCGGTCGAGGTGAGCGCGGTGCGCAGCTTGGCCGGGGTGAGCGCGATGCCCTTCTGCTTGGCGGCGCTCAGCAGCAGCGCCGAGGCGCCCGCGGCCTGCGGGGAGGCCATCGAGGTGCCCTGGAGCATGCCGTAGCCGGCCGGCAGCGAGTAGCCCGCCTCGGCGACCGGGAGGCCCGGCAGCCAGGTCTGGATGGTGTTGACGGAGGCACCCGGCGCCACGAGCGTCGGGGCGAAGCCGCCGTCCTCGCGCGGGCCGCGGGAGGAGAACGGCATCATCGCGTACGACTTCTGCACCAGCGAGCCGTAGTTGGACGCCCAGGTCTCCTTGGAGACGGACGCGCCGACCGAGATGACCTTGTCGGCCAGGGCCGGGTCGCCGATCGTGTTGGTGCCGGGGCCGGAGTTGCCCGCGGAGATCACCAGCTGGACGCCGTAAGTGTCGATCAGGCGGGTGTAGAGCTCGGCGCGCGCGTTGTTGCCGTCGTTGAGCGCCGGCAGACCGCCGATGGACATGTTGACGATGTCGACACCGCGGTTGACCACGAGGTCGATCATGCCCTCGGTCAGCGCCACGTTGGTGCAGCCGCCGGTCCAGGTGCAGGCGCGCGAGGAGACGACCTTCGCGCCGGGCGCGGCGCCGTTCATCTCGCCGCCGAACAGGCCGTTGGCGGCGGTGATGCCGGCGACGTGGGTGCCGTGCTCGGACTCGATGACACCGATGTTGACGAAGTCGCGCTTCTGCCCGACCCAGTCACCGCCGTAGGGGTCCATCGGGACGTCCTTGCGGATCTCCACGACGAACGGCTGGCGCTCGGCGACGTCGGTGCCGGGGTTGTCGGTGCCGAACCAGCCGATCTGGAAGCCGTCCTTGTACGGCTTCATCGGGGTGTCGTCACCGAAGTCGGCGTTGTTGTTCAGGTCGACCCGGACCGTGCCGGCCGCGGCGTCGTACAGCACGCCCCAGACGTCGGTGGTGTCCCCGTCCCGGTTGGCGTCGCCCTTGGCGTCGCCGCCCGCGGTCACCGACTCGCGGAACACGTTGACCTGGTACGACCCGGCGGGTGCCGTCCAGGTGCGGCCGGAGTAGGTGAAGCTGGGCCCGGAGACGCTGGTGGTCATCGCGCGCCAGGTGGCGTCGCTGTCCACGATCGGGTCGGTCGCGGTGACCCAGTCGACGATCTTGCGCTCGCCGGTGGTGGTCTTCTGGAGCGCCGGGTGGGAGAGGTCCACGCCCGAGTCCAGGACACCGATGGTGATCCCGCGGCCGTCCGCCTTCGGGTGGTCGTCGACGAAGTCGACGGCACCGGTCTCGAAGGAGGGGTTGTACGGGTTCTCGGCCGGGGTGTTCTTGCCGGGGGCCGGATAGGCGGCCGCGGTCGACGCCGATTCCTTGGTGTCGACGGCCGGGTCGTCCAGCGGGATCTCCTCGCGCAGGTCGATGCCGTGCACGGAGGAGAGCTTCGCCGCGGCGGCGATGGCGGCGTCCGCCCTGGCCGTCGGGACGGTGGCGCGGACGTAGCCGAGCTGGTCGTAGGCGCGGCCCACGGAGCCGCCCTTGACCGCGTCCAGGTCCGCGGCGACCTGCTCGGTCCGGCCGGGGGCGGTCGCGATCATCATCGTGACGTTCTTGTCGCCGGCCGCCTTGGCGTCGGCGAGCAGGTCCGCGTCGTCCGAACCGAGTTTGTCGTGCGCGGACTTGACGGCGGGGTCGGCCGCGGCCGGGGCGTCCTCGGCGAAGGCCAGGGGGATCGGTCCGGCGGCGGAGAGCGCGGCCACGAGCCCCGCGGCCACGGCTATCCGGGCCGCGCGTCTGGCACCCGATATGGGTTCGCGCTGGGGGGTGTGGGTCATCAGCATCCCTTGTAGGTAAAGGAACGAGCGTGGAGCGATCGCTCAGCCTTACCCAAGGCAAGGATGTTTGGGGAGAGTTGACCCAATCGAGATTCAGGGATGGGGAAAACCCGCTATCCCTTTCCGGGGCGATACCCGATAAAGGGTGCAAGTCGCCCGATGGGCGTCAGTCCTCCTTGTTCCGTGCGTAGTGCCGGGAGGCCTTGGCGCGGTTGCCGCAGGTCGCCATGGAGTGCCAGCGGCGGGTGCCGTTGCGCGAGGTGTCGAAGAAGTACAGGACGCAGGCCTCGTGGGCGCAGGCCCGGATCCGGTCCGGCGCGGTGGTGAGCAGCGTCAGGTAGTTCCGGGCGGCGAGCCAGGCCGGACCCCAGGCGGGGGAGGGGAACTCGGGCAGCTCCCCGGGCCCCTCCGCGGTGAGCGTGGCCCGGATCCGGCCGTGCGCGAGGACGGCGTCGACGAGCGGTGCCGCGTCCTTCGGTGAGCCGTCGACGGCCGCCTTCACCCCGTCCCGGGCCTGGAGGAGGTGGCGCAGGGTCGTCGCGTCGGCGGCGAAGGTCCCGTCGAGGCCGTTCGCGGCGAGCCAGAGCGCTAGCCCGTCGGTGTCCGTCAGCAGGTCCTGGGGGGCTCCGTCCTGCATCCAGCGCGTGTTCAGCAGGTCCAGCGCGAGCGGCTCGCCGGTGTGGGGGCGGGGGTCGGGCATGCGGGGCTCGGACATGTGGGGGCTCCCTTCCGTGCTAACCGGTCAAGAGTAGATGACTGGTTGACACTCGCCGAACCTAACCACTAACCTCACTTACACAGGTTAGACACAGCGGAGGGAAACCCATGGCACTGCGCACCGGCCACACCGGCCTGAACGTCACCGACCTCGACCGCTCGCTCGCCTTCTACCGGGACGTCCTCGGCTTCACCCCGCTCGCCGAGGGCAAGGAGGAGGACCGGCGGTTCGCGCTGCTGGGGGACGGCGAGACGCTCGTCCTCGCGCTCTGGCAGCAGGCCGCGGGACCGTACGACGACAGCCGCTCCGGCCTGCACCACCTGGCCTTCCAGGCGGACTCCATCGAGCGGGTCCGCGCCTACGAGAGCGCCCTGCGCGAGTACGGCGTGCGGTTCGCCCACGAGGGGGTGGTGGCCCACGCCGAGGGCGCCGGGTCCGGCGGCATCTTCTTCCACGACCCCGACGGCGTCCGGCTGGAGATCTCGGTGCCGAGCGGCGCCGAGGGCGCCCCCGCGCCCTACGGGTCCGCGCCGACCTGCGGCTTCTTCTAGCCATGAGCGTCTACCACGCCGGCTCGCTCGCCGTGCAGGACCGGCTCGGCGTGCGGGACCTCGCCGACCACGTGGGCCGGTCCATCGGGGAGGGCATCAAGCCGGTGGCCGCCGCCTTCCTCGGACTCCAGCCGCTGCTGGTGGCCGGCGCCGCCGACCCGGCGACCGGCAGGGTGTGGGCGGCGCCGCTGGCCGGTCCGCCCGGGTTCGTCCGGGCCACCGGGCCCCGGCGGATCTCCGTCGCGGGCGAGGTCTCCGCGGCCTCCCCGCTCGCGGCGGCCCTCGCCACCGAGGGCGCCCCGGTCGGCACCATCGCCCTCGACCCGCGCACCCGGCGCCGGATGCGGCTCAACGGACGGCTCCGGCCCACCCCCGGCGGGCTCGCCGTCGACGCGGACCGCGTCTTCGCCAACTGCCCGAAGTACCTCCAGCGGAGGGAGACCTACGAGACCCTGCCCGACCGCAGGCCGGGGGAGCCCCTGACGGCCACCGAACTGTCCGACGCCCAGGCACGGTTCCTCGCCGCCGCCGACACCTTCTTCCTGGCCAGCGTCCACGAGGGCGGCGCCGACGCCAGCCATCGCGGCGGCAACCCCGGCTTCGTCCGCGTCGACTCACCGCGCGAACTGAGCTGGCCGGACTACCCGGGCAACTCCATGTACCTGTCCCTCGGCAACCTCGCCGCCGACCCGCGCGCCGGGCTGCTCTTCCTGGACTGGACGACGGGCACGGCACTGCACCTCACCGGCGAGGCCCGTACGGAGTTCGCTCCCGAACGACGGGTCCGGTTCACCCTGTCCGAGGCGACGGAGATCCCGGCCGCGGTCCCCCTGCGCTGGTCCGCGCCGGAGTACTCTCCCGCGAACCCGGGGCGGCCCTGAGCGGGCCCCGACACCCCCCGGTTACCCGCGAAGATGAACACAGAGCAACCGTCCTCCGGCCGTCCGAGGAGCGGCCGGGGGCGCGCAGGGTAGCCCAAGATCCACGTACGGTGATCGGCGCTGCGCGTTGCCGCCTCGTTCACGCGCAGGTCATTCCCGGTGCCAACGATCCAGAGAGAGCGGGTTGTTCGCGTCAGCGACGCCCCGCGACCACTGCCGACGCGTCACGCACTCGGGGAGACCGCGCCATGTCGCGCATACGCTCTGTCGCCAGCTCCGCGCTGGGCGTCCACCGCCGTACCGTCCTCGCCGCCGCCGGGGCGGTGTCCCTCTCCGCCGGAGTCGGCTACGCCCTGCGGCCCACCGACAGCCAGGCCGCCACCTCCGGCACCCCCGGGGCCGCCGCCGCCCAGGAGGCGCCGGTCGCCTCCGGGCGCCGGGCGCCCTTCCTGCCGCTCGCCCCCTACACCCGGGGCACCACCCTCGCGAGCGTCGCCGCCCCGCGCGGCACCTCCGGCTACCGCCGGCTCGCAGGCGGCCGCGGCTGGCCCCGGGTGGTCCGCGGCGAGCTGGCCGCCCCCAAGTCGGGCCGCGCCGACCGCCGTACGACGCTCGCCGCGTTCGTGCAACTCACCGACCTGCACATCATCGACGCCCAGCACCCGATGCGCCTGGAGTTCCTGCGCTCCACCGACGTGCACGCCTGGCGCCCGCAGGAGGCGCTGACCGTGCACGGCGCCGTCTCGCTGGTCGAGCGGGTCAACGCGCTGCGGGGCGCCCCCGTCACCGGCGCCCCGCTCCAGTTCGCCATGACCACCGGCGACAACACCGACAACAACGCCCGCACCGAGCTGGAGTGGTTCCTCACCGTGATGAGCGGCGGCCGGATCACCCCCAACTCCGGTGACCCCAGGCACTACGAGGGCGTCCTCAACAGCGGTCTCAAGCAGTACTGGCAGCCCGACTCGGCCGTCCGCGACGCCGACAAGCAGCTCGGCTTCCCGTACCTGGAGGGCTTCCTCGCCGCCGCCATGCGGGAGTTGCGCAGCCCCGGCCTGTCGATCCCCTGGTACTCCACGGTCGGCAACCACGACGCCATGCCGCTCGGCTGCTACGCCTCGCACCGCGACACCTGGCTCACCGACTTCGCCGTCGGCGGGAAGAAGCTGATGAGCCTGCCCGCGGCCGAGGCCAAGAAGCTCCAGGAAGCCCTGCGCAAGGCCAAGGACCCCGAGGGCGTGCAGTTCCGCGAGCTGCTCAAGGCGCACTCCCGGAACATGCGCTCGGTCACCGCGGACGAGCGGCGCGCGCCCTACACCCCGACCGAGTACATCAAGGCCCACCTCGACCCGGCGTTCCAGGGCGTCGGCCCGGCCGGGCACGGCTACTCCTCGGCGAACCTCGACGCGGGCACCCAGTACTACAGCTTCCGCATCGCCGGCGACGTCATCGGCATCAGCCTGGACACCACCGACGCGGGCGGCCACTACGAGGGCTCCGTCGGCAGTGCCCAGCTGCGCTGGCTGGACCGGACGCTGCGGGACAACGCGGACTCGTACGCCATCGTCTTCAGCCACCACACCAGCAAGACGATGGACAACACCCGCCGCGACCCGGCCCGGCCGAACGAGCGGCGGCACAACGGCCAGGAGGTCATCGCCCTCCTCGCCGGCCACAGCAACGTCCTGGCCTGGGTCAACGGTCACATCCACCGCAACGCCATCACCCCGCACCCGGCACCCGGCGGGCGTTCCTTCTGGGAGATCTCCACCGCCTCGCACGTCGACTTCCCGCAGCTCGCCCGGGTCATCGAGCTGGCGGACAACAAGGACGGCACGATCTCCCTGTTCACCACCTGCGTGGAGGCCGCGGCCCCGCACCGCATGGACTTCGCCGACCTCTCCCAGACCGGCCTCGCCGCCCTCTACCGCGAGATCTCCTTCAACGCCCCCGGTGCCCGGACGGACCTCGCGGGAGGCGGCGCCGACCGGAACACCGAGCTGGTGCTCAAAAAGGGCTGATCAGATAAGGCTGCAGAAAAACGGCTGAGACTCACTCAACCGGCCCACTCACGCTCAACCATCCCCAACCGTCCCAGGTCTGCCCTTCGTACCGGCCCGGTGCACCGAGGCGCCGGGCGACGAAGGGGGAAGACATGACCACACGAGTACGGGCGATGCTGGTGGCGGCCACGGCCGTGGCGCTCTCGGCCGCCCTGGCGGGTCCCGCGGCCGCCCAGGGCGAGGGCGGCACTCACTCGGCCACCCGCGAGGCCATGAAGGCGGCGGTCAAGGACGGGGTGCCCGGGGTGACCGCCGGCGCGCGCACCGACGGCCGCACCTGGTCGGCCACGGCCGGCGTCGGCAACCTGCGGACCGGCAAGGCGCGGTCCGTGGACGACCGTTACCGCGTCGGCAGCATCACCAAGACCTTCGTCGCCACCGTGCTGCTCCAGCTGGAGGCGGAAGGCCGGTTGTCGCTGGACGACACGGTCGACACCTGGCTGCCGGGCCTGGTGGAGGGCAACGGCCACGACGGCCGCAGGATCACCCTTCGCCGGCTCCTCAACCACACCAGCGGCATCTTCAGCTACACCGACGACCAGACCTTCGTGGAGACGTACGTCCTCAAGGACGGCTTCTTCCGGCACCGCTACGACACCAAGGCGCCCGAGGACCTGGTCGCGATCGCCATGACCCACAAGCCGGACTTCGAGCCGGGCACGGACTGGTACTACTCCAACACCAACTACGTGCTGGCGGGCATGGTCATCGAGAAGGCCACGGGACGCGGGTACGGCGAGGAGATCCGCGACCGCATCCTCGCCCCGCTGGACCTGCGCGCCACCTCGGTCCCCGGCACCCGGGTCACCGTCCCGCAGCCCAGCAGCCGGGCGTACTCCAAGCTCGCCGAGTCGACGACGGGCCCGACGTACGACGTCACGAAGCTCAACCCCTCCCTGGCCTACGCGGCGGGCGAGATGATCTCCGGCTCCGCCGACCTGAACCGCTTCTACACGGCCCTGCTGAAGGGCCGGCTGCTGCCGCCCGAGCAGCTGAAGGAGATGAAGACCACGGTCAGGGCCGAGGGCATCCCGAACGCCGGTTACGGCCTGGGCCTGATCGAACGCGAACTGTCCTGCGGCGTCACCGTCTGGGGCCACGGCGGCGGCATCCATGGCTCCTCCTCGGAGGCGGTGACCACGGCCGACGGCCGGCACGCCCTGTCGTTCAACTTCAACGGTGACTGGTCCGGGGACGCCGACGCGGTCCTGGAGGCGGAGTACTGCGGCGAGTAGACCACCGGGGGAGCGCATGAGGAGGGGCCGCCCGGCACGGCCCGGCGGCCCCTCCTCTCCCCTCCTGATGCCTCTCCGGTCCGTCACTACCGGGGCAGCACCACGACACAGGCGGCCGGGTCACGGTCCGCCGAGGCCATCAGCGCCGTGCGGACCACGGTCGCCTGCTGGTCCATGGCGTCCCTCAGCTTCTTGGGCGTGACGTACACGACCGTGATGCCGAGGCGCTCCAGGTGCTCGCGCTTGCGGGCGTACTCCGACCACAGCGCGTCCTCCTCTTGCCGATGGCCTTGCCGATGGCCTTGGCGCGGGGCGCGCGTGTCCAGTTCCAGCGCCACCGCGTGCTCCGGCCAGTACGCGTCCAGGCCGCCGAGGTGCGGGCCGCCGGGCAGGCGCAGGTCGATGTTCCACACCGGGTCGGGCAGGCCGTACTCGCGGACCATCGTGTACAGGCGGTCCTCCGCGATGGCCCGGCCCTCGGCGAGCAGGGAGTCCACGGCGTCCACGACATGCGGCCGGGACAGCAGCTTCGCCTGGCTCAACTCCTTCACCAGCGGCGCCGGTTCGCAGTGGCCGCCGCGGACGGCCTCGGTCAGCAGCCGGCGTACGGCGCCCGCGTCCGAGAGTCCGGCGACCGCGTCGGTCAGGGCGCGGGCAACCGGCGCCACGGGCAGGCCCGTGACCTCCTCGGGGGCCGGCAGGGCGGCCGTACGGACGATGCGGGCGCAGCCCGTCGAGCGGAGCCGGCGCAATCGGGGGACGAGGACGTCGATCGTGTCCAGGGCGGTGAGCGGAGGCGTCGCCGTGAAACCGTGCAGGGTGAGCGCCGCCAGGCCCGTGATCATCGACTCGGTGTACACCGGCCGGTGCGGCTCCGGCGCGCCCGGCTGCGGCGGCACCTGCACGTTCCGCTCCCGCGCCGCGTACAGCAGCACCGCGTGCAGCCGCTCCTCGCTGGTCGGGGGACCGGGGTGGAGCAGGTACACACCGGGGAGCACCTGCTGCCAGGGGCCGCCGGCCCGGCACTGCTCGGTGATCTCGGCGGCCGGGACTCCGTGCGCCCGCAGCTGCGCGGCCGTCAGCACGCGCCGCCGGACGTCGGAGAGCTGGTGGAGGGGGCGGGGGGAGAGCGGGGTGTTGTGGTTCATGACCGGGGAATGCCCGCGTCCGGTCCCCCTCTTAACCCCTGTTACACGCCCGTCGACAATTCCGGACAAGCTCGTCCTAAAGGACGGGTGTTCGGCTGCCGAGAAGGCACGGAAAACCCCTGGTCCGTTCGGGTGGGACCAGGGGTTACGGCTCCGTTTGCCCGAATTTCGTAACGGTCACGGACGCACTAAGCAGTGGCCAAAGGTCAGGCGTCGGCCGCCGCGTCGCACGCCTGACCGCGCAGCGCCCGCGCCAGATCGTCCCGCGCCTCCAGCACCAGCCGCCGCAGCGCGGGAGCGGCCTCCGGATGCGCCTGGAGCCAGGCGTCCGCCGCGTCCAGCGTCTCCCGCGACTCCTGCAGCGACGGGAACAGCCCCTGCACGACGATCATGCCGATCTGGATGGACCGCTCCTCCCACACCCGCTCGATCGCCGCGAAGTACTTCTCGGTGTACGGCGCCGTCAGCTCCCGCTGCGAGGGCCGGGCGAAGCCCGCGAGGGTCGCCTCCACCAGCGCGTTGGACAGCTGGTCCGACTCCACCACCTGCGCCCACGCCTGCGCCTTGACGGACGCCTGCGGACGCGCGGCGAGGCAGCGCACGTGGTGGCGCTTGCCGGACGCGGTGTCGTCCCGGGCGAGTTCGGCGGCCAGCTCCTCGTCGCCGACGACGTCGTGGGCGGCGAGCGCGTCCAGGAACGCCCAGCGCAGCTCCTGGTCGACGTCCAGGCCGGGCAGGGTCACCGTGCCGTCCAGCAGCCCGGTCAGCATCTCGAAGGCGGGCGCCGCGTTCGCCACCCGGGCGAAGAACCGCGCCCACGCCAGCTGGTGCTCGCTGCCCGGCTCGGCGGTGGACAGGTGAAGCGCCGCGCTCTCGGTGAGCCGCTGGTCCGTCCGCTCGCGGTGGCCGGGGGCCGTGTAGTGCACCGCCGCCGACTCCGCCCACGCGTGCAGCATCTGGAGCACGCCGATGTCGGACTCCCGTGCCGCGAACCGCAGCACCAGGTCGATGAACTCCCGGGCGGGCAGCAGCGCGTCCCGCGTCATGTTCCACAGCGCCGACCAGCACAGGGCGCGGGCCAGCGGATCGGTCATGTCGCCCAGGCCCTGGCGAAGCGCCGCCAGCGAGGTCTCGTCGAACCGCGTCTTGCAGTACGTCAGGTCGTCGTCGTTGACCAGCACCAGCTCCGGCGCCTCGGCCCCGGCCAGTTCCGCCACGACCGTCCGCGGTCCTTCGACGTCCACCTCCGCCCGCGCGTACCGCTCCAGCACCCCGCCGGTACGGCGGTACAGGCCCACCGCGACCCGGTGCGGCCGCAGCTCGGGGTGGGACTCGGGCGCCTCCTGCACCACCGCCAGCTCCGCGACCCGGCCGTCCGGGTCCAGCAGCACCTGCGGGGTGAGGGAGTTGACCCCGGCCGTCTGCAGCCAGGACCGCGCCCAGGCGCCCATGTCCCGGCCGCTGGTCTCGCCGAGCACCGACAGCAGGTCGCCGAGCCGGGTGTTGCCGTAGGCGTGCCGCTTGAAGTAGCGGCGGGCGCCCTCCAGGAACGCGTCCTGGCCGACGTACGCCACGAGTTGCTTCAGCACGGAAGCGCCCTTGGCGTAGGTGATCCCGTCGAAGTTGAGCTTGGCGTCCTGCAGGTCGCGGATGTCCGCGGTGACCGGGTGCGTGGAGGGCAGCTGGTCGGCGCGGTACGCCCAGGCCTTGCGGCGGTTGGCGAAGGTGATCCAGCCGTCGGTGAAGCGGGTCGCGCCCACCGTCGCGAAGGAGCCCATGAAGTCGGCGAAGGACTCCTTCAGCCACAGGTCGTCCCACCACTCCATGGTGACCAGGTCGCCGAACCACATGTGCGCCATCTCGTGCAGGATGACGTTGGCCCGGCTCTCGTAGGACGCCTGGGTCACCTTGCCGCGGAAGATGTACTCCTCGCGGAAGGTGACGAGCCCCGGGTTCTCCATCGCGCCGAGGTTGTACTCGGGCACGAAGGCCTGGTCGTACTTCCCGAACGGGTACGGGTAGTCGAAGTGGTCGTGGAAGAAATCCAGGCCCTGCTTGGTCACCAGGAACACGTCGTCGGCGTCGAAGTGCGGCGCGAGACCCTTGCGGCACATCGCGCCGAGCGGGATCCGCAGCGTCGTACCGTCGTCGAAGGTGCGGGTGTAGGAGTCCGTCACATAGTGGTACGGGCCCGCCACCACGCAGGTGATGTACGTCGAGATCGGCTTGGTCTCCGCGAACCGCCACACCCCGTCGGTCTGCTTGCCCACGCCGTTGCTCCACACCGTCCACCCCTCGGGCGCCCGCACCTCGAAGCGGAACGGCGCCTTGAGGTCGGGCTGTTCGAAGCAGGCGTGGACGCGCCGGGAGTCGGCCGGCTCGTACTGGGTGTACAGGTACACCTCGCCGTCCTCGGGGTCGACGAAGCGGTGCAGGCCCTCGCCGGTACGGGAGTAGGCGCACTGCGCGTCGACGATCAGCTCGTTGTCGGCGGCGAGGTCCTCCAAGGTGATCCGGGAGCCGTCGAAGACCTCGCTCGGGTCGAGGTCCCGGCCGTTGAGCGACAGGGCGGTGACGCCCGGCGCGATCAGGTCGGCGAACGTGGTGGCGCCCGGCTCGGCGCAGCGGAAGCGGACGGTGGTGACCGAGCGGAAGGTGCGCGGCCCGTCCGCCGGCTCGTCGCCGACCGCGGAACGCAGGTCGAGGGACACGTCGTACCCGTCGACGGACAGCAGTGCGGCCCGTTCCCGGGCCTCGTCGCGGGTCAGGTTCTCACCGGGCACGGGTGGCGCTCCTCACGGCGTGTTCAGTATGCGGACAGGCCCGATCCTGCCATGGGCGCTCGGGCGGTGGCAGCCGGGAATGGGGGAGGCGGGGGCCGGTGTTGCGGCTGTCAAAGACCGCTTCCCTAGGAGAGCCATGTCCGAGACCGCGAAGACCCCTGTCGACTTCTGGTTCGATCCGCTGTGCCCCTGGGCCTGGATGACCTCCCGCTGGGTGCTGGAAGTGGAGAAGGTCCGCGACATCGAGGTCCGCTGGCACATCATGAGCCTGGCCGTGCTGAACGAGCCGAAGCTGGACGAACTGCCCGAGGAGTACCGCGACCTGCTGGAGACCAAGGCGTGGCAGCCGATCCGGGTGGTGACCGCGGCCTGGCAGAAGCACGGCTCCGAGATCCTCGGCCCGCTGTACACGGCGCTCGGCACCCGTATCCACAACGACGGCGAGGGCCCGACCCGGGAGGCTGTCGCCGGCGCCCTCGCCGATGTCGGTCTGCCGGCCGACCTGATCGACTACTTCGACCAGAAGGACTTCGAGTTCGACGCCGAGCTGCGCGCCTCCCACAAGGAGGGCATCGACAAGGTCGGCCAGGAGGTCGGCACTCCGGTGATCGCGCTGCCCGGTGACGACGGCGAGCAGATCGCCTTCTTCGGCCCGGTCGTCACCCCGGCTCCCAAGGGCGAGGAGGCCGCCCGCCTGTGGGACGGCACCCTCGCGGTGGCCTCGGTTCCCGGCTTCTACGAGATCAAGCGCACCCGCACCAAGGGCCCGGACTTCAGCAACCTGTAAGCCCGCCGCGCCGCGCACGGGAAGCCCCCGCGAGTCACGTCCTCGCGGGGGCTTCCGTCATTCCGCCCGCCTGCGTGAAGGGTGAGAAGACGATCACGAGGCGGGACGACCGAGGGGCGTCAGGACCCCAGCAGCAGTACGTCCGCGCGGGACGTGGCGGCCGTGTGACGCCGGGCCACGTCCTGCCAGTTGACGACCTGCCACATGGCCTCGATGAAGTCCACCTTCTGGTTCTTGTACTGCAGGTAGAAGGCGTGCTCCCAGGCGTCGAAGACGAGGATCGGCACCGAGCCCTGGCCGACGTTGCCCTGGTGGTCGTAGACCTGCTCCACGACCAGCCGCCCGCTCAGCGGCTCGTAGGCGAGGACGCCCCAGCCCGAACCCTGCGTGGTGGCGGCGGCCTTGGTCAGCTGGGCCTTGAAGCCCGCGAAGGAGCCGAACGACTCGGTGATGGCGTCCGCGAGGTCGCCCACGCCGTCCACCGCGAGTGGCTCGCCGCCGCCCTCGCCGGTCATGTTCTGCCAGTAGATCGAGTGCAGGATGTGCCCGGACAGATGGAAGGCCAGGTTCTTCTCCAGCCCGTTGATCGTCCCCCACTGCTCCTTGTCCCGCGCCTCGGCGAGCTGCTCCAGCGTGTCGTTGGCCCCCTTCACATACGCCGCGTGGTGCTTGTCGTGGTGCAGCTCGATGATCTCTGGGCTGATCACGGGAGCGAGCGCGGAGTAGTCGTACGGCAGTTCAGGAAGCGTGTAGACGGGCATGGGTGAAGTCCCCTCCGACCTCTTATTGCAAGTAGCTTGCAAGTGCAGGCTAGCAGCAGTAAGCGCGGAAGTGGGGGAGGCGGATGGCCCGCAGGCGGCCGAAAACGAGAACGGGCGCTCGGACCCGAGCACCCGTTCGTCGTCTACGACCGCGACCGGCTCGCCGCATGGGCAGCCGAAGCGGAGATCTGATCAGCCCTTGGCCGCCCGGGCCCGCTGCCACGCGTACCCCACGCCCGCCAGGAACAGGGTCATCGCACCGGTCGAGTACAGCTGCACGCGGGTGTCCGGCTCCCGCGCCATCAGCACGAAGATCGCCACCATGCCGGCCAGCGCGACCCAGGTCAGCACCGGGAACGCCCACATGCGCACCGTCAGCTTCTCGGGCTCCTCGCGCTCCAGGCGGGCCCGGAGCCGGAGCTGGGAGACGGCGATGAAGATCCACACCACCAGGATCACCGCGCCGATCATGTTCAGCAGCCACGGGAACACATCGTCCGGCCGCCAGTAGCTGAGCAGCACGCACACGAAGCCGAACACCGAGGAGGCGAGGACGGCGACGCGCGGCACACCGGAGCTCACCCGGCCGAGCGCCTTCGGGCCCTGCCCACGCTGGACCAGGGAGTACGCGATGCGCGAGGAGCCGTAGATGTTGGCGTTCATCGCCGACAGCAGCGCCACCAGCACCACCACGTTCATCAGCTGACCGGCGCCCGGGATGCCCAGCTCGTCGAGGGCCGCGACGTACGGGCCCTTCTCCACGACCGCCGCCGAGTCCCAGGGGACCAGCGTCACGATGACCGCCATCGAGCCGATGTAGAAGAGGGCGATGCGCCACATCGCGGTGCGCACAGCGCTCGCCACGCCCTTGACCGGGTTCTCCGACTCGGCGGCGGCGATGGTCACCGTCTCCATGCCGCCGTACGCGAAGACCGAGGCGAGCAGGCCGATGATCAGGCCCTCGCCGCCGTTGGGCAGGAAGTCGGTCAGGTTCGAGGTGCCCGGCGCGTCCGTGCCGGGCAGGACGCCGAAGATGGCCAGGCCGCCGAGGACCAGGAACAGGCTGATCGCACCGACCTTCAGGGCGGCGAACCAGAACTCGAACTCACCGAAGTTCTTCACCGCGGCCAGGTTCGCCCCGCAGAACACCACCATGAACAGCGCCACCCACGCCCACTCCGGCGTGCCCGGCAGCCAGCCGGTGACGATCTTCGCGGCACCGATGCCCTCCAGGCCGACCGCCGTGCAGAGCAGGACCCAGAAGGACCAGCCCGCGGTGAACCCGGCCCAGGGCCCGATCGCCCGCTCGGCGTGCGCCGAGAAGGAGCCGGAGGAGGGATACGCGGCGGACATCTCGCCGAGCATCCGCATCACCAGCATCACGAGGAGTCCGGAGAGGGCGTAGGCGACGACGATCGAGGGACCCGCGGCGGCGATACCGGCGCCGGAGCCGACGAACAGTCCGGCGCCGATGACACCCCCGAGGGCGATCATCGACAGATGGCGCTGCTTGAGGCCGTGGGAGAGGGAGACGCCGTCCTGCTGCGGCGGCGTCTCGACTGTGGTGCTGGGCATGGGCGCGGCTCGTCCAATGCAGAGGATGGGCAAAATCGCCCACAGTCTGGGGGCCGTGTCCGCTCAGGCGAAGGGGCCGCCCAGTATGCGGACAGGTACGCCACAGAGCGTACGGGACCCTTCACCGCCGAGGGATTGGGGGAACCCTACAGCCCCTCCCCGGTCCCCCTTCGTGACCCGCACGTCCTCACCTCAGTGACCGGCATCACGCCGTACCCCGTGTAACCGCTCCTCTTTGTGCAGAGCCCACCAAGGCGGTGATCCGGCCTTTGTCGACCAGTGACGGTGATCGGCTCCAGGCCCCTGGGATAGCGTCGCCGTGTCCCAGCCTGCCCCCACCTTCGCGGAGTCCCCATGAGCACCGCCGCTGTCGCCGCCCCCGCCCGCTCCGGACAGGTCCTCGCCGACCTGCTCCCCGCCTCCCGTGTCCGGGACATCGCACTCGTGGCCGGCGGCGCCGCGCTCACCGGTCTCGCCGCCCAGATCGCCGTGCCGGTGCCGGGCACCCCGGTCCCGGTGACCGGCCAGACCTTCGCCGCGCTGCTCGTCGGCACCGCGCTCGGCGCCCGCCGCGGTGTCGTGGCGCTGGCCCTGTACGCGCTGGCCGGTCTCGCGGGCATGCCGTGGTTCGCAGGCGGCAGCCACGGCTTCAGCGCCTCCTTCGGCTACATCCTCGGCATGCTCCTGGCCTCCGCCGCCGTCGGCGCCCTCGCCCGCCGCGGCGCCGACCGCTCGATGCCGCGCATGGCCGGCACGATGCTCCTCGGCGAGGCGATCATCTACGCCATCGGCGTCCCCTACCTGGCCTTCTCGGCCGACCTGTCCGCCTCCGCCGCCATCGCGGCCGGCCTCACGCCGTTCCTCATCGGCGACGCCCTGAAGGCGGCCCTGGCGATGGGCCTGCTGCCCACCGCCTGGAAGCTGCTCGACAAGTAGCCCTGCCGGAAGCATCTTTCGTCCCATCGGCCGGGCGACCCGACACCTGTCGTCGGGTCGCCCGGCCGAGGTGTCTCAGGGCTCAGCTCTCCTGCCGGGCCGGCCGCCGCGGCCCGGACCACCACAGCCCGGCCGCGCCCGCCGCCAGCAGCGCCGCCCCGGCCGCCCCCAGCGGCAGCACGTCCCGCTTGCTGCCGGTCTCGGCCAGCTCGTCACCGCCGGGCGCCACCGGCTTGTTGTCGGTGCCCAGCAGCAGCGGGGTGGCCGGGGCGTTCGGCGACGGGTTCGTCGTACCGAACGGCACCGGGCCCTGCTGCCAGTACGTCTTGTCGCCCGACGCGGTCTGGACGGGCAGGCAGATCTTTCCCGTCCTGCCCAGGTCGTACGTCGCCTCGACGTCGTACGATTTCGAGTCGCCGGCCGCGAGATTGTCCACGGCGCAGGCGAATCCGCTGTTCGAACCTTCCGGCAGATCGCTTTTGGTAATCTGTGAACAGCCCTGAACATTCTTGACCGTCAGGCCGTCGAATCCGACGACCAGAAGCCTGATCTCTCCGCTCTCCTTCGTCCCTTCGTTTTTCACGGTGGCGGTAATCTCCGTCTCCCGCGACGCGTTGTCGACCGAGATCTTCTCCGGCAGAGTCGTGGTCATTTCCACCCCGGCCGGCGCCTCGTCAACGGCCTTTCCCCCCTTGCTGCTCTGAGGTCCCTGGTCTTCCGCCGCGGCGGTGAACGGAAGGATCATCACTGCCGAGAAGGATGCTGCAACCAGCGATCCCGCGATGGTCGTCGTACGACGAGAACTCATGTTCGTCCCCCTTGGCTGCGCCTGAATTCGCAGTACTTGAAGAGGTACCACAAGATTTCTCCGCACTATGCTGGGGTGGCGCGAAGTGTGACCATCGTGTTTCAAACGGACTGACTCGGTGGCCAATTCACGGGCTTTGAGGGGGTGCAGCGCATTGCCGGGAAATACGGGAAACACGAGGAGCGGCGGGATTCCGGGGCTACTGGTGATCGGGCGCTATCGGCTGGTCGAAAGCATCGGGCAGGGGGGAATGGGGCGGGTGTGGCGGGCCGCCGACGAAATACTCGACCGGCCGGTGGCGATCAAGGAGATGCGGATAGACGGCCTCGACGCCGAGGACACCCGCACCCGCCGCGAACGCACCCTGCGCGAGGCCCGGGCCACCGCCCGCATCGACCACCCCCACGTGGTGCGGGTCTACGACGTCGTGGACGAGGGCGAACGGCTGTGGATCGTCATGGAGCTGGTCGACGGCCGCTCCCTGGAACGGATCATCGCCGAGGAGGGCCCGCTGAGCCCGGCGGAGGCGGCCCGCATCGGACTCGGCCTGGTGGCCGCGCTGCGCCAGGTGCACGAACGGGGCGTCCTGCACCGGGACATCAAACCCGGCAACGTCCTGGTGGAGGCGCGGGCCCGGCGCGTGGTCCTCACGGACTTCGGCATCGCGGCGATCCAGGACACGACGGCGCTCACCATGGTGGGCATGCTGGTCGGCTCGCCCGACTACATGGCCCCCGAGCGGATCTCCGGGCGCCCGCAGGGACCGCCGTCGGACGTCTGGTCGCTGGGCGCCACGCTGTGCGCGGCCCTGGGCGGCCGCTCCCCCTTCTCCCGGGGCACCACCCTGGCCACCCTGCACGCGGTCCTGTACGAGGAGCCCGAACTGCCCGCCTCGGCCGGTCACTTGCGCCCCATCCTGGCGGCCCTGCTGGAGAAGGAACCGGAGCTGCGCCCCAGCCTGGGGGAGCTGGACAGCGCCCTGCAGCCGATCGCGTTCCCGCCTCCCACGCCCACGGTGGCGGTGCCGACGGCGAGGGAGGCCCCGGAGCCGGTACGGGAGGAGTCCCTGGCCCGAGACCCCAGGAAGCCCGAGCCGACCGACACCCCGCCCGCCGAAGCGCACCGCCCCACCCACACCTTCGGCCACCGAAGCCCCGGCACCTCGCGTACCCCGGGCATCTCCCTCGCCCGCAGGGAGCCCGAGCCGACCGGGGTCCCCCGCGAGGCCGACCCGGCCGCGGTGCCGCGCCACAGGCCCGAGCCCACCGCCGTGCTGCCACAGCAACCCGAGACAGCGGCGGTGCCGCACCACGAGCCCGACCCGGCCGCGGTGCTGCGGCAGGAGCCTGAGTCGGCCGGGGTGCCGCGCCACGATGCTGGCCCGGCCGGGGCGCGGCGCCACAGGTCCGAGCACGCCGCCGTGCTGCCACAGGAACCCGAGTCGGCGGCGGTGCCGCGCCACGAGCCCGGCCCGGCCGCGGTGCTGCGGCAGGAGCCTGAGTCGGCTGCGGTGCTGCGGCAGGAGCCTGGTTCGGCCGGGGTTCCACGCGACGAGGCCGGCCCGGCCGGGGTGCTGGGCCGCAGGTCCGAGCACGCCGCCGTGCTGCCACAGGAACCCGAGTCGGCGGCGGTGCCGCGCCACGATGCTGGCCCGGCCGCGGTGCTGCGGCAGGAGTCTGAGTCGGCCGGGGTGCCGCGCCATGAGCCTGAGTCGGCTGCGGTGCTGCGGCAGGAGCCTGGTTCGGCCGGGGTTCCACGCGACGAGGCCGACCCGGCCGGGGTGCCGCGCCACAGGCCCGAGCCCACCGCCGTGCTGCCACAGCAACCCGAGTCAGCGGCGGTGCCGCACCACGATGCTGGCCCGGCCGCGGTGCTGCGGCAGGTGCCCGAGTCAGCGGCGGTGCCGCGCCACGAGCCCGACCCAGCTGCGGTGCCGCGGCAGGCGCCCGACCCGGCCGCGGTCCTGCGCCACGCGGCCGATCCGGCCGCCGTGCCGCGCTATGAGCCCCAGCCCCCCGCCGTGCCGCGCCACGAGCCCCAGCCCCCCGCCGTCCTGCGCCACGAGGCCGAGACGGAACGGCGGCCGGGCCCCGCCTTCGCCCCCGGCCCGGGCCCCGCGCCCCCGGGCGAGCTGCCCGGCCCCCGCCCCATGCCCCCGGGCGAGCTGCCCGGCCCTGCAGCCCCCGTCCGCCCCCGCCCGGGGCGCCGCGGGCCCGCCCTCCTTGCCGCAGCGGGGCTCGTCACCGCCGGAGCCGTGGTGGCCGTCGTCCTGCTCATGAACGCCGGCGGGTCCCCCGAGGACGACAAGGCCGGCGGCTCGGCTTCCTCCTCCTCCGCGTACTCGCCCTCACCCACCTCCCCCTCGCCCACCGTGGAAGGCACCGCCCGCCCGCAGACCCTGCCGCCGGGAGCGCGCGCGGAGGCCGGCGGGTTCGCCTGGGTGCCCCCCGAGGGCTGGCGGCGGGACGTGAAGACGGGCGCGGAGGTGCACTACACCTCGCCCGACGGCAGACAGGAACTCGTCACGAAGTCCTCCCTCGCCCGCGGCGACCTCATGGAGACCTGGGAGACCTCGGAACAGAACGCCCACCAGGGGCAGGCGTACCAAAAGATCCGCCTGGAGGAGACGACGTTCCGCGGCTCTCCCGCGGTCGTCTGGGAGTACACCTTCACGCTGGAGGGAGTCCCCTGGCACGCAAGGCTGCTGGGCTTCAACGAGAAGGGGAAGTCGTACCAGATCAACACCTGGTACCAGCCGGACATCGAGGACCGGGCCCTGCGCACCTACGAGAAGGTCAAGGACAGCTTCACCCTCCTCTGAACACGCAAAGGGGGCCCCGAGGGGCCCCCTTCACGCATGTGCGAGCGGATCAGCCGACCTTGACCTCGTCGACCTCGTCGACCTCGTCGGCGTCGCCCCGGAGCTTCTCCTTGACGAACGCGATGGCCAGCACGATCGCCGCGACCAGCAGCGACAACAGCACCGTCCGGCGTCCGTCGTGCTCGGTGTCGGTGAGCATGTATCCCAGGACGAACACGATCATCGCGGCCGTGGCCCAGGTCAGATACGGGTACAGCCACATCCGGACGACCAGCTTCTCCGGCGCCTCGGCCTGGATGATCTTCCGCATCCGCAGCTGCGAGAAGCAGATGGCCAGCCAGACGAACAGGGCCACCGCACCGCTGGAGTTGAGCAGGAAGAGGAAGACGGTGTCCGGGTACTGGTAGTTGAAGAAGACGGCGACGAAGCCGAAGACGACGGAGGAGAGGATCGCCGCGAGCGGCACCCCCCGGCCGGTGGTCTTCGCGAACGCCTTGGGCGCGTCCCCGCGCCGGCCGAGGGAGAAGGCCATGCGGGACGCCGTGTACAGACCCGAGTTGAGGCAGGACAGCACCGAGGTCAGCACGATGAAGTTCATGATCTGACCGGCGTGCGGGATGCCGAGGGAGTCGAGGGAAGCGACGTAGGAACCGTCCTCGGCGATCGACTTGCTGTCCCACGGGAGCAACGTGACCACGACGAAGATCGAGCCGAGGTAGAAGACGGCGACGCGCCAGATGATGCTGTTGGTCGCCTTGGTGACGGCCCGCTGCGGGTCCTCGGACTCGCCGGCGGCCAGCGTGGCGATCTCACTGCCCATGAAGGAGAAGACGACGAGCAGCACACCGGTGAGGATCGCGCCGGGCCCGTTCGGCAGGAAGCCGCCGTGCTCGGTGAGGTTGCCCAGCCCGGCCTGATCGCTGTCGACGCCCGGCAGCAGGCCGAAGACGGCGAGCCCGCCGATCACGATGAACGCGGCGATCGCGACGACCTTGATACCGGCGAACCAGAACTCGAACTCGCCGTAGGAGCCGACGGAGACCAGGTTGGTGGCGGTCAGCACCACCATCACGATGAGCGCCCAGGCCCACTGCGGTACGGCCGGGATCCAGCCTTCGAGGATCACCGCGCCGGCGGTCGCCTCGACGGCCAGCACCACGACCCAGAAGAACCAGTACAGCCAGCCGATGGAGAAACCGGCCCAGCGGCCGAGCGCACGGTCGGCGTGCGCCGAGAACGAACCCGAGGTCGGGTTGGCCGCGGACATCTCACCGAGCATCCGCATCACCAGCACCACGAGCGTGCCGACGAGTGCGTACGACAGGAGGATGCCGGGGCCCGCGGTGGCGATACCGGAGGAGGACCCGACGAAGAGTCCGGCGCCGATGACACCGCCGATCGCGATCATCGACAAGTGGCGGTTCTTGAGCCCTGCCTGGAGGCCGTTACCGGGATCGCCGGGGGCTCCAGGGTCCTTTTCAGCCTTCGACAGGGTCGGCTGCGAGGTCATAGGGGGAATTCCTTCGTGCCGGTGCCTAACAAGTTGGTCCAGTGAATCTGAGGCAAAGGAGTAATTGAACCTTTGATTCCGGATCGTTACTTGAGGTTTGCCTGAGGTTCTGTACTGTTGCTCAGGCTTTTCGGGATCAACCCCCGGGGCGGCTGCCCGGGAACAGGCGTGTCACACTCGTCGCATGCGCGTGTACCTCGGCTCCGACCATGCGGGCTACGAACTCAAGAACCACCTCGTCGAGTGGCTGAAGGCGGCGGGGCACGACCCCGTCGACTGCGGCCCTCACCTCTACGACGCCCAGGACGACTACCCGCCCTTCTGCCTCCGCGCCGCAGAGCGCACCGCCGCCGACCCCGACGCCCTCGGCATCGTGATCGGCGGCTCCGGCAACGGCGAGCAGATCGCGGCGAACAAGGTCAAGGGTGTCCGTGCGGCACTGGCCTGGAGCGAGGAGACCGCGGCCCTGGGCCGCCAGCACAACGACGCCAACGTCGTAGCGGTCGGCGCCCGCATGCACACCCAGGACGAGGCGACGAAGTTCGTGGAGACCTTCCTCGCCACCCCGTTCTCGGGCGACGAGCGCCACATCCGCCGCATCGACATGCTGGCGTCCTACGAGACCACGGGCGACCTCCCCCCGATCCCCCCGCACCACCCGCAGCAGTAAGCCTTTCAGCCCGTCCGGCGTCCGCGCACAGCGACGCCGGTCGGCGCCTTCCAGCCCGTCCAGAGGAGCCACCGTGCCTGAGGGGCACACCATCCACCGGCTGGCCAAGGACTACGCCGCCGCCTTCGCCGGTACCGCCCCCCAGGCCACCAGCCCCCAGGGCAAGTTCTCCGACGCCGCCGCCCTGATCACCGGCACCGAGCTCACCGCCACCGAGGCCCACGGCAAACACCTCTTCCTCGGCTTCCGCGACAGCGACTGGGTCCACATCCACCTCGGCCTCTTCGGCAAGGTCACCTTCGGCCCCGCCCCCGCACCCCCGCCCACGGACACGGTCCGCCTCCGCCTCGCGAACACCACCGCGTACGTCGACCTCCGAGGCCCCACCACCTGCGCCCTGATCACCCCCGCCGAGAAGCAGGCCATACACGACCGCCTCGGTCCGGACCCGCTGCGCGACGACGCGGACCCGAAGACGGCCTACCGGCGCGTCTCCCGCAGCCGCACCACGATCGCCGCCCTGCTCATGGACCAGAAGATCATCGCGGGCGTCGGCAACGTCTACCGCGCGGAGGTCCTCTTCCGGCACGGCATCGACCCCTACCGGGCGGGCAAGGACATCACGCCCCGGCAGTGGGAAGCCATCTGGGCCGACCTGGTGGACCTCATGCACGAGGGCGTCCGCAACAACCGCATCGACACCGTCCGCCCGGACCACACCCCCGAGGCGATGGGCCGCCCGCCCCGCGTGGACGACCACGGCGGGGAGGTCTACGTGTACCGCAGGGCCAACCTGCCCTGCCACATCTGTGGCGGCGAGATCCGCACCGCCGATCTCGCCGCCCGCAACCTCTTCTGGTGCCCCAACTGCCAGAAGCGGTAAGCCGGTTCGAGGACCTGTGAGCCGGTTCGAGAACCTGTTGGCCGGTTCCAGAACCCGTGAGCCGCCGTTCCGGAACCCCGCGAACCGCTGTTCTAGAACCCGTGCGGCAACCAGGGCGCGACGGCCGAGCCGAACCCCACCGACGCCTCCGCCAGCGCCCCCCGCCGGACCTCGCGTACCCGCCCGGCGGCCCCCAGCGACACCAGGCTCACCCCGCCGAGATACGCCGACCCCAACTCCCGTACGGACAGGGCCAGATCCGCCGCGTCCCGGGTCCGCTCGCAGGACGCCCCCTTCGCGTCCCCCGACAGCCGCCAACGCCCGGAGTTCCAGGGGCAGAAGGCGTCCTCGACCTCCAGCACCACATCCACCGGCGCCTGATAGGTCCGGGCCGAGAGCGCCGCCCCGACCTCGACCAGCCGGACGAACATCCCGTCCCGGTACCGCGGCCGGCACCGCCGCAGGTCCGACACCTGGTGCTGCCATGCCTCGTCCATCGGCCGCCCGTGCACCTTCAGCGTCGCCGTCAGGTCCAGGTCGAACAGGAACCGCCACAGCGCGGCCTGCGCCGCCGCGTCCACCCCGGCCAGCTCCCGCAGCTGCACCACCCCGTCGTTCCCGGCGACCCCCCACTCCGGCTTGACCGCGTAACGGGCGTACCCGACGGTCTCCCCGTCCCGCTCCGCCAGCACGCACTGCAACGGCGACGCCCCGCCCCGCCCGCCCTCCGGATCGAGCACCCCCACCCGCTCCCAGCCGGGCCGCACCCGGGCCAGCATCCCGGGCCGGACGGGCACCAGCGCCGCGTACACCTGCTCGCACGCGTCGATGACGTCCACCGGCTCCGCGTACCGCAGCCGTACGTCGTCCGTCCCGGCCGGCACCGACAACCGCACCCGGGTCGTGTCGATCTCGGTGGCGAGCTGAAGGGTCGCCACGCCGTACCCGAACCGCCCGTAGATCGCCGGCTCGGACGCCGTCAGCACCGCCAGCGGCTCGCCCCAGGACCGCACGTCGTCCAGCTGCCTGCGCATCATCGACGTAAGGACCCCGCGTCGCCGGTGCGTGCCGGCGACCCCGACCATCGTCACCCCCGCCGCGGGCACCGAGGCCCCGCCGGGCACGGTCACCCCGAACCGGAACGCCCCGGCCGACCCCACGCACAGGTCACCGTCCCAGGCGCCGAGGAACCGGTCGAACTCGGTGAGTCCCCGGTACAGTTCACGCTCCTCGGTGGGCTCCGGCACCCCGCCGAAGGCGCGCAGCAGCACGTCGTACCAGATGTCCCAATGCTCGGGCGCCAGCCGCCGCAGCTCGGTCGCGGAACCGGTCGTGAAGTGTGTCCCCATGCGCCATGCCTACCAGGGCGATGCGGGACGAGCCACGGAATTTCCGCCGGGGGGCCGCGCGATGGCTTCTCGTGAAGTTCACTGTGGAGTTGAGCCTCGGACGGGGGACAAGGTGGACCTCCCGTGCCAAGCGGCTGGTCCGATGGATAGGGTCCCGAACTAATGGCAGCAGGACGACAGCGGCGCGCGGCCGCCGACACGCTCGCGGCCCGGTTGCGTATCCAGTGGCACCGGGTCCGCGTCGGCCTGCGCAGAAGTGCCGTGGACTACTTCCGCGGCGACGGCTCCGACTGGGTCGCGCTGGCCGCACTGCTGCTCACCGTCCCGCTCATCACCGCCACCACCCTGGCCAACTCGGTCTGGTGCGCTCCGGCCGCGCTGGTCCTGCCCATCGTCGCCGGCGGTCTGCTGCTGCGCCCGGCCAGCCTGCTCGGCCTGTACGCGGCCGCGGCCACCGCCCTGATCGTGGAGTCGGTGCAGCTCGGCCCGTACACCGAGGGCGCCGCCCGGGTCACTCCGGGCGTGGTCCTGGTGGTCGCGGCCTGCGGGTTCGTCGGCCTGCTGATCGCCCAGTTCCGCAGCCGCGTCGGCGTGCCCTGGCGGCGCGGCGGAACCATGCTGTTCGACCTGCGCGAACGCATCCGGGTGCAGAGCAAGCTGCCGCAGCTGCCCAACGGCTGGCACCGCGAGATGGCGCTGCGCCCGGCGGGCGGCCAGTCGTTCTCCGGTGACTTCGTTGTCGCGGCCCGCACGAACGGCGGCCGGACCCTGGAGGTCGTCCTCACGGACGTCTCGGGCAAGGGCATGGACGCGGGCTCGCGGGCCCTGCTGCTGTCGGGCGCCTTCGGCGGACTCCTCGGCTCGCTGCCCCCGCACGCCTTCCTCCCGGCCGCCAACGGCTACCTGCTCCGCCAGGACTGGGAGGAGGGCTTCGCCACCTCCATCCACCTGGTCCTGGACCTGGACTCCGGCGACTACGAGCTCTACTCCGCCGGACACCCGCCGGGCCTCCAGCTCAGCGCGGGCAGCGGCCGCTGGGAGGAGAAGGCCGCGGAGGGCCCGCTGCTGGGTGTGTACGACGGCGCCCAGTTCGACCCCGTGAAGGGCTCGTTGCGGCCCGGGGATGTGTTGATGCTGTTCACAGACGGTCTGGTGGAGACCTCCGACCGCGACATCGTCGAGGGCATCGACCGCCTCACCGGCGAGGCGGACCGCTATGTCGCGGGCGGCTTCCACGGCGCGGCCTGGCATCTCATCGAGGCGGTGGCCAAGGACGTCAACGACGACCGCGCGCTGCTGCTGATCTGCCGCGAGGGCCCTACGGTGACGTCACAGGCGGGGGGCCACGCCTGACGCTCGCCGTTCCCGAGGTCGAAGCCCTCGCCCGCGCCGCCCACGAGGGCCAGACGGACAAGGCGGGACGGCCCTACGCCGAGCACCTGAAGGCGGTGGCCGACGGCGTCCGTGCCCGGGGCGGCGACGACGACCAGATCGCGGCGGCCTGGCTGCACGACGCCGTCGAGGACGACGCCCTCACCGAGCGGTGGCTGCACGAGGCCGCGCTGAGCCGCCGTACGAAGGACATCGTCCTCGCCCTCACCAAGCGCGCGGGGGAGACGCCGGAGGCGTACGCCGGGCGGATCCTCGCCACGCCGGGCGCGCTGCTGGTGAAGGAGGCGGACCTGGCGCACAACGCGGACCCGGCCCGCCTCGCGGTCCTGGACGAGGCGACGCGCGTACGCCTGACCGAGAAGTACGCGCGCATGCGCGCACTTCTCGGCCTGCAGCCCTGAGCCGGGCACCGCACCCCTGAACTAGGCGGCGGTCTTCTGACGTTCGCGTTCGCGGGCCGCCTCCGCGGGGTCCCGCCGGAACGCCCACTTCATCTCGGGCTCCATCACCGTCCGGAAGACCCGCCGCACCGGCGCGGTGCACAGCAGCGTCACACCCGCCGCCGCGAGCACGGTGACGAAGATCTGGCCGAGCGGCCGGTGCAGCCAGTCGTGGTCGAACCAGCCCTGGTAGTCACCGGCCTTCACCACGAAGCCGTGCAGCAGATAGCCGTACAGCGTGCCCGCGCCCAGCGCCGTGAACCACATGTGCCGGCGCGGCACCCAGGCGAAGAAGCACGCCGTCAGCACCAGTGAGCAGCCGAACAGCGCGAACACCATGACGGGCCCGGTCCACCACGGCGCGCCCAGCTCCTGCGCGGAGTCACGGTGGTAGAACCAGCCGGTGTTCATGCGCGGCACCGCCCACCAGCTGACGGCGAGCGCCAGCGCGAACACCGGCACGGACAGGATCCGCACGGAACGCCGGCGCACCCACTGGAAGTGCTCGGCCTTCATGTGCAGGCCCAGCACGAAGAACGGCAGGAACTGCAGCACACGCTGGAGGTCGAGGTCGTCGCCGATCTCCGGCGTGACGGACGCCAGCACCGCGATGCCGAGCGCGACAGGCAGCGGCCGGCGGATCGACTTCCAGATCGGGGTGGTCAGCCGCCAGACGAACAGCGCGGCCAGGAACCAGGTGAGATACCAGGGGTCGAGCAGGCTGACGGGCATGCTCGGGTCGTCGTCGATCACCCGCTTGAACAGCGGATACGCGGTCTCGAAGACGATGTACGGCACGGCGACACCGGTGATCAGCCGGCGCAGCCGGTCCGGGCGCATGTCGAAACTGCGTGAGAAGTAGCCGGAGATGATGATGAACGCCGGCATGTGGAAGGCGTACACGGCCATGTACAGGCCTTCGAGGATCCGGCTGTCGCCCTTCAGGGGCTCCCAGGCATGACCGACGGCCACCAGCACGATCGCCAGGAACTTCGCGTTGTCGAAGAAGGCGTCGCGCTTGCCTGCTCTTGTGTTCGGTCTCTGCTGTTTCTCGGGGGAGCGCGGACTCGGCACTCCCGGGGCCTGCGACTGTGCGGGTGGCGAGGCAGCGTGGAACATCTGAGGCACCTTAGCGGCGGCTGTGCGGATGAGTAAAACGCGGGACGCCATTACCACTTATGTGCCTGCCTTGTGATGTTTAATCCATGCTAAATCGTACATAACGCAAGGTGTGGGCCGGAGTTGGGGTCACCTGTGACAACAATTCGAATTACCCGCGAACACCTTGTGTGGACATGGAAACGATCACACCGAATTTCTCTTACGAGTGTCACTTCGAATTCCCGTGCGGAGTGCGCGGGATGGCCCCCGCGGGGCCCGGAGCCGCCCGCACCGGCCGGAGTTGTGACCACTGATGCCCCACCCGCCGCATACGGCGGCCCTGTTGGTGGCACGATGGTTCTGGCGGGGGTGCGCGGGGCAGGCACCCCCGGGCCGGGAGAGCGGACCGACCGAGGGTGTGATCAGTTGTGGCCATTTCGCTGTCAGTGGTGCTGCTGTTGGCGATCATCTTGGTGGTGTTGATCCGAGGTGGCTCCCTCAAGGCCGGCCCCGCGGTGGTCGCCGTGCTCTTCGGCTTCTTCCTCGCCTCCACCGGCATGGCCGACGACATCCAGCGGTTCCTCGACTCGATAGCCGAGACGATCAACTCGATCCAGTTCTAGAACGCCGGACCGCACAAACGACGCCGGCCCGGTTCCGAGGAACCGGGCCGGCGGCCGAACTGGAGCGGGCGACGGGAATCGAACCCGCGTAGCTAGTTTGGAAGACTAGGGCTCTACCATTGAGCTACGCCCGCACAGGACGCGCCGCAGGTCAGCCGACCGCGGCACTGAAGGCATCGTAGCGGGTCGGCCCCCCTCGGCGCACACCCCATAAATGCGGCGGCCCCATGGCCTGCGGGCATGTACCCTACGTGTCGCACCAGACGGGGTGTGGCGCAGCTTGGTAGCGCGTCCGCTTTGGGAGCGGAAGGCCGTGGGTTCAAATCCCGCCACCCCGACCACCTGCCTGATCATCCAGGTGATCGCCTTTGGGTCGTTCAGCGGCTGCGGTTACTATGCAAGCTGCGCGCCCGTGTGTCTCTCACTTACCGAAGTCCTCCGGGCAGCGAATCCGCCGGACCAGTCTGGCCCGGCAAACCCAAGAAGTCAGCCACAAGGAGACCGAACCGTGAAGAGCGCCGTGGAGACCCTGAACCCGACTCGGGTTCGGCTCACTGTCGAGGTGCCCTTCGAGGAGCTCAAGGACAGCCTCGACGCGGCGTACAAGAAGATCAACCAGCAGGTCACGGTGAAGGGCTTCCGCAAGGGCAAGATTCCCGCCCGGGTCATCGACCAGCGGTTCGGCCGTGGCGCCGTGCTGGAGGAGGCCGTCAACGACGCGCTTCCCAAGTTCTACACGGAGGCGGTCAACGAGGCCGAGCTCAACGTCCTGGGCCAGCCCGAGGTCGACATCACGGAGCTGAAGGACGGCGAGACGCTGAACTTCACCGCCGAGGTCGACGTCCGCCCGGCCATCGAGATCCCGGACTACTCCGGCATCGAGGTCGAGGTCGACGCCGTCGAGGTCACCGACGAGGACATCGAGAAGTCGGTCGAGCAGCTCCGCGAGCGCTTCGCCTCGACCTCCCCGGTCGAGCGCCCCGCCCAGGACGGCGACGTCGTCACCATCGACCTGCAGGCCAAGGTCGAGGGCGAGGTCCTGGAGGACGGCGTCGCCGAGGGTGTCGCCTACACCATCGGCTCCGGTGAGCTCCTCGAGGGCATCGACGACGCCGTGAAGGGCCTGGAGGCCGGTGGCGAGGCCACCTTCACCTCCGAGCTCAAGGGCGGCTCGGCGGCCGGCAAGGAGGCCGAGGTCACCGTCAAGGTCACCCAGGTCGCCGCGCGCGAACTGCCCGAGCTGGACGACGACTTCGCGCAGCTCGCCTCCGAGTTCGACACCCTCGACGAGCTCAAGGCCGACAGCCGCAAGCGCCTCGAGAACATGAAGCAGTACGACCAGGCCACGCAGGCCCAGGAGCGCGTCCTGGAGAAGCTGCTGGAGCTCGTCGAGGTGCCCGTCCCCGAGAAGCTGCTCGAGGACGAGATCAACACCCGCAAGCACAACCTGGAGCACCACCAGCTCGGCCAGATGGGCCTCGACCTCGAGAAGTACCTCGAGATCCAGGGCAAGACGGTCGAGGAGTTCGACGCCGAGACCAAGGAAGCCGCGGTCAAGGGCATCAAGACCCAGTTCGTCCTGGACGAGCTCGTCAAGCAGGAGAAGCTCAACGTCAACCAGGAGGAGCTCACCGAGCACCTCATGCGGCGCGCGGCCTCCTCCGGCATGTCCCCCGACCAGTTCGCCCAGGCCGTCGTCGAGGGCGGCCAGGTTCCGCTCCTGGTCGGCGAGGTCGCCCGCGGCAAGGCCCTGGCCGTCGTGGTCGAGAAGGCCACGGTCAAGGACACCAACGGCGAGATCATCGACCTGGACGACGAGGACGAGGCCGCCACCGACATCGCCGCCGAGGCCACGGAGGCCGACGCCACCGAGGCCGAGGCCGACGAGAAGACCGAGGGCTGAGCACGCCTTCGGCGCCTGTGACGCCGTAGGAAGGCCCCGGGGAGGACGATCCCCGGGGCCTTTCCGGCATCCGGTGGGCGGGGCGCTCGCGGGCGGTCACGGGGCGTAGGCGGCGGCCCACCCGCCGCAGGCTCTACGCCCCCGGCGAACACCCCCCGCTCCGGGATTCCCTGAAGGGACCAGCGCGTTAGGGTCCATGAGTACGGGGGCAGGGGAGTCGGCGAAACCGCCGGAGGCCCCCGGCAGGGAAACGTGAAGACGGCCCGGCGCCGTCGTAAGACGAGCAGGTGGATACGTGACGAATCTGATGCCCTCCGCCGCCGGCGAGCCTTCCATCGGTGGTGGCCTCGGCGACCAGGTCTACAACCGGCTGCTCAACGAGCGGATCATCTTCCTCGGCCAGCCGGTCGACGACGACATCGCGAACAAGATCACCGCACAGCTGCTGCTCCTTGCCGCTGACCCGGACAAGGACATCTACCTCTACATCAACAGCCCGGGCGGTTCGATCACGGCCGGTATGGCGATCTACGACACCATGCAGTTCATCAAGAACGACGTGGTCACCATCGCCATGGGCCTCGCCGCCTCGATGGGCCAGTTCCTGCTCAGTGCGGGCACCCCCGGCAAGCGCTTCGCGCTGCCGAACGCCGAGATCCTGATCCACCAGCCGTCCGCCGGCCTCGCCGGCTCGGCCTCGGACATCAAGATCCACGCCGAGCGGCTGCTGCACACCAAGAAGCGCATGGCCGAGCTCACCGCCCAGCACACGGGCCAGACGATCGAGCAGATCACCCGCGACTCGGACCGCGACCGCTGGTTCGACGCCTTCGAGGCCAAGGAGTACGGCCTCATCGACGACGTCATCCCCACGGCCGCCGGTATGCCGGGCGGCGGCGGTACCGGAGCGGCGTAGGGCCGGTACCGGCCCCCGGGACACCCCAGGGCCGTACGAGCCTCCACCCGCCCCCAGCCCCCGCTACAGCCCCTTTTTGGAGACACCGTGAACACCTTCCCCGGCAGCGGCTTCCAGGACCGCCCGCAGGCCGAGTACACCGGCCCTGTCGCCGAGTCCCGCTACGTCATCCCGCGCTTCGTCGAGCGCACGTCGCAGGGCATTCGTGAGTACGACCCGTACGCGAAGCTCTTCGAGGAGCGCGTGATCTTCCTCGGCGTGCAGATCGACGACGCCTCCGCCAACGACGTCATGGCGCAGCTGCTGTGCCTGGAGTCGATGGACCCCGACCGGGACATCTCGGTCTACATCAACAGCCCCGGTGGCTCCTTCACCGCGCTGACGGCCATCTACGACACGATGCAGTTCGTGAAGCCGGACGTCCAGACGGTCTGCATGGGCCAGGCGGCCTCCGCCGCCGCGATCCTGCTGGCCGCCGGTACGCCCGGCAAGCGCATGGCGCTGCCGAACGCGCGCGTGCTGATCCACCAGCCGTACAGCGAGACGGGCCGAGGTCAGGTCTCGGACCTGGAAATCGCCGCGAACGAGATCCTCCGGATGCGTGCGCAGCTGGAGGAGATGCTGGCCAAGCACTCCACCACGCCGATCGAGAAGATCCGCGAGGACATCGAGCGCGACAAGATCCTCACGGCCGAGGACGCCCTGTCGTACGGCCTGATCGACCAGATCATCTCCACCCGGAAGATGAACAACGCAGAGGTGCGCTGAGCCGGAGGCTGTATCGTCGGCCGCTCCTTGGCACGGTGCACGACAAAGTGAACCGTGCCAAGGGGGGCCCGAACAAGGGCCCCGGCAAGGTACCGTCGGATGAAGGCAGCACCAGGAGCCGCTGGACCTAGGCGTCTCCCAGGCGAAGGGGAAGCACACCGTGGCACGCATCGGTGACGGCGGCGATCTGCTCAAGTGCTCGTTCTGCGGCAAGAGCCAGAAGCAGGTCAAGAAGCTCATCGCAGGGCCCGGTGTGTACATCTGCGACGAGTGCATCGATCTCTGCAACGAGATCATCGAGGAAGAACTCGCGGAGACCAGCGAGGTGCGCTGGGAGGAGCTCCCGAAGCCGCGCGAGATCTACGAGTTCCTCGAGGGGTACGTGGTCGGCCAGGAGGCCGCCAAGAAGGCCCTGTCGGTCGCGGTGTACAACCACTACAAGCGGGTCCAGGCCGGCGAGCACGGCGGTGGTCAAAGCCGCGAGGACGCCATCGAGTTGGCGAAGTCCAACATCCTGCTGCTGGGCCCCACCGGCTCCGGGAAGACCCTGCTGGCGCAGACGCTCGCCCGGATGCTGAACGTCCCGTTCGCGATCGCGGACGCGACGGCGCTGACGGAGGCGGGCTATGTCGGCGAGGACGTCGAGAACATCCTGCTGAAGCTGATCCAGGCGGCGGACTACGACGTCAAGAAGGCCGAGACCGGGATCATCTACATCGATGAGATCGACAAGGTCGCGCGGAAGAGTGAAAACCCGTCGATCACGCGAGACGTCTCGGGCGAGGGCGTCCAGCAGGCGCTGCTGAAGATCCTGGAGGGCACGACGGCCTCGGTGCCGCCGCAGGGCGGGCGCAAGCACCCCCACCAGGAGTTCATCCAGATCGACACGACGAACGTGCTGTTCATCGTGGGCGGTGCCTTCGCCGGTCTCGAGAAGATCATCGAGTCGCGGGCCGGTGCGAAGGGCATCGGGTTCGGCGCGACGATCCGCTCCAAGCGGGAGCTGGAGGCGAAGGACCAGTTCGAGGACGTCATGCCCGAGGACCTGGTCAAGTTCGGCATGATCCCCGAGTTCATCGGGCGTCTGCCGGTGATCACCTCGGTCCACAACCTCGACCGCGAGGCGCTCCTGCAGATCCTGGTGGAGCCGCGCAACGCCCTGGTCAAGCAGTACCAGCGCCTCTTCGAACTCGACGGAGTGGAGCTGGACTTCGAGCGCGAGGCGCTGGAAGCCATCGCCGACCAGGCGATCCTCCGCCAGACCGGCGCGCGCGGCCTGCGCGCCATCATGGAGGAGGTCCTGATGTCGGTGATGTACGAGGTCCCGTCCCGCAAGGACGTGGCCCGTGTCGTCATCACGGCCGACGTCGTCCACTCGAACGTCAACCCCACCCTGATCCCGAGGGACGCCCGGAACGGCCGGGGGCCGGGGGAGCAGAAGACGGCGTAACAGCATCAGACGTACGACAGGGGCCCCGGTCGGTCGACCGGGGCCCCTGTCGTGGTTGCTGTCCGACGGCAGGCGTCAGATCTTGACGCGGACGTCCTTGCGGAACTTGGCGGTGAGGGCCGCCGCCTGGGTCGGGTCGGTCTCCTTGCCGGCCGCGATGTCGGCGATCTCCATCGGCATCACGAAGCCGATCGTGCTGTAGTCGCCCCAGACGCAGTACGTCATGTTCATCTCGGACGGCTCACCCGAACCCGCGGTGGCGTCGGGGTTCTGCATGTTGGCCTGCTGGCACTTCAGGACCGTGCCGTCGAACCCCTCGGGGGTGTACGCCTTCGGCTCGCCCTTCATGGTGACGTCTTCCTTCTCGGCGTCCTTCTTCATGTACGCGAGGAGTCCGTCGACAGCCTTCTCGGGGTCCTCGATCTCGCCGTACACGCCGCCGAAGGTCACCAGCTTGCCCGCCAGCGGGTTGCTCTCGTCGCCCGACTGGTAGTTCGCGCTGACGTCCTTGGGGTTCTTGACGCCCCAGTCCTCGGCGTTCTGGAGGTCGTCCTTCGTCATCGCGCTGTCCGAGCCGTTGTCCTCGGCCTTCTTGTACTCCGTGAGGACCGTGGCCGGCGTGGTCAGCTTGTGCGGGCCGTCGTCCCCGGCGGCATCACCGCTGCCCCCACTCCCACCCACCACGAAATACACGCCCACGCCGATCGCCGCCACGACCGCTACCGCGCCCAGGATGAGGCCCGTCTTCTTCTTGCCGCCGCTCGGGGCCGGGGGCATCGGGGCGCCGTAGGGGGGCTGCTGGCCGTAAGGGGGCTGCTGGGGCGGGACGCCGCCCTGCTGGGGGTAGCCGTAACCCGGCTGCGGGGCCTGCGGCTGCTGGGGGTAGCCATAGCCGGGCTGCGGAGCCTGCGGCTGCTGGCCGTACGGACCCGGCTGGCCGTACGGTCCGGGCTGCTGGGGCTGCCCGCCGTACGGGCCCGGCTGGTTGTAGCTCATTACTGGGTTCCCCTCCAGATGCTTATGTGGTCCTGACATCCTGGCCCAGCCGGGGGGCGCGCGGTGCATCGGGGCCCCCACCGTTACAGAACAAAGCCGTTTCGGGACACCGCCGCGACACCCCTAAACTGACTCCGTGACCGAGAACGCTCAGCAGCAGCCACCAGCGCCCCACACCGAACTGCCGACCCAGTACGCGCCGGCCGACGTAGAGGGGCCGCTGTACGAGCGCTGGGTGGAGCGGGGTTACTTCGAGGCGGACGAGAAGAGCGACAAGCCGCCGTACACCATCGTCATCCCGCCGCCGAACGTCACCGGCAGCCTCCATCTCGGGCACGCCTTCGAGCACACGCTCATCGACGCCCTGACCCGCCGTAAGCGCATGCAGGGCTACGAGACGCTGTGGCAGCCCGGCATGGACCACGCCGGCATCGCCACGCAGAACGTCGTCGAGCGCGAGCTGGGCAAGGAAGGCAAATCCCGGCACGACCTCGGCCGCGAGGCCTTCGTCGAGCGCGTCTGGCAGTGGAAGGGCGAGTCCGGCGGCCAGATCTCCGGGCAGATGCGGCGGCTCGGCGACGGCGTCGCCTGGTCCCGCGAGCGCTTCACCATGGACGAGGGGCTCTCGCAGGCCGTCCAGACCATCTTCAAGCGGCTCTACGACGACGAGCTCATCTACCGCGCCGAGCGCATCATCAACTGGTGCCCGCGCTGTCTGACCGCCATCTCCGACATCGAGGTCGAGTACCAGGACGACGAGGGCGAGCTCGTCTCCATCCGGTACGGCGAGGGCGACGACGCCATCGTCGTGGCCACCACCCGCGCCGAGACGATGCTCGGCGACACCGCCGTCGCCGTCCACCCCGAGGACGAGCGGTACCGCCACCTCGTCGGCCGTGAGATCGAGCTGCCGCTCACCGGCCGCCGTATCCCCGTCGTCGCCGACGAGCACGTCGACCCCGAGTTCGGCACCGGCGCCGTCAAGGTCACCCCGGCCCACGACCCGAACGACTTCGAGATCGGCCAGCGGCACGACCTGCCCGCCGTCACGATCATGGACGAGCACGCCGTCATCACCGCCCACGGCCCCTTCCAGGGCCTGGACCGGCTCGAGGCCCGCTCCGCCATCGTCGCCGCCCTGCGCGCCGAGGGCCGGATCGTCGCCGAGAAGCGGCCGTACGTCCACTCGGTGGGCCACTGCTCGCGCTGCAAGACCACCATCGAGCCGCGGCTGTCCATGCAGTGGTGGGTCAAGGTCGGCCCGCTGGCCAAGGCGGCCGGCGACGCGGTCCGCGACGGCCGCGTCAAGATCCACCCCCAGGAGATGGAGAAGCGCTACTTCGACTGGGTCGACAACCTCCACGACTGGTGCATCTCGCGGCAGTTGTGGTGGGGCCACCGCATCCCGGTCTGGTACGGCCCGAACGGCGAGGTCGTCTGCGTCGGTCCGGACGACGAGGCGCCCACCGGCGAGGGCTGGCACCAGGACACCGACGTCCTCGACACCTGGTTCTCCTCCGGCCTGTGGCCCTTCTCCACCCTCGGCTGGCCCGAACAGACCGACTCGCTCGCGAAGTTCTACCCGAACTCCGTCCTGGTCACCGGCTACGACATCCTCTTCTTCTGGGTCGCCCGGATGATGATGTTCGGCCTGTACGCGATGGACGGCACCCCGCCGTTCCACACCATCGCCCTGCACGGCATGGTCCGCGACCAGTTCGGCAAGAAGATGTCGAAGTCCTTCGGCAACGCGGTCAACCCGCTGGACTGGATGGACAAGTACGGCTCCGACGCACTCCGGTTCACGCTGGCCCGCGGCGCCAACCCCGGCGTCGACGTCCCCATCGGCGAGGACTGGGTCCAGGGTTCGCGCAACTTCGCCAACAAGATCTGGAACGCCACCCGCTTCGCGCTGATGAACGGCGCGACGCTCGAAGGTGAACTCCCGGACGCCTCCCGCATGTCGGCGACCGACCGCTGGATCCTTTCGCGCCTCAACTCCGTCGTCGCCGAAGTCGACGCGCTCTACGAGGACTTCCAGTTCGCGAAGCTCTCCGACGCGCTGTTCCACTTCGCGTGGGACGAGGTCTTCGACTGGTACGTCGAGCTGTCCAAGACCACCTTCCAGGCGGGCGGCGAGCCGGCCGCGGTCTCCCAGCGGGTCCTGGGCGAGGTCCTGGACGTCACCCTCAGGCTGCTGCACCCGGTGGTCCCGTTCGTCACGGAGACCCTGTGGACCACCCTCACGGGCGGCGAGTCGGTCGTCATCGCCGAGTGGCCCGAAGACAGTGGCTTCCGGGACGAGGCGGCCGAGCGGGAGATCGAGAGCCTCCAGTCGGTCATCACCGAGGTCCGCCGCTTCCGAGCCGACCAGGGCCTGCAGCCGGGCCAGCGGGTCCCCGCCCGGCTGAGCCTGGACGGCACGGCACTGGCCCCGCACGAGGCCGCCATCCGCCAGCTCCTGCGCCTGCAGCCGGAGGGCGACGCCTTCACGGCCACGGCGACCCTGCCGGTCGCGGGCGCGGAGGTCGCGCTGGACCTCTCCGGCACGATCGACGTGGCGGCGGAGCGCAAGCGCCTCGCGAAGGACCTGGCCGCCGCCGAGAAGGAGAAGGCCCAGGCCACGGCCAAGCTCGGCAACGACGCCTTCCTGGCGAAGGCCCCGGACAACGTCGTGGACAAGATCCGCGGCCGGCTGGCGAAGGCGGACGAGGACATCGCCCGCATCCAGGCCCAGCTGGACCGTCTCCCCGAGGCGTAAGCCGTAGTAGGCGCGTGCCAAGGCCCCCGCAGCCACCCGGCTCCGGGGGCCTTGGCCTCCGTCTGCCGGTCCCCCTCCGTAGACTGGCCCCGTGAGTGACAGCGACCCCTTCGACGAGATCATCGCGGAAGAGACCGACCGCGACCCCGATCTCGCGGTCATCGAGGCCGGCAGCCGTACCCTGCGCACCCAGGGCGGCCCGCCGCAGGCGGATGTACCGACGCGCCCCGAGGACCCCGAGGTCGACAAGGCCCTGCGCGACGTCGAGGCGGAGCTCGCCACCCGCTGGGGCGAGACCAAGCTGGAGCCCTCGGTCAGCCGTATCGCCGCGCTGATGGACGTCCTTGGGGAGCCGCAGCGCTCGTACCCCTCGATCCACATCACGGGGACCAACGGCAAGACCACCACCGCCCGCATGATCGAGGCGCTCCTCGGCGCCTTCGAACTGCGCACCGGCCGGTACACGAGCCCGCACGTCCAGTCGGTCACCGAGCGGATCAGCCTGGACGGCGCCGCGATCTCCGCCGAGCGGTTCATCGAGACGTACCACGACATCAAGCCGTACGTGGAGATGGTCGACGCCCAGCAGGAGTACCGGCTGTCCTTCTTCGAGGTGCTGACCGGCATGGCGTACGCCGCCTTCGCGGACGCGCCCGTCGACGTGGCCGTCGTGGAGGTCGGCATGGGCGGCACCTGGGACGCCACGAACGTCATCGACGGTGACGTCGCCGTCGTCACCCCCATCGACCTGGACCACACCGACCGGCTCGGCGGGACGCCCGCCGAGATCGCCGTGGAGAAGTCCGGGATCGTCAAGCAGGGCGCCACCGTGATCCTGGCGCAGCAGCCGGTGGACGCGGCGCAGGTGCTGCTGAAGAAGGCCGTGGAGGTCGACGCGACGGTCGCCCGCGAGGGCCTGGAGTTCGGGGTGGTCTCCCGGCAGGTCGCGGTCGGCGGCCAGCTGGTCACCCTGCGGGGCCTGGGCGGCGAGTACGGCGAGGTCTACCTCCCGCTGCACGGCGCCCACCAGGCGCACAACGCCGCCGTGGCGCTGGCCGCGGTGGAGGCGTTCTTCGGGGTCGGCGCCCAGCGTGCCGAGCCGCTCGACCTCGACACCGTCCGCAAGGCCTTCGCGGCCGTCTCCTCGCCGGGCCGCATGGAGGTCGTACGGCGTTCGCCGACCGTCGTGCTGGACGCCGCGCACAACCCGGCGGGCGCCCGGGTGACCGCCGAGGCGATCGGGGAGGCCTTCGACTTCAGCCGGCTGATCGGCGTGGTCGGGGCCAGCGGCGACAAGAACGTACGCGGGCTGCTGGAGGCCTTCGAGCCGATCTTCGCCGAGGTCGTCATCACGCAGAACTCCAGCCACCGCGCGATGGACGCCGACGAGCTGGCCGCCATCGCCGTCGAGGTGTTCGGCGACGAGCGGGTGCAGGTCGAGCCGCGGCTGCCGGACGCGCTGGAGGCCGCGATCACGCTGGCCGAGGACGAGGGCGAGTTCGCGGGCGGCGGGGTGCTGGTCACCGGTTCCGTCATCACCGTGGGAGAGGCCCGGCTGCTGCTGGGGAAGGGCTGAGGTTTTCAAGGATGCGTACGCTCTGTGCGTCGACGCTGATCGGCGAGTTCTTCGTCATCGGGTTCGCCGGTCTGGTCGCCATGAAGGACCCCGATCTGTCCATGTCGACGGTGTGGACGGTCTGCGGGATCGCGATGTTCGCGTGCCTGCTGCTGTGCGGTCTGGTCACCCGGCCCGGCGGCATCGCCCTCGGCTGGGCGCTCCAGGTCGTGCTGATCGCCTCCGGGTTCGTCGTGCCGTCGATGTTCGTCCTGGGCGCGGCCTTCGCGGCCCTGTGGTGGGCGTCGGTGCACTACGGGAGGAAGATCGACGAGGCGAAGGCGAGGTTCGCGGCGCAGGCCGACGCCTCCGCCCCGGACGCGGCCTGATCCTCTCCGTCTGAGGCGGCCTCTGTACCGGGCGCGGCTGATCCTCTACACCTGACGCTGCGTAACAGACGCCCGGACACGCCGGGTAACCTGCTCTTCCCGCACACGTGATGCACTAAGGAGCCCGTCGTGACCCAGCGCACCCTCGTCCTCCTCAAGCCCGACGCCGTCCGTCGTGGCCTGACCGGCGAGATCATCAGCCGCATCGAGCGCAAGGCGGGCTGGCAGATCACCGCGCTGGAGCTGCGCTCCCTGGACCAGGACACGCTGGAGCAGCACTACGGCGAGCACAAGGGCAAGCCGTTCTACGAGCCGCTGCTCGCGTTCATGTCCTCCGGGCCGGTCGTCGCGCTGATCGTTGAGGGCGAGCGGGTCATCGAGGGCGTGCGCGCGCTGGCTGGCCCGACCGACCCGATCGCCGCCGCGCCCGGCTCCATCCGCGGCGACTTCGGTGTGATCGTCCGTGAGAACCTCATCCACGCCTCCGACTCCGAGGAGTCGGCCGAGCGCGAGGTGAAGATCTTCTTCCCCGGTCGCGCCTGACGTTCAGCGGCGGTTCGGAGAGCCCGGGGGCGCCGCCCCCGGACTTTCCGGCACATGCCGGGCGTTCGGGGGAACGACAGGCCCCAAACGCTCGTCTCCGAGAGCGAACCCGCACATCATCTGCTGACAATGGCGAAGGACCCTCACGCCGTGTTCGCGAAGGCGCGTCTACGATGGAACCCTTCACGTCACAGCACCCACCTCGCCGACCTGAAAAGCCCTCAAAAGCTCGTGGGAAGGCCAGACGAATCCTGATGGGGAACTCAATGTCGTTCATCGGCCGTGACATGGCTGTCGACCTCGGGACCGCCAACACGCTGGTGTACGTCAGGGGTCGCGGGATCGTACTCAACGAGCCGTCCGTCGTCGCGATCAACACCAACACCGGTGGCATCCTCGCGGTCGGCGCCGAAGCGAAGAAGATGATCGGGCGCACGCCGGGCAACATCGTTGCCGTACGCCCGCTGAAGGACGGCGTGATCGCCGACTTCGAGATCACCGAGCGGATGCTCCGCTACTTCATCCTGAAGATCCACAAGCGGCGGTATCTGGCTCGTCCGCGGGTCGTCGTCTGTGTGCCCTCGGGCATCACGGGCGTCGAGCGCCGCGCCGTCATCGAGGCGTCGTCCCAGGCCGGCGCCCGTCAGGTGCACATCATCGAGGAGCCCATGGCCGCGGCCATCGGTTCCGGCCTGCCGGTCCACGAGGCCACGGGCAACATGGTGGTCGACATCGGCGGCGGCACCACGGAGGTCGCGGTCATCTCCCTCGGCGGCATCGTCACCGCGCAGTCCATCCGCGTGGCGGGCGACGAACTGGACAACGCGATCATCCAGCACATCAAGAAGGAGTACTCGCTCCTGCTGGGTGAGCGCACGGCCGAGCAGATCAAGATCACGATCGGTTCGGCGTACGACCTCGACTCCGACGAGCACACCGAAATCCGCGGCCGGGACCTGGTCTCCGGGCTGCCCAAGACCGTGGTCATCTCGGCCGCCGAAGTGCGCAAGGCGATCGAGGAACCCGTCAACGCCATCGTCGACGCCGTCAAGACGACCCTCGACAAGTGCCCGCCGGAGCTGTCCGGCGACATCATGGACCGCGGCATCGTGCTGACCGGCGGCGGCGCCCTGCTGCGCGGCCTGGACGAGCGGCTGCGCCGGGAGACCGGCATGCCGATCCACATCGCCGAGGACCCGCTGGACAGCGTGGCGCTCGGCTCCGGCAAGTGCGTCGAGGAGTTCGAGGCGCTCCAGCAGGTCCTCGACGCCCAGCCGCGCAGATGACGCAACCCTTCGATTCCGCCGTACGAGACGATCTCCTCTCGTGCGGCGGATCGTTGATATAGAGACAGTCGATCCAGAGACACAAGCTCCCGCAAAAGCAGCCCCCGGGCCTCCCTGGGGCTTCCCGAATTCCTATGAGGAAGGGCACGGCCGCCGCACGTGAGGGACACACGAGAGAGCCGGCTGCTCCTGGTGCTGCTGATCGCCGTCGCGTTCGCGCTGATCACGGTGGACATCCGCGGCGGGGAGGACTCCCCGGTCGACGGTGCCCGGCAGACCGCGGCCACCGTCTTCGGGCCGATCGAGAACGGCGTCTCGAGCGCGGTCGACCCCGTCGGCAACGCGGTCTCCGCGATCCGCGACTCGGGCGAACGGCACGACCGCATCGCCGAGCTGGAGAAGGAGAACGCCGCTCTCAAGGCGAAGCTCGGCAGCGACGACCGCAACCGCAGCAGACTCGCGCAGCTCGACAAGATGATGAAGATCGCGGGCCGGGGCCAGTACGGCATCAAGGGCGCCGAGGTCATCGCGATAGGAGCGGCCCAGGGCTTCTCCTGGACCATCACCATCGACGCCGGCGCCAACGACGGCCTCAAGCGCGACATGACGGTCCTCAACGGCGACGGCCTGGTCGGCCGCGTCACCACCGTCGGCCCCGACACCGCGACCGTGCTGCTCGCCAGCGACCCCGACTTCACCGTCGGCACCCGGATGGAGGGCAACGACGAACTCGGCTTCGCCTCGGGACAGGGCGACCGCCCGCTGCGCGTCGAACTCCTCAACGGCAAGGCGCAGATCAAGAAGGGCGACCGCCTGGTCACCTTCGGCTCGCAGGCCGACCGGCCCTTCGTGCCGGGTGTCCCGGTCGGCGTGGTCAACCGCGTCGACCCCTCCGGCGGCGACCTGACCCGCACCCTCTACGTCACGCCGTTCGTCAGCTTCACCAAGCTCGACATCGTCGGCGTCGTCGTCGAGGCCCCGAAGAAGGACCCGCGCGACACGGTGCTCCCCGACAAGCCCAAGCCGACCCCCAGACCGACGGTGACGGTGACGGTCACCCCGTCCGCCCAGGCACCGGTCGACGGCCAGTACCCGCAAGAAGAGCAGTAGGAGCTGAAGCCCATGCGCGTCAACCGGATCCTGCTCTCCTCCTCGCTGGTCGTCGTCGCCCTGGTGCTCCAGGTCAGCGTCCTCGCCCGGCTCCACCTTCCCGGCGCCGTCCCCGACCTGCTCCTGCTGACGGTCCTGGCCCTCGCCATGGTCTACGGCCATGTCGGCGGCGCCCTCGTCGGCTTCGGCGCCGGACTCCTCGCCGACCTCGCCCCGCCCGCCGACCACGCGGCCGGCCGTTACGCCCTGGTGCTGTGCGTCATCGGCTACCTCGCCGGGCTCATCAAGCCGGACAACGGCCGGCTGAAATCGGCGACCGGACCCATGGTCGTGGTCGCCGCCGCGGCGGTCGGCTCCACGCTGCTCTACGCCGGGGTCGGCGCCCTCGTCGGCGACACCGCCGCCCGCCATGTGGGCCTCGGCAGCCTGCTGTTCACGGCGCTGCTCTACGACCTGCTGCTCGCCCCCTTCGTGGTCCCCGGGATCATGGCCCTGGCGCGGCGCGCGGACAACGATCCGCTCGTCGAGACCAACTCCGCGGCGAAGGCCGACATCTCCACCGGCTGGCTCGCCGGCGGCACCGGACTGCGCATCGGCGGCCAGCGCGGCGGCCTCGGCGGTCTGAGGGTGAAGGCGGCGCGGGCGCGCACCGCCCGCGCCGGCCGCATCAAGGGGGTCAAGCGACTGTGAGGGCACGCGGGTTCGAGTTCACCCGAACGGGTTCGCCGAGGCGGAACGCGGCCTCACCGGCCGGCCGTTCATCATTCGTACGCGCACACACTCCGGCGCACTGAGAGGGGGCGGCAGCCGCAGTGACCAACATCCCCGAGACCGGGCGGACCCCACGGGTCCAGATCCGGCTCATCGTGATCCAGATCCTTGTCCTGTCCCTCCTCGGCACCCTCGGCGGGCGGCTGTGGTACCTCCAGATCCGGGAAGGCGACGAGTACGCCGAGGAGGCCTCCGGCAACCACGTCCAGCAGGTCGTCGACCCGGCGGTGCGCGGCTCGATCCTGGACGCCCGCGGCGTACCGCTGGCCGACAACGAGACCCGGCTGGTCGTCTCCGCCTCCCGCACCGAACTGCTGAAGATGAAGGACGACGGCAAGGGCGTCCTCACCAAGCTCGCCGGTGTCCTCGGGATGACGCCCAAGGAAGTGCGGGAGAAGGTCCGGCTGTGCGACGCCGAGACCCCCCAGCCCTGCTGGAACGGCTCGCCGTACCAGCCGATCCCCGTCACCGCCGAGGCGACCCCCCGGCAGGCCCTCCAGATCCGCGAGCGCGCCGAGGACTTCCCCGGCATCACCGCCGAACCGCAGGCCGTCCGCCGCTACCCCGGCCCCGGCGGCTCCAACACCGCCCAGGTCCTCGGCTATCTCTCCCCGGTCACCGACGAGGAGATCACCAAGGCGCAGAACACCGACTCGCCCTACCTCCGGTCCGACCAGGTCGGCCGCTCCGGCGTCGAGCGCCAGTACGACAAGGAGCTGCGCGGCAAGGCCGGCGTCACCCGCTACGAGGTCGACAAGCTCGGCCGGGTCATCGGCGAGGCCGAGGCCGACCCCGCCCAGCCCGGATCCAACCTCGTCACCAGCATCGACGCCCGCGTCCAGCGGGTCGCCGAGTACGAGCTGAACGAGGCGATGAAGGCGGCCCGCAAGGAGTGGGACCGCAACACCCAGGAGCGCTACAAGGCCGACGCGGGCGCGATCGTGGTGATGGAGGCCAAGACCGGCCGGGTCGTCGCCATGGCCTCCAACCCGACCTACGACCCGAACGCCTGGGTGGGCGGCATCTCCGCCAAGGACTACAAGCAGCTCACCGGCAAGGCGTCCAACTACCCGCTGCTGAACCGCGCCATACAGGGTCAGGCGGCACCCGGCTCCATCTTCAAGGTGGTCTCCACCGCCGCCGCGGTCCAGGCGGGCTACGACTTCGACGGCCGCTACAACTGCTCCAGCTCCTACTCCGTCGGCGGACAGGTCTTCAAGAACTTCGAGTCCCAGAACCACGGCCCGATCGACCTCGGCCGCGCCCTGGAGGTCTCCTGCGACACCGTCTACTACCAACTCGCGCACAGCGAGTGGAAGAAGGACGGCGGCATCAACCCCAAGGGCAAGCCGAAGGACTACTTCTACAAGGCCGCCCACCAGTTCGGTCTCGGCGCGGAGACCGGCATCGACCTGCCCAACGAGGTCACCGGCCGGGTCCCCGACCGCGAGTGGAAGCAGTCCTACTGGAAGGCCAACAAGGACGCCTGGTGCAAGACCGGCAAGAAGGACGGCGACTACGTCGAGAAGATCGCCTACGAGAACTGCCTCGAAGGCAACAAGATGCGCGCCGGTGACGAGATCAACTACTCCATCGGCCAGGGCGACACCCTGGTGACCCCGATCCAGATGGCCACCATCTACGCGGCCATCGCCAACGGCGGCACCCTCTACGACCCGACGGTCGGCAAGGCCATCGTCAGCGCCGACGGCAAGCAGGTCTCCGGGATCGAGCCCAAGGCGCACGGCAAGCTGCCGGTCAGCAAACAGACCCTGGCCCAGATGGACGAGGCCCTGGCCGGCGTCGCCACCCGCGGCACCGCCGCCTGGCGGTTCGAGGGCTGGCCGCAGGACGAGATCCCGATGCACGCCAAGACCGGTACCGCCGAGGTCTACGGCAAGCAGACGACGTCCTGGTTCGCCACGTACACCAAGGACTACGCCATCGTCATGACGATCTCCCAGGGCGGTACGGGCTCCGGCGCCTCCGGCCCCGCCGTCCGCAACGTCTACGACGCGCTGTACGGCGTCTCCGACGACGGCGCCATCAACAAGAAGAACGCGCTGCTGCCGACCCCGCAGAAGAACCTGCCCAAGATCCAGACCGACGGGTCGATCCTCTCCCCGAAGGTTGCCAAGGACCCGGCGAAGGACCAGCGGGCCAGCCAGGAGGGCGTCCCCGAGGGAGGCGTCCCCGGCGAGGACGGACAGGCGGCGACCGTGGGGGCACCCACGACGGAGAACCGTGAGACGCGTCGCCGGCGGCAGCGCCGACGCGGCCCGAGGAGGCTGACGTGACCGGCGCCAACAGCTTCCAGGTATCCGGGTACGGCCCCGAGCGGGCGGGCTGGACCCGGCTGTTCGCCCGGGACTCGCTCGCCCGCCGGCTGGACTGGCCGATACTGTTCGCGGCGCTCGCGCTGTCGCTGATCGGCTCGGTCCTGGTCTACTCCGCGACCCGCAACCGCACCGAGATCAACCAGGGCGACCCGTACTTCTTCCTGGTCCGGCACATCCTGAACACCGGCATCGGCCTCGCGCTGATGATCGGCACGGTCTGGCTCGGCCACCGCACCCTGCGCACCGCGGTACCGATCCTGTACGGCGCCTCGCTGTTCCTGATCCTGCTGGTGCTCACCCCGCTCGGCACCACGGTCAACGGCGCGCACTCCTGGATCGCGCTCGGCGCCGGCTTCTCGCTGCAGCCCTCGGAGTTCGTGAAGGTCACGATCATCCTCGGCATGGCGATGCTGCTCGCCGCCAGAGTCGACGCGGGCGACAAGCCCTATCCCGACCATCGCACGGTGCTCCAGGCGCTGGGGCTCGCCGCCGTGCCGATGCTGATCGTGATGCTGATGCCCGACCTCGGCTCGGTCATGGTGATGGTCGTCATCGTGCTGGGCGTGCTGCTCGCCTCCGGCGCCTCGAACCGCTGGGTGTTCGGCCTGCTGTCGGCCGGCGCGATCGGCGGGATCGCGGTGTGGCAGCTGCACATCCTGGACGACTACCAGATCGCCCGCTTCGCCGCCTTCGCCAACCCCAGCCTCGACCCGTCGGGCGTCGGCTACAACACCAACCAGGCCCGGATCGCCATCGGTTCCGGCGGACTGACCGGGTCCGGCCTCTTCAACGGCTCGCAGACCACCGGCCAGTTCGTGCCCGAGCAGCAGACCGACTTCGTCTTCACGGTCGCGGGGGAGGAGCTGGGCTTCGTCGGCGGCGGGCTCATCATCGTCCTGCTCGGCATCCTGATCTGGCGGGCCTGCCGCATCGCCCGCGAGACGACCGAGCTCTACGGCACCATCGTCGCGGCCGGGATCGTGGCCTGGTTCGCCTTCCAGTCCTTCGAGAACATCGGCATGACCCTCGGCATCATGCCGGTCACCGGTCTGCCGCTGCCCTTCGTGTCGTACGGCGGCTCGTCGATGTTCGCGGTGTGGGTGGCGGTCGGGCTGCTGCAGTCGATCCGGGTGCAACGCCCGATGTCCGCATAGCCGCTGGTCACCCCCCGTTTTCCCTGGGGTTGGACACCGGTGGCCCTGTTGTACCGCCATGACTCCGATTAGATTCGGGTCATGGCGGACACCAAGCGTGAGATCGAGCGAAAGTACGAGTCCGACGAGAGCGGTCTGCCCGACCTGACCGGCGTCGCCGGTGTCGCGGCCGTCATCGACAAGGGCGTCGCCCACCTGGACGCCACCTACTACGACACCGAGGACGAACGCCTCGCCGCGTCCTCCATCACGCTGCGCCGCCGCACCGGAGGAACCGACGCGGGCTGGCACCTGAAGTTCCCCGTCGCCCCCGGCGTCCGCGACGAGATCCAGGCGCCGCTGTCCGGCACCGTCCCCGGCAGCCTCACCGGCCTGGTCCGCTCCCGGGTCCGTGACACCGAACTGCTCCCCCTGGTCCGGCTCCGCTCCGACCGCGACCTCCGCCACCTCGTCGACGCCGACGGCCTGCTGCTCGCCGAGGTGAGCGTGGACGCCGTACGCGCCGAACGCCTCGGGACCGGGGCGAGCGCCCAGTGGACCGAGATCGAGGTCGAGCTCGCCGACGGCGGCGACCCCGCCCTCCTCGCCACGCTCGACAAGCGGCTGCGCAAGGCCGGGGTACGCCCCTCGGCAGCGGCCTCGAAGCTGGCCCGGGCCCTGGCGGAGACCGCCCCGAAGAAGAAGCGGCGCAAGGAGAAGACCTCCGAGGCACCCGTCACCGCGGGCGATCACGTCCTCGCCTATCTGCGCACCCAGCGGGACGCGATCGTCGCGCTCGACCCCGCCGTGCGCCGGGACGTCGAGGACTCCGTGCACAGCATGCGCGTCGCCACCCGCCGGATGCGCAGCACCTTCAAGTCCTTCCGCACGATCCTGGACCGGGACGTCACCGACCCGATCGCCGACGAGCTGAAGTGGCTGGCCGGCGAGCTGGGCGTGGACCGGGACCGGGAGGTGCTCACCGAACGCCTGTCGGCCGCTCTCGACGAGGTGCCCTCCGCGCTGGTCTACGGCCCGGTCGCCGAGCGGCTGAACCGCTGGGCGGGGGAGCGGCCGGGCGGGGCGAGCAGCCGGCTGATCGGGATCCTCGACTCCCGCCGCTACCTGGCCCTGCTCGACGCCCTGGACGGCGTGCTCAAGGATCCGCCGCTGCTGCAGGCGGCCGGGAAGAAGCCGGGCAAGGTCCTCGGCAAGGCGGTGCGGAAGGACTTCGGGAAGGTGTCCGCGCTCGTCGAGCAGGCCCTGGAACTCGACCCCGGCACCGACCGGGACACCGCCCTACACGACGCCCGCAAGAAGACCAAGCGCACCCGCTACGCGGCGGAGGCCGCCAAGCCCGTCCTGGGCGCCTCCGCGAAGTCCCTGATCAAGACCATGAAGGCGCTGCAGACCCTGCTCGGCGAACACCAGGACAGCGTCATGGCCCGCCAGACCCTGCGCGAGCTGTCCGCCGTCGCGCACGCGGGGGGAGAGAGCGCCTTCACCTACGGGCTGCTGTACGGGCGCGAGGAGCAACGGGCGGCGGCCGTGGAGGCCGAGCTGCCCGGGTTCTGGGCCGGGAACAAGGACGCTGCGGACGCCCTGTGAGCCTTCGGACGGACGGGGGGTGTCCACCGCCGCGTTAGGCTAGATGGTCACCCCTGTCCGTTCAGTCCAGCTCACGAAGGTACGCGACATGCCTGCCGAAGTCGCTGCGTCGGTGTTCCCGCAGCTCGAAGCCCTCCTCCCGCATGTGCAGAAGCCGATCCAGTACGTGGGCGGAGAGCTCAACTCCACGGTCAAGCCGTGGGAGAGCTGCGACGTCCGCTGGGCGCTCATGTACCCCGACGCCTACGAGGTCGGATTGCCCAACCAGGGCGTCATGATCCTCTACGAGGTCCTGAACGAACAGCAGGGCGTCCTCGCCGAGCGCACCTACAGCGTCTGGCCGGACCTGGAGGCCCTGATGCGGGAGCACGGCGTCCCGCAGTTCACGGTGGACAGCCACCGCCCGGTGCGCGACTTCGACGTGCTGGGCCTGAGCTTCTCCACCGAGCTCGGCTACACCAACATGCTCACCGCCCTCGACCTCGCCGGCATCCCGCTGGAGTCCAAGGACCGCACGGTCGACGACCCGATCGTGCTGGCCGGCGGCCACGCGGCCTTCAACCCCGAGCCGATCGCCGACTTCATCGACGCCGCGATCATCGGCGACGGCGAGCAGGCCGTGCTCGACATGACCCGGATCATCCGCGAGTGGAAGGCCGAGGGCCGCCCCGGCGGCCGCGAGGAGGTCCTCTTCCGGCTGGCGAAGACGGGCGGGGTGTACATCCCGGCCTTCTACGACGTGGAGTACCTGCCCGACGGCCGGATCGCGCGTGTCGTACCCAACAAGTCGGGTGTCCCGTGGCGGGTGTCCAAGCACACGGTGATGGACCTGGACGAGTGGCCCTACCCCAAGCAGCCGCTGGTGCCGCTGGCGGAGACGGTCCACGAGCGCATGTCGGTCGAGATCTTCCGGGGCTGCACCCGCGGCTGCCGCTTCTGTCAGGCGGGCATGATCACCCGCCCGGTGCGCGAGCGGTCGATCACCGGCATCGGCGAGATGGTCGAGAAGGGCCTGAAGGCGACCGGCTTCGAGGAGGTCGGCCTGCTGTCCCTGTCGTCCGCGGACCACTCCGAGATCGGCGACGTGGCCAAGGGCCTGGCGGACCGGTACGAGGCGGACAAGATCGGCCTGTCCCTCCCGTCCACCCGCGTGGACGCCTTCAACATCGACCTCGCGAACGAACTGACGCGCAACGGCCGCCGCTCCGGCCTGACCTTCGCCCCCGAGGGCGGCTCGGAGCGCATCCGCAAGGTCATCAACAAGATGGTCTCCGAGGACGACCTGATCAGGACGGTCGCGACGGCGTACGGCAACGGCTGGCGCCAGGTGAAGCTGTACTTCATGTGCGGCCTGCCCACGGAGACCGACGACGACGTCCTGCAGATCGCGGACATGGCGACGAAGGTGATCGCCAAGGGCCGCGAGGTGTCGGGGGCGAACGACATCCGCTGCACGGTCTCGATCGGCGGCTTCGTCCCCAAGCCCCACACCCCCTTCCAGTGGGCGCCGCAGCTCTCCGCCGAGGAGACGGACGCGCGCCTGGAGAAGCTCCGGGACAAGATCCGCGGCGACAAGAAGTACGGCCGCTCCATCGGCTTCCGCTACCACGACGGCAAGCCCGGCATCGTCGAGGGCCTGCTCTCGCGCGGTGACCGCAGGATCGGCGCGGTCATCCGCGCGGTCTACGACGACGGCGGCCGCTTCGACGGCTGGCGCGAGCACTTCTCCTACGACCGCTGGATGCGGTGCGCCGACAAGGCGCTGGCCCCCTTCGGCGTGGACGTCGACTGGTACACCACCCGCGAGAAGACGTACGAGGAAGTCCTCCCCTGGGACCACCTGGACTCGGGCCTCGACAAGGACTGGCTCTGGGAGGACTGGCAGGACGCCCTCGACGAGACGGAGGTCGAGGACTGCCGCTGGACGCCGTGCTTCGACTGCGGGGTGTGCCCGCAGATGGACACCCACATCCAGATCGGCCCCACGGGCAAGAAGCTGCTGCCCCTGGCGGTCAAGAACGCGGCGCCGACGCCTGGCGGGCACGCGCACTGAGGCAGGCGGCAGCGGCGGACGCGGGTGGGCGGGCGTCCCCTCTGCCGCTCGTCGGGGACTCGTGGAGCACCGGCGTTGTGACGGCATCGCAACCCACGGGGCGCATCCCCCTCGCGGGCCGTGGCGTCTTGGGCGGTATGGAGCCGCAGAAGTCACTGCCCGAGCCCCGGCAGCCGGAAGGCTGCCTCGTCGCGGCGATCCGCCTCCCGGTGCGGATCGTCGTGCTGGTGCTGGTCGTGCCCGTGCGCATGGTGTGGGACGCGCTGGTCGTCGCCGGGCGGTTCCTGACCGACACCGTGTTCCGGCCCGCGGGGCGGGCGCTGCTGTGGATCGGGCGGGCGCTGTTCGTGTGGCCCTTCGTGGGGCTGTGGCGGTACGCGCTGGTGCCGCTCGGGCGCGGGCTGGCCTGGCTCGGGAAGGTGCTCGTCGTCGTACCGCTCGTCTGGACGTACCGCTGGGTGCTGACCCCGGTCGGGCATGCGCTCGCCTGGGCCGGGCGGTGGATCTGGGCCGGGCTGGCATGGGTCTACGCGCGCGTGCTCACGCCGATCGGGCAGGGCTGCATGGGGGTGCTGCGGGGGATCGGCGCCGGGCTCGCCGCCCTCGGCATCGGGTTGTACACCGCGGTCGCCTGGCTGGTGCGGTACCTGCTCGTCGTGCCCGCGCTGTGGGTCTATCAGTGGGTGCTCACGCCGGTCGGGCACGCCTTCCTGTGGGTCGTGCGGGGGATCGGGCTCGCGCTGTACTGGATCACCCGGGTGCTGTTCGTGCTGCCCGCGCTGGCCCTGTGGCGCTGGGTGCTGGTGCCCGTCGGGCGGGTGCTCGCCGTGCTCGGGCGGGAGACCTGGGGCGCGCTCGGGCATGCCTGGCGGGTGGCCGGGCGGATCTCGTCGGCCGTCGGACGGTTCCTCGGGACCCTCTTCCGGTGGATCTTCGTGGAACCGGTGCGATGGGCCTACCGGACGGTTCTCACACCTGTCGGGCACGTCGTGCGGGACGCGGTGCTGCGGCCCTGTGCCGAGGCCGCGCGCGGTGCGGGGCGGATCGGCCGACAGGCGCTCGCCGCGGCGCGGGAGTCCGCGCGTCAGGCCCGTGCCGACATCCGGCGGATGGTGTTCGGGGAGCCCCGTGAGCGGGCCGCGGTGGCCCGGCGGGAACCTCTCGGCGCCGAGGCACGTACTCTTGGTAGGAGTACGACCGCTCTCACGAAGGACTAGGACACTGGGCAAGCGACAGCCCGAAGGCCCGCCGCCCGCACCTGCGGTGCAGCGCATCCGACTGCGCTACACCAAGCGCGGCCGCCTGAGGTTCACCAGCCACCGAGACTTCCAGCGCGCCTTCGAGCGTGCGCTGCGCCGTGCCGACGTACCGATGGCGTACTCGGCGGGGTTCACGCCGCATCCGAAGGTGTCGTACGCCAATGCCGCACCCACCGGCACGGGCAGTGAGGCGGAGTACCTGGAGATCGCGCTCACCGCGGCGCGGGACCCTGAGCAGCTCAGGCGGACGCTCGATGAATCGCTGCCCGCCGGGCTCGACGTCATCGACGCGGTCGAGGCCCGGACCTCCGGGCTCGCCGACCGGCTGACCGCTTCCGTGTGGGAGCTGCGGCTGGACGGCGTGGAGCCGGCCCAGGCCGAACAGGCCGTCGCCGCCTTCAAGGCCGCCGAGTCCGTCGAGGTCCAGCGCATGACCAAGAACGGCGTCCGGACCTTCGACGCCCGCCCCGCGGTCGCAGATCTTGAAACGCACAGTTCGACGGCTGATAGGCCGACCGACCAGCCCTGTGCGATACTGCGGCTGGTTGTTCGGCACGTGACGCCTGCCGTACGACCCGACGACGTCCTGTCCGGTCTCCGCGCCGTGGCCGACCTGGCGCCGCCGGTCCCCGCAGCGGTGACCAGGCTGGCGCAGGGGCTGTTCGATGCAGAGAGCGGCACGGTGACCGACCCGCTCGCGCCCGACCGCGAGGCGGCGGCGGCCCTAACGGCCGAATCCGCTGCCACCGCGAAGGCGTCGGCGTAAGGAAGGTCCCGCGAAGGGACGGACGTCGAAGCGCCGCCCTCGTACTCGGGAGCCACCTGGGTCGGGCAGCGCACCGACCACAAGACTTTCGCCAGGCCGTACGCATTCGGTGTACGGAACCGGCGAGACAGGACACAGAGAGCTCCCGTGCGGCGCCCGCGCCCCGGACGGCGGCAGTCGCGCACGACGCGAGCCGCGGACGTCACCGGCACACCGCCGGACCAGGCGCGGCGCCCGGGAGCCTGACGGGAGAAACGCCCGCATGCTCGAGCCGATCGAACCCACAGAGGGTTCCGAACCGAATACCCCCAGCGACACCCTGCCGCCGCGTCGTCGGCGCCGGGCCGCTTCCCGGCCGGCGGGTCCCCCCGTCGGCAAGGCGTCCGCCGGACCCGCGACCGAGGTCGAGAAGACCGAGGCCGAGGCCGAGGAGACCGTGGTCGCGGTGACTGCGGAGACCGCCGAGGCCGAGGCCCCGGCCGCCGTCGTCGAGGAGGCCCCCGCCGGCCGTACGCGTCGCCGTGTGGTGCGCCGGGCGTCCGCGCCCGCCGGGGCAGCCACGCCCGCCGAGGCGGCCGAGACCATCGTGCCCGCCACGAACTCCGCGGAGGAGCAGGCGCCCGCCACCGAGAGCGTGGAGACCGCCTCGTCCGCCGGTGCCGTCGAGGACGCCGCCCCGCGCCGCGCCCGCCGCCGTGCCACCCGCAAGGTGTCGGCCCCCGCCGGGGCGCCCGAGGCCGCGGAGGTCGTCGCCCCCGTGGAGGCCGCGCCGGTCGAGCAGGCCGTCGAGGTGCCGGCGGCCGAGGACGCCGAGCCGAAGCCCCGTACGCGTCGCCGTGCGACCCGCAAGGTGGCCGCGCCCGCCGAGGTCACCGAGCCCATCGCCGAGACCCCGGCCGAAGAGGTCCCGGTCGAGCAGGCCCCGGCCCCGGCCGAAGTGACCCCGGACGCGTCCGAGGACGTCGCCCCCCGTCGTACCCGCCGGCGTGCCACGCGTCGCGTGTCCGCGCCCGCCGGGGCGCCCGAGAACGTGGAGGCGCCCGTGACCACTGCCGAGGAGAGCGGGGCGGCCGAGGCCGTGACCCCCGCCGAGACCGTCGAAGCCGTCGAGACCGACCGGCCCGCCGAGGACGCCGCCCCGCGTCGCCGTCGCCGGGTCGCCCGCAAGGCCGCCACCGGGTTCTCCGAGCCCGCGCGGCCCGCCGTGGAGGAGGAGGCCGAGGAGGCCGACGCCCCGCGTCGTCCGGCGCGGCCCGCCGTCGCCGTCTTCCAGCCGCCCGTCTTCACCGAGCCGAGGTTCCAGACCCCCGAGCGCGCCGCCGCCGCGGCCGCCGCCGGGCCGTTGGACGAGCCCGAAGAGGTCGACGAGGTCGAAGAGGTCGAAGAGGCCGAGGAGCTCCCGGAGGAGCCGGTCGGCGCCCGTCGCCGTCGTCGCCGCCGGGGTGCGGCAGCCGACGAGGCGGAGACCCGTACCGCCGAGGCCCGGACCGCCGAGACGCGCGGCGCCGAGGCCCTCAGCGACGAGACCGTCGACGAGGAGGACGAGGAGGACGAGGCCGAGGACTCCGTCGACGGCGACGAGACCGAGGAGACCGGGTCGCGCCGCCGCCGTCGCCGGGGCGGCCGCCGCCGTCGCCGCGGTGAGTCCGCCGACTCCGACGAGGGCGGCGACTCCGCGGACGCCGACTCCGACGAGGCCGTCGCCGCGCAGGCCGCGCAGGACGCCGAGGACACCGCCGAGCAGGAGGAAGAGGACGCCGAGGACGGCGGTGACGACTCCGGTGGTTCGAGCTCCAGCAGCCGTCGCCGGCGCCGCCGTCGCCGTAGGGCCGGAGACGCCTCCCCCGAGGCCGAGCCGTCCGCCGACGACCCGGAGCGCACCGTCGTCAAGGTGCGCGAGCCGCGGGCCAAGGCCGAGCCGTCCGACGAGGTGCAGTCCATCAAGGGCTCGACCCGTCTGGAGGCCAAGAAGCAGCGCCGCCGGGAGGGCCGGGAGCAGGGCCGCCGGCGCGTCCCGATCATCACCGAGGCCGAGTTCCTGGCCCGCCGCGAGGCCGTCGAGCGCGTGATGGTCGTCCGCCAGCACGGCGACCGTACGCAGATCGGCGTCCTCGAGGACAACGTGCTCGTGGAGCACTACGTCAACAAGGAGCAGTCGACCTCGTACGTCGGCAACGTCTACCTGGGCAAGGTCCAGAACGTGCTCCCCTCGATGGAGGCCGCGTTCATCGACATCGGCAAGGGGCGCAACGCCGTCCTGTACGCCGGTGAGGTCAACTTCGAGGCGCTGGGCATGGCCAACGGGCCGCGGCGCATCGAGTCCGCGCTGAAGTCCGGCCAGTCCGTCCTCGTCCAGGTCACCAAGGACCCGATCGGGCACAAGGGCGCGCGTCTGACCAGCCAGGTCTCCCTGCCGGGCCGCTACCTCGTGTACGTCCCCGAGGGCTCCATGACCGGCATCAGCCGCAAGCTGCCCGACACCGAGCGGGCGCGGCTGAAGACCATCCTCAAGAAGATCGTCCCCGAGGACGCGGGCGTCATCGTGCGCACCGCCGCCGAGGGCGCGAGCGAGGACGAGCTGCGCCGTGACGTGGAGCGGCTGCAGGCGCAGTGGGAGGACATCCAGAAGAAGGCCAAGAGCGGCAACGCCCCGACGCTGCTCTACGGCGAGCCGGACATGACCGTCCGGGTCGTCCGGGACATCTTCAACGAGGACTTCTCCAAGGTCGTCGTCAGCGGCGACGAGGCGTGGTCGACCATCCACGGCTACGTCGCGCATGTCGCGCCCGACCTCGCCGAGCGGCTGCAGCGGTGGACCTCCGAGGTCGACGTCTTCGCCACCTACCGGATCGACGAGCAGCTCGCCAAGGCGCTGGACCGCAAGGTCTGGCTGCCCAGCGGCGGTTCGCTGGTGATCGACCGGACCGAGGCGATGGTCGTCGTCGATGTCAACACCGGCAAGTTCACCGGCCAGGGCGGCAACCTGGAGGAGACGGTCACCAGGAACAACCTGGAGGCGGCCGAGGAGATCGTGCGTCAGCTCCGGCTGCGCGACCTCGGCGGCATCATCGTGATCGACTTCATCGACATGGTGCTGGAGTCCAACCGGGACCTGGTGCTGCGGCGCCTGCTGGAGTGCCTGGGCCGGGACCGTACGAAGCACCAGGTCGCCGAGGTGACCTCGCTGGGGCTCGTCCAGATGACCCGCAAGCGGGTCGGCCAGGGTCTGCTGGAGTCGTTCTCCGAGACGTGCGTCCACTGCAACGGCCGCGGTGTCATCGTGCACATGGAGCAGCCGACCTCCGCCGGTGGCGGCGGCAAGCGCAAGAAGCGCGGGCGGGGCGGCGACGTGCACGAGCACGAGACCGCGGCGGCCGTCGAGCCGGTGGAGCCGGAGACGGAGAGCGCCGCCGAGGTGGCCGCCGAGGCCGCCGAGCCGGTCGCGCTCCCGGAGCCCGCCTTCGCGGTGGACGAGGAGCTGTACAGCAGCGTCGCCGAGGCGGAGGCCGCGGTCACCCGCGGCGGCCGCAGCCGGCGCCGGGCGAGCCGTCGTGCGTCGGCCCCGGCCGGTGCGCCGAAGGCGGAGGCGTTCGAGGCCGAGGCGCCCACCGCTCAGGACGTGACCGTCGAGGAGGAGGTCGAGCGTCCGGTGCAGCCGGAGTCGGCCGCCGAGGCGAAGGCCGCGCCCGCCGCCGTGGAGGACGCGGTCGTCGAGACCCCGGCCGCCCCGGCCGAGGAGGCCGCGCCCAAGGGCCGTACGCGTCGGCGTGCGACCCGTAAGGCGACCGCGCCCGCCGGTTCCCCCGCGGGGGCGGAGGCGGCCGTGGTGACCGTCAGCGAGACGGCGCCCGAGCCGAAGGCGGAGGAGGCCCCGGCCCCCGAGCCGGTGCCGGTCGCCGAGGCGCCCGCCGAGAGCGCCGCCCCGGCCCGTCCGCGCCGCCGTGCCGTCCGCAAGGCCACCGCGCCCACCGCGTCCGAGGAGGCGGCCGTCGTGGTCGTCCCCGCGGCGACGGAGACCGTGGCGGCCGAGCAGGCCCCGGCGGCTGAGGAGGAGCCCGCCCCGGCCAAGAAGACCGCGGCGCGCAAGACGGCGAAGAAGGCGACGGCCAAGAAGGCCGCCACCAAGAAGACCGCGGCCACGAAGACGGCGGCCAAGAAGACGACGGCCAAGAAGGCGGCCAAGACCGCCACGGCCGCCAAGAAGGCGACGTCGAAGAAGACCGCGGCGGCGGCGCAGCAGACGCCGCCCTCCGTCTCGGCCTCCACCGACGAGGACTGACCCCTCGGGGGTGGGGGGGGCGCGGGTACCGGCGCACCAACCCCGGGGCCGGGCCCGGTTTGGAGCGG
>NZ_JBSFVG010000020.1:0-121036 GCF_053592195.1 Streptomyces sp. NPDC002776 | reverse complement strand
TTCGGTCTTGCGTTTCCGACTCTATCAGATCCTTTTCCGATCCGATTTCCTCGGTGCTTTCCAGGTTTCCGCTTTCGCGTTTCCCTTTCCGGCGGTTCCGACTTTATCAGAAGTTCCGGACCGGTCTGACCGGCTACCCATTTCCGATTCATCGGGAGGGGCTTCTCAGTAATCGATTTGATCGATACTTCAAGAAGCAGCTAGATACTCGCTGTCGCCGACCGGAGCGCGTCCAGTCCAGGCAACTGTTCGAATCTACCTCCCCGATCCATCCGCGTCAACGGCTCTCTCGGGGCGAAGAGGAGACTAGCAGCTCATCAGGTGTGTCTGCACATCAGGCAGCCGTAGGCACAGTGGCGCCGCGCTCGGCTTCCTCGACGTCGCCCGTCTCGCCGGCCCGCGCCGCACGGCCGCCGACGACGTAGACGTAGGCGAGGAAAGCCAGCTCGGCGACGACTCCGATGGTGATCCGGGCCCAGGTGGGCAGGCCGGACGGGGTGACGAAGCCTTCGATGGCGCCGGAGATGAAGAGGACCAGGGCGAGGCCTATCGCCATGCCCACAGCGGCTCGGCCTTCTGCGGCGAGGGCTGTGCGTCGGGTGCGCGGGCCGGGGTCGATGACGGTCCAGCCGAGGCGCAGTCCTGTGCCGGCGGCGACGAAGACCGCCGTGAGTTCGAGCAGGCCGTGGGGCAGGACCAGGCCGAGGAACGTGTCGAGACGGCCCGCCGATGACATCAGGCCGATTCCGACGCCGAGGTTGAGCATGTTCTGGAAGAGGATCCAGAGGACGGGCAGGCCCAGGAAGACGCCCAGGACGAGGCAGAGTGCGGCGGCCTGGGCGTTGTTCGTCCAGACCTGCGCCGCGAAGGAGGCCGCTGGGTGGCTGGAGTAGTACGTCTCGTACTGGCCGCCGGGGCGGGTGAGCTCACGCAGTTCGCTCGGCGCCGCGATGGACGATTGCACTTCGGGGGTCGTGCCGATCCACCAGCCCAGGAGAGCGGCGACGAGAGTCGACAGGAGTGCGGTGGGCACCCACCAGTGGCGTGCTTTGTAGACGGCGGCGGGAAAGCCGTGCGTGAGGAAGCGGGTCGCGTCGCGCCAGGAGGCGCGTCGGGTTCCTGTCACGGCGCTACGCGCGCGTGCCACCAGTTGGCTGAGCCGTCCGGTCAGCTGCGGGTCCGGGGCGCTGGACTGGATCAGGGAGAGGTGGGTGGCCGTGCGTTGGTAGAGAGCGACGAGTTCGTCCGCCTCCGCGCCGGTCAGGCGGCGCTGGCGCTGGAGCAGGGTGTCGAGGCGGTCCCACTCGGCCCGGTGCGCGGTGACGAAGACGTCGAGGTCCATCTGCGTGCCTGCTCCTCGGCTGGTCGTCGGCGGCTCTTCGTGGATGTCAGCTTGTCGTACTGGGGCGCGATGTGCCCTCAGCTTGGCAGACTGGCCGTTCCGGGGGCAGGTCAGGGGAAGGACGTCGGGCGTGAGTGAGCTGGTGACGGGCGAGGCGGTGGCGCTGGAGTTGCGCCCTGCGAGGCTGCCCAGCAGGGCGCTAGCCGTGCTGCTCGATCTGGTCGTGGCCGTCGCTGCCTACATCGCCGTGTCGCTCGGTCTGCTGGCGGCCACCGCGTCCCTGGACGAGGCGGCGCAGGTCGCGGTGTCGATCGCGTCGTTCATTCTGGTTCTGGTGGGCGCGCCGATCGCGGTCGAGACGCTCAGCCATGGCCGCTCGCTCGGAAAGCTGGCGTGCGGGCTGCGTGTGGTGCGCGATGACGGCGGGCCGATCCGCTTCCGGCATGCGCTGGTGCGGGGCGCCATCGGCGTCATCGAGATTCTGCTGACCTTCGGGGTCGTCGCCTGTATCGCGTCGCTGGTCTCGGCGCGTGGGCGGCGGCTCGGGGACGTGTTCGCGGGGACCCTCGTCGTACGGGAGCGGGTGCCGCAGGCCCGGAGCGGCTTGGTGCCGCCGCCTCCGCCGTGGCTGGCCGGGCGGTTCTCGGGGTTGGATCTGTCCGCGGTGCCCGATGGGCTCTGGCTCGCCATCCGGCAGTACCTGACGCGGATGCAGCAGCTGGATCCGCAGGTCGGTCTGGCGATGGCCGAGCGCCTGGCCGCTGACCTGGCGGCTCGTACGGGTACCCAGGTGCCGCCGGGTGTGCCGCCGGCGGCGTATCTGGCCGCCGTGGTGCAGGAACGGCAGGCCCGGGAAACCCGGCGGGCCTTCGCCGGTGGACCCGCGGCGGCCCCGGCGCCCACCGGTGGCTGGCCCCAGCCTGCACCGGAGCCGGGTGCATACGGACCTCCCACCGGGCCCCCCACCGCCCAGCCCGCCTTCGAAGTGCCGCCTGCCACGAGCCCTGCGCCCCCGACTTCGCCCGCGCCGTACGAAAAGCCCTCGGCCGAACGTCCCGGCACCGGCTTCGTGCCGCCTGCGTGATCGCCGCGGGGTCGCTCACACGAACGATCGTCAGGCGGACGTCCAGGCCAACCTTCAGGCGAACGAGGACGGCGGCGACTCAAGCTCCTCCAGCTCGATCCCGGGCGCCGCGAGGACCACGTCCCCGGCGATGTGCACGACGTGCTGCTCCCCCGTGTCCAGGGCTGTGACCTGGTACTCGTCGACGGTCAGAGGGGCGTTGTCAGTGGCGTGTGCTTCTCTTTTCACCAGGGCCCAGGACTGGTCGACGGTGCGTGGGGCGAGCACTGGGTCCGTGAAGGCGACGAGGCGTACGCGAGTGGCGGATCCGGAGGGGGTGAGGTTCAGCAGACGGGTGGTGGCGATCAGGAACGCGGGGGACGTGCCGGTGAAGGCATGGGCGCGCACATTGCCTTCCGTGGCGTCGGCCCCGGTGGGGTCCGTACGGACCCAGGTGACGCCGTCGAGGGCGGCACCGCGCACCTGCCAGCCGCCGGCGTGGAGTTCGAGGCGGATGGGGCGGCCGAGTTCGTCGAGGGTGAGGTCGACGGATCCGCTGTGATCGCCCGACGGGGTGGTCAGCTGGGAGACATAGCGCCAGCCGGAAGGGCCGGGCGCGCAGTGGAAGTGTTCTTCTGCGAGGGGGGTGTGATCGTGCGGATCGTGGAGCGAATACCGGCCGCGGGGCATGGGGGTCCTGAGTCTTGACGGGCTGCTGCGGCCACTGAGGGCCGGACGGGCAGGCCCCCGGCACGGGGGTGCGGGGGCCTGCCCTGAGGACCTGCTGCCGGTGAGCGCGTCAGTGCACACGCGCTCACCGGGGAGTCCGGATCAGTAGGTGCCCGGACAGTAGGAGTCCGGACCATCGAGCGTCCGGATCAGTAGCGGTAGTGGTCCGGCTTGTAGGGACCCTCGACCTCGACGCCGATGTACGCGGCCTGCTCGGGGCGGAGCGTGGTCAGCTTCACGCCGAGCGCGTCCAGGTGGAGGCGGGCGACCTTCTCGTCGAGGTGCTTCGGCAGGGTGTACACGCCGATCGGGTACTCCGACTGCTTGGTGAACAGCTCGATCTGGGCCAGGGTCTGGTCCGCGAAGGAGTTGGACATCACGAACGACGGGTGGCCGGTGGCGTTGCCCAGGTTCAGCAGGCGGCCCTCGGACAGGACGATGAGCACCTTGCCGTCGGGGAAGGTCCAGGTGTGGACCTGCGGCTTGACCTCGTCCTTGACGATGCCGGGGATCTTGGCGAGGCCGGCCATGTCGATCTCGTTGTCGAAGTGGCCGATGTTGCCGACGATGGCCTGGTGCTTCATCTTGGCCATGTCCGAGGCCATGATGATGTCCTTGTTGCCGGTCGTGGTGATGAAGATGTCGGCCTTGTCGATGACCTCGTCGAGGGTCGTGACCTGGTAGCCGTCCATCGCCGCCTGGAGCGCGCAGATCGGGTCGATCTCGGTGACGATCACCCGGGCGCCCTGGCCGCGCAGGGACTCCGCGCAGCCCTTGCCCACGTCGCCGTAGCCGCAGACGACCGCGGTCTTGCCGCCGATGAGGACGTCGGTGGCGCGGTTGATGCCGTCGATCAGGGAGTGACGGCAGCCGTACTTGTTGTCGAACTTCGACTTGGTGACGGCGTCATTGACGTTGATCGCCGGGAACAGGAGGTGGCCGTCGCGCTGCATCTCGTACAGGCGGTGGACACCGGTCGTGGTCTCCTCGGTGACACCGCGGATCTCGGAGGCCAGCTGGGTCCACTTCTGCGAGCCGTCCGTGATGGTGCGGTGCAGGAGCTCGAGGATGACGCGGTGCTCGTCGGACTCGGCGGTGTCGACCGAGGGGACCTTGCCGTCCTTCTCGTACTCGACGCCCTTGTGGACGAGGAGGGTTGCGTCACCACCGTCGTCGAGGATCATGTTCGGGCCGCCGGTGGGGGTGTTGGGCCAGGTCAGCGCCTGCTCCGTGCACCACCAGTACTCCTCCAGGGTCTCGCCCTTCCAGGCGAAGACCGGGACGCCCTGCGGGTTCTCGGGCGTGCCGTTCGGGCCGACGGCGATGGCGGCGGCGGCGTGGTCCTGGGTGGAGAAGATGTTGCAGGAGGCCCAGCGGACCTCGGCGCCGAGGGCGACCAGGGTCTCGATGAGGACGGCGGTCTGCACGGTCATGTGCAGGGAGCCGGTGACGCGGGCGCCGGCGAGCGGCTGGGCCTCGGCGTACTCCCTGCGGATCGCCATCAGGCCGGGCATCTCGTGCTCGGCGAGGGTGATCTCCTTGCGGCCGAACTCGGCCAGGGAGAGGTCGGCGACCTTGAAGTCCTGTCGGTTCTCGACAGTCGTCATTGCGAGCTGCTCCTCGGGGTGTGGGTCGAGGTGGGTAGGGCTGGTCTGCGCGGCGGCGGACACAGGGGTGCCCGAAGAGGACACAGGCTTGCCCGCGTGCGCGCAGCGCAGTCCGTCGGAGGCCCTCTCTCCCTCGGCCGGTCCGTGTCGGGACCGACCGACCGCCATCAGCAGCGACGTCTGGCTCCCACCCAAGCTACACCGGACGACCCGGCCACCCCAGCCCGCCTTCGTAGAGATACGGCCCTCGCGGGTAGCTGCGGGGGGCGACGGGTGGGGTCGGCGACAGGTCTGACAGGAGGCGCAGCAGCGATAACAGGACACCGGTGAATGGCAGGGCAGGCAGGGCAAAGAGGGACGTCATCGGGCTTTCCGAGGGCATTCACACCCGGAGCGGCTGATCGAGCGGGTGCGCTCCGCGCCGGTGCACAGGGCGGGCGGCGGAGGGTGTCGAGTGAGGCTCGCTGGACGGTACGAAGGCCAGACTGGTGTTCATGATCGCCGTACCGGAGGCGGCCGCGGGCGATGAACATCTGATCCGGTAGCCGTCGGACGGGTGCTCGACGAGATCCCGTTGCCATCCGGCGGGCCCGCGGTCGTGTGGGCCGTGGGGCCGTCCGGCGTGGTCGCGGGAGGTCGATACGCTCTGCCGCCGCGGGAGTTCCGCGTGGGGAGGGAGTGGCGATGGATGCGAGCACGGCGCGCAGGCTCACGGTGGCGGCCTGGGTGGTCGGGCTGCTGGGGCTGACGCTGGTGGCCGGGTCCCTGGTGTGGCTGCGGACGGGGTATGTGCTGTCCAAGGTGAACAGCGAGAGCATGACGCCCACGTACGCCGTCGGCGACCGGATCGTCGCCGAGCGCGTCGACGGGGACGAGGTGGAGCCGGGCGATGTGGTGCTGTTCTCGGCGCTGGACCGGTACGGGCCCGGCGTGCAGGTGATGCAGCGCGTCATCGGGGTGGGCGGCGACCGGGTGGCATGCTGCGACGGGCAGGACACGCCCCGGGAGGCGCTCACCGTCAACGGGGAGCGGCTGCGCGAGTCGTATGTGCGGGACGGCATCGCGGACGGCCTGCGTCAGCCGTACGACGTGACCGTGCCCGAGGGGCGGTTGTTCCTGCTCGGCGACCACCGGCTGAACTCGCGTGACGCGCGGGCCTTCCCCGAGGACCACGGTGGGACGGTGCCCGTCGGCGCCGTCGAGGGGCGGGTGATCGACAGCTTCACGGGGCCGTTGCTGCTGGGGGCCGCCGCGTTTCTCGGGCTGGTGGTCGCGCTGCTCGGGTTCGTGCTCGCGATCGGGGCCCGGGTGGTGCGGCGGCGGCCGGCGCAGCAGGCGGTGCTGTGGCCCGAGCATCTGTGACGCCCCTGCCGTCACGACGAAGGGGTCCGCCGAACCACTCGGCGGACCCCTTCGTCGTGACGGGTCGTCAGTGGCCGGCGCCCTCGTGGGACGGGCCGCCGGGCGATGCCTCGCGGTCGGCGCCGCGGGCCGCCTCGGCCTCGCTGTAGACGTCCGGCTCCAGGTAGATCACGCGGGCGATCGGGACGGCCGCGCGGATACGCGACTCGGCGGCGTCGATGGCGGCGGCGATCTCGGTGGCCGTGTCGTCGTGCTGGACGGCGATCTTGGCGGCGACGAGCAGTTCCTCGGGGCCGAGGTGCAGCGTGCGCATGTGGATGATGCGGGTGACGGTGTCGCCGTCGACGACCGCGGCCTCGATCTTCTGGACCTCCTCGATGCCCGCGGCCTCGCCGAGCAGCAGCGACTTGGTCTCGATCGCCAGGATGATCGCGATCAGGATGAGCAGCACACCGATGCACAGGGTGCCGATGCCGTCCCAGACGCCGTCACCGGTGGCGAGGGCCAGGCTCACACCGGCGAGCGCCAGGATCAGGCCGACCAGCGCGCCGAGGTCCTCCAGCAGGACGACCGGCAGCTCGGGTGCCTTGGAGTGGCGGACGAACTCGCTCCAGGACTTCTTGCCCCGCAGCGTGTTGGACTCCTTGATGGCGGTGCGGAAGGAGAAGGTCTCGGCGATGATCGCGAAGACCAGGACGCCCACCGGCCAGTACCAGTGCGTGATCTCGTGCGGGTGCTTGATCTTCTCGTAGCCCTCGTACAGGGCGAACATGCCACCGACGGAGAAGAGGATGATCGAGACGAGGAAGGCGTAGATGTACCGCTCGCGGCCGTAGCCGAAGGGGTGTTGCGGGGTCGCCTCGCGCTTGGCCTTCTTGCCGCCGACGAGCAGCAGGCCCTGGTTGCCGGAGTCGGCCAGCGAGTGCACCGACTCGGCGAGCATCGAGGACGAGCCACTGAACAAGAACGCCACGAACTTCGCTACCGCGATTGCGAGGTTGGCGACAAGTGCCGCCACGATCGCCTTGGTGCCGCCTGACGCGCTCATGTGTTCGCGTTGTCCCTTCGTACGCCGTCCCGGGCAGAGCCCCTTGTGGCTTTGCCCGTCCTTTGCCGGTGCGCCATTGTTGCAGCCTTGCCCGGGTGCGGCGCGTCATGCCTCCACAGCGCCGGTCATACGATCACAGTGGCGCGGAAGACCGTGCCCGTACCGCTCACCTCGGCCCTCTCGCCCGCGGGGACGAAGACCGACTGACCGGGGGTCAGCTCGTGCTCCCCCGCCCGGACCGCACCCGCCGTGCACAGCAGGATCTGCGCGGTGGCGCGGGTGAGGTCGTGGACGGCGGTGCCCTCGGGCAGGACGTAGCGGGAGAGCCGGAACTCGTCGATCGGGGTCTCGTAGACCTCCTCGCCGTCCGGGGACGCCTCCGGGCGCAGTACGCCCGGGTCGGCGGCCTCGAAGCGGACGATGCGCAGGAGTTCGGGGACGTCGACGTGCTTGGGGGTCAGTCCGCAGCGCAGGACGTTGTCGGAGTTGGCCATGATTTCGACGCCGAGGCCGTCGAGGTAGGCGTGCGGGATGCCGGCGCCGAGGAACAGGGCCTCACCGGGCTGCAGCCGGACGTGGTTGAGGAGCATCGCGGCGATGACGCCGGGGTCGCCCGGGTAGTGATGGGCGAGTTCGGCGTACGGCGTGTAGGCGCCGCCGAGGCGAACGCAGGCGGCCGTGGCGTCGGTGACCGTGCGGGTCATCTCGTCCGGGTCGGCGGTGAGGATCGCGGTGAGCACCTCGCGCAGGGCCGCGTCCTCGGGGTGGGCGTGCAGCAGATCGACGTACGGCTTGAGGGAGTCGACGCCGAGGCCGTCGAGCAGACCGGCGGCCTGGACCGGGTCACGGAAGCCGCACAGGCCGTCGAACTCGGTGAGGGCGCAGATCAGTTCGGGCTTGTGGTTGGCGTCCTTGTAGTTGCGGTGGCCGGCGTCGAGGGGGATGCCCCGGCGCTCTTCGTCGGCATATCCCTCCTTCGCCTGCGTCAGGTCGGGGTGGACCTGCAGGGAGAGCGGGGCGCCGGCGGCGAGGAGCTTGAGCAGGAAGGGCAGCCTGGGCCCGAACTTGGCCACGCACGCGTGCCCGAGCTCCCGCTCCGGGTCCGCGTCGATGACGTCCACGAGCGTGCCCCGGCCGGTGCGCGAGGGGGCGCCCGGGTGGGCGCCCATCCACATCTCCGCCTGCGGTTCCCCGGTGGGTTCGGCCCCGAGCAGCTGCGGGATCGCGGTGGTGGAACCCCAGGCGTAGGGGCGGATGGTGTTGTCGAGGCGGTCCATGCGGTTCTCTCTGCGTACGACGCGGGTTTCCTCCGCGTACGACGGTCAGGGCGTCCTGGCCAGATCAGACGCCCGAAGCGAGCGACAGGTAAACGGCGGTGAAATCCGTGTAGGCGATCAGCTCCGCGAGGGTCTCCAGCTCACCGCCGGCCTCCGGTTCCAGTTCGCTGATCGGTGTGTCGTGGCTGAGGGCCAGCTCACGGGCGGCGGACGCGGCGCTGAGGCCGCCGCCGGGACGGTCCCGCAGCAGCACCACGCGCGCGTGCAGCGCGGGGGCCTCCTCCACCCGGTCACGGAAGAAGTCGTCCGGGTCCGCGGCGGCCGCCATCCGGCCCGCTAGCAGGGCGCTGTGCGCGGCGAGCGCCTCGGGGAGTTCGGCGACGACGCCGGGGCGGCCCGCGAGTTCGGCGAGGGCGGCGGCGAAGCGGCGGCCCGCCGGTCCGGCCGAGGTGCCCTCGGTCCAGATCACCGGGAGCGCGTCGGCGAGCTCCGTGGCCAGGGTCTTCGCGGGGTTGCTGTACGTGGCGACGGCGGGTCCGCAGCGCTCGGCGATCTGGTCGAGGCGGTCGGCGACCTTCTCCAGGGCGTCGGCCGGGGCGGCCAGCAGGCCGATGCGGTCCAGGAGGACGAGCAGCGGGGTGAGCAGCGCCCAGAGCACGCCGGGGGCGGATGCGGCGGAGAGGGGGGTGTCGCCCTTTTCGTAGGGGGCGGTCGCCATCGGCACGAACAGGCCGTGGGAGGCCTCGAGGGCCTCGGCGAGGGGGGTGTCGGCCGGGGCCACGGCCACGACGGTGCTGCCCCGGCGGTAGGCCTGCTCCGCCAGCAGGGACAGGCCCGGCTCGGTGCCGTCCGGGGTGGCGATCAGGAGCAGGTCCACGGAGCCGGTCCAGCCGGGCAGCTCCCAGCGCAGCGCTCCGGCGGCCGGGGCCACGCCTGTGGGGGCCAGCCGGATGACGGGGCTGACCGCGCCGGCGAGCGTGCCGAGCAGGTCGGCGACGCAGACGGCGGCGGCGCCGGGGCCCGCGATGAGGACCGCGCGGGGGCGGCCGTCGGGTTTGAGGTCCGCCACGCCGGCCTCGGCGGCGTGCCGGGCGGCGGTGCGGACGCGGGCGCCGGCTTCGGCGGCTCCGCGCAGCAGGCCGCGGCGGTCGGCCTCCGAGAGGGCCTCAGGGGTGTCGAGCAGTGATTCGTCGAGCACGGTCGGCAGCCTCCGTGGCGGGGTTACGCGGGACGGCGGGCCTCGTCGACAAGGAGGACCGGGATGCCGTCGCGGACGGGGTACGCCAGGCCGCAGCCCTGACCTGTGCAGATCAGCTCCGCGTCCTGCTCCTTGAGGGGGGCGTGGCAGGCCGGGCAGGCGAGGATCTCCAGGAGACCGGCTTCGAGCGGCATGGGGGTCCCTTCGGGGGCGGGTGGGTATCGCGGATGTGCCTGGTCAGGTTACCGCCGGGGCGGGTGGCTTGGGGGGCGGAGGGGGTTGGCGTTGCGTCGGACCGCCCCCGCGGGGAGCCCTGCGTCAGCCCCGGATGATCCCCAGGACCTCGTCCCGCACCTTCGCCATCGTCTCCGCGTCCCGTGCCTCGGCGTTCAGGCGCAGCAGCGGTTCGGTGTTGGAGGGACGGACGTTGAACCACCAGTCGGCGGCGGAGACCGTGAGGCCGTCGAGGTCGTCCATGGTGACGTCCTCGCGGCTGCCGTACGCCTCGCGGATCGCCCGGAGGCGGTCGCCCTGGTCGGCGACCGTGGAGTTGATCTCGCCCGAGCCCGCATAGCGGTCGTACTGGGCGACCAGTGCCGACAGCGGGCCGTCCTGCCCGCCCAGGGCCGCCAGGACGTGGAGCGCGGCCAGCATGCCCGTGTCCGCGTTCCAGAAGTCGGCGAAATAGTAGTGCGCGGAGTGCTCGCCGCCGAAGATCGCGCCGGACTTTGCCATCTCGGCCTTGATGAAGGAGTGGCCCACGCGCGTGCGGACCGGGGTGCCGCCGTTCTCCCGCACCACCTCGGGGACCGACCAGGAGGTGATCAGGTTGTGGATGATCGTGCCCTTGCCGCCGTGGCGGGCCAGTTCGCGCGAGGCGACCAGGGCCGTGATGGCGGAGGGGGAGACCGGGTCGCCCTGGGCGTCGACGACGAAGCAGCGGTCGGCGTCGCCGTCGAAGGCGATGCCCAGGTCGGCGGACTCCTCGCGGACGCGCCGCTGGAGGTCGACGAGGTTCGCCGGGTCGAGGGGGTTGGCCTCGTGGTGGGGGAAGGTGCCGTCCAGTTCGAAGTACATCGGGACGAGGTCCAGCGGCAGGCCCGCGAAGACGGTCGGCACGGTGTGGCCGCCCATGCCGTTGCCCGCGTCGACCACGACCTTCAGGGGGCGGATGGAGGTCAGGTCGACGAGCGAGCGGAGGTGGGCCGCGTAATCCTCCAACGTCTCCCGGCGGGTGACCGTTCCCGTCGTCCGCGCCGGCTTCGGGGCGCCCGAGTCGCTCCACTTCTCGACCAGTTCGCGGATCTCGGTCAGGCCGGTGTCCTGGCCCACGGGGGCCGCGCCGGCCCGGCACATCTTGATGCCGTTGTACTGGGCCGGGTTGTGCGAGGCCGTGAACATCGCGCCCGGGAGGTCCAGCGCTCCGGAGGCGTAGTACAGCTGGTCCGTCGAGCACAGGCCGATCTCGGTGACGTCGACGCCCTGTGCGGCCGCCCCGCGCGCGAAGGCCGCCGCGAGGCCGGGCGACGAGGGGCGCATGTCGTGCCCGGTCACGATCGCGCTCGCGCCGGTCACCCGGGCGAAGGCCGCGCCGAACAGCTCGGCGAGCGGCTCGTCCCACTGGTCGGGTACGACTCCGCGCACGTCGTACGCCTTCACCAGCTGTGACAGATCAGCAGCCACGGCCAACCTTCCTGAAAGTCCCGTCGGTCTGCACAAACTACCCGTACGGACTGACACCGCGCTGTGCGATCCCTGAGCGGGCCCTCAGCCGTGATCCGGGTGACGTGGCGTCAGTTGTCCGGGGAGCGCAGCACCCTGAGGTGGCCGCGGCGCGCGACCTCCATCGGGTCCGCGGAGCGGGCCCCGCCGCCCCCGGCCTGCGCGGTGCGCTGCTGCGGGCGGGCCGCCTCGCGCACGGCGTTGGCGAGCGCTTCCAGGTCGTCGCCGCTGGGGCGGGCCGGGGCGGAGGCGTCGAGGAGCCGTACGACCTCCCACCCGCGCGGGGCGGTCAGGCGCTCGGAGTGCTCGGCGCACAGGTCGTAGCAGTGGGGTTCGGCGTAGGTCGCGAGCGGGCCGAGGACCGCGGTCGAGTCGGCGTAGACGTACGTCAGCGTCGCGACGGCGGGACGGCCGCAAGCGGTGCGCGAACAGCGACGTACAGGGCTCACGACGTTGGACGGTACCGCACTCTTGAGCGGGCCGCGACGACTCTCCCTCAGGTCACTCCACCGTGTCGTGGTGTGAAACGCCCCACACATCCCTTCTGACCCACCTCGCTGACCTGCGACGACGCCGTTTTCCGGCCGATGCGGCAGGAGGGGATCCGGTCAACACCCGGTACAAACCCCGTCAATTGCCTCGACAGTGCCGGTCTTCGAGAGATACGGAATCGAGCCCAACCTTGGCCGGAACGGTCATCCGGCGACAGGGGCTGCGGGGCCGGTGGACGGCGGTTCCGATGCCGTGTGGAGCAGGGCGCCCGGCCGCCGCGAGGACTACGCTTCACCAGTGATGGACAACCCCGTACCACCCCGTGCCGCCGGCCCCGGGCCCCGCCGTCGTGATCGCCACGGCCGGGGCATGCGAGGGCCGATCGCGCCACCGCAGGTGCCGCTGGCGGCGAGCCGTGCCGAGGCGTTCGCCGACCTGGTGCAGGACTCCGTGGAGCGCCTGGAGCGGCGGTGGCCGCAGCTGGCCGACATCGACTTCCTGGTCCTCGAGGTGCCGCCGGTGAACGGCGCGGGTCAGGGCTGGAACGACGAGGCCGTGCCGCTGGGCGGGTCCATCGCGGCGCGGGAGGGGCGGCCGGCGCGGGTGGTCATCTACCGGCGGCCCGTGGAGATCCGCACCAAGGGGCGCGACGAGCGGGCCGCGCTGGTGCACGAGGTCGTCGTCGAGCAGGTGGCGGACCTGCTGGGGCTCACTCCCGAGACGGTGGACCCGCGGTACGGGGAGGACTGAGCCCGCCTGCTCCTGGACTATTCCTGGAGCACCGACAGGTCCTGCTCCGCCTCCGGGACCTTCACCGTCCCGCGGTCGTCCGGCAGGGTCTGGACCGTGAAGGCCGGGACGCTCCCCTGGGGCGAGGACAGCGTCCGGGAGCCGTGGACCGGGCCGCCCGAGACCGTCTCGACCGTGAGCGCGTACGTGCCCTTCAGGCCGTCCGGCGCCGGGAGGTCGACGTCCTGGGTCGTGCCCTTCTTGATCGTGTACGTCCGGGAGGCCTCCGTGCCGCCCTCGGTGCCCGCCGATGCCGTGACCTTGACCTTCGCCGTGGCGGTCGGGGCGGTCAGGGAGAGGGTCGTGCCCTTCGCGGTGTTCTCCGCGGCCGTCGCGCGCGTGCCCACCGGCCTGGTCGCCGGGATGAACGCCGTCTCCTGGTCGGCGCCCTTGCCCCGGACCACCCGGAGCGCGGCCACCACCGGCACCGAGCGGTCCGTGGGGGTCAGGACCACCGAGCCCGCCTCGCCGCGCGTGATGTCGCCGAGGTCGATCGCGGACGTCATGCGCGACTTCACGTGCAGCGTCTCGTTCCCGGCCGGGGTGATCAGGCCGGACGGGGAGGCGAGCTGGACCTTCAGGTCGGCGTCGGAGCCGCCGGGGGTGAAGGCGACCAGGCGTACGGCGGTGGCGTCCTTGGGGATGCCGGGCAGCACCAGGCTGCCCGAGGGGTCCGCGGAGGCGGCCAGCCAGTCGCCGCCGAGCTTGTCGTCCAGGGCCTGCACCGCGGCGCCGACGCGGCCGCTGCGGACGCTGACGTGGGCGGTGAGGTTGGTCTGCTTCTCGTCGACGAGCGTGGACAGCAGGACCGGCTCGGTGGAGTGCGGCGGGACCGTGATGCCGTCCGGGACGGTGGTCTCCAGGGGGCCGTCCTTGCCGTACAGCTCGATGTCGACGACGGCCGCGGAGTCGTCCGGGTTGGTCAGGTGCACATAGTCCGTGCGGTCCGTCGCCGTGCTGGCGCCCGGGAACCAGAACTCCGTGTCCGGGGCGGTGCAGTTGACACCCTGCAGGCCGCGTCCGGTGCCGGCGGTGACCTCCGTGGTCTGCTGGACCGTCCAGCCGGGGGCGAACTTCCCGTCGGCGGTGCCGATCAGCGCGGGCGAGTCGGCGCCGGAGGCGTCCCCGGCGACCGGCTTGCCCGGCTCCTCGGCCTTGAGGACCGGTTCGTCGTCCGCCTTCTTGTCGCTCTTCTCCGTATCCTCCGCCGACTGCCCGGCCGCGGCGACGAGTTCGGCCTTGCCGCCGCTGCCGGTGCCCTTCGTGACGGGCGTGAAGGAGGTGTACGCCGTCTCCGCGAGGTCGGAGGTGCTCGGCGACGGGCAGAGCAGGCTCGTGCGCTCCACGGGCAGCACGGCCGCCGCCTCGGCGCTGTCCTTGCCGGACGCCTCGGGGGCGCTCAGGGTGGCGTATCCGGTGACGGCGGCGAGCGCGGTCACACCGGCGAGCAGGGAGAGGGTGGTGCGGTTCACTGCTGGCTCCCGTCGGGACGCTCGGCGCCGTGCTGCGGCTGCTGCGGGTCGTAGCCGGTGTCGTAACCCTGCTGGTACGTCTGGTCGTACTGGCCCTGGTCGTACGTGCCCTGCTGGTGCTGTCCGCCGTAGGCGTACGGGCCGTACTGGCCGGTCTGGTACGGATCCGCCTGGTAGCCCTGGTCGTAGCCGTTCGCCGGGTACGCCTGGCCGTTCTGGTACTGCTCGCCGTAGCCGCCGTACTCGGGGGCGCCCGCGTAGTGCGGGGTGTCGTACGCACCGTAGGGCTGCTGCTGCGGGACCGGGACGGGGGGCGCCTCCTGCGGGGGAGACGGGAAGTCGTCGGGGCGGCCCTGCTCCTCGGCCTCCGCCTGGGCGCGCAGGCGGCGGGCGCGGCGGCCCTCGCCGGACACGGCCTGGGCGGGGATCACCGGCTCCTCGGGGAGGTCGTCGTCGACATCGCGGCGGCGGCCGGGCAGGGCGAGGACGACGAGGACGACGGCGAGGGAGCCCTGGACCCACAGCCAGGCGGTGTGGCCGACCGGGTCCTCGAAGGTGACGTCCAGCCTGCCGCCGGAGGCGGGGAGTTCGAAGCCCTGCGCCCAGCCGTCGACCGTGGTGGGCGTCAGTGGCTTGCCGTCCAGGGTGGCCGTCCAGCCCTCGTCGGCGGTGTCGGCCAGCCGCAGGGTGCGGCCGTCGGCGCCCTCGGGCACGGTGGTGTGGATCTCGACGGGGCCCGCGGCCACGGGCTGCGGCTCGCCGGTCCCGGTGACGATCGTCGCGCGGGCGACCTCCTGGTCGACGCGCCACAGCGCGCTGCCGTGCTGCTGGCTGAGCCGGCTCAGACCGGGCGTCGCGTCCAGCACGCGCGTGACGTCGCGGGGCGCGCCCTTGTGGACGAGGACGTAGGCCACGGCGAACTTGCCGAGCTGGTCGGACTGGTCGGCGCCGGACCCGGCGACGAGGTTGGCGACGATCTTGTCGAGGCCCTCGTTCTCGCCGTCGGCCGCGGCGAGTTCGCCGTCGCCGAGGCGGGCGCCGGAGCCGCGGACCAGGGTGTAGCTCACGTGGGCCGCGGAGTCGCTGTCGAGGACGAGGGTGCGGGTCTGGTCGCGGTTGCCGCTCTCCTCGGCGACGAACGCGGGCACCTGCACCGGGTCGCGCCGCTCGACTGGCCCGTCGGCGCCGTCGATCATCCAGCCGGCGGCGACCAGCAGCGGGCCCGCGGCGGCCGCGAGGGCGATCAGCGCGGCGACGGGCTGGCGCCAGCCGAAGCTCTGCTCGGCCACGCGTGCGCGTGCCCCGTCGGCGCCGAGCAGGGCGGCGGCCAGCAGCGCGATGCCGTAGACGAGGGTGGCGGGGCCGGCCCAGGTGGAGCCGTTGGACAGGACGGCGAAGACGAGGCCCGTCAGGGCGACCGCCCACGCCGTCCGGATGCCGGACTGGCGTTCCGAGCGCAGCAGGGCGGCCAGCGCGGCCAGCACGACGCCGATCAGCAGCAGCCCGCTGACCGTGCCGGGGCCGCCAGGGCTGGCGCCGAGCAGGTCCAGGGCGCCGGCGGCCGAGGAGCCGTACTCCAGGCCGGCCTCGTCGAAGAAGCCGAACGGGAGCAGGGTCAGCGACCAGGGGGCGAGGACCAGCAGCGGGGTGCCGAGCTGGGCCAAAAAGCGCAGGCCGTAGGCGGTGATGTGGGTGCGGCGCACGGCGAGCAGGGCCACGCCCAGCAGCAGCGCGATCGGCCACACGATCGGCGTGAAGGCCGTGGTGACGGTCAGCAGCAGGGCGTACGCCCAGGTGGCGCGCCAACTGCCGCGCGCGCCGGAGCTGTTCGCGAGGCCGGCGGCGGCGACGCCCGCGCGTGCGGCGAGCGGCAGCAGGACGGCCAGGACGGCGGTGCCGATGCGGCCACCGGCGAGGGCGCCGGTCGCGGCGGGCAGGAAGGCGTAGGCGACGGCCGCCCACGCGCGCAGCAGGCGCGAGGGTACGAGCGGGCGGGAGGCGAAGTAGGCGGTGAGCCCGGCCAGCGGCACCGAGCAGACGAGCAGGACGGTCACCGCGAGTTCGGCCGAGCCGAACAGCACCGAGGCGAGCATCGCCACGAGCGCCAGGTACGGGGGCGCGGACGCGGTGCCGCCGGTCCCGACCGGGTGCCAGGAGTCCAGGTAGTGCGCCCACAGCTCCGCGGAGTCGGCCGGGGCGGGCAGCAGGGCGCCGCCCGCGAGGGCGCCGGCGCCGAGCAGCTCGCGGCAGGCGGCGAGCGAGACGAGCAGCAGCACCAGGAAGAGCACCGGGCCGGGCTTGCGGGCGATGCGCTTGAGGCGGGCGAACTGCTCGATCTCCAGGAACTCCGCGTCGTCGCCGCCGGGTCCGGACTCGATGCCGCCGCCGTGCCGTCCGGCACCGGAGGTGGCCTCGGCGTCGGAGCTGCCGAGGAGACTGCCCGCGGCCTGCTCCACGGTGGCCCGCACGGTCGCGCCGGGCGGCGGGAACAGCGGCCGCAGCTCGTCCTTGTCGACGACCGGGCGGCCCCGGACGCGCCGTCCGGCGATGATCCGCTCGGGTCGCAGCAGCACGCCCAGCAGCCCGCGGATCTCGTCCAGGGCCTGTCCGGGCACCTTGCCGACGAGATAGGCGACGGTCCGCAGCAGGGTGCCGAGGATCACCCGCAGCAGCACCCAGGGCAGCACGGCCGAGCGGCTGTTGACGAGCAGGGTGTAGACGGCGCCGGCCTTGTCGACCTTGTGCGGGGAGGCCGTGGTGCGGCCCGCGCAGTCGACGGTGCGGCGCTCGCGGGAGGCGGCCTCGGCATGGCGTACGACGGCCTCGGGGGCGATGAGGACGCGGTGGCCGGCCGACTGGGCGCGCCAGCACAGGTCGACGTCGTCCCGCATCAGGGGCAGGCGCCGGTCGAAGCCGCCGAGCTGTTCGAAGACATCGCGGCGGATCAGCATGCCGGCGGTGGACACGGAGAGCACGGACCGGACGTGGTCGTGCTGGCCCTGGTCCTGCTCACGGCGGTCCAGGCCGGTCCAGCGGCGGCCGGAGTGGGCGATGGAGACGCCGACCTCCAGCAGCTGCCGTCTGTCGTACCAGCCGCGCAGCTTGGGGCCGACGACGGCGACGTCGTCGCGGCCGAGCTCCAGCTCGTTGTCGACCACCCGCAGCAGCTGGGCCAGGGCGTCGGGTTCGGGGGCGCAGTCGTCGTGCAGCAGCCACAGCCACTGGACGGGCTCGCCGTGCGGGAGCTCCGGCAGGTCGTAGGCGTCGTCGCGCCAGGTGCGCGTGACCGGGTCCCAGCCGCTCGGCCGCTTCAGGTACGGCAGCTCGTCGGGGGTGAGGACCGGCGCGGTGCGGGCGGCCTCCTCGACGGCCTGGCCGAAGCCGGTGCGCCGGGCGAGATGCAGGACGCGGTCGGCGCCGAGGGCCTCGGTGACCAGCTGGGCGGAGTCGTCGGCGCTGCCGGTGTCGGCGGCCACGACGGACTGCACCGGGCGCTCCTGGCCGAGCAGCCCGGCGAGCGCGTCGGGCAGCCAGCGGGCACCGTCGTGGGAGACGAGGACCGCGGTCACCACGTGACGCGGGAACTCTGGCGAGGCAGCCGGGTCTTGCTGGGCTGCCGAGTGGCTGTGCACGGACATCGAGGTACGGGCCCCGGTTCGGTGGACTGCGGTGGACGCCTGTGCCCCTGGGGGACAGCGGGGCGTCTCGGACGAGCGCCCACACTATCGGCTGGGCATGCGGACGGCCCGCCGCCTGTGGACAACCCACGTGCGACGGGCCGCTGATCGCGTGCGGCGGTGCCGTCCGGTCAGACGGCGGCCTTCTTCAGGCGGCGGCGTTCACGCTCGGACAGACCGCCCCAGATGCCGAAGCGTTCGTCGTTGGCGAGGGCGTACTCGAGGCACTCGGAGCGGACCTCACAGGCCAGGCAGACCTTCTTGGCCTCGCGGGTGGAGCCGCCCTTCTCGGGAAAGAAGGACTCGGGGTCGGTCTGGGCGCACAGTGCGCGCTCCTGCCAGCCGAGTTCCTCGTCCGCGTCGTCGACCAGCAGTTGCTGCACCGTCTCGGTCATGTGCGCCCCTCGTCCGTCTTTCGCGTCCCCGTGATGTAGCCGTTACCGATTCCGGCTGAACGACACGAGTGAAATTACAAGTGTGCTGCTCCGGGCGAGTCAAGCCGAGATCTGCTATTGGGCCCCTTATTCACTCTGCGGAACCAAGGCCTAGCGGAAAGTGTTCAAATCGGCATAAACCTTGACACGCGGAGAGGACCCACGAGGGCCTCCGGCCCGTACAGGGCTAGTACGGACAAGGACGCCCAGGAGTTCGATCTCGTTCCGACGCGCGCGCCGAAGCGAACCGGATCACAGACGGATCACGGGACGGCAACGAGGCTGGTGCGCCCGGTAGAGCGCCATGTGTCCCGGGTGCCGCGTGCACAAACCTTTCGTCAGCCAGATGAACCGGATGAGGTGAACCACGTCCCACATACCGGGGGGCGAGTTGACAGCGAAGGTGTGAACCGCTGTCCTTGTGGGCATGCTCGCGAACTTGGCACTCACCTCGACCCGCACCGCCGGGTCCCTCGGTGCTGTCCACGCTCGTCGCGGCTGTTGTTGCTGTCCCAGCTGTTGAGCCGTTCCCGCTCCAGCTGCAGGCCGGGTCCCGTCCCCAGCGACTCGGTTCCTTGTTCCCCTCTGACCTTCTTTCACTGAGGAACCACCCCACCCATGAACAGCGACAGCGACCTCCAGATCGCCGGCGACATCCTCGAAGTCCCGCACCTCCTCCAGGCTCCGCGCGAGCACCCGGCCACCGTCTCCGAGTTCGTCGGCCTGGCCCGCTCCATCGCCGCCGACCGCTCCCAGTGGGAGCACCTCGTCCGCTACGACGCCACCTCCCGCTGGTACCACCGGCTGCGCACCGGCCCCGGCTACGAGGTCTGGCTGCTGTCCTGGGTGCCCGGACAGGGCAGCGGACTGCACGACCACGGCCCCTCCTCCGGCGTCCTGACCGTCCTGGCGGGCACGCTGACCGAGCGCACCGAGCGCGGCACGCGCGCGTTGGCGCCCGGTGCGCAGCGGGTGTTCGCGCCGGGCTACGCGCACGAGGTGGTCAACGACGCGCTGGAGCCGGCGGTCAGCCTGCACGTCTACTACCCGGGACTGACGGAGATGCCGATGCACCCCGCCCCGGCCTGCGAGGTCGTGACCGCCTGACGCATTGTCGGACCCGCCTGCCATGCTTGCTCCATGCGCATTGTGGTTCTGGCAGGCGGCATCGGCGGTGCCCGGTTCCTACGCGGTCTGAAGCAGGCCGCGCCGGACGCGGACATCACCGTGATCGGCAACACCGGCGACGACATCCACCTCTTCGGGCTGAAGGTCTGCCCGGACCTCGACACGGTGATGTACACCCTCGGCGGCGGCATCAACGAGGAGCAGGGCTGGGGGCGGGCCGACGAGACCTTCCATCTCAAGGAGGAGCTCGCGGCCTACGGTGTGGGTCCCGAGTGGTTCGGGCTCGGTGACCGGGACTTCGCCACGCACATCGTGCGGACCCAGATGATCAGCGCCGGGTATCCGCTGAGCGCGGTCACCGAGGCGCTGTGCGACCGGTGGCAGCCCGGCGTCCGGCTCGTCCCGATGACCGACGACCGCGTGGAGACCCACGTCGCCGTCGAGCTGGACGGCGCGCGCAAGGTGGTCCACTTCCAGGAGTACTGGGTACGGCTGCGGGCCTCCGTCCCCGCCGAGGCCGTCGTGCCGGTCGGCGCCGAGCAGGCGAAGCCCGCCCCGGGCGTCCTGGAGGCCATCGCCGAGGCGGACGTCGTCCTGTTCCCGCCGTCGAACCCGGTCGTCTCCATCGGCACCATCCTCGCCGTGCCCGGCATCCGGGAGGCCATCGCCGACGCCGGGGTGCCGGTGGTGGGCCTGTCCCCCATCGTCGGGGACGCGCCCGTGCGCGGGATGGCGGACAAGGTGCTCGCGGCGGTCGGCGTGGAGTCGACGGCCGCGGCGGTCGCCGAGCACTACGGCTCCGGGCTGCTCGACGGCTGGCTCGTCGACACCGTGGACGCCGCCTCCGTGGAGCGGATCGAGTCGGCCGGCATCCGCTGCCGGGCCGTACCGCTGATGATGACCGACCTCGACGCGACCGCGCGGATGGCGCGTGCGGCGCTGGCGCTGGCCGAGGAGGTGCGGGGGGTGTGAGCGAGGTCTCCTACCGGGTCTGGGCCGTGCCCGGACTTCCCGAGGTCACGGCGGGCGACGATCTCGCCAAGCTGATCGCGGCGGCGGAGCCCGCGCTGGCCGACGGCGACGTGCTGCTCGTCACCTCCAAGATCGTGTCCAAGGCGGAGGGCCGGGTCGTGCGCGCGGCCGACCGGGAGGCCGCGATCGACGCCGAGACCGTACGGGTCGTGGCGCGCCGCGGCACGCTGCGGATCGTGGAGAACCGGCAGGGCCTGGTCATGGCCGCGGCCGGGGTCGACGCCTCCAACACCCCGGCCGGGACCGTGCTGTTGCTGCCCGAGGACCCGGACGCGTCCGCGCGCGCGATCCGGGACGGGCTGCGGGACGCCCTCGGCGTCGAGGTCGGGGTGGTCGTCACCGACACCTTCGGGCGCCCCTGGCGCTCGGGGCTCACGGACGTGGCGATCGGCGCCGCCGGGGTGCGGGTGCTCGACGACCTGCGCGGCGGCACGGACGCGTACGGCAATCCGCTCGCCGCGACCGTCGTCGCGACCGCGGACGAACTGGCCGCCGCCGGTGACCTGGTGAAGGGCAAGGCCGCCGGACTGCCCGTGGCCGTGGTGCGCGGGCTGCCGCACGTGCTGTCGGGGGACGACGGCGAGGGGGCGCGGGCCATGGTGCGCGGCGGACGCGACGACATGTTCCGGCTGGGGACCTCGGAGGCGGTACGGCTCGCGGTCACCCAGCGCCGTACGGTCCGGGCCTTCACCGGTGAACCCGTCGACCCCGGGGCGGTGCGGCGGGCGGTCGCCGCGGCCGTGACGGCGCCGGCGCCGCATCACACGACGCCGTGGCGGTTCGTGCTGCTGGAGTCGGCGGAGTCCAGGGTGCGACTGCTCGACGCGATGCGGGACGCCTGGATCGCGGATCTGCGGCGGGACGGCAAGAGCGAGGAGTCCATCGCCAAGCGGGTGCGGCGAGGGGACGTGCTGCGCAACGCGCCCTACCTGGTGGTGCCGTGCCTCGTCATGGACGGATCACACACCTACGGCGATCCGCGGCGGGACGCCGCCGAGCGGGAGATGTTCGTGGTGGCCGCCGGGGCCGGGGTGCAGAACTTCCTCGTGGCGCTGGCCGGGGAGCGGCTCGGGTCGGCGTGGGTGTCGTCGACGATGTTCTGCCGCGAGGTCGTGCGGGACGTGCTGGGGCTGCCGGAGGAGTGGGATCCCATGGGGGCCGTGGCCGTGGGGCATCCCGCGGAGGAGCCTCGGCCGCGTGCCGGGCGGGACGCGGGGACTTTCATCGAGGTGCGCTGACGTACGGCGGCTTCGGCCTACCCTCGTAGGGCTTCCCTCGTGGGGCTCTCCACGTGGGGCTTCCCTCCTCATCCCTAGGACATCGATCGTGGCTGGACGTTTCGCTCCTCGGCCCACGCGTACGACCGTGCGCGGGGGGCAGGTCGGTGTGCCCGCCGGGGTGCCGCGGCAGGCCTCGGTGGTGGGGCGGGTGCGGACGTATGTGCCTCAGGGGCCGCTCGATCTGCGGCTGGTGCTCGGGCCGTTGCGGCGGGGGCCCGGGGATCCCACGTTTCGGGCGATGCCGGACGGGGCCGTGTGGCGGGCCAGTCGTACGCCCCTCGGGCCCGGGACCTTGCGGGTGGCCGCGCAGGGGGCGGCGGTCCGGGCGGAGGCGTGGGGGCCCGGGGCCGAGTGGCTGCTGGAGCGGGTGCCGGAATTGCTGGGTGCAGCGGATGATCCCGAGGCGTTCGTGCCCCGGCACCGGGTGGTGGCGTTGGCCCGGCATCGGCGGCCGGGGCTGCGGCTGACGCGGACCGGGCTGGTGCTGGAGTCGTTGATTCCGTCGATTCTCGAGCAGAAGGTCACGACCGATGAGGCGTATCGGGCGTGGCGGTTGCTGGTGCGGAAGTTCGGGGAGCCGGCGCCCGGGCCCGTGCCCGGGCGGATGTGTGTGATGCCGGATGCGCGGACGTGGGCGTTGATTCCGTCCTGGGAGTGGCATCGGGCGGGGGTGGACAACAAGCGGGCGTCGACGATTCTGCGGTGCGTTCGGGTGGCTGCGCGGATGGAGCAGGCGGTGGGGATGGCGCCGGAGGATGCGCGGGCGCGGCTGGAGGTGGTGCCGGGGGTGGGGCCCTGGACCTCTGCGGAAGTGGTGCAGCGCAGTCATGGGGCGGCGGATGCGGTGACCGTGGGGGATGTGCATCTGCCGGGGATCGTGGGGTTTGCGCTCGCGGGGGATCGGGATGCGGATGACGCGGTGATGTTGTCGCTGCTGGAGCCGTATGCGGGGCAGCGGCATCGGGCGGCGCGGTTGATTCTGCTGAGTGGGCGGGTGCCGGGGCGGCGGGCGCCGAAGATGCCTGTGGGGGATATCGGGCGGTTGTGACGTGGGTGCGGGGCGGGGGTTTTCTCGCCCCCGCCGCCCCTACCCGTCCCTCCCTGGGGGCTGCGCCCCCAGACCCCCGCTGTCGGCCCTGAAGGGGCCTCGTCCTCAAACGCCGGGCGGGCTGAAATCGGCTGACCTGCGTCGCCCGGTGGGCGTGGCCTGTCTCAAGACATCGGAACGCTGTACATGCCCGGCTGGCTCGGCGTCCGTGGGGGGCGTGGTCACTGGTCCGGGGAGAAGCGGAGGGATCTTGGGGGGATTTGGGCGTCGCACCAGACTCGGGCGCCGTCGGTCAGTTCGTTGTCGGGGCCGATGACCGCGCCGTCGCCGATGACCGTGCCGGTGAGGATGGAGCGTTCGCCCACTCGGGCCCGGGTGCCGATCAGGGAGTCCGTGATGACCGCGCCGGGTTCGATGACCGCGCCGGGCAGGATCGTGCTGCCGAAGACGCGGGCGCCCTCCGCCACGAAGGCTCCCTCGCCCACCACCGTGCCGCCCGCCAGTTTGGCGTCCGGGGCGACCCGGGCCGTGGGCAGGACGAGACGGTCGCCGCAGCGGCCGGGGACCGCGGGGGACGGGGCCCGGCCCAGCACCAGGTCCGCGGAGCCCCGTACGAAGGCCGCCGGGGTGCCCAGGTCCAGCCAGTACGTCGAGTCGACCATGCCCTGGAGGTGTGCTCCCGCGGAGAGCAGGTCGGGGAAGGTCTCGCGTTCCACGGAGACCGGCCGGCCCGTGGGGATCGTGTCGATGACCGAGCGGCGGAAGACGTAGGCACCCGCGTTGATCTGGTCGGTGACGATCTCCTCGGGGGTCTGCGGCTTCTCCAGGAACGCCGTCACCCGGCCCGTCTCGTCCGTGGGGACCAGGCCGTACGCCCGCGGGTCGGTCACCTGCGTCAGGTGCAGGGAGACGTCCGCCTCCGTGCGCCGGTGGGTGTTCACCAGCGCCCTGATGTCCAGGCCCGTCAGGATGTCGCCGTTGAAGATCAGGACCGGGTCGTCGGGAGCGGAGTGCAGCCGGGAGGCGACGTTGCGGATGGCGCCGCCCGTGCCGAGCGGCTCCTCCTCGGTGACGTACTCGATGTGCAGGCCCAGCGAGGCGCCGTCGCCGAAGTACGGCTCGAAGACCTCGGCCAGATAGGACGTGGCCAGGACGATGTGGTCGACGCCCGCCGCTCTCGCTCTCGCGAGCTGGTGGGTGAGGAAGGGGACCCCGGCCGCCCGGACCATCGGCTTGGGCGTGTGCACGGTGAGCGGACGCAGCCGTGTGCCCTTGCCGCCGACCAGGAGGATCGCTTCTGTCACCTGTTGTCTCCGCTTCCTGCCGGGACCGGCCGAACTGTCTTTCGGCCGGTCAGTGTATGCAGCCCGCGGTGTGCGGACCGTGTGCGGTGCCCTCGACGGCAGTGCGGCGTTCGTCATGGATCCGCCTTCCCCCCGATGGCGGTGAATGGGTGCTTCCGGCGGCGGCGCCCGGTCAGCGGCCCTGGAGCTTGGCCGCCGTCGTGCGGGCCGTGCCGAGCTTGCGGTACATCTGCCAGCCCGGGCACTCCGTGGCGAAGCCGTCACGGTGGCCGGAGATCACGTTCAGTCGTACGTTCCTACCTTTTGCGTAGAGATTGCCACCTCCGGACTTCAGGTATGTCTTTCCGCGCGGATTGGCGCCGTAGAGACCGAGTTTCCAGGCGGTGAGCCGTGCCACGGCCTTCACGGCGGCGCCGGACGGCTTGCTGCTGCCGTGGCTGCCGAGGAGGGCGATCCCCATGCTGTGCGTGTTGAAACCGAGGGTGTGGGCGCCGAGGACCGGCTTGGCCACGCCACCGGCCCGGCCCTCGTAGATGTTTCCGCACTTGTCGACGACGAAGTTGTAGCCGATGTCCCGCCAGCCCATGCTCTTGACGTGGTAGCGGTAGATACCGCGGATGACCGAGGGCGCCTGCGAGCACTTGTACCCGTTGCCGGACGCCGTGTGGTGCACGAAGGCCGCCTTCACCTTCTTCGTGTAGACGAACTTCTTCTCCCGCCAGCTCTCGTTCGCGCCCCAGCCGCGGCGGGTGACGATGCGGGGGCGGGGGCCGATGTACGGCTTCGCCCTCTGCTCCTCCGTCAGGTCGGCGCCGCGCAGGGTGACGAGTTCCTCGCGGGTCCGGTCGGGGGTGAGCTCCGGGATCTCCAGGGCGCCCAGCGGGGCCAGTTCGGCGTTGGCGGTGGAGGCCGCCGCCGTCTCCGCGGTCAGGGTGGTGGCGGGGGTGTCCTGGGGGGCGGCGGCTCGGGTGGCCGGGCGCAGGGGCTCCTGCCGGCCCGGGTCGACCAGTTCCAGGCGCAGTCCTGCCGGGAGGGGGTTGGCGTACGGGTCTTCGGCCTGGTCCGCTCTGACGCGTACCTCCACGCCGTCCGAGTCGCCGACCCACAGGGGGGCGGTGGAGCCGCGTACCCGGCCCGAGGTGCGTTCGGCGGTGTCCGGGTCGGCGGCGTGTTCGGCGTTGTGGGTCTCCAGGTCCTGCCAGCCGGACCAGGTGCCGGTGGCCGTGGCCCGGGTGCGGACCTCGACACGGCCGTGCAGTTCGGTGTCGGGGTCGTCCCAGATGACGCCGACGAGGGAGAAGCGGCGTACGTCCCGGGGGGGCAGGCCCTGTTCGGGGGTGGTGGGGGTCGCTCTCGTGCTGGGGAGCGTCGTCAGGGGGAGGGACTCGGTGTGGCCGGGGGTCGGTCTCTCGCCGGGTGCGGTGACCGCTTCCGCCGTCGGCGCTGGGCTCATGGGCGCCGCGGCGACGGATGGGGCCAGCGGAAGAACGAGAGCGGCCGCGCAAGTTACACCGATCGAGGAAGCAAGGAATCCACGCATGCCCCTGATGTTGGACATAGTCATACATATCTGTCCATCGGGGACTTGACGGGGCGTCGCGCGATGCTCGGCCGAATCGGTGGTGGGCACGGGGGGTGCGGGGGGTGCCGCGCGCGTACGCTAACGCGGGTGAATGCCACCGATCGCACCCCTGCCGACCTGCTGCGTTCCGCGCTTGCCGCGGACCCCGGGCGTCCCCTGGTGACCTTCTACGACGATGCCACCGGGGAACGCGTCGAATTGTCCGTGGCCACCTTCGCCAATTGGGTGGCCAAGACCGCGAATCTCCTCCAGGGGGATCTGGGGGCCGGGCCCGGGGACCGGGTGGCGCTGCTGCTGCCCGCGCACTGGCAGACGGCGGTGTGGCTGCTGGCCTGTTCGTCCGTGGGGGCCGTCGCGGATGTGGGCGGCGCGGATGTGGCCGCGGCCGACGTCGTGGTGAGCGGTCCGGACACGCTGGACGCGGCGCGGAGCTGCGGCGGGGAGCGGATCGCCCTGGCGCTACGGCCGCTGGGCGGGCGTTTCCCGCAGGCGCCGGCCGGGTTCGCGGATTACGCGGTGGAGGTGCCGGGGCAGGGGGACCGGTTCGTGCCGTTCTCCGCGGTGGACCCCGAGGGGGCGGCGCTGATCGTCGCCGGACGGGAGTTCAGCGGGGCGGAGGTCGTGGAGCGGGCGCGGGACGAGGCGACGGGGCTGGGGCTGACCGGGCCGGGGTCCCGGATCCTGTCGGGGCTGGGGTACGACACGTGGGAGGGGCTGAACGCCGGGCTGTACGGCGCGCTGGCCACCGGCGGGTCGGTGGTGCTGTGCCGGAACCTGGCGGAGCTGAACGAGGAGGCCCTGGCCCAGCGGATCGAGAGCGAACGGGTCACCACCGTGGCCCGGTGACCTCCGCGCAGTGAGTCCCCCGGAGTCGGGCCCCTCCCCCGTTCGGCCCATCACCGCTCACCCCCCTCCCGCCGTCCCCGTCATGGTCGTAAGGGACACCAAGGAGATTTCGGGCCGCACGCCATGAGGGATGGACGTAGACGTGACCGAAAACGGAGGCGGGGCCTCGGGGTGGGGAGCCCGGGCCAGCGGGACGGGGCTCATACGCCGGCGTCGGCGGTGGGTCCGCAGGACGTCGCTCGGCGTGGGTGTCGTGGCGCTGGCGGCGCTGGGCGCCGGATGGGCGGTCTACGCGAAGCTCGACGGGAACATCACCCCGGACGAGGCCGCCGCCGCCGAGCTCGCCCGCTACGAGAACGAGCGGCCCAGTTCCCTGGTCAAGGGCGCGCGGAACATCCTGGTGATCGGGTCCGACACCCGCTCCGGTGGCGATAACCGGCGGTACGGGCGGGACTCGGGCACCGAGCGGTCCGACACCACCATCCTGCTGCATCTGTCCGCCGGCCGGCGCAGCGCCACCGCCGTGTCACTGCCCCGGGACCTGATGGTCGACGTGCCGTCCTGTCTGCGGCCGGGCGGCGAGCGCACCGAGCCCGTGTTCGCCATGTTCAACTACGCCTATGAGATGGGCGGCTCGGCGTGCAGCATCCGTACGGTCGAGAAACTCACCGGCGTGCGGATCGACCACCACATGGTCGTGGACTTCCGGGGGTTCAAGAAGATGGTCGACGCGGTGGGCGGCGTCGAGGTCTGCCTGAAGCACCCCATCAACGACAAGGCGGCCAAGCTGCGGCTTCCCGCCGGGCGGGTGGACCTCGACGGGGAGCAGGCTCTCGGGTACGTACGGGCCCGCAAATCCCTGGGGAACGGCAGTGACACCGACCGCATGGAGCGTCAGCAGCGCTTTCTCGGGGCCCTCGTCAACAAGGTGCAGAGCAATGACGTACTGCTGAACCCGGCTCGGCTGTATCCCGTTCTCGATGCCGCCACGTCCTCGCTGACCACCGATCCGGCGCTGGCCAGCTTGCGGGGTTTGTACCAACTCGTCCGGGGTGCGCGCGACATCCCCACCGAACGTGTGCAATTTCTGACCGTTCCCCGGGAGTCGTACGTCTACAACGTCAATCGCGACCAGCTCGTGGAGCCCGAAGCGGAAAGACTGTTCGAGCGGCTACGGAACGACACGCCCGTCGAAGTCAGCCAAAAGGGTCGTCCGGGAGCGAGCGAAGCGGACGCCCGCGACCGGCGCGCTCCCTCTCGCGCCTCCTCCCCCGCCCCCACCTTCCGGGGAAACACCGCCGCCCAGGACGGTTGCGGGTAAAGGGCACGCCAAGGCGACGAACACCGGTTCACGGAAATGCTCCGTATTGACCGGTTGTAGGGGCGTGGAATTTGTCACCGTCGTCGCTCCACGTTGAACTGGGCGGATAGTGTGAGCGACCCGGTGCACCTGGCCACGCCGTTCCACCCTGGTACGTCATGGGGTCGCGCACTGTCTGACCGAGACCCGAGCGCCTTGGAGGGGGAAAGGCGCCGCGTGGCCCCGACGGAGGATTCGGAAAACCGTGGACGCGCAAGGCCGTGGGCGGGCGGAGAACATCGATCCCGCCGACCAGTGGGTGCTCAATCCGAACACCGGCGAATACGAATTGCGACTGGGCTCATCCGCAGCGCAGTCGGCCGTCGCCGCTCCCCGCAGATCCGCCACCCGGACCGCGGCGCCCGTGCGCGCACCGCGTCCGGGGCGTGCGGTCCCGCCGCCGCGGCGGCGCGGAGCGCCCGAGGAGCCCCTGCCCGGGCGCCGCGGACGGCGCCCCGGGAAGAAGCCGTCCAAGGCGAAGAAGTTCGTGCTGTGGACCGGCGGCAGCATGGCGTTCCTGCTGATCGCCACCGCCGGGGCCGGGTACCTCTACCTGGAGCACCTCAACGGCAACATCGACTCCGTCTCGGACGACGGCGCCGGCACCGGTGGCTTCAAGAAGGACGAGGCCATCAACATCCTGCTGATCGGCACCGACAAGCGCACCGGGTCCGGCAACGAGGGCTACGGCGACTCCGGCAGCGTCGGGCACGCCGACACCACGATCCTGCTGCATGTCTCCAAGGACCGGTCGAACGCCACCGCGCTGAGCATCCCCCGGGATCTGGTCGTCGACATCCCGGACTGCCCGACCACGCAGGAGGACGGGTCCACCAAGGTCATCCCCGGGTCGAGCGGCGTGCGCTTCAACACCAGCCTCGGGCAGGGCGGACGTACGCCCAGTTGCACCATGCGGACCGTCACCGAGCTGACCGGGATCACCCCGGACAACTTCATGGTGGCCGACTTCAACGCGGTCAAGACGCTCACCAGCGCGGTCGGCGGGGTCGAGGTGTGCCTGGCGAAGGACATCGACGACCCGGACTCGCATCTGAAGCTGTCCCAGGGCACGCACACCATCGAGGGCGAGCAGGCGCTGGCCTTCCTGCGCACCCGGCACTCCGTGGGCTTCGGCGGCGACCTGAGCCGGATCGGACTGCAACAGCAGTTCCTGAGCTCGCTGATGCGCAAGCTGAAGTCCAACGACACGCTCACCAGCCCGACGAAGATGGTGAAGCTGGCGGAGGCGGGCACCGAGGCGCTCACCGTCGACTCCCAGCTGGACAGCATCGGCAAGCTGAAGGACCTCGGCCTGGAGCTGGGCAAGCTCAACACCAAGAACCTGACGTTCACCACGGTCCCGGTGGTCGACAACCCGAACGAGGCGGTGAAGTCGACCGTCGTCGTCAACGAGACGACGGCTCCCGAGGTCTTCGACATGATCCGGAACGATGTGTCGTTCACCGAGGTCAAGGCGGAGAAGAAGAAGGAGGCGGCCGCCGTCGCCGCCCGCCTGAAGGGCACCAAGGCGGACCCCTCCGAGGTGCGCGTGCAGATCCTGAACGGCGGCGCGGAGACCGGCAGCGCCCAGGAGGTGCTGACCTGGCTGCAGACCGAGGAGGGCGTCACCAAGTCCGAGAACGCGGGCAACGCCGGTGCGGCACAGGCGAGGACGACGCTGGAGTACGCGCCCGAACAGGCCGATCAGGCACGGCGGTTGGCGGACCTGATGGGACTCGCCGGCTCCGCGATGAAGCCCGGCGAGAGCGTCACCAACGCCCAGGGGCTCCCCACCATGACGCTCACCCTGGGCAAGGACTTCAAGGGCGCGGGCGTTCCGCTCACCGGATCGCCGTCGGGAAAGACCCCCGAAGGCGTGGACAAGTCCACCGCGGATCAGGTCCAGTGCGCCAAGTGACCCCGGGTGACCGGTCAGTTCACCGATCGGTCAGGGAAATGGAACGAATTGACCGCTTGTAGGGATGCCTCATTCGGTTGTACGCACGTGGAATTTCTCACCGACGTCGCTCGACGCCGAAGTGTGCGGATAGTGTGAGCGATCCGGTGCATCGGGCCCCGCGGCGACGTTCCGCGCGGCGCCTTCCCGACGGAGGATTCGGACAACCGTGGACGCAGCCCGTGGGCGGTCGGAGAACATCGACCCCGCAGACCAATGGGTACTCAATCCGAACACCGGCGAATACGAACTGCGACTGAGCACTTCCGCACCGCAGTCACCCCGCTCCCCCGTCCCCGGCCCACGCGGCCGCTCCGCGCCCCGGCCGGACGGCACCACCGCGCGGCCGACACAGGCGCCTGGCCGCAGGGTGCCGCCGCCGCGCAGACGCGGGACCGAGCCCGAGGAGCCGCCGGGGCGGCGCGGGCGCAGGCCCGGCAGGTCGAAGACGAAGCGGGCGATGCTGTGGACCGGCGGCTCGATGGCGTTCGTGCTGGTGGCGGTCGCCACCGGCGGCTATCTCTACCTCAAGCACCTCGAGGGCAACGTCGACACGATCGACATCGGTGACGCGGGCGCGAGCAACTTCAGGAAGGACGAGGCCTTCGACATCCTGATCCTCGGTACGGACAAGCGCACCGGTGCGGGCAACGAGGGCTACGGCGACAAGGGCAGTACCGGACACGCCGACACCACGATCCTGCTGCATGTCTCCAAGGACCGGTCGAACGCCACCGCGCTCAGCATCCCCCGCGATCTGATCGTCGACATCCCCGACTGCGAGACGACGCTGGAGGACGGGTCCGAGGAGACGATCCCCGGGCTCCAGGGCGTCCGCTTCAACCGCTCGCTCGGCGAGAGCGGCCGGGACCCCGGCTGCAGCATGCGCACGGTCGAGGAGTTCAGCGGCATCGAGGTCGACCACTTCATGATGGCCGACTTCAACGCCGTGAAGACGCTGACGACGGCCGTGGACGGGGTCGACATCTGTCTGGAGCGCGCCGTCGACGACGAGGACTCCAAGCTCAATCTGCCCGCGGGTGAATCGACGGTGGAGGGCGAGGAGGCGCTCGCCTTCCTGCGGACCCGCAAGAGCTTCGGCAACAGCGGTGACCTGGACCGGATCAAGGCGCAGCAGCAGTTCCTCGGCTCCCTGATGCGCAAGATGTCCTCCGGCGACACCCTCACCAGCCCGACCAAGCTGCTGAAGCTGGCCGAGGCCGCCACCGAGGCGCTGACGGTCGACGAGGCCATAGGCAGCGTGGGCACGCTCAAGGACATCGCCCTGGAGCTGAAGAAGGTACCGCCGAAGAACATCACCTTCGCCACCGTCCCGGTCAAGGACAACCCGGCCGAGGCGGTGAAGGCGACGGTCGTCCTCAACGAGGCGACGGCGCCCCAGGTCTTCGACATGATCAAGAACGACGTGTCGTTCACCGAGGTCAAGGCAGAGAAGAAGAAGGAAGCCGCCGCTGTGGCCGCCCGCCTGAAGGGCCCCAAGGCCGACGCCTCCGAGGTGCGGGTGCGCATCCTCAACGGCGGCGCGGCCTCCGGCAGCGCGCAGGCGCAGCTCGCCTGGCTCCAGACGCAGGCGGGCGTCGACAAGTCCGAGAACGCGGGCAACGCGGGCGTAGAACAGCCGAAGACGACTCTCGAGTACGCTCCTGACCAGGCAGATCAGGCTCGCCGGCTGGCGGACATCATGGGTCTGTCCGGGTCCGCGCTGAAGCCCGGCGAGAGCGAGCTCAACGCCCAGGGCTTGCCGACGATGACCTTGATCCTGGGCAAGGACTTCAAGGGAGCGGGCGTGCCGCTCGACTCCTCCTCGGTGAAGACGCCGGACGTGGAGAAGTCGACGGCGGACAAGGTCCAGTGCTCCGGTTGAGCCACTGAGGCGACCTGACGGGCCTGCCGAACGTCTGACAGGACGTACGGCGGGCCCGTTCCATGGCGCAGGGGTGGGGCGGTTCGATCGGTATGGGTGGGGAGGACGGGGAAGTGACGCAGAGCAGTGTGCGCGAGGCCGCTCCGGGTGCCGCGGGGGGCGGCGCCCGGGTGGCCGACGGCGGGGAGGGCCGGGGCGGCCGCCGCAGAGCGCGGGAGGCGCGTGGGCGGCGGGCCGTGAAGTGGTCCGCGACCGTGCTCGCGGCGCTCATCGTCGGTACCGCCGGGGCCGGGTATCTCTACTACCGGCACCTGAACGGCAACATCAAGCACGACGACCTGAACCTGGGGGACAACAAGGTCGCCGAGCCGACGCCGAACGCCGCCGGGCAGACCCCGCTGAACATCCTGCTCATCGGCTCGGACGCGCGGGACACCAAGGAGAACCAGAAGCTCGGCGGCGCGCGGGAGACCTTCGGCACGCCGCCGCGCGCGGACGTGCAGATGCTGCTGCACCTGTCGGCCGACCGCACCAACATGTCGGTCATCAGCATGCCGCGCGACACCCTCGTCCGGATACCGAAGTGCACCGACCCGGACGACGACGAGGAGTACCCGGCGAGCAACGGCCGGGTGACGACGAACCTGAGCCTGCGCAACGGCGGCCCGGGCTGCACGGTGGCCACCTGGCAGGAGCTCACCGGCATCCACATCGACCACTTCATCATGGTCGACTTCGCGGGCGTGGTGTCGATGGCGGACGCCGTCGGCGGCGTCCCGGTGTGCGTGGACGCCAACATCCACTCGCGCGACAGCGAGGGCCACGGGTCCGGGCTGAAGCTGGAGGAGGGCACCCACCCGATCAAGGGCGAGCAGGCCCTGCAGTGGCTGCGCACCCGTTACGGCTTCGAGGACGGCAGCGACCTCGCCCGGGCCAAGGCCCAGCACATGTACATGAGCTCGATGGTCCGGCAGCTGCGCGAGAACGCCACCCTCAGCAGCCCGCTGAAGCTGCGCAGGCTGGCCGAGGAGGCCACCGACGCGCTCACGGTCGACCCCGGTCTCGACGACGTGAAGAAGCTCTTCGAGCTCAGCAACGAGCTGCGGAAGGTGAAGCCGGAGCGCATCACCATGGCCACGATGCCGAACCGGTACGTGGGCGCGCAGGTGGAGCCCACCGAGGACGCCGAGCAGCTGTTCCGGCTGGTGCGCGAGGACATCGCACTGGACGGCAAGGGCAAGAAGAAGGCGAAGACCGAGGAGAAGCTCTCGGACGACCCGGCCGCGCCCGACGGCGAGATCGCCGTGCAGGTCCAGAACGGCACCGGCAGCGACACCCTGGGCGCGGTCGGCGGGCGTGCGAACACGGTGACCGGGCTGCTCCAGGAGGAGGGCTTCACGCAGGCGGTCGCCGATCAGTCGAAGCTCCTGAGCGAGGACCGTACGCTCGTCCGCTACCCGAGCGCGGAGCTGGAGGGCGACGCCCAGCGGGTCGCCAAGTCCCTGGGAATTCCGCTGAGTTCGGTGAAGCGCTCCACGGAGGTCACGGGGGTGACGCTCGTCGTGGGCGGCGACTGGCGCGAGGGTACGGCGTACAAGGCGCCCGAGAGGGACGACAAGATGCCCGACGCCGACAAGGCCCTCAACGGCGCCGACGAAGGGGCTTGTATGCACGTGAACCCGGCCTTCACGTTCTAGGCCGGGTTCAGCTGGCTGCCGTGCTCAGTTGCTGGTGCTGAGCACGGCGGGGCGCCGGGAGGCGATGACCTTGCGGGCCAGGGAGCGCGGGCTGGTCAGGAAGCCCCAGCCCCAGGACATGTGCATGGTGGCGAGGGCCACCGGGATCTGCAGCCGCGCCTTCAGCGGCAGCCCCTTGCCCGCGGGAATGGACCCGAGGACGATCGCCGCGAGATAGCCGCCGGGGATCACGAAGCCGAGCGGGTGCAGCGCGGCGCCCACGACCAGCCCGGCCACGATGGCGCACACCGCGGCCGGCGGGGCGAGGTAGCGCAGGTTGATGGAGCCCTCGTGGTAGCGGGCGACGACGTGCCGCCAGCGGCCGTAGTCCTTGTACTGCTTGGCGAGTGCCTTCACGCTCGGCCTCGGGCGGTACGAGACCTTCAGCTCGGGCGAGAACCAGATCAGCCCGCCGGCCTCGCGGATCCGGAAGTTCAGCTCCCAGTCCTGGGCGCGGATGAACTCCTCGTTGTACCCGCCCTGCTGCTCCAGGGCCTCGCGGCGGAAGACGCCGAGGTAGACGGTCTCGGCCGCCTGGGCCTCGCCGCCGGTGTGGAAGGCGGCGTTGCCGACCCCGATCCGCGAGGTCATCGCGGCGGCGACCGCGTGCTCCCAGTCGTTCTCGCCCTCGGCGTGCATGATGCCGCCGACGTTCTGCGCGCCGGTCTCCGCCAGGAGCCGGACGGCGGTCTCGATGTAGCCCGGCGAGAGCATGCCGTGGCCGTCGACGCGGACGACGATCGGATGGCGGGAGGCCTTGATCGCGGCGTTGAGGGCGGCGGGCGTACGGCCGGTCGGGTTCGGGACGGTGTGGACGCGAGGGTCCTCCCGGACGAGCTGGGCGGCGATCTCGTCCGTGCGGTCCGTGGACGGACCGAGGGCGATCACGACCTCCATCTCGCCGGCGTACTCCTGCGCGAGGATCGCTTGGACGGCTCCGCGCAGATGCCGCTCCTCGTTGAGGACGGGCATGATCACGGACACGGCGGGGAGCTGCACGTCGGGCATGGCGTTCATAGGGGCCTCACGTTACCGCGAACGGGGGACACCGGTGCGCCCCGCCCGGGGCGGTGCACCGGGCCGCAGATCGTATGGGCCTACGGTGCTCACGGATCCCACGTCCCCGCTGTACGGCCTTCGCGGAGGTGTCGCCGTGCCCGCATCCCCCGCAACCCGTTCTCCCCGTCCTCCCCGGCGCCGGCCGCCGCAGCCGCCCGCCCGGCGCGGGAAACCGCGCTGGGCCATGCGGGCGGTGACCACGCTGTCCGTGGTGGTGCTGGCGTCCGCCGGGATCGGGCACGCGGTGATGACCAGCCTGGACGCGGACATCGCGCGGGTGGACCCCTTCAAGGACATGAAGAACCGGCCGCAGGCCGGGCACGGGATGAACGTGCTGCTGGTCGGCACCGACGGACGGGACCGGATCTCCGAGGCGCAGCGGCGCAAGTACCGGCTCGGCGGGGCGCCCTGCCACTGCACCGACACGATCATGATCGTGCACATCTCGGCGGACCGGGAGCGGGCGAGTGTGGTGAGCCTGCCGCGGGACTCGTACGCGATGACGCCGGCGCATGTCGACGCGACGACCGGGGAGCGTCATCACGGGCATCCGCTGAAGCTGAACGCCGCGTACGCGGAGGGCGGGCCGCAGCTGACGGTGCGCACGGTCGAGGCGATGACCCGGGTGAAGATCGACCACTATCTGGAGGTCGACTTCACCAGCTTCATGAAGACGGTCGATGTGCTCGGCGGGGTGAAGGTGTGCACGGCCGAGCCGCTGAAGGACTCCTACACCGGACTGGACCTGCCGGCCGGCACTCATGCGCTGACCGGCGGGGAGGCGCTGCAGTACGTCCGCGCCCGGCATGTCGACGGGGCGTCGGACCTCGGGCGGATGCAGCGGCAGCAGCGCTTCCTGGCGGCGCTGGTGGAACGGGCGACGTCGTCGGGGATCTTGCTGAACCCGATGAAGTTCCGGGATGTGACGCGGGCCGTGCTCGGGTCGGTGCGCGCCGACAAGGGCTTCGGGACGAATGAGCTGCTGGCCCTGGGGCGGGCGATGCGGAACTTCTCGCCCTCGTCGTCGGAGTTCACCACCGTGCCGATCGGGCAGATGGGGTACGAGGTGAAGGGCGTCGGATCGACGCTGAAGTGGGACCCCGCGAAGTCGTCCCGGCTGTTCGCGGCCCTGCGCGAGGACAAGCCGCTCACCGAGCACCGGCAGCGGAGCGAGGCGCTGATGGTGGACGTGGCCCCGCAGCAGATCCAGGTGCAGGTGGAGAACGGGACGGCGACGGAGGGGCTGGGCAAGCGGGTGGACTCGGCGCTGGCGGCCACGGGGTTCCGGACGAGCCGGGCGCCGGTGAACGCGGCGCAGCGGACGGTGAAGCGGACGGTGGTGGCCTACGACCCGGGCTGGGACCGCTCGGCGAAGTCGCTGGCGGCGGCCCTGCCCGGCAGTGAACTGCGGGCGGTGAAGGGGCTCGGACCGACGCTGAAGGTGATCGCCGGGACGGACTTCGAGCGGGTACGGAAGGTGCGGGCGGTGGACCCGGCGCAGGGCGAGTCCGGGGTGGTGCGGGGCGACGAGGTGGTCTGCAAGTGACCTGCCGGTCGGGGGGTGGTCCACAGGCGACTCCCCGGCCGGCAAGTCTCCGCAAGTGGCCTCCCGGCCGGGGGGCTCCGCAAGTGGCCTCCCGGCCGGCGGGCTCCGCAAGTGACTCCCGGCCGGCGGGCTCCGCAAGTGACTCCCGGCCGACGGGCTCCGCAAGTGACTCCCGGCCGGCGGGCTCCGCAAGTGACTCCCGGCCGCCGCGGGGCGAGGAGGTCAGTCTCGATGACCGCCACCGGGGGCGAGGAAGTCGGTCCCGATGACCGCCACCGGGGTCGAGGAAATCGGTCCCGATGACCGCCACCGCGGGGCGAAGCCGTCACTTCTCGATGTCCGCCGCCGCGGGGCGGAGACGTCAGTCCCGATGTCCGCCGCCGCGGGGGCGGAGACGTCAGTCCCCATGTCCGCCGCCGCGGGGCGAGGCCGTCACTTCTCGATGTCCGCCGCCGCGGGGGCGGAGACGTCAGTCCTCGATGCCCTCCGCCGCCCTCTTCTCGCGGAGGTCCATGATGGCCCTGCGCCGGGCCAGGCGGTGGGTGCGGCGGATCTGGGCCTCCTGGTAGCGGCGCTTGTCCCGCTCCGATTCCGGGACCACCGGGGGAACCCGGCGCGGCTTGCCGTCGGCGTCCACCGCCGCGAAGACCAGGTACGCCGAGCCGACCTGGGTGGGCGGGGCGGATTCGTTCCAGCGCTCCGCGAGGACCCGTACGCCCACTTCCATCGACGTCTTGCCCGTCCAGTTGACCTGCGCCTTCACATGGACCAGGTCGCCCACCCGGACCGGCTCCAGGAACGCCATCTCGTCCATGGACGCCGTCACCGCGGGCCCTCCGCTGTGCCGGCCGGCGACGGCGCCCGCGGCGTCGTCGACCAGCTTCATGATCACCCCGCCGTGCACGGTGCCCAGGAGGTTGGTGTCGCTGTGGGTCATGATGTGGCTCAGCGTGGTGCGCGACGCGGACGTCGGCTTGCCCGGGATATCCGGAGCGTCCGATTCCGCGGTGGAGACCTGGTCTGTCATGGCCTCCACCTTATGCCGAGCGGCAGAACGCGGACTTTGTGTTGGGTTCGCAACAGCCGGGCCCCTATTTTCCACCGACCCTGTCAGTCACACAGCCGTTCCCTGCACACTGGGGCGCATGAACAACTGGCCCGAGGGATGGTCCGACGAGAACCGCGGCAGCGGCGGCTACGGACACGGCAGTGCAAGCGCACGGCCGGATGGCGCGCGCGTCATGCGGCAGGTCCGCCGCGGCTCGGCGGCACCGTCCGGCGGGGGCCAGGCGGCACCGCCGTACGGCGTGCCGTCCCAGCCGTCGTACGTCGACGGCCAGGGCCATGACGGCTACGACAGCGGCTACAACACCGGACAGGTCTACGGCTCGCCCCCCGGCGGCGGGGGCGGTGGCGGCATGCGCGAGCCCCGGCCCGCGCCGGACTGGCGGCGCCGGTTCAAGTGGACCGCGATCACCGTCGTCACCGTGCTCGTGGTCACCACCGTCGGCACCTACTTCTGGGCCGACTCCAAGCTCAACCGCGAGGTCGACCTGTCCAAGGTCATCGACCGGCCGGAGGCGGGCGAGGGCACGAACTACCTGATCGTCGGCTCCGACAGCCGCGCGGGCATGTCCGCCGAGGAGAAGAAGAAGCTGCACACCGGGTCCGCCGAGGGCAAGCGCACGGACTCGATGATGATCCTGCACACCGGCAGCAACGGCGCGACGCTGATCTCGCTGCCGCGTGACTCGGCCGTGGAGATCCCCACCTTCGTGGGCTCGGAGTCCGGCAAGACCTACCCCGGCACGGGCCGGCACGTGAAGCTGAACGCCGCCTACGCGGAGGACGGCCCCGAGCTGCTGGTGCGGACGGTGGAGTTCAACACCGGCCTGCACATCGACCACTACGTCGAGATCGGCTTCGCGGGCTTCGCCAACATCGTGGACGCGGTCGGCGGCGTGGAGATGGACATCCCCAAGGGCGGCATCAAGGACTCCAAGTCCGGGGCCGACCTGGAGGAGGGCAAGCAGACCCTGAACGGCGAGGAGGCGCTCGCCTTCGTCCGCACCCGGTACGCGCTGGCCGGCTCCGACCTGGACCGCACCAAGAACCAGCAGAAGTTCCTCGCGGCCCTCGCCAACCAGGCCGCGACCCCGGGCACCGTGCTGAACCCCTTCAAGCTGTACCCGACGATGAGTGCCGGTCTGGACACCCTGATCGTCGACAAGGACATGGGCCTGTTCGACCTGGCGTCGATGTTCTGGGCGATGAAGGGCGTCACCGGCGGCGAGGGCACGTCGATGAACATGCCGATCTCCGGCTCCTCGGGCGGCAGCCTCGTCTGGGACAAGGCGAAGGTGAAGACCCTGGTGGAGCAGTTGAACAACGACGAGAAGGTCACCGTCTCCGGGAACTGAGACCACCGCTCACACAGCGAGGCCCCCGGCGGCTCACGCGCACCGGGGGCCGACCGCCTTGTACTTACGGCAGGTTGCGCGCCATGACGATGCGCTGGACCTGGTTCGTGCCCTCGTAAATCTGGGTGATCTTGGCGTCGCGCATCATGCGCTCGACCGGGTAGTCCCGGGTGTAGCCGTAGCCGCCGAGGAGCTGGACGGCGTCCGTGCTGACCTCCATCGCCACGTCCGAGGCGAAGCACTTGGCGGCCGCGCCCAGGTAGGTGAGGTCGGCGTCGCCGCGCTCGGAGGCGGCGGCGGCCTGGTAGGTCAGGGCGCGGGCGGCCGAGATCTTCATGGCCATGTCGGCGAGCATGAACTGGATGCCCTGGAAGTCGGCGATCGGCTTGCCGAACTGCTTGCGCTCCTGGACGTAGCCCTTGGCGTAGTCGAGGGCGCCCTGGGCGATGCCGAGGGCCTGCGCGGCGATCGTGATGCGGGTGTGGTCCAGGGTCTTCATCGCGGTCGCGAAGCCCGTGCCCTCCTCGCCGATCATGCGGTCGGCGGGGATGCGGACGTTGTCGAGGTAGACCTCGCGGGTCGGGGAGCCCTTGATGCCGAGCTTCTTCTCCGGGGCGCCGAAGGAGACGCCCTCGTCCGACTTCTCGACGACGAAGGCGCTGATGCCCTTGGAGCGCTTCGACGGGTCGGTCACCGCCATCACCGTGTAGAACTCGGAGACGCCGGCGTTGGTGATCCAGCGCTTCACGCCGTTGAGGACGTAGCTGTCGCCGTCGCGGACCGCCTTGGTCTTCATGCCGGCCGCGTCGGATCCGGCGTCCGGCTCGGAGAGGCAGTACGAGAACATGCCCTCGCCCTTGGCGAGCGGCGCCATGTACTTCTTCTTCAGGTCCTCGGAGCCGGAGAGGATCACCGGGAGCGAGCCCAGCTTGTTCACCGCCGGGATCAGCGAGGAGGACGCGCAGACGCGGGCCACCTCCTCGATCACGATGACCGTGGCGAGCGCGTCGGCGCCGGCACCGCCGTACTCCTCGGGCACGTGCACGGCGTGCAGGTCGTTCGCGACGAGCGCGTCGTGGGCCTCCTGCGGGAAGCGGGCTTCCTCGTCCACCGCGGCGGCGTACGGCGAGATCTTCGCCTCGGCCAGGGAGCGGATGGCGTCGCGGAGCATGTCGTGCTCCTCGGACGGGCGGTACAGGTCGAAGTCAGCCGATCCGGCCAAGGTCTCTCACGCTCCAAAGACGCTGTGATGCTGGCGCTAATTACCGTTAAGTAACCCCAATTTTAGGGGTCCGCCCCCGCGGGTGTTACGTGAGCTTGGCGACAGGGGGAAAAGTGCCCGGTGGGGAGAGGTCCCACGCCCCGACTATGCTCGGGCGCGCACCGCCGCCGTACCAGTCAAGGGAGTCCCCATGGCCCTCAAGATCACCGTGATCGGCACCGGCTACCTGGGCGCCACCCACGCCGCAGCCATGGCCGAGCTCGGTTTCGAGGTCCTGGGTCTCGATGTCGCGCCCGAGAAGATCGAGAAGCTCCAGCGCGGCGAGGTCCCGATGTTCGAGCCGGGCCTCGAGGAGCTGCTGCGCAAGCACGTGGCCGGGATCGAGGGCTCCAGCGGGCGGCTGCGGTTCACCATGGACTGGGCGGAGATCGGCGCGTTCGGCGATGTGCACTTCGTGTGTGTGAACACTCCGCAGCGGCACGGCGAGTACGCGTGCGACATGAGTTACGTCGACGCCGCCTTCGCCTCGCTCGCCCCGCACCTCAAGGGCTCGGCGCTGGTCGTCGGCAAGTCGACGGTGCCGGTGGGTTCCGCGGACCGGCTCGCCGCCTACCTCGCCGAGCACGCGCCGGCCGGTCCGGACGCGGAGCTGGCCTGGAACCCGGAGTTCCTGCGCGAGGGCTTCGCCGTCAGCGACACCCTGCACCCGGACCGGATCGTGGTCGGCGTGCGCAGCGAGCGGGCCGAGAAGCTGCTGCGCGAGGTGTATGCGACGCCGGTCGCCGACGGCTCCCCCTTCGTCGTCACCGACTTCCCGACCGCCGAGCTGGTGAAGACCTCGGCGAACTCCTTCCTGGCCACGAAGATCTCCTTCATCAACGCGATGGCGGAGATGTGCGAGGCGTCCGGCGGCGATGTCGCCAAGCTCGCCGAGGCCATCGGGCACGACGACCGGATCGGCAGGAAGTTCCTGCGGGCCGGGATCGGCTTCGGCGGCGGCTGTCTGCCGAAGGACATCCGGGCGTTCATGGCGCGCGCCGGTGAGCTGGGCGCCGACCAGGCGCTGACCTTCCTGCGCGAGATCGACTCGATCAACATGCGCCAGCGCGGCCAGATGGTGGACCTGACCCGGCAGGTGCTGGGCGGCGGGTCCTTCCTCGGCAAGCGGGTCGCGGTGCTCGGCGCGACCTTCAAGCCGGACTCCGACGACGTACGGGACTCGCCCGCGCTGAACGTGGCGGGGCAGATCCACCTCCAGGGCGGCCAGGTCACGGTCTACGACCCCAAGGGCATGACCAACGCCCGCAGCCTCTTCCCGACCCTCGGCTACGCCGACTCCGCGGTGGAGGCGGTGCGCGGCGCCGATGTCGTGCTGCATCTGACGGAGTGGCGCGAGTTCCGCGAGCTGGATCCGGCGGCGCTGGGCGAGGTGGCGGCGGCCCGGGTCATCCTGGACGGCCGCAACGCCCTGGACCCGACGGTGTGGCGGGCGGCCGGCTGGACCTACCGGGCGATGGGCCGCCCGACCGCCTAGGCGCTCTCCGCCCGTTCCTGGGCGGCCATCACCTCGTCGCCGTGGGCGAAGGCCCAGGCACCGAACGCCTCGATGGCGGGGAGCAGGGTGTGGCCGAGGTCGGTGAGGCCGTACTCGACGTGCGGCGGGGAGCCGGGACGGGCCCGGCGGTGGACCAGGCCGTTGAACTCCAGTCGGCGCAGGGTCTCGGTGAGCACCTTGGGGCTGATGCCCCCAATGCGCTCGCGCAGCGCGCCCGGCCGCTCGGGGCCCTGACGGAGCGCCCAGATCACCACGGCGTTCCAGGTGTGGGCGAGCAGGTCGAAGGCGAGGCGGGCCCGGCAGTCGGCGAGAAAGCTCTGGTCGGCGGTCACTTACCGAATGGTGCCTGAGCGGCTGCCTAATGTCCTTGCCCGGGCGACGACTCGGGAGGACATATGAGGATCGGGATCATCGGCGCGGGCGCCATGGCCGAAGGACTCGGGGGGCAGTGGGCGCGGGCCGGGCACGACGTCCTGGTGGGCGGACGGGACGAGGGCCGTACGGCGGCGCTCGCGGCCCGGATCGGCGCCCGCGCGGGACGTCCGGGTGAGGCCGCCCGCCGGGACGTGGTGCTGGCGGCGGTGCCGTACGCGGCGGCGGTCCCCGTGGTGTCGGCGCTGGCCGGCGACCTCGCGGGCCGGACGCTGGTCGACTGCACCAACCCGGTGGGTCCCGGCTTCCGGCTGCTGACCGCGGGCGGGCCCTCGGCCGCCGAGCGGATCGCCGCCGCGGCGCCCGGAGCGCACGTCGTCAAGGCGTTCAACCTCTGCCACGAGAGCGTCTGGCGGCTGACCCCGCCCGTCTTCGACGGCCGCCCCCTCGCCGTCCCGCTCTGCGGCGACGAGGGGGCGGCCCTGGAGTCCGTACGGCGCCTGGTCCGCGACCTCGGCTGTGAGCCCGTGCACGGCGGCGGCCTGGACCGGGCGGCCCTGCTGGAGGCGACGGCGGCCTTCCTGATCGGGCTGTGGGTCGGCGAGGGAGCGGACGCCCAGGCCATCGCACCGCCCCTGCGGTACGCCGGAATCTAACCGCCGGAGGTCGGGCGACGCCGCTTCGGCCGAGGCTCAGTCGGCCGAAACGGCGTCTGTCCGCATTCTGCCGCACCTGAGGGCCCAGAGGCCCAGGAGTACTCAACGGGCCCTCCTGTCACGCTACTTGGCGCGGTACCGGCGCATCTTCGCCCGTGCCCCGCACACCTGCATCGAGCACCAGCGGCCGCGTCCGGCGGGGCTGCGGTCGTAGTACGCCCAGTGGCAGTCGGCGGCCTCGCAGGCCTTCAGGCGGGTCCAGGTGCCCGCCACCAGGGACTCCGCTACGGCCGCGGCGACCCGGGAGACCAGGGAGTGGGCGTCCGGGGGCGTGAGGGTGGCCGAGCCGTCGCCGGTGTCCACCGTCAGCCGGAGCGGGGCCCGGGAGAGCAGGTCCGTCAGAGGGGTCACCGCGCGGTGCGGGGGGTGCCCGGCGTGGGCCAGGAGGGTCGCCCGCAGCGACTCGCGCAGCTCCCGGGCGGCCGGCACCTCGTCCTCCCGCAGCCCCAGGCCCGCCCGGCCGTCCGGCGTGTCCAGCGCGTCGGCCCCCGACTCCAGGTCCAGCGTGTTGACCAGGGCCTGGACCAGTTCCAGACCTCCGGGGGCGGGCGAGCGCGTATTCATGGTTGCGACGTTACCTCCAATGGGGCAGCATGCAGTAACGGCGTTACCGCATACGCGCCTTTGCCAGTAACCACGAGATCGCGGAGGAAGTCATGGCTCTCGCCACCCTGGACGTCGTCGTCCTGGACTGTCCCGACCCGCACGCCCTCGCCGAGTTCTACGCCGGTGTCCTCGGCGGCACCATCGAGGAGCAGGGCGAGTGGGTGGACCTCAAGCTGCCCGGCGGGCAGCAGCTCGCCTTCCAGGCCGCCCCCGGCTTCGTACCGCCGCAGTGGCCGCGCGCCGACCTGAACTCCCAGCAGCTCCATCTCGACCTCAAGGTGGAGGACCTGGACACCGCCGAGAAGGACGTCCTGGAGCTCGGCGCCAAGCCGCTGGACGCGGAGGACCGCAGCCGGACCTTCCGGGTTTACGCGGATCCGGCGGGGCACCCGTTCTGCCTCTGCGCCGGATGACATCTGCGCGTCCGCTGAGACAGGAGGGCCTCCCGTGACACCCGTGGCACGTTTCCGTTCCGTCGTCATCGACTGTCCCGACCCGCACGCGCTCGCGGACTTCTATGCCCGGATCGGCGGCGGCACGCCCCGGGCGGAGGACGACGACTGGGTCGTCCTCCAGGTCCCGGGCGGGCCCCGGCTCGCCTTCCAGCGGGCGCTCGGCCACACCCCGCCGGAGTGGCCGCGGGCCGACGGCAACTCCCAGCAGTTCCACGTCGACTTCGACGCCGGGAGCACCTGGGAAGAGGTGGACGCGGCCGAGGAGACGGTGCTGGCGCTGGGCGCGCGGGTGCTGGACCGGGAGGACTTCGAGAAGAAGGACTTCCGGGTGTACGCCGACCCGGCCGGGCATCCGTTCTGCCTGTGCCGGATCCCGGCGGGGCAGTAGCTAGGCGTCCAGTTCCGCGATCTGTGCCGTCGACGGGTCGCGGCGCTGCTGGGCCGATCGGGCGGCGGATTCGGCGGTGCGCAGGACGCGCTGGACGTTGGCCCAGGTGAGCAGGGCCAGGTCGGTTTGCGTCCAGCCCCTGCGGAGCAGCTCGGCGACGAGGTGCGGGTAGCAGGAGGCGTCGGCGAGGTCCTGCGGATGGGCGGTGCCGGCGTCGTACGTGCCGGACAGGCCCACGCACTCCGGGCCCGCGACCGCGCGGACATGGTCGAGGTGGTCGGCGACGTCCCGGACCGAGGGGCCGGTCTGCTCGGCGGTCAGCGGCACCATGCACAGCCCTTTCGCGGCGCCCAGTTCCGTGAGCAGGTCGTCGGGGAGGTTGGCCGGGTGCGGACGCAGTGCGCGGGCCGCGGAGCGGGTGCACAGCACCGGTGCCTTGGAGGAGGCCAGCACGCGGTGGAGGGTCTCCTCGGAGGCGCCGGAGAGGTCGGCGAGGACGCCGAGCCGGTTCATCTCGCGGATCACCTCCTCGCCGAAGCGCGTCAGCCCGGCGTCGCTGGCCCAGGAGGTGCCGGTCAGCGTGAGCACGCGCAGCCCCAGGCTGTGCAGCACCCGCAGGATGGCCAGGGAGTCGTCGAGCGCGGCGGCCGTGGCGGGGCCGAGCAGCACCGCCGCGCGCCCGCAGTTGTGGGCGTCGATGACCTGGCCGGCGGTGCGGGCGAGCCGTAGTCCTTCGGGGTGGGCGGCGATCACCGTGCGCACCAGGTCCAGCTGCTCCAGGGTCGCGGCGACGGCCCGGTCCGCGGCCAGCCCCTCCGGGAGGTGCAGCGAGCAGAACAGCGCCGCGACATGGCCCTGCCGCAGCCGCGGCACATCGGTGTCGACGGCGCTCTCGCCGTCCTCCAGGTCGTACCAGGGCAGATGGCGCAGCGCCCAGGGCAGCCCGCTGTAGCCGTCGGCGACGGGGTGCGCGGCGAGCAGGGCGTGGGCGCGCTCCAGGGGCCCGGCGTCCGGATCGTCGTCGAGCGGGAGGGGCGGCTCGTCCGGGAAGGGGTCGGCCAGGGGCAGATCGTCGAGCGCGCCTGCCTCGGCGGCGGTGTGCAGGTCGTCCTGGAGATCGGCCATGGCGGGCTCCGTACGTGCGAGGCGATCGCTGTACGGCCACCGTCGCACGCGGCACGGGCCCCTTCCTGGTGAACGGGGCGTTCGGGGGTCCGCCGGTCCAGCGACCCGGGCCCGGGTCTTCCCATCCACCGGTTCAACCACCCTGGCCCGGGCTTCGGATCCCCCCTTCCCCCCTGGGCAGCCACGATCACCTCGTCCAGCGCCCCCCGGGACCGCACCAGACCAGCAATCACCGGCCGATCCGCCCCCGCACCCCGCCCAGATCCCCCACCCGCCGGACCCGGACACTCGGGGATCCGCCAGTCAGCACCCCCCCGACCCGCCGCTCACCCCACCCGGACCCTGCAGTCCCCCACTCCAACCCCGCGCAGCCGCGATCACCCCGTCCAGCACCCCCGGGACCGCACCAGACCAGCGATCACCGGCCGATCCGCCCCCGCTCCCCGCCCAGATCCCCCACCCGCCGGACCCGGACACTCGGGGATCCGCCAGTCAGCGCCGCCCCGACGCGCCGCTCACCCCACCCGGACCTCGGAGTCCCCCGCTGCAACCCCCTGCGCAGCCGCGATCACCTCGTCCAGGGTCTCCCGGGAGCGCACCAGATCCGCGATCATCCGGTCGATCCGCTCCCGCTCCTCCGTCAGGTCGTGCACCAGCTTGGGCGTGGCCACGGCCGAGGGGCCGCCGTCGGTGTCGCGCATGCAGGGCAGCAGCTGGGCGATCCGGCTGCTGTGCAGTCCGGCCGCGAACAGCTCCTGGATCCGGATGACCCGGTCGACGGCCGCCTCCGGATAGTCGCGGTGCCCGCCCGGCGTGCGGTCGGCCCTCAGCAGCCCCTGGGTCTCGTAGTAGCGCAACGACCGCTCGCTCACCCCGGTGCGCCGGGCCAGTGCACCGATCCGCATGCTCACCTCACCTTGAACCTGACACGGATGTCAGGTTCTACGGTACGGGCATGACGAACTTCCTGGAACCCGCAGCTCTTGGCCGACTCCCCCTCGCCAACCGTCTGGTGATGGCGCCCATGACCCGCAACCGGGCCGCCGACGACGGCACCCCGACCGACCTGATGGCCGAGTACTACGCCCAGCGCGCCACCGCCGGCCTGATCATCGCCGAGGCCGCCACCCCGAACGCGGTCGGCCGGACGTACCCGAACATCACCGCGATCCACACCCCCGGGCACGTGGCGGGCTGGCGGCGCGTCACCGACGCCGTGCGGGAGGCCGGCGGGCGGATGTTCCTGCAGATCCAGCACGGCGGCCGGATCGGCCACCCGGCGACCAGCGGCCACACCCCGCTCGCGCCCTCCCCCGTCCCGCTCCCGGACACGATCTTCACCCCGGACGGGCACCGGCCGACCGTCGTCCCGAGGGAGATGACGGCCGACGACATCCGCGCCACGGTCGCCGACTTCGCCACCGCCGCCCGCCGGGCGGTCGAGGCGGGCTTCGAGGGCGTCGAGGTGCACTCCGCGAACGGCTATCTGCTGCACCAGTTCCTCGCCGCCAACACCAACCGCCGCACGGACGCCTACGGCGAGGACCGCACCCGGTTCACGGTGGAGGTCGTGGCGGCGGTGGCGGCCGCGATCGGCCCGGAGCGGGTGGGCGTACGCCTCTCCCTCGGCCTCACCGTCAACGGCATCGAGGAGGGCGACACCGAGCGGCTCTACCCGGCGCTCGTCGCGGCCCTGCGCCCCCTCGGCCTGGCCTATCTGCACCTCGTCCACGCCGACCCCGAGGCGCCCCTGTTCCGGCGGACCCGCGCCTCCTGGCCGGGCACCCTCATCGCCAACCCGGTGCTGCCGGACCTCACCACGCGGGCCGTGGACACCGCCGCCCGGCGGCTGCTGGACGCCGGGGCCGACCTGGTCGCGCTCGGGCGCCCCTTCCTCGCCAACCCGGACCTGGTGACCCGGCTGCGGCTCGGGGCGCCGCTGAACGAGATCCGCGACCGGTACCTCATGTACGTGGGCGGGGCGACCGGCTACACCGACTACCCCGCCCTCGACGCTCAGGCGTCCAGCGCCTCGATGGTGGCGTGGGAGGGCGCGCGCGTCGCCTGAAGCTCCCGCGCCACGTCCTCGGCCGCGCCCAGCACCCGTACGGAATTGCGCCAGGTCAGCTTGGCCAGGTCGGCGGTGGACCAGCCGCGGTCGATCAGCTCCGCGAGCAGGTTCGGGTAGCCGGAGACATCGCTCAGGCCGTCCGGGGTGAAGGGCGTGCCGTCGTAGTCGCCGCCGATGCCGAGGTGATCGATGCCCGCGACCTCGCGCATGTGGTCGAGGTGGTCCGCCACCGTCGCGACCGTGGCGACGGGACGCGGATGGCGCTCCTCGAAGGCGCGGTGCACCTGCATCGCCTCGGCGGTGCCGGAGAGGTGGTGGAAGCCGTGCTCGCGCAGGTTCTCGTCCGCCGCGGCCGTCCAGTCGACCGCCGCCTGCAGCACGAACTTCGGCACGAACGTGACCATGGCCACCCCGCCGTTGGCGGACAGCCGCTCCAGGACGTCGTCCGGGATGTTGCGGGGGTGGTCGCACACCGCCCGCGCCGAGGAGTGCGAGAAGATCACCGGCGCCGAGGTGGCGTCCAGCGCGTCCCGCATCGTCGTGGCGGCCACGTGGGAGAGGTCGACGAGCATGCCCTCGCGGTTCATCTCCCGTACGACCTCGCGGCCGAAGGCCGACAGGCCGCCGACGCCTGGCTCGTCGGTCGCGGAGTCCGCCCAGTCCACGTTGTCGTTGTGGGTGAGCGTCAGATAGCGCACGCCGAGGGCGTACAGGCCGCGCAGGGTGCCGAGGGAGTTGGCGATGGAGTGCCCGCCCTCCGCGCCCATCAGCGAGGCGATACGGCCCTCCCGCCGCGCCGCCTCCAGGTCGGCGGCGGTCAGCGCGGCCCGCAGGTCGGACGGGTACCGGTCGATCAGCCGCCGTACGCAGTCGATCTGCTCCAGCGTCGCGGTGACCGGATCCGGCAGGTCCGAGCGGACGTACACCGACCAGTACTGCGCCCCGACCCCGCCCGCGCGCAGGCGGCCGAGGTCGGTGTGGAGCCGGCCGCTCTGGTCGGCGGCGATGTCACGGGCGTCGAGGTCGTAACGGACCTGCTCGCGCAGCGCCCAGGGCAGGTCGTTGTGCCCGTCCACCACGGGGAACTCCCGCAGCAGTTCCCGGGCCGCCGCCAGGGAGCCCACCGCCGTCACTTCCCGAAACCGAAGCCGTTGGACCCCTCGACCTTGGTGCGCAGGCGCTTGCCCTTCTCGGTGGCCTGGTCGTTCAGCTCCTGCTGGAACTCCCGCATCCGGCCGAGCAGTTCCTCGTCGTGGGCGGCGAGGATCCGGGCGGCGAGCAGACCGGCGTTGCGGGCACCGGCGACCGAGACGGTGGCGACGGGGACCCCGGCCGGCATCTGCACGATGGACAGCAGGCTGTCCATGCCGTCCAGGTACTTCAGCGGCACCGGCACGCCGATCACCGGCAGCGGGGTCACGGAGGCGAGCATGCCGGGCAGATGGGCCGCGCCGCCCGCCCCGGCGATGATCACCTTCAGGCCGCGGTCGGCGGCCTGCTCGCCGTACGCGACCATCTCGCGCGGCATGCGGTGGGCGGAGACGACATCGACCTCGTACTCGATCTCGAACTCGGCGAGCGCCTGCGCGGCGGCCTCCATGACCGGCCAGTCGCTGTCCGACCCCATGACGATGCCTACAACCGGGCTCATTCGGTGATCGTGCCTCTCAGATAGCCGGCAGCGTGACGGGCGCGCTCCAGCACGTCGTCCAGGTCGTCGCCGTAGGTGTTGACGTGGCCGACCTTGCGGCCGGGCTTCACGTCCTTGCCGTACATGTGGATCTTGAGCTGGGGGTCGCGGGCCATGCAGTGCAGATACGCGGAGTACATGTCCGGGTAGTCGCCGCCGAGGACGTTGACCATCACCGTCCAGCGGGCACGCGGACGCGGGTCGCCGAGAGGAAGGTCGAGGACCGCGCGGACGTGGTTGGCGAACTGGGACGTGATCGCGCCGTCCATCGACCAGTGGCCGGAGTTGTGCGGGCGCATCGCGAGTTCGTTGACGAGGATGCGGCCGTCGCGGGTCTGGAACAGCTCGACCGCGAGGTGGCCGACGACGCCCAGCTCCTTGGCGATGCTCAGCGCCATCTCCTCGGCCTTGAGCGCGAGGTTCTCGTCGAGGTCGGGAGCGGGCGCGATGACGGTGTCGCAGACGCCGTCCACCTGCCGCGACTCCACCACCGGGTAGGCGACGGCCTGGCCGTGCGGCGACCGTACGACGTTGGCGGCGAGCTCGCGGACGAAGTCGACCTTCTCCTCGGCGAGGACGGGGACGCCGGCCTTGAAGGGGGCCTCGGCCTCCGCCACGCTGTCGACCACCCACACACCCTTGCCGTCGTAGCCACCACGGACGGTCTTCAGGACGACCGGGAACCCGTCGCCCTCCGCCGCGAAGGCCGCCACGTCCTGCGGATCGGCGACGATGCGGTGCCGTGGGCACGGCACGCCGATCGCGTCCAGCTTCGCGCGCATCACCCCCTTGTCCTGGGCGTGCACCAGCGCGTCGGGGCCCGGGCGCACGGGGATGCCGTCCGCCTCCAGAGCCCTGAGGTGCTCGGTGGGTACATGTTCGTGATCGAAGGTGATCACATCGCACCCGCGCGCGAAGTCACGCAGCGTGTCCAGGTCGCGATAGTCGCCGAGGACGACTTCACTCACCACCTGGGCCGCGGAATCCTGCGGGGTGTCACTGAGGAGCTTGAACCTGATGCCCAGCGGGATGCCTGCCTCGTGTGTCATACGAGCGAGCTGGCCACCGCCGACCATGCCGACTACCGGGAACGTCACACCCCTAGGGTATCGGCCACTCCGGGGCGGCCGGATTCCGCACCTGTGTTCCGGCCCGCAGGCAATCGCGCGGAGGGGTGGTTAGCATGGCTTGGTTGACGAAACCGACCGACGGGGGCTTTCACTCCATGGGACGTGGTTCCTCCGAGCTGGTACGACGCTATGTGCACGAGGCCGTGAAGTTCGGCGCCGTGGGCGGCGCGGGGCTGCTCGTCAACCTCGGTGTCTTCAACCTGGTGCGGCACGTGACGGACCTGCCGGTCGTGCGGGCCAGTGTCATCGCGACGGTGGTGGCCATCGCCTTCAACTACGTGGGCTTCCGCTACTTCACCTACCGGGACCGCGACAAGACCGGCCGCACCAAGGAAATGACCCTGTTCCTGCTGTTCAGCGGGGTGGGCCTGGTCATCGAGAACGGCATCCTGTTCGTCGCCACCTACGGCTTCCACTGGGACAGCCCGCTGCAGAGCAACATCTTCAAGTTCGTCGGCATCGGCATCGCGACGCTCTTCCGCTTCTGGTCGTACCGCACCTGGGTGTTCCGCGCGCTGCCGGCCCGGGATGCGGTGGCGAGCGCGGAATCGTTCCTGGAGGCGGCGGCGCCGACCCCGCCGCCGGGCCCGCGCCAGGGCCGGGCCCCCCAGGCGGCGGGCCGGCGACCGTGACGCCTTAGCGGACCGTGGGTGTCGCGTCCCCCGTCGGCTGGGACGGGTTCCGCGACAGGAACAGGCCGAAGACCGGCGGGGACGCCTGCAGCATCTCCAGCCGGCCGCCGTCCGCTTCCGCCAGGTCCCTGGCGACCGCCAGGCCGATGCCCGTGGAGTTACGGCCGCTGATCGCGCGCTCGAAGATGCGGGCGCCGAGGTCCGCGGGGACGCCGGGGCCCTCGTCCGTCACCTCGATGACCGCCTGGTTGCCGGTGACGCGGGTGCGCAGGGCCACCGTGCCGCCCCCGTGCATCAGGGAGTTCTCGATCAGGGCCGCCAGCACCTGGGCCACCGCCCCCGGGGTGCCGACCGCGTGCAGGTGCTGCTTGCCCGAGCTCACGATCGCCCGGCCCGCGCTGCGGTACGCCGGGCGCCACTCCGCCAGCTGCTGCTGGATGACCTCGTCGAGGTCGAAGGTGACGGCGGAGCCGGTGCGCGGATCGCGGGAGTTCGTCAGGAGCCGTTCGACCACGTCCGTCAGGCGTTCCACCTGGGTCAGCGCGATCATGGCCTCCTCCTTCACCGTCTCCGGGTCGTCGGTGAGGGTGATCTCCTCCAGCCGCATCGACAGGGCCGTCAGGGGCGTGCGCAGCTGGTGCGAGGCGTCCGCGGCGAGCCGGCGTTCCGCCGTCAGCATGCGCGCGATCCGCTCGGCGCTCGCGTCCAGCACGTCCGCGACCCGGTCCAGCTCCTGGACGCCGTAGCGCTTGTGCCGGGGCCGCGGGTCGCCGGAGCCGAGGCGTTCGGCGGTCTCGGCGAGGTCGGTGAGCGGGGACGCGAGGCGGTTGGCCTGGCGCAGCGCGAGCAGCACCGCCGCGATGACCGCCAGCAGCGCCACCGCGCCGATGATCAGCAGCGTCCGCCCGACCTCCTTGGTGACGGCCGAGCGGGGCTCCCCGACGGTGACCGTCTCGCCCTCCTCGCCGAGGCGGGTGGCGCTGATGAGGTCGCCGGCCGGCTTGGTGCCGATCGTGATGGGCCGCTCGCCGGGCACCCGGATGACGGCGTACCGGTCCTTCGGGACCTGGTCGCGCAGCATGTCCGCGGTGACCGCCCCGGTCGCGAGGAGTCTGCTGTCCACGATGGACGCGAGCCGCACCGCCTCGGAGTCCACCCGCTCCTGGGCGGTGCTGCTGATGGTGCGGGTCTCCACGATGACGAGGGAGACCCCGAACACGGCGATCACCACGAGCACCACGGCGAGGGTGGACTGGATCAGACGGCGGCGCATGGACCCGTACTACCTACTCACTGTTCTCCGCTCGGTTCTCCACTCGGCGCTCAGCTCTTCTCGAAGCGGAAACCCACACCCCGCACGGTCGCGATGTAGCGGGGGTTCGCCGCGTCGTCGCCGAGCTTCTTGCGCAGCCAGGAGATGTGCATGTCGAGCGTCTTGGTGGACGACCACCACGTGGTGTCCCAGACCTCGCGCATCAGCTGGTCGCGCGTGACCACCCGGCCCGCGTCCCGGACCAGGACCCGCAGCAGGTCGAACTCCTTGGCCGTGAGCTGCAGCTCCTCCTCGCCCATCCAGGCGCGGTGCGACTCGACGTCGATCCGCACGCCGTGGGTCGCCGGCGGCTGCTGGGGCTCCGCGGCGCCGCGCCGCAGCAGCGCCCGGACCCGGGCGAGCAGCTCGGCGAGGCGGAAGGGCTTGGTGACGTAGTCGTCGGCGCCCGCGTCGAGCCCGACGACCGTGTCCACCTCGTCGGCGCGCGCGGTCAGGATGAGAATCGGGACGCTGTGGCCCTCGGCCCGCAGCCGGCGCGCCACCTCCAGGCCGTCCATGCCGGGCAGCCCGAGGTCCAGCACGACCAGGTCGACACCGCCCTGCATCCCGGCGTCGAGCGCCGAGGGTCCGTCCTCACGCACCTCGACCTCGTACCCTTCCCGGCGCAGTGCGCGGGCCAGCGGCTCCGAGATGGACGCGTCGTCCTCGGCGAGCAGTACACGGGTCATGAGCAGATGGTAGTCCGCCCATGACAAGAGCCGGGGCGTGATGGTCAGGAGTGATTCTCACCTCGCGCCTACCCGGCTCTTACCTTGGTCTGGACCAGTACGTCCGAGGTGCGATCCTGGTAATGACCTTCGAAAGGGTGTGCACGGTTCCGTCGACACCTGTGATCCGCGTCTCAAGTCCTTCCATTTCCGGCACTGTCCTGACGTATGGTGATTGAACGCCTGTAGCATCGCGGGGCCCTTGGGCGAGCATTCGTCGCTGAGGGTCTCTTCTGTGTGCGGGCTGGTTTCCACCAGCCCGAAGGAATGACCTGTGGCCGGGCCCCAAGGACGGGGCGTGGATCCCGGTGGTCGGCGTCCGTCGCTCCGTGACCCGGAGCGGACTCCCCTGGGCGTGGGGGTGGACGGCCCGCCTCGCCGGTGCCGGCCGCCCCCCCACCGGGCGCGCAACGCTCTCCCCGCGCGTCCCGACCAGCAAGGAACGACCATGGCGTCCAGCCTGACGAAGGACTCGGTCACCCCGGGCACCCCCGGTTCCGAGAAGACCTTCTTCGGCCACCCCCGCGGACTGGCCACTCTCTTCATGACCGAGATGTGGGAGCGGTTCTCCTACTACGGCATGAGGGCTCTGCTCCCGCTGTACCTCGTGGCGCCGGGTGGTCTCCACCTCGACGCGGCCACCGCCACCGCGATCTACTCCGTGTACGTGTCGCTCGTGTACCTGCTGGCCATGCCCGGCGGCTGGTTCGGCGACCGGGTCTGGGGTCCGCGCAAGACCGTCGCGGTCGCCGGTGCGGTGATCATGCTGGGCCACCTCACGCTGGCCCTGCCCTCCTCGGGCACCTTCTTCGCCGGTCTGGGCCTGGTCGCCATCGGCTCCGGTCTGCTCAAGGCCAACATCTCCACGATGGTCGGCCACCTCTACGACGGCCCGGACGACCCGCGCCGCGACGGTGGCTTCACCGTGTTCTACATGGGCATCAACCTGGGTGCCTTCGCCGCGCCGCTGATCATCGGCACCATCGGCGAGAGCGTGAACTGGCACCTGGGCTTCGCGCTCGCCGCGCTCGGCATGGCGCTCGGCCTCGCCCAGTTCCTGATCGGCAGCCGCCACCTCGCGGAGCGCTCCAGCGTCGTCCCGACGCCGCTGTCCGCCGCGGAGAAGTCCTCCACGCTGCGCAAGGCCGCGATCTGGGCCGGTATCGCCGTGGTCTTCTACGCCGTCGTCGGCTTCTCCGGCAGCTACACGCTGAACTGGATCCTGGTCCCGCTGACCCTCCTCGGCGTGATCATCCCGACGATGGTCCTGGTCCGCATAAAGCGCGACAAGGACCTGGACCGCACCGAGCAGAAGTCGATGTCCGCGTACATCTGGTTCTTCGTCGCCGCGGCCGTCTTCTGGATGATCTACGACCAGGGCGGCTCGACCCTGTCGATCTTCGCCAAGAATTCTGCCGAGAACAGCGTGCTCGGCTGGGAGTTCCCGGTCTCCTGGTACCAGTCGGTCAACCCGGTCCTGATCATGGCGCTGGCGCCGGTCTTCGCCTGGTTCTGGCTCGCGCTGAACCGGCGCGGCAAGGAGCCGAGCACGGTCGTGAAGTTCGCCTCGGGTCTGGTCCTGGTCGGCGCGTCCTTCTTCCTGTTCCTCGCCCCGCTGTCGATCGCCGGGGGCGGTCACAAGGCGGCCGCGATGTGGCTGGTGGCGATCTACTTCGTGCAGACCGTCGGTGAGCTGCTGGTGTCCCCGGTGGGTCTGTCGGTGACGACGAAGATGGCGCCGGCGAAGTACGCCTCGCAGATGATGGGCGTGTGGTTCCTCGCGGTCACCGCCGGTGACGCCACGACGGGGCTGCTGTCCATCGCAGGGGTCGACCTGAACAAGACGGGCGTCGTCGCTCTGGAGGCGACCCTCGCGGTCGCCGCCGGTGTGGCGGTGTGGATGTACCGCAAGAGGGTCAAGGAGCTCATGGGCGGCGTGCACTGACGGTGCCCGCGGCGCTCGGGGCCGCCGCGACCCAGCTGGGTCGCGGCGGCCCCTTTGCTTTGCCCCCTTCAGGTACGGGGACCGGTGGGGGACATCGCGTGCCTGGCCTGCCGGCGCGGTTTCAGCCCCGGCAGGCGCAGCCCGTGGCGGCGGCGGTGCGGGCGGGGCCGTAGCCGGTCCACGGCGGCCATGCCGGCGCGGAACAGCGCGGCCGGCACGACCAGGCAGACCAGGACCCAGAACAGGGTCACACCCCAGGGGCGGCCCACGTCCCAGGGCTGTTCGGCCATGACCTTGCCGCCGTACTTCAGCGAGACGGTGTAGCCGCCGTGCGCCCCGGCGGCCAGTTCCACGGGCAGCTCGACGCGCGCCTTGCCGCCGGGGCGGATCGTGCCGCGCCACCGCTGCTCCTGCCACTCCGGGGCGAACACTCCGTGGGAGGTGCCGACTTGGAAGACCGGGTCCCGCACGGCCGAGGTGCCGACATTGCCGACCGTGAACACGAGCGTGCGGGAGGGCGCGGCGCCGAACCAGGTCAGCAGGGAGCCGGAGCCGTCGAGGCGGGTGTCGGTGAGGACGGCGAGGCGTCCGCCGGACGCGTCCGCGGGCAGTGGTTCGACCGCGTGCCCGGCCACTTGGAAGGCGGCGTCGGCCTCGGCCCGCGCGCCCTCGACCGTGGCGACGTGCACCACGCACGGACACGGCACCGGCGGCTCGGCCACCGGCACCTTCCGGCTGAACCGGCCCTCGGCGTCGGTCGTCACGGCCCGGCCATCCGCGTTGGCACAGGAATCGGTGCCCCCGGTCACCCCCGTCGAGGGCGCCGACTGCCCGCAGATCAGGATCATCAGCAGCGCCCGGGGCCGCCAGCCCTCCCCGGTGACGGTGACCGAACCCCCGGCGCCCGCCTGGGAGTCGGAGAGTCTCACGGTGGGTGGATCAGCGGCCGAGACGGGCACCGCCGACAGCACCAGCAGCAGGACGAGCAGCGCCGGGATCCGCACCTTGCCGTTCACCGCACCTCTCCCGTCAACTCGGTGTCCGCGCAGGGCGGTTCGGCCACACCCTCGCTACGGCGCCGGTGACGTCGTACGAGGAAGAGGGCTGCGGTCGCCACCGCGCGCGCCAGGGCGACCGAGCGGGTCCGGCCGTCGGGGCCGCGTGCGTAACTCCGGCCGTCCGCCACCGGCGACCGCTCCGCCGCAGGACTGCCACCGTGCCCCGCGGGACCACCCCGGGCGTGCCCCCCGGCGGCGGCCGTGGGCGGGGCGGACACCGGCGGGAGCAGCGGGGCGGGGGTCAGGACCCGGGCGGTCGGCGACATGGGCGGCTCCAGGCGATACGAGGGGTTCAGCGCCGCACCGTCACACCGTCGTACGTGGACTTCAGCGCCGTACCGTCCGGTGGCGCCGGGTCAGCCACAGGGCGCCCGCCGCGCCCGTGAGGAGCACGGTGCCGCCGAGGGTGCCGAGGGCGACGGCCGAGTCCTCGGGGCCGGTCTGCGGGAGTTCGGAGCCGGAGCCGTTCTCCGGGGAGCCGTTCTCCGGGGAGCCGGTGTCGGCACCGCCGCCCGCCGCCGTCACGTCGAGCGTCAGCGCGGGGCCGGGGCCGTTCGACGGGGTGCACGTGGTCGTCGTGCCGAGCGCCTCGATGGTGAGCACCCCCGGGGTGAAGGTGACCTCGCCGGACTTCTTCGGCGTGTAGGTGCCGGTCAGGTCGCTGATCTTGATGGGGGTGTTGGCCGGAACGGCCTCCTGGTTCGCCGGTCCCGTCACCCTCACGGTGCCGCTCTCGGCGCCGCCCAGCTCGATGGTGGCGCTGGGGTTCATCGCCCCCTTGCCCAGCTCGACCGGGCTGGAGGAGACTCCCTTCCGCCAGGACATGGTGATCTTGTAGCCGTCGCCGCTCTCGGCGCTCTTGATGTCGATGGGCGAGACGGCGCTCTTGTCACCGATCGGCGTCTTGCACTGGTAGTTGACGTCGACGACCTCGGCCCGGGCGGCGGGGGCGGCCATCAGCACCGCCGAGCCGGCCAGGGCCGCGGCGGACGCGAGTGCGGCGCTTCGTTTCCGGTACGACACGGTATCCCGCTCCCTCTCGATTCCTGACGGCACATCAGATCGGCCGTCAAGGTACGCCCGGGGCCGAGAGGAGGGAAGACACGATGCGCGCCGGAGTTGTGACGATCCGGCGCGCACGGAAGAAGGATGCGGTGGAGGCGATGGCCAGCGGATAACCCGGGGTAACGCCTAGGCGGGAGCTCCCAGCTCCGCCCAGACCGTCTTGCCGGTGGCTCCCGGGGCCCGTACGACCCCCCAGTCCAGGCAGAGCCGCTGCACGATGAACATGCCGTGGCCGCCGGGACGGCTGGCGCGGTGCGGGGTGCGGGGCGCCGGCTGGCCCGCGCCCCCGTCGGAGACCTCCAGCCGGATGACCTTGTTGTCGCAGCTGATCCGGAGCTGTTCCGGCCCCTCGGCATGCAGGCAGGCGTTGGTGACCAGCTCGGAGACGACCAGCAGCACATCCTCCGCCGCGGCCCGCTGGTCGGCCCCGTCGGCCGGCAGCCAGCCCCACGCGTACAGCGCCTGCCGGGTGAAGTCACGGGCGAGCGGCACGACTCCGCTCTGCCCGACGAGGTCGAGGCTGCGGACCTGCGGGCCCGTCACCGGTTCGGACGGCACGGGCGCGCCCCCGTCGGACGCCCCGGAAGCGCCGCTGGGCTCGGGGCCGCGGTCGCCCGGCGAGTAGGGCCGGGTGGTGCTCATCAGCGCTTCACCTCACCGATTCACCAGTTCACGTTGGAAGGAGTCACTCACTGCAGAGGTCCGCTCGACGACTACCCGCGCCGCCATGACGGCGACATGTCCAGGGTGTCTCCTGCCCGAGCAGACCGGCGAAACACCCCTGTATTCGGTACGAATCACGTGACGTCCGGAGAGTGGCGTTCCACAAGAGGCGGCGGGTGCGGCGCGAGGGGGCGCCATCACCGTCAGCCGGCCTCGTCGGTCAGCGCGGCTTCGAGGCTGTCGTGGAGGGTGAAAACCGCCTCCGCCCCGGTGATCTCGAACACTCTGGCGACCACCGGCTGCATCGCCGCGAGATGGACGCCGCCCCCGGCGGCCTCCGCCTTGAGACGGGCACCGAGCAGCACATTGAGTCCTGTCGAGTCACAGAAGTCCAGCCGCGCACAGTCGACGACCAGCCTGCTGAAACCCTTCGCGAGGCACTCCTCGAGTGGCTCACGCAACAAATCGGCGGTGTGGTGATCCAACTCACCTACGGGGGTCACGACGGCACTGGAGCCCTCTTCCCGCACCTCCACCAGAAGTCGGCCAGACTGTGCGCTGCCGACTGTCCCGCGGTCCATGCCGTGTCTCACTCCCGACGTCCTGGCTGCTGACTGACGCCCTCGAACATTACGCCTTCCGCGCGCCCTCCGACACCCGAACATCCACCCGTAAACGGACATTTCACAACAGAACGCACTTGCGATGTCCTCAGGAAACCGGGTAGGGCTAGTAGAGACACGAAAACCGACACGGCCGGCTTTGGAGGCGCCGCACACCGCAGTGCACGCATTGGCATCGGCAGCCATATGCCGAGAACGATGGAGGACATCATGTCACCCCGGCTCGACGCATCGCATACCCCCGCAGCGACGTCGGCTTCCCCCACGGAACATCTGAAACCCATCGAGCAGGACGACCTACTCGCCGGTCTGCCGGAGATACCCCCGTACGACGAGGTGGGGCCGGTGGACGCACGGGCCCTGTCCAAGACCCTCTTCCAGCGCCTGGAGTCGCTGGAGGAAGGGACCCACGAGTACGCGTACGTCCGCAACACGCTCGTCGAACTCAACCTCGCGCTGGTCAAGTTCGCCGCCTCCCGCTTCCGCTCCCGCAGCGAGCCCATGGAGGACATCATCCAGGTCGGCACCATCGGCCTGATCAAGGCGATCGACCGTTTCGAGCTCAGCCGTGGAGTCGAGTTCCCCACTTTCGCGATGCCTACCATCGTGGGTGAGATCAAGCGCTTCTTCCGGGACACCTCCTGGTCCGTGCGGGTGCCGCGCAGACTCCAGGAACTCCGGCTCGACCTGGCCAAGGCGGGCGACGAACTCGCCCAGAAGCTCGACCGCGCCCCGACGGTGGCCGAGCTCGCCGAGCGCCTGGGTCTGACCAAGGAAGAGGTCGTCGAGGGCATGGCGGCGTCGAACGCGTACACCGCCTCCTCGCTGGACGCCCAGCCGGAGGAGGACGACTCCGAGGGCGCGCTCGCCGACCGCATCGGCTACGAGGACCACGGGCTCGAAGGCATCGAGTACATCGAGTCGCTGAAGCCGCTGATCGCCGGACTCCCGTCCCGGGACCGCACGATCCTGTCCCTGCGGTTCGTCGCGGGCATGACCCAGTCGGAGATCGGTGAGGAGCTCGGCATCTCGCAGATGCACGTCTCCCGGCTGCTGGCCCGGACGCTGGTGAAACTGCGCAAGGGGCTGACGGTCGAGGAGTGACGGCCGTCCTCGTGCCGTACCTGCCGAGGGCCCGGTTCCCATGGGAACGGGGCCCCTCGGCTTTTCTGCTGCCTGCCCGCTGTTCCGAGGTACGCCTGCGGGTGGTTCAGAGGGCGCGTACGCCCTTGTGCCACACGCCGGTGACCAGGGGCACGCCCGGCCGGTAGGCCAGGTGCACATGGCTCGGGGCGTCGAGGAGGACGAGGTCGGCGCGGGCGCCCGGCGTGATGCGGCCGACGTCCGTGCGGCGCAGGGCCGCGGCACCGCCCGCCGTGGCCGACCAGACCGCCTCGTCCGGCGTCATCCCCATGTCCCGTACCGCCAGCGCGATGCAGAAGGGCACCGACGAGGTGAAGGACGAGCCAGGGTTGCAGTCGGTGGACAGGGCGACGGTGACGCCCGCGTCGAGGAGGCGGCGGGCGTCCGGCCACTCGGCGCGGGTGGAGAACTCGGCGCCGGGGAGCAGGGTGGCGACGGTGTTCCCGCCGGCCAGCGCCTCCACGTCGGCGTCGGTGAGATGGGTGCAGTGGTCGGCGCTGGCCGCGTCGAGCTCCACGGCGAGCTGGACGCCGGGGCCGTAGGAGAGCTGGTTGGCGTGGATGCGGGGGTGCAGGCCCCTGGCCTTGCCGGCGGTGAGGATCGCGCGGGCCTGGTCCCCGTCGAAGGCGCCCTTCTCGCAGAAGACGTCGATCCAACGGGCGTACGGCGCACAGGCGTCGAGCATCTCGCCGGTGACGAGGGCGACATAGCCGGCCGGGTCGTCGGCGTAGTCGGGGGAGACGATGTGGGCGCCGAGGTAGGTGACCTCCTCGGTGTGGGCGGCGGCGATGCGCAGGGCGCGGGACTCGTCCTCGGTGGTCAGGCCGTACCCCGACTTGGTCTCGAACGTGGTCGTGCCCTGGCGGAGGGCCTCGGCGAGATAGCGGGTGAGGTTGTGCTCCAGCTCCTCGTCCGAGGCGGCGCGGGTGGCGGCGACGGTGGTGCGGATGCCGCCGGCCGTGTAACCGCGGCCTGACATGCGCGCGTTGAACTCCTGCGTGCGGTCGCCCGCGAAGACCAGGTGAGAGTGGGAGTCCACGAAGCCCGGGAGGACGGCCCGGCCCCCGGCGTCGACCCGGTTGTCAGTGGCGGGTGCTTTGCTTGATTCACCGGTCCACGCGATGCGGTCGCCGTCGATGACGACAGCCGCGTCCTGGATCAGGCCGAGGGGGGACCTTCCCCCACTCTCGAATTTGCTCGAGCGGGGGGACCCCCATCCGAGGGAGGGGTCGTTGGTGACCAGCGTGGCGATGTTGGTGATGACAGTGCTGCTCATGGCGTCCTCGTGGGTGGACATGGCGTCCTGGTGGGTGGTCGTCAGGCGCGGAGGGCTTCGACGGCCCGCGCGAGGGCTTGCGGCACATCCGGTACGAGGGCGTGGGCGCCGTCTCGTACGACGTGCCGCCCGCCCACGATCGTGTGCCGTACGTCCGCTGCCGTCGCGGCGAATACGGCTGTCTCGGCTCCCAGCGCGGGCGGCGGCCCCGCTGTCCTGACCGAGTCCAGCGCGACCGTCGTCAGGTCGGCGAGGGAGCCGGTCCCGATCGCGCCGGCCTCGTCCCAGCCGAGCGCCGCGTGGCCGTCCGCGGAGGCGGCCCGGAGCAGGGCGGCGGCGGTCCAGTGGCCGCGGGTGCGGGTGCGCAGGCGCTCGTTGAGCTCCATCGCGCGTGCCTCTTCGAGCAGGTCGATGACGGCGTGGCTGTCGGAGCCGAGGCTGAGCGGGGAGCCCTGGCGCTGCAGGGCGGCCGCCGGCCCGATGCCGTCGGCGAGGTCCCGCTCGGTCGTCGGGCACATGCAGGTGCCGGTGCCGCTGCCGCCGATGAGGGCGATGTCCTCGTCCGTCAGGTGCGTGTTGTGGACTGCGGTGGTGCGGGGCCCGAGGACGCCGTGCTCGGCGAGGAGCTGGGTGGGGGTGCAGCCGTGGGCGGCGCGGCAGGCGTCGTTCTCGGCGGTCTGCTCGGACAGGTGCACATGCAGCGGGGCCCGCCGCTCCTCGGCCCACCGGGCCACGGTCGCCAACTGGTCGGCGGGGACGGCCCGTACGGAGTGGACGGCCGCCCCGATCCGCGCGTGGTCCCGTTCCTTGAGAACTGAACAGCGTTCGGCCCAGGCGTCCGCGCTGCCGTCGCAGAAGCGGAGCTGGTGGGCGTCGGGCGGCTGCCCGAAGCCGGAGGAGAGGTAGGCGGTGTCGAGGAGGGTGATCCGGATACCGGCGTCGGCGGCGGCCGCGATGAGGGCCTCGCCCATGGCGTTGGGGTCGGCGTACGGGGTGCCGCCGGGGGCGTGGTGGAGGTAGTGGAACTCGCCGACGGAGGTCACCCCGGCCAGCGCCATCTCGGCGTACACGGCCCGGGCGAGGGCGTGGTAGCTGTCGGGGGTGAGCCGGTCGGCCGTCGCGTACATGACCTCGCGCCAGGTCCAGAAGGTGCCGGAGCCGACCTGGACGGTGCCGCGCAGGGCTCGGTGGAAGGCGTGCGAGTGGGCGTTCGCCAGACCGGGGAGGGTGAGACCGCGGAGGATCTCGGCGCCGGGCGGCGGGGTTTCGGTTCCCTGGCGGACGGCGGTGATCCGCCCGTCGCTGATGTCGATCGCGACGCCGGGCTCGACATGGGTGCCGAGCCAGGCGTGCTCCAGCCAGTACGTCCGTGTCACGTGCGGGCCAGTCCTTCCAGTACGTCGGCGAGGGCGTGCACCCCGGTCACGCAGTCGTCCTCGGCCGCGAACTCGGCCGGGGAGTGCGAGACGCCGGTGGGGTTGCGCACGAACAGCATGGCGGTCGGGACGGTCCCGGACAGGATTCCGGCGTCGTGTCCGGCGCCGGTGCCGAGGACGGGCACGGTGAGGCCGGTGTCCGTGCCCAGGATGCGGGCGAGTTCGTCGCGCAGGGCGTGGTCGAACTCGACGACGGGCGTGAAGGACTCCCGCACGACGTCGAGGGCGATGCCGTGGGCGTCGGCGTACTCACGGGCGGCCTTCTCGATGCCGCCCACGACGGTGTCGAGGGTGGTCTGGTCCTCGGCGCGGGAGTCCAGCCAGCCGCGCACGAGGGAGGGGATGGCGTTGACGCCGTTCGGCTCGACCGAGATCTTGCCGAAGGTGGCGACGGCGCCGGCGAGTTCGGCCTCCCGGCGGGCGGCGAGCACGGTCTCGGCGTACGACAGCATGGGGTCGCGCCGGTCCGCCAGCCGGGTGGTGCCGGCGTGGTTGGCCTCGCCCCGGAAGTCGAACCGCCACCGCCCGTGCGGCCAGATGGCGCTGGCGACGCCGACCGGGTCCCCGGTCAGGTCGAGCGCCCGGCCCTGCTCGACATGGAGCTCGACGAAGGCCCCGATCCGGGCCAGCCGCTCGGGGTCGGGCCCGATGGCGTCGGGGTCGTACCCGGCGGCCTCCATGGCCCGCGGGAGGGTGACGCCGTCGCCGTCGGTGAGCCGGTGGGCCTGGGCGGCGGTGAGCTGTCCGGAGGCCAGCCTGGATCCGACACAGGCCAGCCCGAAGCGGGCGCCCTCCTCGTCCCCGAAGTTGACGACGGCGAGCGGCTTGCCCAGGTGCGCGTCGCGGCGGCGGAGTTCGTCCAGGGCGGCGAAGGCGGAGACCACGCCGAGGGGGCCGTCGAAGGCCCCGCCGTCGGGCACGGAGTCGAGGTGCGAGCCGGTGACCACGGCGTCCCCGGCGGCGGGATCCCCGAGCCAGGCCCACTGGTTGCCGTTCCGGTCGACCTCGTAGGTCAGGTGCCGGGCTTCGGCCTGGGCCCGGAACCAGGCCCGGCATTCGGTGTCGGCCCCGGTCCAGGCGTAGCGGCGATAGCCGCGGGAGTCGGGGTGCCGGCCGATGGGGAGCAGCTCGCGCCACATGGAGTGGAAGGAGCTGCCGCCCGGTACGGTCTGTCCGCTCACGCCGGGTCACCTTCGCGCATCGGGACCCGCACGCCCCGCTCGTCCGCCACGGACTCGGCGATGTCGTAGCCCGCGTCCACGTGCCGGATGACGCCCATGCCGGGGTCGTTGGTCAGTACCCGCCGGATCTTCTCCCCGCCCAGCTTCGTGCCGTCGGCGACCGTCACCTGGCCTGCGTGGATGGAGCGGCCCATGCCGACGCCGCCGCCGTGGTGGAGGGAGACCCAGGACGCGCCCGAGGCCACGTTGACCATCGCGTTGAGCAGGGGCCAGTCGGCGATCGCGTCGGAGCCGTCGAGCATGGCCTCGGTCTCGCGGTACGGGGAGGCGACGGAACCGCAGTCGAGGTGGTCCCGGCCGATGGCGAGCGGCGCCGCCAGCTCGCCGCTCGCGACCATGTCGTTGAACCGCTCACCGGCCTTGTCCCGCTCGCCGTAGCCGAGCCAGCAGATGCGCGCGGGCAGGCCCTGGAAGTGGACGCGCTCACCGGCCATCTTGATCCAGCGGGCGAGGGACTCGTTCTCGGGGAAGAGGTCCAGGATCGCCTTGTCGGTCTTGGCGATGTCGGCCGGGTCACCGGAGAGCGCGGCCCAGCGGAAGGGGCCCTTGCCCTCGCAGAACAGCGGCCGGATGTAGGCGGGTACGAAGCCGGGGAAGGCGAACGCCCGGTCGTACCCGGCGAGCCGGGCCTCGCCGCGGATGGAGTTGCCGTAGTCGAAGACCTCCGCGCCGGCGTCCATGAAGCCGACCATCGCCTCGACGTGCCGTGCCATGGACTCCCGCGCGCGGGTGGTGAAACCGGCCGGGTCCTTGGCGGCGTAGGAGGCCATGTCGTCGAAGTCGACACCGGCGGGCAGGTAGGCCAGCGGGTCGTGGGCCGAGGTCTGGTCGGTGACGATGTCGACGGGGGCGCCCTCGGCGAGCATGCGCGGCAGCAGCTCCGCGGCGTTGCCGAGCAGGCCGATGGAGAGCGGGCGGCGGGCGTCCCGGGCCTCGACGGCGAGCTGGAGGGCGTGCTCCAGGGAGTCGGCGCGGACGTCGAGGTAGCGGTGCACGATGCGGCGCTCGATGGCGCGCGGGTCGCAGTCGACGCAGATCGCGACGCCGTCGTTCATGGTGACGGCGAGCGGCTGGGCGCCGCCCATGCCGCCGAGTCCCGCGGTGAGGGTGATCGTCCCGGCGAGGGTGCCGCCGAACTTCTTCGCGGCGACGGCGGCGAAGGTCTCGTAGGTGCCCTGGAGGATGCCCTGGGTGCCGATGTAGATCCAGGAGCCGGCGGTCATCTGGCCGTACATGGTCAGGCCGAGCTGCTCCAGGCGGCGGAACTCCTCCCAGTTGGCCCAGTCGCCGACCAGGTTGGAGTTGGCGATGAGGACGCGCGGGGCCCACTCGTGGGTCTGCATCACGCCGACCGGGCGGCCGGACTGCACGAGCATCGTCTCGTCCTGCTTCAGCCCCCGCAGCGTGCGCACCATCGCGTCGAAGGAGCGCCAGTCGCGGGCCGCCTTGCCGGTGCCGCCGTAGACGACGAGCTTGTCGGGGTGCTCGGCGACCTCGGGGTCGAGGTTGTTCCGCAGCATCCGCAGGGCGGCTTCCTGCTGCCATCCCAGGGCGCTCAGTTCCGTACCGCGCGGCGCTCGTACGGGGCGGGGTCCTGACATGGTCTGCCTCCTAGCGGGTGGTGCCGGCGGATTGTCGGTGCCGGATGCCGGATTGGCGGCGCCGGATTGTCGGTGCCTGATTTTGGTTCGCTATTCACATCCTGGCGTCATGAATAGAGCTAGTCAATACGTCCGTGCGCCAGCGCGGCCGCGCCGCGGATGTTTGTCTGGATACGTGGTCACGGGGAACGACACGACGGGGGACGCGGTGGACGAGGTCAGGGACGAGCGCACGGGCGACGACGAGCGGGCGGCGCGCCGGGACGAGGCGGTGCGGGCCGCCGTGGAGCAGGGGCTGCTGGGGCCGGACGCCCCCATCGTGGGCCTGCTGGACGTCACCGGCATCCGGGAGGCGGCGGCCGGGCTGCGGGCGGCGTTCGACGCGGTCACCGCGCCCGGCACCCCGGTGCTGCACGCCTTCGCGGTCAAGGCGACCCCGCTGGTGCCGGTGCTGCGGCTGCTGCACGAGGCCGGAATCGGCGCCGAGGTGGCGAGTCCGGGCGAGCTGGCGCTGGCGCGCGCGGCCGGGCTGCCACCGGAGCGCACGGTGCTGGACTCGCCCGCGAAGACACCGGCCGAGCTGCGGGAGGCGCTGGCGCTCGGGATCGCCGTCAACGCCGACAATCCGCAGGAGCTGGACCGTATCGACGCCCTGATGAGGTCCGCGCCGAGCAGTTCCCCGCTCGGGATCCGGGTCAATCCGCAGGTGGGCGCCGGGGCCATCGAGGCGCTGTCGACGGCGACCGCGACCTCGAAGTTCGGGGTGGCGCTGCGCGACGAGGGGGCGCGGGAGTGGGTGGTGCGGGCGTATCGGGAACGCCCGTGGCTGACCCGGCTGCACGCGCACACCGGGTCCCAGGGCGTGCCGCTGTCGCTGATGGCGCGGGGAGTGGCGGAGACGTACCAGCTGGCCGAGGAGATCAACGACCGGATCGGGCGGCGGCAGATCGACACGATCGACATCGGCGGCGGGCTGCCGGTGAACTTCGCCTCGGACCTGACGACTCCGACGTACGCGCAGTACGCGCGGCTGCTGAGCGAGGCGGTGCCGGGGCTGTTCGACGGGCGGTACGGGCTGGTGACCGAGTTCGGGCGGTCGCTGCTGGCCAAGCACGGGACGGTGCTGGCGCGGGTGGAGTACACCAAGAGCGCGGGCGGGCGGCCGGTCGCCGTGACGCACGCGGGCGTGCAGGTGGCGACGCGGACGGTGTACGCGCCGGGGGCGTGGCCGCTCAGGATCGCCGGGTACGACGCGAAGGGGCGGCCGAAGGCGGGCGCCGAGGTGATCCAGGACGTGGCCGGTCCCGCCTGCTTCGCCGGGGATCTACTGGCCGAGGCGCGGGCGCTGCCGCGGCTGGAGCAGGGGGACCTGGTGGCGGCGCTGGACACGGGCGCGTACTACTTCGCGCACCACTACGCCTACAACTCCCTGGCCCGGCCCGGGGTGTACGGCTTCGCGCCGGACGGGGCCGGGGGCGTGGCCTTCGCGACGGTGCGGGAGCCGCAGAGCATCGACGCGATCGTGGCCGAATCCGGAGGGGCGCACGCCGCCGCCCTCACCACCCTGGGCACACCCGGGCGCCCTTGACGCACTCCGGCGGAGCTGCGGTTCAACAGGTCTGGATACAGGGTCAGTTGACCCACCTTAGTCCTCCCACGCATGTTCCACTGGAAAATGCCAGAAGCCTCACCTGTCGCTCACACGTTGCGTAGTTTCGGCGTTACTCAGCCGAACCGCAGGCAGGAGGGGAGCCACGGTGCCCGGAATCGACGAGTGTCTGCTGGAGGCCATGGAGCTGCCCGGAGCACGGGGGGCGGCGCTGGTCGACTGGACCAGTGGCCTGGCCCTGGGCACGGTGGGCGAGTCGCCGGGCGGTGACCCGGAGGCGAGCGCGGCGGAGGCGGCGGAGCTGGCCCGGCTGGCCGCCGAGCACCGGGCGTTCGCACCGGCCGACGCCGGCGCGGAGACCGAACCGCCGGTCGAGGATCTGATCCTTTCCAACCGGGACAGCTATCACGTGCTGCGGTTCGTGTGGACGTCCTTCGACAGCAGTGTGTTCCTGCATCTGTGGCTGGGCCGCGAGGAGGGCAATCTCGCCCTGGCCCGGATCCGGCTCGGTGAGCTGGCCGGACGGCTGGTGCGGGGATGACCGCGCTGAGGGCCACCCCGGCGGACCTGCCGCCCCGGCTGCCGTCCCGGGACCGGAGCACGGCCGGGGAGCGGGCGCCGCGCGGACTGTCGCCGATGCTGAGCCGGCTCGCCGCCGAGCGGGCCACCGGCGTCCTGCTCCGCGAGTGCGGCACGCTGTATCTCGCGGAGGGCCGGGTGGTGCACGCCGAGAGCCCCGCCGCCCCCGGCCTGGACGTCCTGCTGACCGCGCACGGCACCCTCGACACCGCCGTCTGGCAGGACGCCGTCGCCCGCGCCGACGACCTGCACGGCGCCGCCCGCCTCCTCGTCGACAGCGGTCGGCTCACCCCCGGCACGCTGGAGCTGTGCCACCTGGGCGCGCTCTACGACGCCGCCTACTTCGCCCTCGCGCCCAGCAGCACCCCGGGCCGCTTCCGCTACGGCGCCGGGCACTGGCTCGGCCCGGTGCGCCCGGTGCCGGTGGCCGCCGTGGAGCGCGAGACCCTGCGCCGCCGTGACCTGCTGCACCGCATCTGGCCCGACCCCGGCACCGACAGCGCGCCCCTCACCCGTGCCGACCCGCCCCGCACTCCGCTCACCGCTCGCCAGCGCGCGGTCGTGGCCCTGCTGGACGGCGCGCGTACGGCGACGGACATCGCCCGCGCCCTGGGCCGCCCGGCCTTCCACACCCTGGTGGACATACGCCGCCTGGCAGCAGCAGGCGTCCTGACCCCCCACCCCGCCCCCTCGGACCGGAGCCCCACACCGACCCACCCCGAGCCCCCGAACCGGGGACCGGCAGCAGACCGGCCCCGCCCCGAGCCCCCGGACCGGGCACCGGCACCGCAACGGGTCCACCCCGAACCCCCCGACCGGAGACCAGCACCGGCCCACCCCGAGCCCTCCGACCGGAGACCAGCACCGCAACGGGTCCACCCCGAACCCTCGGACTGGGGACCAGCACCGGCCCACCCCGAGCCCTCCGACCGGAGACCAGCACCGACACGGACACGCCCCCAACCCCCGGACGATGGACCGGCGGCCCGCCCCGAGCCCTTGGGCTGGGGACCGGCACCGCAACGGACACTCCCCCAGCCCCCGGGCCGGGAGCCGACACCGGACCAGGCCCGCCCCGCGCCCTCGGACTGGGGACCGACAGCAGACCGACCCCGCCCCGATCCCCCGGACTGGGGATCGACACCGCAACGGGCCTACCCCGAGCCCTCCGACCGGAGACCAGCACCCGCACGCACGCGCCCCGACCGCCCCGACCCGGGACCGGCACCGCAACGGGCCCGCCCCGAGCCCTCCGACCGCAGACCAGCACCCGCACGCACGCGCCCCGACCGCCCCGACCCGGGACCGGCGCCGCAGCAGGCGGGCTCGCACCCCGCCGATCCCCCGTCGCTCCCCGTTCGTCCCCGCCCCCCGGCTCCCGCCGAGCGGCTGGCGCCCGATGACCCCGACGTCGCCCTGCTGAAGAGAGTCCGGGATGCGCTGGAGGCCCTTTGACCGACAGAGGAGAAATCTGATGGCCGCCGAGGCGCCCATACTCGACGAGCTGCACCGGCTCCGAGCCCGCATCCCCCAGCTGACCGGCTCCCTCGCGGCCAGCGTGGACGGTCTGGTCGTCGCCGAGGACACCCCCGGCGTGGAACCGGAGGGCGTGGCCGCGCTCACCGCCGCCGCGCTGGGCGTGGCCGTGCGGCTGACCGACGCCACCGGCCGCGGCGAGCTGCGCGAACTGCTCTTCCGCGGCCGGGACGGCTATGTGGCGACGTACGCGGCGGGCGAGGGCGCCGTACTGACCCTGCTCGCCCGGGACGACGTCAGCGTCGGCCGTCTCCATCTGGAGGGCCGCCGCGCCGCCACCCGGATCGGGGAGCTCGTCGACGGACTCACGGCCGACAGCAGACCCCGTACCCCCACCAGGGCGCCCGCGCGGGCCAAGGTCCCGCGCGACCGGCGCACCCCGTCCACCACCCCACCGCGCACCACCACCGAGAGTTGAGAGGAAGTTCCGTCATGGCCAACACCGAGACCTCGCTCAAAGAGGCGCTGACCTCCATCGAGGGCGCCACCGGCGTCGCGCTCGTCGACTACACCACCGGCATGGCCCTGGGCACCATGGGCGGCGGCAAGAGCTTCGACCTGAACGTCGCCGCCGCCGGCAACACCGACGTCGTGCGCGCCAAGATGCGCACCATGGAACACCTGGGTCTCAAGGCCGAGATCGAGGACATCCTGATCACCCTGTCCGACCAGTACCACCTGATCCGGCTGCTCAGCGGCCGCAGCGGCAACGGCCTGTTCATGTACCTGGTGCTCGACGCCAAACGCGCCAACCTGGCGATGGCACGCCACCAGTTGCGCAGGATCGAGCAGGACCTGGAGGTCTGACCCCGGCCCCCGGCCTACACCAGCGCGTCGGCGCGGCGGCGGGCCCCACCCGGGGCCGCGTCGCCCGCCGCGATGCCGGTGTCGCGGTAGGACTTGACGGCCTTCCCGGCGGGCCGCCCGCCGGCGACGAGCCAGTCCACCCGCACCCACAGCAGCGTGTCCTCGGCCCGCTCGCACCGGCCGATCCAGGCGGACTTCAGCCAGAGCCCGGCGCCCGCCCCGGCGAGCAGCATCCCGCCCGCCACGGGCACCGCGAACGCGCTGCCGAGTGCGGCCACGAAGGCCAGCAGCAGCCACCAGCGATGGCCCCGGCGCCAGTTCCGTACGGTCACCGCGCGGTCCTGGAGCACATCGTGCTTGCCCGCGCGGGCCGCCCCGCGCATGAGGGCGCCGTACCGCCCGCGCCGCCGGTACGCCACGACCGCCGTCGTGACGAGGAACAGCGCCGCGCCCGCCAGCACCCCGATCCGGCGTCCGGTCAGACCCGGCAGCAGTACGCCGATCCCGGCCGCGCACACCCCGAGCCACCACATCGGTGCCGCTCCGGCCCGTACGACGACGGCCACCCGAGCCAGCCCCTGACCTCCGCGTGCCACGTTCCGCCTCCCAATCGCCTCGAAGTCGAACTCGCAGTGGCGGGAGGGTAACGGGCTTACGTGAGACCTGTCTTAGAAGACGCGGGAAAATCTCACTCCACGAACAGCCCCCGCGCCGCGGCCCGCGCGTCGAACTCCTCCAGACGTGCCTGGGCGTCCGGCAGGTCGTCGCACATGGCCTCCAGCAGGACCCGGCCGAGCAGCATCGGGGCGCAGGCGGTGTCGAAGGCGAGCCCGGTGCCTACCGCCGCGGGCAGCAGCAGGTCGGAGGCCTTGGCGACCGGCGCGAAGGCGGAGTCGGCGACCGTCACCACGGTCAGCCCGGCCTCCTTGGCGTAGCCGAGGGTGTCCAGGACCTCGCGCGGGTGCCGGGGCAGCGCGAAGCAGAGCAGCGCCGTGGCGCCCGCCCGCACGCAGGCGTCGATCCGGTCGTGGACCATCGTGCCGCCCTCGTGCAGCAGCCGGACGTCCGGATGGACCTTGGCGGCGAAGTAGGCGAAGCCGTACGCCTGGGAGGCCGCCGCGCGCAGTCCGAGCACCGGCAGGGGCCGGGAGGCGGCCAGCAGCCGGCCCGCCCGCCGCACCGGACGCGGGTCGGCGAGCAGCTCCGCGAGATGCCGCAGGTTCTCGATCTCGGCCTCGACGGCCTGCTGGTACTCGTTGAACGCGCCCGGGGCGGTGGCCGGTTCGGCGGGCGCGACCTCGCGCAGATGCCTGCGCAGGGCGGGGTAGCCGTCGAAGCCGAGGGCGACGGCGAAACGGGTCACCGACGGCTGGCTGACACCGGCGAGTTCGGCCAGTTCGACACTGGAGAGGAAGGGCACCTCGGCGGCCCGGCGCACCATGCTGTGCGCGATGCGCCGCTGGGTCGGCGTCAGCCGGTGCCCCTCGAAGAGCGCTTGCAGCCGTGCCGCCGGGGTGTCCCCCGTGTTCCTGTCCTCGCTCATGCCGCGCTCCCCCTCCAGATCTCAGCGCGCCCACCTATTCAGACAGTGAGAACTCTGCATGACGTCATACAGCTGGGCAAGCGACGCACACGCGGGGCCGCCCCCGGGCGAACAGGGGGGCTAACCCCAGTGCGGCCCGCGTCGCGGCTTTCTACCGTGGATCCCATGACCGGAATGGACATGCGGGACCCCGAGCTGAAGAAGGAACTCGACGCCACCCTGCAAGCACGCAGGGAGCTGGGTGAGGAGTACGAGTCCGCGCTGGTCGACTCGTTCCTGGAGAAGGTCGACCAGCGCATCGACGGGGCGGTCGAGCGCAGGGTGCGCCGGCAGCTCGCCGAGCAGCAGATGGTGGTGGCCCGGGGTTCCCGGTCACCGAAGCCGACGGACTCCTGGGGCGAGCGCTTCGGCTTCGGCATCGTCTCGCTGGTCCTGGCGATCCCGCTGTCCGGCATCGGCGGCGGGGTGGCCCACCTGCCCGGCCTGCTGGTCGCGTGGGCGGGCATCGTCGGGGTGAACGTGGTCCAGGCGGCCCGCACTCATCCGGACCTGTTCCGCCGCCGCAAGGCGCGCAAGGACAGCGACTGGGAGTGATATGCGCGGGGACCGCCGCACCCCCGTTGCCGGGGGGCGGGACGACGGCGGTCCCCGCGAAGGACGTCGACCGGGTCGGGCCAGGTCTCACGTCCGGCGTCCATGGAGGTCCGGGAGCCGCTCCGGAGGTCCTTGGACGTTCGGCGCCGGCCGGGGCGGGGAGCCGCTCCCGCCCTGCCGACATCCACCAATGTGCCGTACGCGTGTTAAGCGGGTGCTGCGCGGACGTGACGCGCTCGTACCACTTCCACGAAGGCGCGAAGGCTGCTGATCACCGCAAGTTCGCCGCCGACACGCGCAGTTCACCGGACGTTCGCCGCTACTTCCCGCCCTTGGCGAGGAAGGCCAGCAGGTCCTGACGGCTGATCACTCCGGTGGGCTTGCCCTCGACGAGGACGATCGCCGCGTCCGCCGTGCCGAGCACCGACATCAGGTCGCCCACCGGCTCACCGGAACCGACCTGCGGCAGCGGGGCCGACATGTGCTTCTCCAGCGGGTCCTCCAGCGAGGCCGCCTTGCTGAACAGGGCACCGAGCAGCTCGCGTTCCACGACCGAGCCGACGACCTCGGCGGCCATCACGTCCGGGTGGCCCGCGCCCGGCTTGACGATCGGCATCTGCGAGACGCCGTACTCGCGCAGCACCTCGATGGCCTGGCCGACGGTCTCGTCGGGATGCATGTGGACGAGGGACGGGATGGCGCCGTGCTCCTTGTCGTTCAGCACGTCGGCGACGCGGGCGCTGGGGCCCTCGTCCTCCAGGAAGCCGTAGTCGGCCATCCACTCGTCGTTGAAGATCTTGCTGAGGTAGCCGCGGCCGCTGTCCGGCAGCAGGACGACGACCACGTCGTCCTCCCCGAGCCGCTCGGCGACGCGCAGCGCGGCCACCACGGCCATCCCGCAGGAGCCGCCGACCAGCAGGCCCTCCTCCTTCGCGAGGCGGCGGGTCATCTGGAAGGAGTCCTTGTCGGAGACCGCCACGATCTCGTCGGCGACCGTGCGGTCGTAGGCGGTCGGCCAGAAGTCCTCACCGACGCCTTCGACGAGGTACGGCCGTCCCGAGCCGCCGGAGTAGACCGAGCCCTCCGGGTCGGCGCCGATGACCTTGACCTTGCCGTCGCTGGCGTCCTTCAGATAGCGGCCGGTGCCGGAGATGGTGCCGCCGGTGCCGACGCCCGTCACGAAGTGGGTGATCCGGCCCTCGGTCTGCTCCCACAGCTCGGGACCGGTGGAGTGGTAGTGCGAGGCCGGATTGTGGGGGTTGGAGTACTGGTCCGGCTTCCACGCGCCCGGCGTCTCCCGGACCAGCCGGTCGGAGACGTTGTAGTAGGAGTCCGGGTGCTCGGGGTCGACGGCGGTCGGGCAGACGACGACCTCCGCCCCGTAGGCCCGCAGCACATTGATCTTGTCGGTGCTCACCTTGTCGGGGCACACGAAGATGCACTTGTAGCCCTTCTGCTGGGCCACGATGGCGAGCCCGACCCCGGTGTTGCCGCTGGTCGGCTCGACGATGGTGCCGCCGGGCTTGAGCGCGCCGCTCTCCTCGGCGGCCTCGATCATGCGCAGGGCGATCCGGTCCTTCACCGAACCGCCCGGGTTGAAGTACTCCACCTTGGCCAGGACGGTCGCCTTGATGCCCTTGGTCACGCTGTTGAGCCTCACCAGCGGGGTGTTGCCGACGAGGCTGATCATCGAGTCGTGGAATTGCACCGTTGTCTCCGGATGCTGCAAAAGATGTCGTCAGTGATATCGCCAGCCTAGGGGCTGCACGCCCGCCATGACGGTCGTTCACTCCCCGTTGGGATTGGGCCACGGTCCGTGCGGGGCAAGGAGTGGATGTACGGGTTCGAGGAGGTGGCGGCGAGGCATGACGAGCATGTCGAGGGCGAGGGTGGCCCGGCGGATCGCGGCCGGTGCCGCATACGGCGGTGGCGGGATCGGTCTGGCCGGCGCGGCCGCCGTGGGTCTGATGCTGGCCGAGGTCCAGCTGGCCAAGCGGGCGGTGGGCAACGGCACGGCCCCGCACGCGCCGAGCGCGGAGGGTGTGTACGGCAGCGGGTACGCCGCCGTGGGCGAGCCTCCGCTGCGTTTGATGCTGCTGGGTGACTCCACGGCGGCGGGGCAGGGCGTACGGCGGGCCGGACAGACGCCGGGCGCGCTGCTGGCGTCGGGACTGGCGGCGGTGGCGGAACGGCCGGTGGAGCTGCGCAATGTCGCGCTGCCCGGGGCCACCTCCGACGACCTGGAACGGCAGGTGGCGCTGGCGCTGGCGGATCCTCGCCGGGTGCCCGACATCTGCGTGATCATGGTCGGCGCCAATGACGTCACCCACCGCATGCCACCGACCCGGTCGGTGCGCTGTCTGGCCACGGCGGTACGGCGGCTGCGCACGGCCGGCGCCGAGGTGGTCGTGGGCACCTGTCCCGACCTCGGCACCATCGAGCCGGTCCAGCAGCCGTTGCGCTGGCTGGCCCGGCGGGTCTCCCGTCAGCTCGCGGCCGCGCAGACGATCGGCGTCGTCGAGCAGGGCGGCCGTACGGTCTCGCTGGGCGACCTGCTGGGTCCGGAGTTCGCGGCCAACCCGCGCGAGCTGTTCGGCCCGGACAGCTACCACCCCTCGGCGGAGGGGTACGCCACGGCGGCGATGGCGGTCCTGCCCACGGTCTGCGCGGCCCTCGGCCTGTGGCCGGCGGACGAGGAGCGCCCGGACGTCTCCCGCCGCGAGGGCTTCCTGCCGGTGGCCCGGGCCGCGGCGGAGGCGGCGTCCGAGGCGGGTACGGAGGTCGCGGCGGCGATGCCGAGCGGTCCCCGGGGCCCGTGGGCGCTGCTCAAGCGCAGGCGCCGGCGGCGGGTCGGGGAGGCGGAACCGTCGCCCACCAGCGCGTCCGGGGTGTGAAGCGGAGGCGGTCCTTCTCAGGCCCTACTCCGGGGGCCGCCTTCCGTACACGTACCGTTCACCCCCCGAGCGGTCCGGCGTCACCGGATCACCCCCGGCTTTCGCGAAGGTGTGCTTTCGCTGTCATGCCGCTGTCAGGAGCACGCCCCCGCGATGGAAAAGCCGTTTCCGAGGTCCACCGGCCAGGACCGGACCCGTGACCCCTGGTGGGACAACGCCCGGTTCGTCTCCGCCGCACTGATCGTGGTCCTGCACACCGTGGGCAGCATCATGGACCGGCACGACTCGCTGCATGTCTTCCATGTGGCGGCCTGGGCCTTCCGGGTTCCCGCGTTCGTGGTGCTGGCCGGTGTCTTCAGCAGTGCGGGGCCGCTCGGGCCGCGCCGGCTGCGCACCCTGCTGACCAGCATCGTGCTGCCCGCGCTGATCTTCAGCGTGCTGTTCTCGCTGGAGACGAAGGCGCTGGGCGGGCCGCTCGATCTGCATGTGGCGCAGTTGCCGTGGACGCTGTGGTTCCTGATGTCGCTGTTCTGCTGGCGGCTGCTGCTGCCGCTGGTGGTCCAGTTGCGCCATCCGCTGCTGGTCACCACCGCGGTGGCGCTCGCGCTCGGGTACGTCGAGGAGTTCGGGCTCCAGTTCTCCGCCAGCCGGACCCTGGTCTACCTGCCGCTCTTCTACTTCGGCTGGCGCCTGGGCCAGGGCATGCTCCGGGACTGGTTCGAGAGCCGGTGGAGCCTGCCGGCCGCGGTCGCCGGAGTGCTCGGCTCGATCACCGTGGCGGTGCTGTGGCACCGGGACATCCAGGGGCACTGGCTGTCGATGCGGCACGCCTACCAGGCGGACACCCCGCTGGGCATGGAGGGCGCCTGGCTGATCCGCCTCGCGGTACTGGTCTCGGCGGCGGCGCTGGTGCTGTGCCTGCTGCGGCTGATGCCGAGGCGGAAGGTGCCCTTCGTGTCGGCGCTCGGGGCGGGCGGGTTCACCGTCTATCTGCTGCACCCCCTGGTCATCCTCCCGCTGCGCGAGAAGGGCCTGATCGCCCGCGCGAACACCCCGGTGGAGCTGGTGGCGCTGGTCCTGTGCGGGGTCCTGCTCACAGCCCTCCTCGCCTCCCCCTTCGTCCGCCGCCTGGCCCGCCCCCTCACCCGCCCGACAGCGACATGGCTCCTGACCCCCACCCCGACCCGACCGACCACATCAACACCGACCCCCACCCCGGGGCCCGCGCCCACACCGGCTCCCGCGGTCGAGCCCGTTGCCGACCGGGGCTCCACCCCGCCGCCCGCCTCCGTACTCGGCCCCCGCCGTACACCCTAAGCAAGCGCTTGGAAAAGAGTTCCGCATCACACCCTGATGGCCGTGACCGATGGCTTACGTACAGGTAACTTCCCAACCAGCCCTCTGCCCCGGACGCCAATGGAGCCGTGATGCCCGAAGCCGTGATCGTCTCGACCGCCCGCTCCCCCATCGGCCGCGCCTTCAAGGGCTCCCTCAAGGACCTGCGCCCGGACGATCTCACCGCCACGATCATCCAGGCCGCCCTCGCCAAGGTCCCGGAGCTCGACCCGCGGGACATCGACGACCTGATGCTCGGCTGCGGGCTGCCCGGCGGCGAGCAGGGCAACAACCTCGGCCGGATCGTGGCCGTACAGATGGGGATGGACCACCTCCCCGGCTGCACCGTCACCCGGTACTGCTCCTCCTCGCTCCAGACCTCCCGCATGGCCCTGCACGCCATCAAGGCCGGCGAGGGCGACGTCTTCATCTCGGCCGGTGTCGAGATGGTCTCCCGCTTCACCAAGGGCAACTCCGACTCGCTGCCCGACACGCACAACCCCTTCTTCGCCGAGGCCGAGGCCCGTACCGAGGCCGTCGCCCAGCAGGAGGGCACGACCTGGCACGACCCGCGTGAGGACGGTCTCGTCCCGGACGCCTACATCGCGATGGGCCAGACCGCCGAGAACCTCGCCCGCTGGAAGGGCGTCACCCGCCAGGACATGGATGAGTTCGGCGTCCGCTCGCAGAACCTCGCCGAGGAAGCCATCAAGAACGGCTTCTGGGAGCGCGAGATCACCCCGGTGACCCTCCCCGACGGCACGGTCGTCGCGAAGGACGACGGTCCGCGCGCCGGAGTCACCCTGGAGGGCGTCCAGGGCCTCAAGCCCGTCTTCCGCCCCGACGGCATGGTCACCGCCGCCAACTGCTGCCCGCTGAACGACGGTGCCGCCGCGCTCGTCATCATGAGCGACACCAAGGCCCGCCGGCTCGGCCTCACCCCGCTCGCCCGCATCGTGTCGACCGGCGTCTCGGGCCTGTCCCCCGAGATCATGGGCCTCGGCCCGGTCGAGGCCTCGCAGCAGGCGCTGCGCCGGGCCGGTCTGTCCATCGACGACATCGACCTGGTCGAGATCAACGAGGCGTTCGCCGCGCAGGTGATCCCCTCCTACCGCGACCTGGGCATCCCGCTGGAGAAGCTGAACGTCAACGGCGGCGCCATCGCCGTCGGCCACCCCTTCGGCATGACCGGCGCCCGCATCACCGGCACGCTGATCAACTCCCTCCAGTTCCACGACAAGCAGTTCGGTCTGGAGACGATGTGCGTCGGCGGCGGCCAGGGCATGGCCATGGTCATCGAGCGCCTGAGCTGACCGTAGCCGTCGCGGGACCCTGAGTGACCCATAGGCCCAGAACCCGGCAATCACCCCGGTTCTGGGCCTATTTGTGATCCAATCTCCCCCAGGATGTGACCTATCTCCCTCCGTTGAGGGATCTACGCAGGTCAGACGCGCTTTCACGACCCCCGCCAGGCCCAAAGTCCTGTCCGATTCGTGACGTTACGCACTGACAGCTGGTTAGTCCGCCCTTCAAGCTGATGTAGGAAGTCGGGGGTCGACTTTGAACCGGGAGTACGTCAGTGAGCGCCATGCCGATTGCCCTCCTGCTCACCACGGCAGCCACCGGCGCCGTGGGCGTCGCCGTCCTGCGCACGCTCTTGGTGCTGCGCCGGCAGGTCGCGGCCCTGCACACCGAGCTCGCCGCGAGCAACGCGGCGGCGGCCCGGGGCCGGGTGCCCGCCGCCCGTCTGTCCGCGGACACCGACGAGATACGCGCCGCGGTGGCCGAGGCCCTGGCCGAGGAGCGTGAGCGCGAGCTCGCGGAGGCGCGTGCGTTCTGGGCGGCCCAGGAGGCGCGCGACACCTCCGACGCCCCCACGCTGCTGGGCCTGACCGACAGCGAGCTGTTCCTGCCCCGGCAGGCCGACTTCGTGGGCCTGGAGCCCCTGGAGCCGGTGGCCGAGGCGTCCGCGGACGCCGACGAGTTCGCCGGGGACTCCCCGGAACTGGCCGCGGCCCGCCGCCGGCACCCCTCGCACCCGGACTTCGTGCCGGTGCAGTCACCGGCAGTGAACGACCATGAGCGTACGGTCGCCGCCCTGGAGGACCTGGCCGCCTCGGCCACCGAACTGACCGACGTCCGCCCGGGCCCGCTCGGCACCCTCGACGTCTACGTCTTCGCCGATGGCACCACCCTGTGCATGACCCCGGGCCACCGCGAAACAGCGGAACGCCTGTCCCAGGCCCTGCGCACCGGCCAGACCCCGGTCCTGCTGGGCGGCTCGGGCATCTCAGGCGCGTACACCCTGACCTTCGCCTGCGGCGAGGAAAACGTGTACATCCTGGCCGACAGGGTCATAGCGAGCCTGTAGGCGCGGGGTCCTGGGACTCCGCAGGGACGCGGGGAACTGCGCGACCGGCCCCCACCCCCGCCGCAGACGCAAAGAGCCCTAGACCCCCGCCCTCTTCTGCGCCTCCGCCACCAACTCCATCGCCTCATCCACCTGGGCCTCGTCCGACAGCACGAGGCCCAAGTCATGCACGGCAACCGTCATTTGATCAGCCGCCGCGAACATCCCCGCATCCGGCATCACCCGGGGCTCAACCCCCGGCGCCTCCAGAACCTGCGCCCGCCGGGCCAACTCCCGAGCGAGCGCCAGCGCCTCCGCCGCCGCCCCCCGTTGCAACCGGGACTGCGGCGCCGCCCGCAAACGGTCGGCGAAGTGATCAACAGCCCGGGTCAGACGCGTCGTATCCACCACGCCGCAACCGTACGCGCAGCACCCGCACTGTTGCCAACACGCGAACGCTCAGGCACGGTGACCTGAAGGACCGGCTTACATCCCCTGCGTCCGGAGGCGCCGATGTCCCATGTCCTCTCCGAAGAGACCCACCGCAACATGCTTTCCCGCATCCCGCATTGCACCGGTCGTGAAGTCTCCGACTGGCTGCGCACCGTTGAAGAAGGCCCGTCCCTCGCCCGCTTCGAGGAGAAGGTCAGCTGGCTTCGCCACGAATACGACCTCGCGTACGGCCACGCGAAGGCGATCGTCCACGAGTACGACCTGAGGAGGGCCGCGCGCAAGTTCTTCTAGCCGCGCACTGCTTCGCAGACGCCGAAGGGCCCCGGGTCGTGCAACCCGGGGCCCTTCCGAAGCGGCGAGCGATCAGTCGCTGCTGTTGAGGATCGCGATGATCCTCAGGAACTCCATGTAGATCCAGACCAGCGTCAGCGTGAGGCCGAAGGCGGCGAGCCAGGCCTCCTCGCGCGGGGCACCGTAGGCGATGCCGTCCTCGACCTGCTTGAAGTCCAGGGCCAGGAAGCACGCGCCGAGCAGGATGCCGACGACGCCCATGATGATGCCGAGCGGGCCGCTGCGGAAGCCGAGGCCGTCACCGCCGCCGAACACCGCGAACAGCAGGTTGACCGCCATCAGCACGATGAAGCCGAGCGCGGCCGCCATCACGAAGCCGACGAAGCGGCGGTTCACGCGGATCCAGCCCGCCTTGTACGCCACCAGCACGCTGACGAAGACCGCCATCGTGCCGAGCACGGCCTGCATGGCCGCGCCGTCGGCGATGCGGTTGTCCACGACACTGGAGACGACGCCGAGGAAGACACCCTCGAACGCGGCGTACGCCAGGATCAGCGCGGGCGAGGCCTTGCGCTTGAAGGACTGCACCAGCGCCAGGACCATGCCGATCAGGCCGGCGCCGATGGCGATGCCGTAGGACTTGCCGATGTTGGCGTCGTCGACCGGCAGCAGCGCCCAGGCGAGCGCGGCGGTGACCATCAGGACACCGAGGGTCGTGCCGGTGCGCATGACGACGTCGTCCAGCGTCATCCGGCCAGTGGTGACCGGTGCCTGCGGGGGCGCGCCGTGCTGAAGGTCCTGCTGGGCGTAAGGGTTCTGCGCGTACGGGTTCTGGGCGTAGGGGTTGGCCCCCTGCGGCTGGGCGTAGGGGTTGCCCTGCGTGCCCACAGCGGCGCCCCCGGCCTGCGGCTGGGCGCTGAAGCCCGCGTGGCCGTTGTCGCGGCTGAACCCCCGTCGCGAGAAGACCGGGTTGCTGCTCCTCATTTCACTCCTCCATGGCCACCCTGCGTAGCCTTGGCTCAAGAGTAATGGAAAGGCAAAAGAAAGACTCTAGTGCCTGGGGAGGATCTTTCCCTCGCTGTGCTGCGCAACACGCTACGCGGATCCGTGATTCCCGGTACCGGAGGGCCCCATTCATGACCAACCCGGGACATGGCCGGAACCCATCGGTGATCAGTCGGCCGATCAGTCGACCGGGAAGCCCGTGTACGCCTCGGCTAGCTCGGTCTCTGCGGCCCGCGAGGACGTGATCCGCGCGAGCCGGGCGAGCTGGAGCCGGTCCTCGAAGGGGGTGGCGTCGGGGGCGCGGTGCAGCAGCGTCGTCATGTCGTAGGAGAACCGCTCGGCCTGCCACACCCGCCGCAGACAGGTCTCCGAATAGGAGTCGAGCAGCTCGGCCGAACCGGTCTGCCGCTGATGGGTCAGGGCCCGCGCGAAGGTCACCACGTCCCCCACGGCCAGGTTCAGGCCCTTGGCCCCGGTCGGCGGCACGATGTGGGCCGCGTCGCCGGCGAGGAAGAGCCGGCCGTGGCGCATGGGCTCGTGGACGTAGGAGCGCATGGGGGTGACCGACTTCTGGGTGATCGGGCCGCGGGCGAGCAGCCAGTCGTCGTCCGTCTCGAAGCGGCGCTCCAGCTCGGCCCAGATCTCGTCGTCGGCCCAGGACTCGGGCGCCGTGCCCTCCGGCACCTGGAGGTAGAGGCGGGAGACGGACGGGGAGCGCATGGACAGCAGGGCGAAGCCGCGGTCGTGCCGGGCGTAGACCAGCTCGTCGTGGGAGGGCGGTACGTCGGCCAGGATGCCGAGCCAGGCGAAGGGGTAGGTCCGCTCGAAGGTCCGGCTCAGCCCGGCGGGGACCGCCTTCCTCGCCACCCCCCAGAAGCCGTCGCAGCCGACGACGTAGTCGCACTCCAGGGTGTCCTCGCGGCCCTCGTGGCGGAAGCGGATGCGCGGGCGGTCGGTGTCGGGGTCCTCCACGGCCAGGGCCTCGGCCTCGAAGAGGAGCGGGCCGCCGTCCTTCAGCTGGAGGGCGATGAAATCCTTGCAGACCTCGGTCTGGGCGTAGACCATCACCGACCGGCCGCCGGTGAGGGCGGGGAAGTCGACGCGGTGGCGGGTGCGGTCGTAGCGGAGCTCTATGCCGTCGTGGCGCAGGCCCTCGCGGTCCATGCGCTCGCCGGCCCCGGCCGCGCGCAGGACGTCGACGGTGCCCTGCTCCAGGATTCCGGCTCGCTGGCGCTGCTCGACATAGGGGCGGTCGCGGCTCTCCAGGACGACCGACTCGATGCCGGCGTTGCTGAGCAGCCGGGCGAGGAGGAGGCCCGCGGGGCCGGCTCCGATGATGCCGACGGTGGTGCGCATCGGTCGTTCCCTTCCGCACGATGTTCGTCTGGTGAAGTTTGTTTCACGAAGTGGATGGCATGAGTGTCCGATCGCAATCGGCCGCTGTCAACGGTCCGTGCGGTGAAGTTCTCGATGAAGGGTGCACGGAACGGGGCCGCGTACCGGCGGCCGCGCGTGGGTCGGAGGTGCCCGGAACCGGACTTGAACCGGTACGCCCGCGAGGGGCAGCGAGGTTTAAGCTCGCCGTGTCTGCATTCCACCATCCGGGCAGGCCATGGGCTCCGCGTCGAGATTCCGAGCCTATCGGGACGCATCCCCCGAACAGCGGGGAGACGGACCGATGTTGTCTTATTTTATTGACGTCTGAGGGTGCATCAGACCACGGAACGAGCCATCCGCACTTGCCAATAGCCTTGCGCGCGGTGCCCGGCCACGTACGCGGAATGACGGAATTTCACCGCCCGAACAAGGACGCTCCACCTGTTCTCGACAGGGACCTTGTCAGGGGACGCCGTCATCCCCAGGTATGACTCCGCTGCCCTCGGTCCGACCCGAGTCTGCCTTCGGAACCGGAACAGCGGCTGACTCCACGGACGTAGGCGACCAGGACGATGGAAGACGTCCCCCGAACACTTCGTCTTCTGTCGAGGAGCACCTACTCGTGACCACCGCATCTATCGCCGACCGGGCCACCGCCGTGGCCGCGCGCGCCACGGATCTGTCGAAGATCTACGGACAGGGCGAAACCCAGGTGGTCGCCCTGGACCGGGTCTCCGTCGACTTCCGGCAGGCCGAGTTCACCGCGATCATGGGCCCCTCCGGCTCCGGCAAGTCCACGCTGATGCACTGCGTGGCGGGCCTCGACACCTTCTCCTCCGGCTCGGTGCGCATCGGCGAGACCGAGCTGGGCGCGCTGAAGGACAAGCAGCTCACCAAGTTGCGCCGGGACAAGATCGGCTTCATCTTCCAGGCGTTCAACCTGCTGCCGACGCTGACCGCGCTGGAGAACATCACCCTGCCGATGGACATCGCGGGGCGGAAGCCCGACAAGGAGTGGCTGGACTCGGTCATCCGGATGGTGGGGCTGGCCGACCGGCTCTCCCACCGCCCCTCCCAGCTCTCCGGCGGCCAGCAGCAGCGCGTCGCCGTGGCCCGCGCGCTCGCCTCCCGGCCGGACATCATCTTCGGTGACGAGCCGACCGGAAACCTCGACTCCCGCTCCGGTGCCGAGGTGCTGGGCTTTCTGCGCAACTCCGTACGGGAGTTGGGGCAGACCGTGGTGATGGTGACCCATGACCCGGTGGCCGCCGCCTACGCGGACCGGGTGGTCTTCCTCGCCGACGGCCGGATCGTGGATGAGATGTACCGGCCCACCGCCGAGGGAGTCCTGGACTTCATGAAGCAGTTCGACGCGAAGGGCCGCACCAGCTGATGTTCCGCACCGCCCTGCGCAACGTCCTCGCGCACAAGACCCGCCTGCTGATGACCGTGCTCGCCGTGATGCTCGGCGTGGCCTTCGTCTCCGGCACGCTGGTCTTCACCAACACCATCTCCGACGCCTACCGCAACAGCTCCGCCAAGGGCTTCGACCATCTCGACGTGGCCGTTCAGCCCAACCACCAGGAGAGCAAGGGCAATTCGGTCGGCAAGACCCCCGAACTGACCGAGGCGCTGCTCGACGAGAGCGCGAAGGTGCCGGGTGCCGCCTCCGCCACCGGTGTCGTCAACGGCTTCACCGCCATCGCCGACAAGGACGGCGACCTCATCGGCCAGGGCTGGCAGTCGGAGGGCAGCAACTACTCCGGCGCCGAGGACCCCCGCTACCCGCTGGTCAGCGGGCACGCCCCGAGCGGCAGGAACGAGGTGCTGCTCGACGCCAAGACCGCCGAGCGGGCCGGATACCGGGTCGGCGACACCGTACGGATCTCGATCGACGGACCGGTGCTGAAGCCGACCGTCACCGGCATCTTCACCACCGACGACGGCAATGTCGCCGCGGGCGGCAGCCTGGCCCTGTTCGACACGGCGACCGCCCAGCGGCTGTTCGGCAAGACCGGGACGTACGTCGAGATCGACGTCCGGGCGAAGGCGGGCGTCAGCCAGGCCGCGCTCAAGGCCGAGCTGGACAAGGTGCTGCCCGGCGACCTCGTCGAGACGACCACCGGCAGCCAACTGGCCGACGACCAGGCCGAGATGATCTCCTCCGAGATGGGCAGCTTCCGGCAGATGCTGCTCGTCTTCGCGGGCATCGCGCTCTTCGTCGGCACCTTCATCATCGCCAACACCTTCACCATGCTGGTCGCCCAGCGCACCCGGGAGCTCGCGCTGCTGCGGGCGGTCGGCGCCTCGCGCCGGCAGGTCACGCGGTCGGTGCTGATCGAGGCGTTCGTGGTCGGCGCGGTGGCCGGAGTGGCCGGTCTGGTCGCGGGCATCGGCATCGGGGTGGGCCTGCGCTCGCTCATGGGCTCGCTCGGCGCGACCGTCCCCGACGGGCCGCTGGTCATCTCGCCCGGCACGGTCGTGACCGCGCTCGCGGTCGGCGTGGTGATCACCATGCTGGCCGCCTGGCTGCCGGGCCGCCGGGCGGCGAAGATCCCGCCGGTCGCGGCGATGAGCAGCCTGCACGCCCAGGCCACGACCAAGTCGCTGGTACTGCGCAACACGCTCGGCGCGCTCTTCGCCGGCGGCGGTGTCGCGGTCGTCCTGGCGGCGACGTCGATGGAGGGCTCGGACGGTCAGGCCCCCATGGGGCTCGGCGCGGTCCTGCTGATCATCGGTGTCTTCATCCTGACGCCGCTGCTGTCCCGTCCGCTGATCGCGGCGGCCTCTCCGGTGCTGCGGATCTTCGGGGTCTCGGGCAAGCTCGCCCGGCAGAACTCGGTGCGCAATCCGCGCCGTACGGCCGCCACCGCCTCCGCGCTGATGATCGGGCTCACCCTGATCACCGGGATGACGGTGATGGCGGGCAGCCTGCAGCAGGCGATCGACAAGATGGCCAGTTCGGCGCTGCGCGCGGACTACGTGGTCTCCATGGCGAACGGCAACGGCCTCTCCCCCGACGTCGACGGCACGCTGCGCGAGCTGGACGGCGTCACGGCCACCAGCCCGCTGCGCAACGCGCCCTCCCGGATCGACGGCGAGACCGAGTACCTGACCGGCGTCAACGGCTCCTCGATCGCCGACCTGACCGAGCTGCCCATGGACAGCGGCGCCTTCGAGGTCGGCGGCACCCGGGTGGTCGTCGACGACGACACCGCCACCTCCCACGGCTGGCGCACCGGTTCGACCTTCACCGCGCACTACGAGGACGGCAAGGCCGAGCGTCTGACGGTCGCCGGGGTGTACGTGGGCAACGAGATGATCCGCGGGATCATGCTCGACAACCGCACCCTCACCCCCCATCTCACCGACCCGACCGACATGCAGGTCATGGTGAAGACGGCCGCCGGCGCCTCGGACGCGACGAAGGACGCGCTGGAGAAGGCGCTGGGCGCCAACCCGGCGATCAAGGTCCAGGACAAGAAGGACCTCTCCAACGAGATCGCGCAGATGTTCACGCTGATCCTGAACATGGTCTACGGACTGCTCGCCATGGCGGTGATCGTGGCGGTGCTCGGTGTCATCAACACCCTCGCGATGTCGGTGTTCGAGCGCTCCCAGGAGATCGGCATGCTCCGCGCGATCGGCCTGGACCGCAAGGGCATCAAGCGGATGGTCCGTCTGGAGTCCCTGGTGATCTCGCTGTTCGGCGGGGTGCTGGGCATCGGCCTTGGCGTGTTCTTCGGCTGGGCGGCCGGTGAGCTGGTGGCGTCGCGGATGGCGACGTACGAACTGGTCCTGCCCTGGACCCGGATGGGTGTCTTCCTGCTGCTGGCGGCGACCGTGGGCGTGCTGGCGGCGCTGTGGCCGGCCCGGCGGGCGGCGCGGCTGAACATGCTGACGGCGATCAAGTCGCAGTAGCGGCACCACCCCATGCACGGCCGAAGGGCCTCCCGCACCACGGATGGCGGGAGGCCCTTCGGATGGATCAGTGACCGGAGGTCAGGAGGCCTTGGCCTTCTCCTCGGTCTTCTCGGTCTTCTCGCTCTTCTCCGTCTTCGCCGCGGGAGCCGCGGGCGCCGGCTTGGCGGCCTCGTAGAACTCCTCGCGCGGGGACTCCAGAGCGCCCAGGGCGACGACCTCGCGCTTGAGGAACATGCCGAGCGTCCAGTCGGCGAAGACGCGGATCTTGCGGTTCCACGTCGGCATCGCCAGGCCGTGGTAGCCGCGGTGCATGTACCACGCCAGCCGGCCCTTGAGCTTGATCTTCATCTTGCCCATGACGATCATCGCGACGCCCTTGTGGAGGCCGAGGCCCGCCACCGCACCCTTGTTGGCGTGGCTGTAGTCCTTCTGCGGGAAGCCCCGCATACCGGACACCACGTTGTCGCCGAGGACCTTGGCCTGCCGCAGCGCGTGCTGCGCGTTGGGCGGGCACCAGGCGTTCGGGTTGCCGGCCTTGCGGCCGGCGAGGTCCGGGACCTGGGCGTTGTCGCCCGCGGCCCAGATGTAGTCGGTGCCGGTGACCTGGAGGGTCGGCCGGCAGTCGACGTGACCGCGGGGGCCGAGCGGCAGGCCGAAGCGGCTCAGGACGGGGTTGGGCTTGACGCCCGCCGTCCAGACGATGGTGTTGGAGTCGACCTCGAGGCCGTTCTTGAGCACCACGTGGCCGTCGACGCAGGAGTCCATGGAGGTGGAGAGGTAGACCTCGACCCCGCGGGCCTCCAGGTGCTCCTTGCCGTACTGGCCGAGCTTGGGGCCGACCTCGGGGAGGATCTTGTCCGCGGCGTCGACGAGGATGAACCGCATGTCCTCGCGGGAGACGTTGGTGTAGTACTTGGCCGCGTCGCGGGCCATGTCCTCGACCTCGCCGATGGTCTCCGCGCCCGCGAAGCCACCGCCGATGAAGACGAAGGTGAGCGCCTTGCGGCGGATCTCCTCGTCGGTGGTGGAGTCGGCCTTGTCCAGCTGCTCCAGCACGTGGTTGCGCAGGCCGATGGCCTCCTCGATGCCCTTCATGCCGATGCCCTGCTCGGCGAGGCCGGGGATCGGGAAGGTGCGGGAGACCGCGCCCATCGCGATGACCAGGTAGTCGAACGGCAGCTCGTACGCCTCGCCCACGAGGGGGGCGATCGTGGCGACCTTGCGGTCCTGGTCGATGGTGGTGACCCGGCCGGTGAGCACCTCCGCCTTGGGCAGCACGCGTCGCAGCGGGACGACGACGTGGCGCGGGGAGATGCTGCCGGCGGCGGTTTCGGGGAGGAAGGGCTGGTAGGTCATGTACGACCGGGGGTCGACGACCGTGACGGTCGCCTCGCCGTAGCGCATCTTCTTGAGAATGCGCCGAGCTGCGTACAGGCCTACGTACCCACCGCCTACTACGAGGATCCTGGGACGCTCCGTGGTGCTCATGCCATCGAGTATCCACCCGCCTCAGGGGGGTCGCTCGTGCGCCCCTTCACAAGCATCCTCAGGGGGTGTGCTATCCTCCGCCGCTCGCGTGATCCACGTCATGGCGGCGAGGGGGAACCGCGGCGTGCCGCGGACCGTTGTCAATGCCGCGTGAGCTGCCTCTCTGAGCGTTCGGGGCCGGAGTGAGGCCCCCGAAACGATCTCTCACGGGCCCTTCTCGCGGGACCCTCCGGGACCCCTTCTGAACACGTTCAAGCGGGCGTTGGACCCCCGGAAGGGCCAACCGGCCCCCTTCCGCACCCCGACCGGGCCCAATTCCTTGTGAAGAACTTCACGAACTTTCCCGACGGACCGTCGCCGAGGGGCCCTCAAGGACCCCTCGAACGCGCTCAGACGCTACCTGACCTGCTCAGCCGAGGCTACCGATCAGTAACAAAGGAGAGCTACGCCACCGACCAGGCGATGCCGTCGAGGATGTCGTGCTCGCTGACGACGACCTCCTCGGCACCGATCCGCTCCATGATCGCCAGCAGGACCAGGGCCCCCGCCGCGATGACGTCCACGCGTCCGGGGTGCATGGCGGGAATCGCGGCGCGCTCGGCGTGGGTGGAGTGCAGCAGCCACTCGGTGATCTCGCGGACGCGGTCGTGGGAGACCCGGGAGTGGTGGATGGCCGCCGAGTCGTACGCGGGCAGCTCCTGCGCGATGGCGGACACCGTGGTGACGGACCCGGCGAGCCCCATCAGGGTGTGCGCCTCCCGCAGCGGCACGGTCCGCTCGGCGAGGTCGAGAGCGGCCTCGATGTCGGCCCGTACGGCGGTGATCTGCTCCTCGGAGGGCGGGTCGCAGACGACGCCGTCCCGCACCAGGTGCCGCTCGGTCATCCGCACGCACCCGATGTCGACGGAGCGGGCGGCGCGCACGTGCTCCTCCCCGACGACGAACTCGGTCGACCCGCCGCCGATGTCCACCACGAGGTAGGGCTTGGGCAGGTGATCCTGTCCGGCCAGCTCCCTGGTGGCGCCGGTGAAGGAGAACTCGGCCTCCTGGTCCCCGCTGATCACCTCGGGCTCCACCCCGAGGATGCCGACGACCCCGCGCACGAAGTCCTCGCGGTTCTCGGCGTCCCGGGAGGCGGAGGTCGCCACGAAGCGGACGCGCTCGGCGCCGTGCTCCTTGATGACCGCCGCGTACTCGCGGCAGGCGGCGAAGGTCCGCTCCAGCGCCTCGGGGGCGAGCCGCCCGGTGCGGTCCACGCCCTGCCCGAGCCGCACGATGGTCATACGGCGGTCCAGATCGACCAGTTCGCCCGTCTCCGGGTCGCAGTCGGCGACGAGGAGCCGGATGGAGTTGGTACCGCAGTCGATGGCGGCGACGCGGGTCATCCGGCCGCCTCCTGACCCTGGGTCACGCACGTCCCCTTGCGCCACCACTGCGGCAGCATCGCGAGGGCCTCGTCGCCGAGCGGGTTGACCCCGGGGCCGGCCGCCAGCGAGTGGGCCACCAGGACATGCAGGCACTTCACCCGGTCCGGCATGCCGCCCGCGCTCGGGAAGCCCGTCAGCTCCTCGATCTCGTCCCGGCGCCGGATGTAGTCCTCGTGCGCGGCGCGATAGGCGGCGGCCAGCTCGGGGTCCCGCTCCAGACGCTCGGTCATCTCCTTCATCACGCCGTTCGCCTCCAGCGTGCCGATCGCGGAGTTCGCCTTCGGGCACGTCAGGTAGTACAGCGTCGGGAAGGGCGTGCCGTCCGGCAGCCGGGGCGCCGTCTCCACCACGTCCGGCTGCCCGCACGGGCACCGGTGCGCGATGGCCCGCAGCCCGCGCGGCGGCCGGCCGAGCTGCTGCTTGAAGGCCTCGACATCCGCGTCGGTCGGCTCGGTCCGCGGAGTGGTGGGCGGGGGCGTTTCCATCACAGTCTTTCGTCTCTATCTATCTATCGGTCGGCGGCGTCGGACTTGTCGACCCCGTCCCAGACGTTCGCGTACCAGGGCCGGTCCGCCGTGCCCAGGTCGGTGCGCGCCTGCTTCGCCGCGTCCGGGTCGATCACGACGAAGCCGGTCTCACCCGGCATCACATAGTGCAGCCGCTCGCGGATCCGCTGCTCGGCGTAGGCGTCGTCCTGCCAGCGGGCCTTGAGATCGCGCAGCTCCTCCACCCGTTGCCGGGCCTGCTGCTTCTGCTGTTCCAGATCGGCGATCTCGGCGCGCTGGGCGACGTACTGCCTTATCGGGTAGGCGAGGGCGACGACCAGGGAGCAGACGACGAGGGCGAGCAGGGCCGCCCGGCCGGTGAGCCGGGAGCGGCGGGCCTGCCGCTTGGTCTGCGAGCGGTAGACACGGGCCGCCGTCTGCTCCCCGAGCAACCGGATCCTGGTCGTGGTGGAGAAACGGTCCCGGTCCTTGACGGCCATCTCTCACTCCCGTTCACACACGCGCGTACGTCCCCGCACACGGTACGGGACCGAGTACGGGGACGTACGTACGACTGGCTATGCCTTCAGCAGGCTCAGCCCTTGAAGCGGGGGAACGCCGAGCGACCGGCGTACACCGCGGCGTCGTCGAGGATCTCCTCGATGCGCAGCAGCTGGTTGTACTTGGCGACGCGCTCGGAGCGGGCCGGGGCGCCGGTCTTGATCTGGCCGCAGTTGGTGGCGACGGCGAGGTCGGCGATGGTGACGTCCTCGGTCTCGCCGGAGCGGTGGGACATCATGCACTTGAAGCCGCTGCGCTGGGCGAGCTCCACGGCGTCCAGGGTCTCGGTCAGCGAACCGATCTGGTTCACCTTCACGAGCAGCGCGTTGGCGGCGCCTTCCTCGATGCCGCGGGCCAGGCGCTCCGGGTTGGTAACGAACAGGTCGTCGCCGACGAGCTGGACCTTGTCGCCGAGCTTCTCGGTGATGGTCTGCCAGCCCTGCCAGTCGTCCTCGAACAGCGGGTCCTCGATGGAGACCAGCGGGTACGCCTCGACCAGCTCGGCGTAGTACTCGGTCATCTCGGCGGCGGAGCGCGCCTTGCCCTCGAAGGTGTAGACGCCGTCCTTGTAGAACTCGGAGGCGGCGACGTCGAGCGCGAGGGCGATCTGCTCGCCGGGGGTGTAACCGGCTTCCTTGACCGCCTCGAGGATGAGGTCGAGGGCCTCGCGGTTGGAGCCGAGGTTCGGGGCGAAGCCGCCCTCGTCGCCGAGGCCGGTGGCCAGGCCCTTGCTCTTCAGCACCTTCTTGAGGGTGTGGTAGACCTCGGTGCCCCAGCGCAGCGCCTCGGAGAAGGACTCCGCGCCGATCGGGGCGATCATGAACTCCTGGATGTCCACGTTGGAGTCGGCGTGCGAGCCGCCGTTCAGGATGTTCATCATCGGCACCGGCAGCAGGTGCGCGTTCGGGCCGCCCAGGTAGCGGAACAGCGGCAGGTCGCTGGCCTCGGAGGCGGCGTGGGCGACGGCGAGCGAGACGCCGAGGATGGCGTTGGCGCCGAGGGAGCCCTTGTTGTCGGTGGCGTCCAGGTCGAACATCGCCTGGTCGATCAGGCGCTGCTCGGTGGCGTCGTAGCCGACCAGCTCGGGGCCGATCTGCTCGATGACGGCGAGGACGGCCTTCTCGACACCCTTGCCGTGGTAGCGGTTGGGGTCACCGTCGCGGAGCTCGATGGCCTCGAAGGCGCCGGTGGAAGCGCCGGACGGAACGGCGGCACGACCCGTGCTGCCGTCGTCGAGGCCGACCTCGACCTCGACCGTGGGGTTGCCTCGGGAGTCCAGGATTTCCCGGGCTACGACGACGTCGATGGACGGCACGAGCATCTCCTTCTTGGGATGTGACGCTGGAAGTGCGGGGCACGTGAGCCTTGCGACTAGAGCCTATCCGCCTGCGGGACGTAGGCCAGCCGACCGACCGTCCCGTGGACAAGGACAGACGGTACCCATTGTTCGGCAGCGGAACAAAGGGACGGTGACATACCGGAAAAGAAAACCCCGCTCCGGTGCGTACGGGGGAACACGCACCGGAGCGGGGTGCTCGTGGGGACGGGGGTGGCCCGCACGAGGTCTTCAGTGTGAACCAGGCGTCTATGAGCGCGCTGTGGTTCGGCTACGGGACTACTTGAGGTGCAGCTGCTGACCGGGGTAGATCAGGTCGGCATCCGCCACGATGTCCTTGTTCAGCTTGAAGAGCTTCTCCCAGCCGCCCTTGACGTCGTTCTCCTCGGCGATGGTGCTGAGGGTGTCACCCGTGGCGACCTTGTACTCGCCGTCGCCCTTCTTGACCTTCTTGCCGGTCGGGGTGGTGACGGTCTTCTGCTTCTGCGCCGGACGCTCGGTCGAACGCGAGGCGGACTGCTCCTCGGTCGAGCGGGTGGAGGTCTCGGTGCCGCTCTCGGAGGAGGAGCCGGTGCTGGAGCCGGTGCCGGAGCCGCCCGTGTAGGCGGCGCTCGACAGGCCGGTGCCGCAGTGCGGCCAGGCGCCCTTGCCCTGACCGGCGAGCACCTTCTCGGCGATCTCGATCTGCTGGGCCTTGCTGGCCTGGTCGGCGGTGGAGGCGTACTGGGTGCCGCCGTACGCGGCCCAGGTGGAGGCCGAGAACTGCAGGCCGCCGTAGTAGCCGTTGCCGGTGTTGATGGACCAGTTGCCGCCGGACTCGCACTGGGCGACGGCGTCCCACTCGGCGGCGGTGGCGGCGGAGGCGTTGCCGGCCGCCATCAGCGGAGCGGCGACGGCGGCGCCGGTGACACCGGCGATGGCGATGGCGCGAGTGGCCTTGGACGGACGACGGTGCTTGCCCTTGCCGGAAAACAGCATGGTGGATCCCCTCACCGACGCCTGCGAGGTGAGCTGTCGGGTTCGGGCCGGTTGAGTTGCCCGGCCGTGCACCTCGCGGTGCGCGGCTTCACCCCAAGCCGGTTCCGGTGTCGAGTCGCCTCGACTGCCGGACCCGGCGCCTACCTTGGGTCCCCCGCTCCTGCCTGCGGCGCATGACGCGACGACTGTTCCCGTACGGCCGCTGGCAGGATTCGGCGTTGCGGCAGCCGGGGCTCGTGTTGACGAGCGGTCCCGACGGTAGACACGCGATCCGCCGAATTTCAAAGACGATCAGGGCTTCTGAGACTCATCCCACACTTTCGCCAAACCGGACATTCAGCGCGAAGCGTGACGTGAACTACCGCTGCTTTTCGCCCGGTTCGACCCCTACTTCAAGGGTCTGACCGGGGATGATGAGGTCCGGATCGGTGCCGACGGTCTCCTGGTTGGCGGCGTAGAGCCCGCGCCATCCGCCGTTCACGTCAAGGGAGTCGGCGATGCCGACGAGACTGTCGCCGGCCCGGACGACGTACGAGCCGTCCGACGCGCCTTCCTCGCCGCTGCGGCCGGCGCTCTCGTCGGCGGGTTCGCCGCGGTGGCGCCCGGTGCCGCTGGAGCCGGTGTCGGTGAGGGCGGAATCACCCTCGATCCGGCCGGAGTTGTCCGGGTTGTCCCGCCCGGGAGTGGCCGAGGACTCACTGTCGGCCTCCACGGAGGGGGCAGTATCGGAGGATTGTGACGACTCGACCGACTCGGCGGACTCCGTGGATTCGGAGGACTTGTCCGACTTGGTTGAGTTGTTCGAGTTGTCCGTGGCCTCGGTCGACGGGGAGGAGCTGGGCTCCGAATCCGCGGAATCGCCGTCGAGCGGGTCCAGCAGACCGGACGAATCAGATGAGCCGGAGGAGTTGGCGGACTCCGACGATTCGGGCGAAGCGGACTCATCCTCCGCGACGCCGGTGTCGATGTCGACCGAACCCGACTCGGTGTCGAGACCGGAGAGCGGGCCGCAGGTCGGCCAGGCGGCGAGGCCCTGGTCGGCGAGGATGCGCTCGGCGACGGCTATCTGCTGGGAGCGGCTGGCCTGGTCCGCGGAGGCGGCGTACCGCGTGCCGCCGTACCGCTCCCAGTTCTCCTGGGTGATCTGGAGGCCGCCGTAGTAGCCGTTGCCGCTGTCCTCGCTCCAGGAGGCACCGCTCTCGCACTCCGCGACCCGGTCCCAGGTGGTGCCCTCGGCCGCGCTGGCGCCCGAGGCGCCGAGGAGCGGGATGGCGATGGCGGAGCCGGTCACTCCGGCCGCGACGAGGAGAGCCGGGGCCTGGCGGGGGCGACGGTGACGACCGTTCCCGGAGAGCATGCGAGGGCCTTTCGAAGACAGCGGGGACCGGCGCGGCGCCGTTGACGCGAGGCGCCGCGCTGACGAGTGAACGTATCGGCAGACGATCACTTGTCACAAGTTAATGCCGCGCAGATCACGTGAAGATCACAGACTTGAGGGTGTGTCAGGTTTGACCTGACGGTCCGTCGAGGCGGCCGGCTCAGTCGCTCGGGGTGAACTCGACCGGGGTGAACTCGACCGGGAGGGTGCGCAGTCCGCGCATGATGAGGCCGCCGCGCCAGCGCAGCTCGTCCGGTTCCACCGCGAGCCGGAGGTCCGGGAGGCGGCGCAGGAGGGTGGCCAGTGCGGTCTGGCCCTCCAGGCGGGCGAGCGGGGCGCCGAGGCAGTAGTGGATGCCGTGGCCGTAGCCGAGGTGCTGGTTGTCGCGGCGGGAGAGGTCGAGCGTGTCGGGGTCGGCGAACCGCTCGGGGTCCCGGTCGGCGGCGGCGAGCACGACGAGGACCGGGTCGCCCGGGGCGATGTGCTGGCCCCCGACGGTGAGCGGCTGCGTGGCGAAGCGCCAGGTGGCGAGTTCTACGGGGCCGTCGTAGCGGAGGAGTTCCTCCACGCCGGTTTCGAGGAGGGCCGTCTCCTGTGCGGCGAGGGACTGCTGGAGGCGGGCCCGCTGGTCGGGGTGGGTCAGCAGGGCGAAGGTGCCGTTGCCGATCAGGTTGACCGTGGTCTCGAAGCCCGCGAAGAGAAGGATGAAGGCCATGGCGGCGGCCTCGTTCTCGGTGAGGTGCTCGCCGTGGTCGGAGGTGCGGATGAGACCGGAGATGAGGTCCTCGCCGGGCGCGGGGGTGTCGGGCAGGGCCGCGCGCTTGCGGTGGATGAGGTCGGCGAGGTAGCCGCGCATCCTCTTCACGGACCGCGCGACTCCGCCCCTGGGGCCGCCCTGGTGGCGGATCATCATGCCCGCCCAGTCCCGGAAGTCGTCCTGGTCCTCACGCGGGACGCCGAGCAGGTCGCAGATGGCGTAGATGGGGAGCGGGAAGGCGAACTCGTGGATGAGGTCGGCGGATCCCCGGTCGGCGAACTGGTCGATGAGGTGGTCGGTCAGCTCCTGCACGCGCGGGGCGAACTCGGCGACCCGGCGTGGCGTGAACGCCTTGCTGACGAGCCGTCGCAGCCGGGTGTGGTCCGGGGGGTCGATGTTGAGCAGATGCGTCATCAGCTCGGCCTTGCGCTCACCGGGGATACCGGTCTTGCCCTTGGCGTGCGCGGGCTCGTCGTGATGCGCGGGGTTCTTGCTGAGCCGCGGATCGGCCAACGCCTGCTTGGCATCGGCATACCGCGTGACCAGCCACGCCTCCACCCCACTGGGCAACGTAGTCCGACGCACGGGGGCGTACTCCCGCAGCCAGGCGTATGCGGGGTAGGGATCGGCAGCGAACTCCCAGGTGAAGAGGTCGGGGGCGGGAGGAGGGGGCACTGCGGGGGTTGCGGCACCGTCTGGGGTGGGGGTGACGGGGCAGGCCGAGGCGGGGGTGGGGGTGGCTGCGGGGGTTGCGGCGCGGTCTGGATTGGGGGCGGGGGTGGGGTGGTCGGTCACTCCTTGACGGTATCCGGCGGGGGGCGGGGGCTTCGCTGGGCGGGGCGAGGGGGTGGGTGGCTGGGCGGGCCAAGGCGCCGTGAGGCCGTGCTCGGCTTCTTGTCGGGGCCCGCCGGGGAGAGCCACCCCTTCTCTGCGCGAGCTGGAGGGCGGGAGCCGGCGGCGGGTGGATGGGTGGGCCCGGCGGAGGCGGCCCGGTGGGCCGGGGTGGGTCTTGGCGGCTCTGCTGAGGAGAGTCCGTCCCCCTACTCTCTGCCTCTCTGCGCGTGTGGCGGTGTTGGGCCCTGGCGGGGTTACTGCGTGGTGGGGTTTCGGGCGCGGATTTCGTCCAGGGCGTGGGTGATGGCGCGTCCGGCTGAGAGTGGGGGCCGGGGGACGGGGGCGTGGGGTCGGGGGTGTGGTGGGCCAGGGCCGACAGGAGTCGCTGGTCCGTGAGGGCCGCGCGGAGTGCGGGGAGGGCCTCGGCCGCGGCGGGGTTGCCGTGCTCGGCCGCGACGCCTAGCCAGTGCAGGGCGCGCGCGAGGAGCAGGAACCCGAGTTCCTGGGCCGGCTCCCGGCTGCCCGCCTCGGCCGCCCTCTGGATATGGGGAAGGGCTTCGGTCAGCTTGCCCTGCTCCAGCAGCAGGTACCGCCCGGGCATGTACGCCTCTCGCTCGTCCTGCTCCGCGACCTCGCCCCACCAGCGCAGCGCCTCGGGGGCGTCGCCGGCCCACGTCGACAGGAAGGCGAGGATCGTCGGGGCGACGGAGTCCCCCGCCTCGGCCGGGATCCGCACCGCCTCGCGAGCCGCCCGGAACACCTCGTCGCGCTCGGGCAGGTCGTACCTCGCCGCCATCCAGGCCATCGACCCCCACAGATGAGGAGTCAGCGGCGGCAGGTCGGGACAGCGGATCGCGTCGGCGACCAGCGTCCCGCACGCCTGCCAGGTGTCCTTCTCGGGACCCGGCACCAGCAGCCCCGAGACTCCCAGCCGCGGCTTGGCCGCCCAGTCCAGGTCCTCCTGCGAGACGGGGGTCGCCAGCGCGCACCCGCTCCCGTACATCTGCCGTACGTTGATCAGGAATTCCCAGGTCCGGGGCGACAGGCCACTGGTGACTCCGCAACGGGCCGCGTCGATGGCCGCCCGCACCAGCAGGTGACCGTCGGCCCGCCCGTCGGGACGGCTCGCCCGGCGCCACTCCTCCCACAACTCCGGTCCCGCCGCCAGGAACTGCGTGACGCCCAGCTCACCGCGCCGGCGCACCGCGTCCCTGAGCCGCGGGTCCTCCGCCTGCGCGAGCCGTGCGAGTTCCGTCTCGCTCCAGTCGCAGGTCAGATCCACCGTGCGGGCCCCGCGCAGGGCACGGGCCATCGGCAGGTCACCGAAGCGGTGCGCCTCGTACGCGGTGTCCCGCATCGTGGCGAGCACCAGCACACCCTCGTGCGCGAGCTGCGCCAACGGCCCCGCCACCAGCCCCCGTTCGTCGATGTGGCTCTCCAGATCGTCCAGCCACACCACATGCGTACCGGCGGGATCACGCCCGCGCAGCGCGGCGGGCAGCTCGCGCGGCTCGGTCCCGGGGTGAGCGTTGAACAGCCGGGCACCGGCGTCGGCGTTCCGCCTCAGGGCGGCCCAGGCGGTCGCCGACTTGCCGGACAGCGGCTCCCCGGTGACGACCACCAGTCCGCCCTCCCGCAGCCCCCGCGCGACCAGCCGGTCGAGTTCGGCGTCCCGGTCGCGCGGGACGTAGGGCGGCAGATCGGGCTCGCCCCAGAAGGAACTGACGGGCCGTACACCCAGCGCGCGGCCCCGTAAGTCACCGAGCCGGGGCCAGCTGTCGGCGGACGCGGGCCCCGGCTGGCCGTAGTTGTGCTGCACGCCGATGACCGGGGCATGGAAGCTGGACCGCCGGAAGTCGACGTGGTCCCCGGGCCGTTCGCCCTGGGCGAGGGGGCCCGGAGCGTCGCGGGAGGTGACGCTCACCGGTACGGCGGCCGGAGCGCCCAGCACATCGCCGCATCCCCCGCAGTAGATGTCGTCTCGGTCCACCGAGGTCGCGCAGGACGGACAGGCCAGGTGACCGGTCGGCCGGAAGTCCGCTATGAACTTGTGCACCTCATTGGCGATGACCCCTTCTTGAACGCCTCCCGGATCTTGCTCCGCCAGATCCGCGCCGCGTCCCGCGCCGACAGCTCCCCGCTGCTCAGCTCGCTCCGGTGGCCCTCCAGAACCGGTCCCACGTCCTCGCTCATGGCCAGCGCGTAGATGTGGACGAATGCAGGCCTGGCCCTTTCCTCCCAGTCGTCGGAGCCCATCGAGGACACCAGAACCCCGGCCGCCGCAGCCGCCAATTCGTCCAACACGCCTGACATACAAGCCCCCGTGCCCCAGAGCCGGCTCAGGAGGCAACCGTACTAACCTTCCAGGCCCTCGGCAGCCCGCACCGCATCCCGGTACGCCCGCCCCGCCGCCCGCAGCGCCGCCTCCGGATCCACGCCCTCGGCCTCGGCGCGCACCGCGAGAGCGAGGAGCTCGTAACCGACGCCCTCGGTCCTGGGCAGGGGCACGTCGAGCCCGGCCGTTCTGACCCGGGACGCCAGCTTCGCCGCGAGGGCGAGGCCGGGCTGGCCGAGGGGGATGCCGTCGGTGACGGACTCGCGGCGCTTCTCCGTGGCCTTGGTCCGCAGCCAGTGCTCCTTGACCTCCTCGGGGGTGGTGGCGGTCTCGTCCCCGAAGACGTGCGGGTGGCGATGGATCAGCTTGGCGACGATGGTCCCGGCGACATCGTCGAGGGAGAAGGGCGCCTCGGGGTCCTCCTCGGCGATGCGCGCGTGGAAGACGACCTGGAGGAGGACGTCCCCCAGTTCCTCGCGCAGTTCGTCCCGGTCCCCTTCCTCAATGGCCTCGACGAGTTCGTAGGCCTCCTCGATGCCGTACTTGGCGAGGCCCTTGTGGGTCTGCTGGGAGGACCAGGGGCACTCGGCGCGGATCCGGTCCATGACCTGGACGAGGTCGAGCAGGCGGGCGCCGGGCAGGTCGTAGGAGGCGGGGAGCAGTTCCAGCTCCGGCATGCTCACGCGGCCGGATCCGGCGAGGCGGGCGAGGCCGTCGGTCAGCGCCGGTTCGCCCTCGCCGGTGGCCACGACCACCACGGTGCGGCCGCCGGCGCAGGTGCCGACCAGCGCCTCGGCGGTGGGGGCCGCCTCGGTCACCCGTATGCCCGCCTCCCGCAGATACGGCAGCTGCGGGTGGGCGCCGTCCGCGCACAGCACGCTGTCGGCGGAGCGCAGCGCCTGCCAGGCGGGCCAGGACAGCAGGCCGGGGGCGACGCGGTGGCTGGTGGTGAGCAGGACGATACGGCCGGGGGCGGCGGGGGCGGTTTCGGGGCTGGTGGTGTTCACGGTTCGAAGCTAACGCACGGCGGGGACGGACCGGATCGCGTTGTCCACAGGCAGAGGCCGGGGTGTGATCGTATGACCGCAGAGGGTGTACCGGTACGGCCCCCGGAGGCGCCGTACCGTTCCGCCTCGCTGTCTCCCCGCCGCTGTGCCCGCTACGCCGGCTGCTGCGGGTCCGCCGCCGTCACCTCACGCACCCACGGCGTCTTGGCGTCCACGCGGCCGCTCTTCTGGACGTCCCAGCTGCCGTAGCGCGGGTTCAGGTCGATGTCGAGCTTCTCGGAAGCCTCCGACAGGGCCTTCCAGAACTCCGGCTGCGTGGTGTCGATGCCGAGCTTGGCGGCGAGCTTCTGGGCCTCCAGCTGCAGGCGGAGGTTCTCCTCCAGGCGCGCCGGGGCCACGCCGTACTCCTGGAGCCAGGTCGTCTCCAGTGCCTTGGCACCGCCGGCCTGCTGTTCCAGGCCGTTGCGCATCTCCTGGATCTCCTTGCGGCTGACGGTGATGCCCGCGTCCTGGGCGGCCTGATGCAGCACCCGGTCCAGGACCATGCCGTGCAGGGTGTCCCGGGTGAGGCTGCCGGTCCGGGACACGGCCTGGGCGTACTGCGCCTCGTCGGAGACGACCGCGCGCTGGGCCGCGCGCACCTCGTTCACCCTGTTCTCCAGCTGGGAGACGGTGATCCGCTGATCCCCGACCACGGCCGCGGCACCCGGGTGCGCGTCGTTTCCGCAGGCGGTGAGGAGAGGCGCCGCCGCGAGGGCGGCAGTGAGGAGGAGCGCGGTGCGACGGCGGCGGTAGCGGCGGTGCAAGGAGACCTCCCGAGGAGATTGTGCGACGGTGCACAAAGTCTTGCGATGATCGATGGTAGGCAGTGGCCAAGCTCTGGCCAACCCATTCGACCAACGATTCACCGCGACTTCGGGCACCGGCTCGCGGGCTCGGGCGGCCGTCCTCGCTAGCCGCGCACCTGACCCAGCCACTGGAGCGTGCGCCGGATGTCGGTGGCCAGCGGGTGGCCGGGACCGTGCAGGCGTTCCACGTCGTGCAGGAGACGGACCAGGGTGTCGTGGGCGGCGGGGCGGTCGCCGAGCGCGAGCAGCAGGTGGCCGATGCGGCGGCGGACGTCGTGGGCGAGCTCCGGGTCTCCGGCCACGTACTGGTTCTCGTAGTACGGCAGCAGCGACCGGTACTCCGCCAGCGCTGCCGCCGGGTCGCCGAGCTGCTCCAGGCACTGGGCCGCTTCGTAGCGGAAGCGCAGTGACTGGGGGTCGGCGTGGCCGGCCTCGGCGGCGCGCTCGGTGGCGAGGGCGCGCAGGACGGGAAGCGCGCGCCGGTACTGGCCGTCGTCCATGAGCGTGGCCGCGTACTGCTTGCGCAGGGTGCGCACGACCGGGGATTTCTCGCCGTGCCGCTCGGCGGCGACCGGGAGGATCGCGCCGAGGATGTCGACGGCCTGGGTGATGCGGCCCTCGCCGAGGAGGCGCTTGACCTCGTCCACCGCGCGGGCCACGTCCGGCTTCCCGGCGGCCGGAGCGACCGGGGCGGCGGGGGCGGGCTGGGGCGCGGGGGTGCGGGCGCGGTCCGGCCAGGGGGCGTGCGGGCGCAGGAACGGGCGCGTGGGGTCCAGGGGCGCCCCGGTGGGCGTCCCGCGCGCGGGCAGCAGCAGCGCCAGGTCCTCGTACACCTCCTGCGCGGAGCCGGGGCGGTGCTGCGGGTCCTTGGCGAGCAGCCGCAGGACCAGCGCTTCCAGGGCCTCGGGCACCTCGGGGCGCATCCGGCGCACGGGCACCGGGGGCTCGTAGAGGTGCCGGTGCAGCACGCCGAGCGCGGTCGAGCCGGAGAACGGGACGTCGCCGCTGAGGAGTTCGTGCAGCAGCACACCGAGCGCGTACAGGTCGGTGTACGGGCCGACCGCGCCGCCCATGGCCTGCTCGGGCGCCATGTAGGCGGGCGAGCCGATGGGCGTGCCGGTGTGGGTGAGGCGGGTGGTGTCGGCGTCCATGACGGAGGCGACGCCGAGGTCGAGGACGGTGACCGTGCCGTCCTGCTTCACCATCACATTGCGCGGCTTGAGATCGCGGTGGACGATCGGCACGGCGTGCACGGCGCTCAGCACGGCGCACAGTTGCGCGGCGACCGCCACCGCCCACTGCCACGGGTACGGGTCGTGCTCGGCGAGATGGTCGGAGAGGTCCGCGCCGTCGATGTACTGCATGACGAGGAACAGCTCCTCGCCCTCGCTGCCCGCGTCGTGCACGGTGACCAGGCCAGGGTGGTCGACCTGCGCGGTCACCCGGCACTCGCGCACGAACCGGCGGCGCAGTTCGTCCGCCTCCTGCCCCGCCACCTTGTCGGGGCGCAGCAGCTTCACCGCCACGCGCCGGTCGAGCCGCTGGTCGTACGCCGTCCAGACCTGGCCCATGCCGCCTTGCCCGATGAGCGTGGACAGTTCGTAGCGGGCGGCGACGACGCGCCCGGTCGTCACGGTCACCTTCCGCCCTCGTGGTCGCCGCGGCCGTCGTGGTTGCGCAGATAGTCACTGAGCTCGTCCAGCTCGGCGCGCACCTGGTCGATCCGGGCGGGCGCGGGCCGCTGCGGCGGCGCCGGTACGGGGCCGGCGGGCGGGGCGTCCTGGGGCAGCGGCGGGGTGGGGACCGGGGTCGCCGGGTGCGGTACGGGCGCGGGCGGCCGGTGCTGCTGCGGCAGGGGCTGCTGGACCGGCGCGGTCGTGTACGGCGACGCCACCTGCTGCGGATAGCCGTAACCGGCGGGGCCGTTCGGAGCGTGGATCGTCGTGGCCCCCGGCCGCGCGTAACCGCCGTGCCGCAGCCGGAGTCGGTTGTGCACGCGGATGTCCATCACCAGGAAGTACACGGAGCTGAACGCGCCGAGCAGCAGCACCGCGGCCAGCGCGACGTCCGACTTGGGGTCCGTCTCCGGCACCGAGCCGACCACGGCGAAACACGCGATGGACACCGGCAGGCTCACCCACGCCAGCACCCAGTCCGGCCAGCGGCCGCGCAGGATGGCCACCCGGAACAGCGGCACGCACGCGAGGATCCCGCAGGAGAGCAGACCGGCGGCGGCGAACAGCACCCGCAGGGAGATGACCGTTGCCTCGCTGCGGGTGGGCGGCGCCGCGCCGTGGCCGTACATGACTGCTCCTGGACGGTTGGCCGATGGGGACGAACGAACGACAGAGTTCGAGCGTATAGGCCGACACGGACAACCGGTCCCGGGTTGTACCGAACCGTTGTTGTACTGATCACTTCCCCGGCTTCCCGCCCTCCCCCGGTGCCTCAGTCGGGAGCCACCGTCCCGTCGGTGAGACCGTCGTACATCCCGCGCACCAGCTGGTCCCCGAGCCGGTTCGCGTGCCGCAGCGCCCGCTCGAACTCGTCCAGCGCGCGGAACCGCGCGCCGTAGCGCCGCTGCTCGTCGAGCGGGAGCCGGGGCAGCTGGAGCCGGCGCACGTCCAGGCGCGTGGCGGTGGACGCGTAACTGCTGGCCTGGCGGTTGTTGGCGGTGCCGCGCAGGAATCCGGCGAGGAACCACGCGTCGAGCGCCGTGCGGTCGGGGCGCAGGAGGACGAGGTTGCGCCCCAGGGCGGCGCCCCCCGTGGTGTCGTCGATCACGCGCGCCATCGAGCCGCCGCCGAGCACCGGGACGACGACATCGCCCGGCTCCGTCAGCGCCGCCTCCTCGTCGCTCTCGGGGAGCGTGCCCGAGGGGGCCGTCCCAGCGAGGACGTCATGGTCGGTGAGCACGGGCACACGCGCGTGGCCGCCGCTTCCGCCGGTTCGCATCACCAGGGCGCCCCCGCGCGCGAGTTCCCCGACGGTGGTGAGCGGCCAGCGCACCGGGCGGGCGCCCGCGGCGGGCGGCGGGGTGAGTTCGGCGGCGAGCCCCAGGGTCTGGCCCAGGCGCTCGCGCACGGCCGTGAGCGCCTCGGCGCCGTCGGCCTCGGTGGGGGGCGGCAGATGGCGGGCGGGGGCGAGGTCGACGTCGTCGTCGAGGAGTTCGATCACGGGCAGCGCGCGGGCCAGACCGGGCCGCTCGTCGAGCGTGCCGGCCCGGTCGAAGGCGTGCCAGGCGTCGAGCACGGCGTCCCGTACGGCCCGCCAGTCCGGCCCGCCGCGCCCCTCGGTGGCGAACTGCCCCGCGTCCGCGAGCAGCACCTCGGGCTGCGCCGGCGCCTTGTCGGGCCTGCGCAGCACCCACAGGTGGAGCGGGAGGTTGTACGGCGGTGCCGCGCCGACCGGCAGCGCGACGACGGCGCGCAGCGCACCGCGCCGCAGCAGGTCGGCGCGGATCCGGCGGCCGGAGCGGCGGGAGGCGGCGGCGGGCGGCATGAGCAGCACGGCGGTGCCGCCGTCCCTCAGCCGCGCGAGCGCGTGCTGCACCCAGGCCAGCTCCGACTCCGTACGGGCCGGGAAGCCGTACTCCCAGCGGGGGTCGTAGGCGAGTTCGTCATGGCCCCAGTTCCGCTCGTTGAACGGCGGGTGGCACAGGACGGCGTCGGCGCGCAGCTCGGGATGCGCGTCGGCGCGCAGGGTGTCACCGACGGCGGCGCACACGGTGGCCCCGGTGCGCAGAGCGAGCCGGAGCGCGGTGACGGCGGCGAGGTCGGGGGCGCTGTCCTGGGCGTACAGCTGCTGCTCGGGGCGGGGGGCGACGGCACGCAGGAGGGCACCGGTGCCGCAGGCCGGGTCGAGGACGGTACGGGCGGGGCCGGCCAGGTCGGCCATCAGAGCGGCGAGTTCGGCGGGCGTGAGCGTGTACTGGCGCGGGTTGGCGTCGAGGTGCCGGCCGAGCAGGAACTCGAAGGCGGGGCGGGCGCCGCCCATCTCGGCGGCGAGCTCGGCGGCGCCGCGGAGGAGGGGGGCGGAGGGGAGGATTTGGGGGCCGGTGGGGGTGTGTACGGCGGGGGTGGGGGCGGTGGAGGCGGGAGTGGGGCGTGTGGGACTGCGGGGGTTCACAGCGGCCGGTCCGTTCACAGCGGCGCCGGGGTTCGATCGGTCGCGGGAGTTCACAGGGCCGGGCGGGTTCACAAGGCCAGGCGAGTTCACAGCCCCCGGCGGGTTCACAGCCGCCGCCCCCCGGCGCGCCGACATCCCCCCGAACCGCGGCGTGAGCACCTGCTCCAGTGCCCCCGGCAGCATCGCCGCGAGCCGTTCGTCGGACCCGGCGCTCACCTCCAGCCAGAGCGTGGGCCGGTCGTGGATGAGCAGGAGCACGCACCCCGCGTGCGTCAGCGCGGTCACCGGACCCTCGGGATGCCCGGCGAGCTGCTGCCAGACCCGCTCGCGCAGCGGTACCTCGGCGAGTTTGCCCTGACGGCGGAGCCAGGCCTCCACCTCGGCGAGCGCGAAGGACGGGCTGGTCTCGGTGCCGCCCACCGGCTTGGGGAAGTCGGCGTGCCGGCGCCGCCAGTTGCTCACGGCGGCCCTGCCGACGCCCGCCAGCCGGGCGATCCCGGCCGCGGTCACCTCTGTCGCATTGTCCTGCACCGCCCGGCTCCCCTCACCCGCCCGATCGCTCGCGTCCACTCGGTGACGCGCTCTGTGACGCCCGAGCATACCGACGCACGCAAGATCTGAGGGTTCACGGTCGTGTACACATAACATTCCGTGAATCGTGTTGACTCGGTTCACAGCCTCTGCTCTTATTGACCCATCGAACGAGCGACCTCCGGTGGAGGCGGTCGCCGCTCAGGGGAGGGGAACAGCCATGGGCATGAAGGGCAAGGTCGCGCTGGGCGCCGTCGTGGGGATCGTCGTCATCGGCGCCGTATCGGCGAACGCCGGCGGCGACAGCAGCGGCTCCGGCGGTTCCAGCGGCTCCGGCGACAAGGGCTCTTCGGCGTCCGCGGACGGCAGCACCGGCGGGGACAAGAAGAAGACGGACACGGAGGAAGTCGCCGAGAAGAAGGTCGCGTTCGGGGGAGACGGCGACTTCGAGGTCGGTTCCGACATCAAGCCGGGCACGTATCGCACGACCGGCAACACCGACGGCCTGTGCTACTGGGAGCGAGCCAAGGACTCGTCCGGCGAGATGGACTCGCTGCTGGCCAACGACAATGTGACCGGCACCGGTTACGTCACCGTCAAGGCCACCGACAAGCTCTTCTCGTCCAGTGACTGCGGCGACTGGGAGGCCGTCGACGAGAAGGCGAAGGGCTCCCCTGCGTCGAAGATGACCGGCGACGCGGGCATGCTCAGAGTCGGCGTCGACATCGCCCCCGGCACCTACAAGTCCACCGGCAACACCGACGACTCCTGCTACTGGGAGCGCGCCAAGGACGCCGACCACTCGATCGACTCGATCATCGCCAACAACAACGTGACCGGCACGGCCGTCGTCACCATCAGCGCCTCGGACGCCTACTTCAAGACGTCCGGCTGCCAGGACTGGAAGAAGTCCGCCTGACCCTCTCCAGCGGGGCGCGGCCCACAGAGGCACACCAACGTCCCACCCCCAACTCACACAGTCACCAGCTCATCCAGCGCCCCGCGCGCTACGTCTTCACCGAGGAACCCTCATGCGTCGCACCGCACTCGCCGCCCTCTGCCTCACCGCCGTCGCCACCGTGGCCGTCACCGGCTGCCAGGGCGAGGACAAGTCGGAGGGCAAGGCCAGGGACAAGGCCGCCAGTTCCAGCAAGCCGAAGGAAGCGTTCGCCGGTCTGACCGGCGGGCAGATAGCCGACCGGGCGGTGAAGGCGACCCGCGGTGCCGACTCGTTGCGGATCACGGGCGACATCCCCGACGAGGAGAGCGGCGGCACCATCGGGATGGACATGGCCCTGAACCAGAAGGGCGACTGCGCCGGTCACATGAGCATGGACGGCGAGGGCCGGGCCGATCTGATCAAGGACGGCAACACCGTCTACATGAAGTACGACGAGGCCTTCCTGCGCAGCCAGAGCGAGGGCGAGCCCGAGGCGGATACCGACGCCGCGGTCGCCATGCTGGCGGGCAAGTGGACCAAGATGTCGGCGACGGGCGAGGGGGCCGAGGACTTCGACGCCTTCTGCGACCTGAACACGCTCCTCGGTGACGCCACCGGCGGCACGTCGGACGCGACACGCGGCGAGACCACCACGGTCGACGGCGCGCCCGCGATCACCCTGCACGAGAAGGACGGCAAGGAGCGGAACACGCTCTACGTCGCCACCGAGGGCGAGCCGTACGTGCTCAAGCTCGTCAGCACCAGCCCCTCGGACCCCGGCTCGCTCACGTTCAGCGACTACGGCAAGCCGGTCCCGACGGACAAGCCCACCGGCGACATCATCGACCTGGACGCACTCGGCGCCTGAGCCGCGAGCGACGCGGGGAGCAACGCCGGGAGCGACGCCCGGAGCCGGGACGCGGGCGTCTCCCCCGTCAGCCTCCGCACTGCCGCAGCATCATCTGCTTGTCGGGCGGGGTCACGGGCAGCTCGTACTTCAGCGAGACCTGGGCGAAGCGCACCGCGTAGGAGCAGCGGATCTGCTTGTTCGGGGGGAGCCAGGCGGCGGGGCCCGAGTCGCCCTTGGAGCTGTTGGTGCGGCCGTCGACGGGCATCAGGTTGAGCGGGTCGTTGGCGATGTCCTGCCGCTTGCCCTCGGTCCAGCGGGCGGCGCCCATCTGCCAGTCGTAGGAGAGCGGCATGACGTGGTCGATCTGGACCTCCGAGGCACGGGCCTTGGTCCAGTCGATCGTCCGGCCCGTGTACGGGTCGTCCAGCCGCATCGACATCACCACGCAGTCCGAGCCGGACCGGAAGCGCAGATCCTCGCCGTCGCGCTGGAGGAGGTCGTTGCGGGTGTCGCAGCCGTTGCGGGCGAACGGGATGCCGCCCGGCGCCGAGTCCATCCAGGCGTAACCGAACTCGTCCCGGTCGTACCCCGTCTTCGGGCCGCGGCCCTTGGTCGCCACCTTCTCGATCAGGGCCCGTGCCTCGGCCCGGTCGGCGTCGGAGGTGATGGCCGCCAGGCCCGGTTCCGTACCGTCGGGGTTGTCCAGGGGGTTGACCGAACGGCCCGCGCCCTGGGCCGGACCGGAGGCGGCGTCGTCCAGGGGCAGCTCCTCCAGGTCGTCGCAGCCCGTGAGTACGAGCACCATGCCGAGCACCGCGGCCGGCAGTGCCGCCCCGCCCCTACGCCGCATCACTGTGCGCCCCTCCCCTGCATGCCGATTACCTGTTCCCACCGTAGCCGCCGAGAGGTCCAGACCATATGGGCCGAAAATGCGCATCCGTCGCATCACCGGCGTATCGTCGGTTCTGAGTCACCTCGGAAGGAGCTCTGGATGGGCATCCTCGACAGATTCAAGGGCAACCGCGGCGCGCAGGACAAAGCCAAGGGCATGTCCGACACCGCGGAGAAGAAGGTCAACGACAAGACGGGCAACAAGTACGAGAGCCACGTCGACGACGCGCAGCGCAGAGGCGAGGGCGCGCTCGGCATGGACCGCGACAGGCCCGACCAGCCGTAAGGCCGGCCCGAAAGAGAAGCCGTCCGTGGAGACCCACCACCCCGCGGACGGCTTCGCCTTTCCGACTCCCGTCGGCGACCGCACCCACCAGCACGGCTACGACCGCACCACGGGCACCGCTACGACCCCAGGATCGTCGCCAGGAACTCCCCGACCCATCCCAGCAGTTCCCGCCCGACCAGCGGCTTCCCGCCCACCTTCGCCGTCTTCGGGCGCGGCACCAGCACCTGGTGCGCCGCCGGCTTGATCACGCTGCCCGGGTAGAGGCGCTTCAGCCGCAGTTCCTGCGACTCCCGCAACTCCACCGGCGCGAAACGGATGTTGGTGCCCTGGAGGACGATCTCGCCGACGCCGCACGCGCGGGCGAGCATGCGCAGGCCCGCCACCAGCAGCAGGTTCTCCACCGGCTCGGGCAACTTGCCGTAGCGGTCGACGAGTTCCTCGCGTACGGCCTTGACGTCCTCCTCCGTGTTGGCGGAGGCGATCGCGCGGTAGGCCTGCAGGCGCAGGCGCTCGCCGGGGGCGTAGTCGTGCGGGACGTGCGCGTCGACCGGGAGCTCGATCTTGACCTCCAGCGGCGGTTCCTCCTCCACGCCGCCTTCGAGGGAGGCGCGGTAGTCCGCCACCGCCTCGCCGACCATCCGGACGTACAGGTCGAAGCCGACGCCCGCGATGTGCCCGGACTGCTCGCCGCCGAGCAGGTTGCCCGCGCCGCGGATCTCCAGGTCCTTCATCGCCACGTACATGCCCGCGCCCATCTCCGTGTGCTGGGCGATCGTCGCCAGCCGCTCGTGGGCCGTCTCCGTCAGCGGCTTCTCCGGCGGGTACAGGAAGTAGGCGTACCCGCGCTCCCGGCCGCGGCCGACCCGGCCGCGCAGCTGGTGCAGCTGGGAGAGGCCGAAGTTGTCGCCGCGCTCGACGATCAGGGTGTTGGCGTTGGAGATGTCGATGCCCGACTCGACGATCGTCGTCGACACGAGCACGTCGAACTTCTTCTCCCAGAAGTCCACCACCACCTGTTCCAGGGCCGTCTCCGACATCTGGCCGTGGGCGATCGCGATGCGCGCCTCGGGGACGATGTCCCGGAGGCGGGCCGCCGCGCGGTCGATCGACTCCACCCGGTTGTGGATGTAGAAGACCTGGCCCTCGCGCAGGAGTTCACGGCGGATCGCGGCGCCGATCTGCTTCTCCTCGTACGGCCCGACGAAGGTCAGCACCGGGTGCCGCTCCTCCGGCGGGGTGGTGATCGTGGACATCTCGCGGATGCCCGTCACGGCCATTTCCAGGGTTCTGGGGATCGGTGTCGCGGACATGGTCAGGACGTCCACGTTCGCGCGCAGCTTCTTCAGCTGCTCCTTGTGCTCGACGCCGAAGCGCTGCTCCTCGTCGACGATGACCAGGCCGAGGTCCTTGAACTTCGTCTCCGACGAGAACAGCCGGTGGGTGCCGATGACGACGTCCACGGAGCCGTCCTTCAGCCCTTCCAGGACCGCCTTCGCCTCGGTGTCCGTCTGGAAGCGGCTGAGTGCGCGCACATTGACCGGGAACTGCGAGTACCGCTCGGAGAACGTCCCGAAGTGCTGCTGCACCAGCAGCGTCGTCGGCACCAGCACCGCCACCTGCTTGCCGTCCTGGACGGCCTTGAAGGCGGCCCGGACCGCGATCTCCGTCTTGCCGTAGCCGACGTCGCCGCAGACCAGGCGGTCCATGGGGATCGACTTCTCCATGTCCTCCTTGACCTCGGCGATGGTGGTCAGCTGGTCGGGAGTCTCGGCGTAGGGGAAGGCGTCCTCCAGCTCGCGCTGCCAGGGCGTGTCGGACCCGAAGGCGTGGCCGGGGGCCGCCATGCGCGCGCTGTACAGCTTGATCAGGTCGGCCGCGATCTCCTTGACGGCCTTCTTGGCGCGCGCCTTGGTCTTCGTCCAGTCGGCGCCGCCCAGGCGGTGCAGCGTGGGCGCCTCGCCGCCGACGTACTTCGTGATCTGCTCCAGCTGGTCGGTGGGGATGTAGAGCCGGTCGCCGGGCTGGCCGCGCTTGGCGGGGGCGTACTCCACGACGAGGTACTCGCGCGTGGCGCCCTGCACGGTCCGCTGGACCATCTCGATGTAGCGGCCGACGCCGTGCTGCTCGTGGACGATGTAGTCGCCGGCCTCCAGGGTCAGCGGGTCGATGGTCTTGCGGCGGCGGGCGGGCATGCGCGCGCCGTCCTTGCCGGCCGCCTTCTGGCCGGACAGGTCGGTCTCGGTGAGGACGGCGAGCTTCAGCGCCGGGTCGACGAAGCCGTAGTCGATCGAGCCGCACGCCACGTGCACGACGGACGGGCTCAGCGCGGTCAGGTCGGCGTCCAGGCGGGCGGCGATGCCCTCGCCGCCGAGCACCTCGACCGTGCGGGCCGCGGGGCCGTGGGCCTCGGTGACGTAGACGGCGCGCCAGCCGTCGGCGAGCCAGCCCTTGGTGTCGGCGAGCGCCTTGGCGGTGTCGCCGCGGTAGGTCTCGGGCGCGTGCATGCCGAGCTTGAGGGTGTCGGCCTCTTCGAGGGCGTCGTCCGCGGCGAACGGCGACACCGACCACCACATCATGTCCAGCTCGCGCGCGTGGTCGCGGACGTCCGCGATGGACCACAAGGAGGCCGCGCCGACGTCGATGGGTGCCTCGCCACCGCCCGCCGTGGCCGCCCAGGACGCCTGGAGGAACTCCTGCGAGGTCGCCACGAGGTCGGCGGCACGCGTGCGTACCCGCTCCGGATCGCACACCAGGGCCATCGCGCCCTTGGGCAGCACGTCCAGCAACAGCTCCATGTCGTCCACCAGGACCGGAGCCAGGGACTCCATTCCCTCTACGGCGATCCCCTCGGCGATCTTGCCGAGCAGCTCGCCGAGCTCCGGGTGCTGTTCGGCGAGGGCACGCGCGCGTGCGCGGACGTCCTCGGTGAGCAGCAGCTCGCGGCAGGGCGGCGCCCACAGGCCGTGCTCGGCGACCTCCAGGGAGCGCTGGTCGGCGACCTTGAAGTAGCGGATCTCCTCGACGTCGTCGCCCCAGAACTCGATGCGCAGGGGGTGTTCCTCGGTGGGCGGGAACACATCGAGGATGCCGCCCCGTACGGCGAACTCGCCGCGCTTCTCGACCAGCTCGACCCGGGAGTAGGCGGCGTCGGCGAGGGCCTCGACGATGTCGTTCAGGTCCGCGGTCTGGCCGGTGCGCAGGGCCACCGGTTCCAGGTCGCCGAGGCCCTTGACCTGCGGCTGGAGTACCGAGCGGACCGGCGCGACGACGACGGAGACCGGACCGGTCTCGGGGTCGTCGGGGCGGGGGTGGGTCAGGCGCCGCAGGACGGCGAGGCGGCGGCCGACGGTGTCGCTGCGGGGGCTGAGCCGCTCGTGCGGCAGCGTCTCCCAGGAGGGGTACTCCACGACGCCCTCCGGGGGGAGGAGGGAGCGCAGGGCGGCCGCCAGGTCCTCGGCCTCCCGGCCCGTCGCCGTCACCGCGAGCACGGGGCGGCCGGCGTCGCGGGCCAGCGCGGCGATCGCGAAGGGGCGGGCCGCCGGGGGGCCGACGAGGTCGACGTGCATGCGGGTGCCGTCGGTGGCCGCGGTGATCGCTTCCGCGAGGGCGGTGTCCTTGACGACGGCGTCGAGCAGACCGTGCAGGCTCATGTGGAGGGAGCTTCCGTCCGAGGGGTGGGGCAACGCGAAAGGGCCCGACTCGTCGTACGGGCCGGGGGTCTCCAGCGTACGTCGCCGCACTGACAGGCGCCGGGGCTGCGGACAAGCGGGTTGCCCATATGCCCGGTGCCGGGAAGCCCCCCAAGGCTTCCCGGCACCGGTTCCCCCGCAACCCCCGTGTGCGGTGGCTGTCCGACCCGCCCGCTACTCGGTCGCGATCGCGTTCAGGACGTTCATCCGGCCCGCCCGGAAGGCCGGGATCAGGGCGGCGAACAGGCCCACGAAGGCCGAGCCGATGAAGACGCCGCCGATGGTGACCCAGGGGATCTCCAGGATCTTCAGGCCCTCCAGCTCCAGCAGCTGCTGGGCCGTCGCGCCCCAGCCCATGCCGAGGCCGAGGCCGAGCAGGGCGCCGAAGAGGGCGATGACCACCGACTCCATGCGGATCATGCGGCGCAGCTGGCGGCGGGAGAGGCCGATGGCGCGCATCAGGCCGATCTCCCGGGTCCGCTCCACCACCGACAGGGCCAGGGTGTTCACCACTCCGAGGATCGCGACGATGATCGCGAGGGCCAGCAGGCCGTAGATCATGTTCAGCAGCTGGCCGATCTGGTCCTTCAGGGCTTCCTTGTAGTCGGTCTGGTCGCGCACGGTGTACTGCGGGTAGTCGTGCAGTGCCGCCTTCAGCGACTTGTACGCGGCGTCCTGCTGCCCGTCCTTCGCCGAGGCGAAGACCAGCTGGTCGAGCGGCATCTTGTCGGCCGGGACGTACTTGGCGAGCGTGGCGATCGAGATGTACTTGGAGCCGGCGTCGATGACCACGTCACTGCTGGTGATCGCCCGGACCGTCAGCTCGGCCGTGGCGCCGTCCTTGAAGGCGACCTTGATCTTCGAGCCGAGCTCGATGTCGTGCGCCTCGGCGAACTTCTCGTGGACGGACATCGAGTCGGGCTTGTACGCGTCGGCGAGGTTGCCGGCGACCGTCTTGGTGCGCAGGTCCTCGGCGTACGTCGGGTCGGCCGCGGTGATGTCGGTGTCCTTGAGCGTCTTGCCGTCGGGGGTGGTGTAGTCCGCCTCGGCGATCTTGTACTGGGTGACGTGCTCGAGGCCCGGGGTCGCCTTGGCCGCCTTCACGGCCTCGGGGGTGACCAGCTGGCCGCTGTCGGACTGGATGATGAAGTCCGTGCCGACGGTCTTGTCGAGCTGGTCCGTCGCCGAGGCGACCATCGAGGAGCCGACGACCGAGAGGCAGGCGACCAGCGCGAGGCCGATCATCAGGGCGGCGCCGGTGGCTCCCGTACGGCGCGGGTTGCGCAGGGCGTTGCGCTCGGCCATGCGGCCGACGGGGCCGAACATCCGCAGGATGAGGGCGCCCAGGACCCGTACCACCCCGCTCGCCAGGAGCGGGCCGATGACGACGAAGCCGATCAGGGACAGGACGATGCCGAGGCCGAGCCAGAGCGAGCCCTCCTTGGCCTTGTCGGCGGCGGTGGCCAGGTAGAGGCCGTAGCAGCCGGCCGCGGTGAGCAGCGTGCCGAGGACGGCCCGCACCCGGCCCGCCTTGGCGTCCGCCGGCGCGCCCGCGTCCCGCAGGGCGGCCATCGGGGAGACCTTGCCCGCACGGCGGGCCGGCAGGTAGGCGGCGAGGACGGTGACGACCACGCCGAGGACCAGGCCGACGGCCGGGGTGGTCCACACGATCGTCAGGTCGGAGGTGGACAGCTCCATGCCCATGGAGCCCATGAGCTTCATCAGGCCGATCGCGAGCCCGACGCCCGCGCCGACGCCCAGCAGCGAGCCGAATGTGCCCAGCAGCAGCGCCTCCACCAGCACGGACCGGTTGACCTGCTTGCGGCTGGAGCCGATGGCCCGCATCAGGCCGATCTCCCGGGTGCGCTGGGCGACCAGCATCGAGAAGGTGTTGATGATCAGGAAGATGCCGACGAGGAAGGCGATCCCGGCGAAGCCGAGCATCGCGTACTTCATGACGTTCATGAAGCCCTCGACGTCCTTCTGGTTGGCGTCGGCGGTCTCCTTGGCCGTCTGCACCTTGTAGTCGCCGCCGGTCGCGGCGAGCACGTTCCTCTTCAGCTGCGCGTCGCTGACCCCGCTCACGGCCGTGACGTTGACGTTGGTGTAGACGTCCGGCTCACCGGCGAGCGTCCGCTGCGCGGTGGCGGTGTCCAGGTAGAAGATCGCCGCGCCGGGGTTGGTGACCTCGAAGTCGGCGATGCCGGAGATCTTCGCGGTGTGCGTGCCGACGGCGCTGATCACGCCGATCTCGTCACCGAGCTTCAGGTCGTGCTTGTCGATGGTGTCCGCGTCCACCATGACCTGGTCGGGGCCCTTCGGCGCCGTACCGGAGGTGATCTTCATGGTGCGGGCGTCGTTGCCGTTCCAGCTGCCGACGATGGTCGGGGCGCCGCTGGAGGGCGAGAGGCTGTCCTTGTCGCCGTCGACGACGGTCACCGAGGTGGTGAAGACGGTGCCCTCCGCCGACTTCACGCCCTCGGCGCCGCGCACCCGCTCCACCACGGTGGCCGGCATGACCGGCGGCTTGCCGTTGTCGGCGGTGGTCTCACCGGTGTCCGAGGCGTCCTTCGAGCTGACCGTCACATCGGAGGAGGTGGCGGCGAACAGCTTGTCGAAGGTGGTGTTCATGGTGTCGGTGAACACCAGGGTTCCGCAGACGAAGGCCACCGACAGCATGACCGCCACGGCCGACAGGGCCATCCGGCCCTTGTGCGCGAAGAAGTTGCGCATCGAGGTCTTCAGCACGGTCATGACGTACGCCCCCGGGCGTCGAAGTCCTTCATGCGGTCCAGGACGGCCTCGGCGGTCGGCTTGAACATCTCGTCGACGATGCGGCCGTCGGCGAGGTAGAGCACCCGGTCCGCGTAGGAGGCGGCGACCGGGTCGTGCGTGACCATCACGATGGTCTGCCCGAGTTCGTCGACCGAGCGGCGCAGGAAGCCCAGGACCTCGGCGCCCGCGCGGGAGTCGAGGTTTCCGGTCGGCTCGTCACCGAAGATGATCTCGGGGCGGGCGGCCAGTGCCCGGGCCACGGCGACGCGTTGCTGCTGGCCGCCGGAGAGCTGGGTGGGCCGGTGCTTGAGCCGGTCGGACAGTCCCACGGTGTCCACCACGCGGTCGAGCCACTGCTTGTCGGGCTTGCGCCCGGCGATGTCCATCGGCAGCGTGATGTTCTCGAGCGCGTTCAGCGTGGGCAGCAGGTTGTACGCCTGGAAGATGAAGCCGATCCGGTCCCGGCGCAGCTGAGTGAGCTTCTTGTCCTTCAGCCCGGTGATCTCGGTCTCGTCCAGGTAGATCTGACCACTGGTCACGGTGTCGAGACCGGCGAGGCAGTGCATCAGGGTGGACTTGCCGGACCCCGAGGGGCCCATGATCGCGGTGAACTGTCCCCGCGCGATGTCCACGTCCACATGGTCCAGGGCCACGACCCGGGTCTCCCCGGACCCGTAGGCCTTCACGACCTGGCGCGCCCGGGCGGCAACGGCCGTACGCCCTCCAGTGCCCCCGTGCCTGGGAATGGTTACGGCCGATGTCATGGCAAATCTCCTATGTCGGTCAACAAGTGCGTCATGCGATGCGTCATGCGAAGCGGTGCTGAGCGGTACGACGATGAGTCTGGTCCCGGGAGGGGTCGTGGCGCGCTGGTGCCCAGCGCAGTCTTGTACGGGGGAAAACCCCACCCCCGCGAGGCCGGTCAGCCGCCCCCCAGCGGCATAAAGCCAGGTTAAGGACCGGCCGGAGCCCGTTCGTCCTCCGCCGGGACGAACCCTCCCCGAGCCCTGGTGGGGAGGTACCCCTAGGGGCAGTGCACCTTTGGGCGGAGGTGTTCTCGGGGTCGCCTCCTCCTTCAGCCTCATCCCTGCCGCGACGTGAGGTTCAAGTGGGATGCTGTCGGGCGGCAGATAGGTGCAAGGGGAAGGTATCCTGTGGGCGGCGACACGAGACCTGTGACCCGAGACTGCGCACAGCGCACCGGGACCGAGCGGCGCGGTGCCGTGGTGGCCGCCCTGATGCTGGCCATGGCGCTGGCCGCGCTGGACTCCACCATCGTCTCCACCGCCGTCCCCCAGATCGTCGGCGACCTCGGCGGCTTCTCCTACTTCTCCTGGCTCTTCTCCGGCTATCTGCTGGCCGTGACGGTGAGCCTGCCCGTCTACGGCAAGCTCTCCGACACCTTCGGCCGCAAGCCGGTGCTGGTGGCGGGCGCCGCCGTGTTCCTGCTCGGCTCGCTGCTGTGCGCGGTGGCCTGGAACATGGGGGCGCTGATCGCGTTCCGGATCCTGCAGGGCCTCGGCGGCGGCGCGCTGCAGGGGACGGTCCAGACGCTCGCCGCGGATCTGTACCCGCTCAAGGAGCGCCCCCGGATCCAGTCCAAGCTGTCCACGGTGTGGGCGGTGTCCGCGGTGGCCGGACCGGGTGTGGGCGGCCTGCTGGCGGCGTACGCGGACTGGCGGTGGATCTTCCTGGTCAACCTGCCCGTCGGGGCGGTGGCGTTGTGGCTGATCGTGCGTCATCTGCACGAGCCGGAGCGGAAAACGCCCGCCACGCGCGCGCGTGTCGACTGGGCGGGCGCGGTCGCGGTGTTCGCGTGCGGCGGCGTCCTGCTGACCGCGCTGGTGCAGGGCGGGGTGGCTTGGCCCTGGCTGTCGGCGCCCTCGATCGCCCTGCTGGCGACGGGAGGCGTGCTCGTGGGGGTCGTCGTCCTGGTCGAGCGCCGGGCCGCGGAGCCGATCATCCCGGGCTGGGTCTGGCGCCGCCGTACGATCGCCGCGGTCAACCTCGCGCTCGGCGCGCTGGGCCTGCTGATGGTCGCCCCGACCGTCTTCCTGCCCACCTACGCCCAGTCGGTGCTCGGACTCGGCCCCATGGCCGCCGGATTCGTGCTGTCCGTATGGACGTTGAGCTGGCCGGTGTCGGCCGCCCTCAGCCAGCACGTGTACCGCAGGATCGGCTTCCGGGACACCGCGCTGCTCGGCATGGCGGCCGCGGCCCTGGTCCTGTTCGCCTTCCCGTTACTGCCGTATCCGGGCCAGGCCTGGCAGCCGACGCTGCTGATGCTGCTGCTCGGGGGCGCGCTCGGGCTCTTCCAGCTGCCGCTGATCGTGGGCGTCCAGTCGACGGTGGGCTGGTCGGAGCGGGGCACCACCACGGCGTCCGTGCTGTTCTGCCGGCAGACCGGGCAGACGCTGGGCGCGGCGGCCTTCGGCGCCATCGCCAACGGTGTCCTCGCGGCCCGCCTCGGCGGCGCGAGCGACCTGGACCCGGTCACCGGCGCCGTCGGCTCGGGGGCGGCGGCGGAGGCGACGCGGCACGCGGTCGCGGACGCGGTGCACGCCGTGTATCTGGGGGCAGCCTGTGCCGCGGCGCTGGCGTTCCTGGTGCTGCTGTTCCTGGCGCCGCGGAAATTCCCGGTGATCGGGGACTGAACGGGCCTACCCTGGCCGCATGGTGAGGCTGGAGCGGCTGCGGGCCGATCACGCGGACGCGGTGCTGGCCTTCGAGCGGGAGAACCGCGCGTACTTCGTGCGCACGATCCCCGACCGCGGTGACGCCTACTTCGAACCCGCAGGTTTCGCCGCCCGCCACCAGGCCCTGCTGACCGAACAGGCCCTCGGCATCAGCCACTTCCATGTCCTGTTCGACGACGAGAACCGGCTGATCGGCCGGATCAACCTGATGGACGTCGAGCACGGTGGCGGCGAACTCGGCTATCGCGTCGGGGAGCGGGCCGCGGGCAGGGGGGTGGCGACGGCGGCGGTCCGGGCCGTGTGCGAGCTGGCCGCCACCGCGTACGGGCTCACGGAGCTCACCGCGGTCACGACGCTCGACAACCTGGCGTCCCGGGCGGTGCTGGAGCGCAACGCCTTCTCCCCCACCGGCGAACTCGTGATCGACGAGCGGCCCGGCATCGCCTATCACCGCGCGCTGCGGCAGTCGGCGCTCTCGAAAAGTCGGAGTTAACGGGGGTAACACCTGAGGTCAGAGGCGGCGAAGCGCAAGCAAGCGCATACCGACCACTCAGTTTGCCGAAAGCCTCGCGGATCTTGCTACCAGCGAGTAACGTGCGTCACCCGCTCGACCGCCCCCCACCTCCCTGCGGTCCGTACCGGACCCGAGCCGCCACGCAAGGAGTACGGGATGTCCCCCGACTCGTATCCGCCGTCCCCGCACCGGCCTCCCCAGCCGTATGCCGAACCCCCACGGCACCGCGCCCCGCGCCACCCCGCGCTCGGCCACCACAGCGACCTGCGCATCCTGCGCAACGCCTACCGCTGGCAGCGGCGCACCGCCACCCTCACCGCGCTCGGCTACTTCGTCCTGTTCCTGATCCTGTCGGCGACCGCGCCGGCCTTCATGACGAGCACCTTCACCGACGGTCTGCCCACCGGACTGCTGCTCGCCCTGGTCCAGCTCCCCGTCACCTGGCTGGCGATCGCGCTGTACGAGCACACCGCGCGCCGTCACGTCGACCCGCTCGCGGAGCGCATCCGCAAGCAGGCCGCGGTGGACGCCCGGCGCGAGGAGGCGGCGCGGCGATGACCACCCAGTTCAGCGGTGACGCACAGGCGATGTCCCTGGTGGCGTTCTCCGCCGTCGCCACCATCACGCTGCTGCTGTGCGTGATGACCGGCCCCGACCGGGACGACCTCGACGAGTTCTACACCGGCTACGGCTCCCTGTCCGCGATGCGCAACGGCCTGGCCATAGGCGGCGACTACATATCCGCCGCGACCGTGCTCGGCACCACCGGCGTCATCGCCCTGTACGGCTACGACGGCATCGTCCTCGCCCTCAGCACGGCGCTGTCGCTGATGCTGCTGATGTTCCTGCTGGCCGAACCGCTGCGCAACGCGGGCCGGTTCACCATGGGGGACGCGCTCGCCCGCCGGATGCCCGGGCGCAGCGTGCGGATCACGGCGTGCGTGGTGACGATCGCCGCGCTGGTGCCGCTGATGGTGGTCCAACTCGCCGGCACCGGGCAGCTGATGGCGTTCATCCTCGGCTTCTCCGGTGACTCGATGAAGACGGGCTGCATCATCGGTCTCGGTGCGCTGATGATCAGTTACGCGGCGATCGGCGGGATGAAGGGCACCGCGCTCATCCAGATCCTGAAGATGGTGATGCTGCTGGGCTCCGGCGCCGTGGTCGCCGTCCTGGTGCTGAGCAAGTTCGACTGGAACCCGGCCGCCCTCTTCGACGCCGCCGCCGAGGGGAGCGGGGTGGGATCCGCCTTCCTCAGCTCCGGGCTGCAGTTCTCGGGCGGGCCGCATCCGGGCCTCGACATGGTCAGCTCCCAGCTGGCCGTCGTCCTCGGCGGTGCCTGTCTGCCGCACGTCACCATGCGGATGTACACCGCCGACAGCGCCCGGCAGGTCCGCCGTTCGATGTCCTGGGCGGTCTCCACGGTCGTGCTGTTCGTGCTGGTCATCACCGTCGTAGGCTTCGGCGCGACCGCGCTGATCGGGCGGGCGGGGATCGCCGGGGCCGATCCGCAGGGCAACACCGCCTATCTGCTCGGTTCCCAGGCCGCGTTCGGGGCCGAGGTCTCCACGGCGGAGACCTTCCTGTTCACCACGGTCACCACGGCGATCTTCCTGACGGTGCTCGCCTCGGTCGCCGGGATGATCCTCGCCTGCGCCAACACCCTCGCCCACGACGTGTTCGCCACCCGGCTGCGGGAGTTGTCGGGGCGCCGCGAGATGACGCTGGCGCGGCTGTCCGCGCTGGCGGTGGGGGCGCCGGCGATCCTGTTGGCCACGATGGTGCAGCACCGCAGTCTGCAGCCGCTGGTGACGCTGTCGTTCTGCCTCGGCGCCTCGGCCATCGCGCCCGCGCTGGTCTACAGCCTCTTCTGGCGCCGGTACACCCGCACCGGCCTGCTCGCCACGCTCATCGGCGGTTCCCTGGTGGTGCTGCTGATGATGCCGGGCACCAACCTGGTCTCCGGATCACCCTTCTCCGCCTTCCCGGAGGCCGACTTCAACTGGTTCCCGTTCACCACGACCGGCCTCGTCTCCATCCCCGCGGGCTTCCTGTTCGGCTGGCTGGGCACGCTGGCCTCGGGCCGCCGAAAGGCCGAGGAGCAACGGCACCAGTACGAGGCGGTGGAGGGCTGGATCCTGGCAGGCGCCACCCGCCACCAGAACTGACGAACCCGGGCCGCGAGGGTGGGCGCCGCCGGGGGTGGTTACTCCGCCGCGGCTCGGCCTGTCAGGGTGGTGAGGCTGGTGCGTACGTGGTCCATGTGGGCGCGTACGTCGTCCCAGCGTTCGCCGTGTTCGCGCAGCACGCGCTCGGTTTCGCTCGCGATGCGCTCCTCCCGTACCCGTGCTTCCGCGATCATCTCGGCCGCCCGCGCCCGCGCCTCCTCCTGGCTCCGGCGCCCCGCCGCCTCGGCATCGGCGAGCGCCTGCTTCGCGTCGGAGAGCGCGGCCTCCGCGCGGGCCACCCGCTCGGCATGCCGGGCCTCGGCGGCGGCCGCCCGCTCCTCGGCCTCGCGCTCGAACGCGGCCAGCCGTTCGGCGTACTCCCTGGCCTGCTCGGTGAGCAGGCCGGTGGTGCGCTGCCGCACCTCGCGCAGGGCGGCCGTCGCTTCCCCGCGGCAGTCCTTGACCTCGCGCCGGGCCGTGATCCGGATCTCGTCCGCCTCGGCGCGCGCCGCGAGCAGACGCTGACGCGCGCGCTCCTCCGCCTCGGCGCGCACCGAGTCGGCGTGCTCCTGCGCCGCCCCCTGCACGCTGTCCGCGTGCGCCCGCGCCTCTTCCGCGAGGCGCCGCGCCTCCTGCCGAGCGTTCTCCCGCACCGCCGCGGCCTCCTCCACACCCAGTTCGAAGAGGCGCCGCGCGCGCTCCCCGAGGGCGTCGTACGTCTGGGGCGCGAGCCGGGCCACGGTCTCCCGCATCCGTACCGCCTCGGCCTGCATCTCCTTGGCGAGCACGGTCAGCCGGGCGGCGCGCTCCCACGCGGCGTCCCGGTCCTGGGAGAGGGCGGCGGCGAACGCGTCGACCTGTTCGGGACGGTACCCACGCCCCCGTACGGCCACGAAGCCGTGGGGCGGGACCGGTGTGCCGCTCATGCTGGAACCCCTCTCCATCAGACGGACGCACAATCATGATTTCGCGGCCATCTTCATGTATGGGAAAGAAAGGTACATAACGCGACACTCCGGTCATGGGTCACGCGCCGTCCGGGTCATGCACCGTCCGGGGGTACGAAGACGCCGGGCCCGGTCGTCCTGACCGGGCCCGGCGTCCACGCGTGCGTGCCGCTCAGCGGCGGTGCGTCACAGCAGGCCGTCCCACATCTGCTCCAGCAGGACCGACCACCAGCTCTCCGGCGAACCGAGCGCCGCCGGGTCCAGCGCGGCCAGCTGCGCCTGGAAGTCGACGGTCCAGCGGCCCGCCTGCTCCTGGTTCAGCCCGAACCGCAGCCGCCACATCCGGCCCAGCAGCGCCAGACAGCGCTGGAACTCGGGCAGCCCGGTGTTCACGAACTGCGGCGGCACGGGCGCCCCGCCCGGACCAGCCTCCACCGGCACCGCGACGATGTTCGCCGTCCCGTACTGGACACAGATCGCCCGGCCGAAGTCGCTGCCCATCACCAGGTACGAGCCCGCGTCCGAGGCCGGCTGCACGCCGCGCTCGACCGCCAGCTCCGCCAGCGTCGGCACCGGCCGCCCCGGCTGGGCCTGGGCCCAGAAGAAGGGGCCCATGTCCATCGGCAGCCCCGCCGCGACCAGGCTGTGCGCCACGATCGGCGGCACGCCCTGCCGGGACACGGCGGCCTGCTCGAACCGGAACACCCCCGGCCCGAACGCCGCGGCCAGCTCCTGCCCGATCGCCTCCGGCGGCACCGGCGGCGCGGGCGGCACCGGCGGCAGCGGCGCCCGCACCGGCGCGGGCCGCGCGGGGCCGTCCGCCACCTGGTGCAGCTCGCCCTGGTGCGCCAGCAACTGCCGCATCCCCTGCTGCCGGCTCGCGTGATCCCTGCCGTACGGCGCGATGCTCGCGATCCGCGCCTGCGGCCACTGCTCCCGGATCATCCGCGCGCAGTACGCGCCCGGCAGCTCGCACGACTCCAGCTCGGTGTGCAGCTCCAGCACCTGGTCCGGCGGCACGTTCATGGCGCGCAGCTCGTGGAAGATCTGCCACTCCGGGTGCGGCGTGCCCGGCGCCGAACGCCGGATCAGCTGCTGCTCGGAACCGTCCTGCGCGCGGTAGCGCAGCACGGCCTGGTACCCCGGGCCCACGGTCGGCTGACCGGTGGGCTGCTGCGGGTAGCCGTACGCCGGGGGCTGCTGACCCGGCATGGGCATCGGCACGGGCATCGGCTGACCGGGCGGCGGCATCGCACCGGGGGGCATCGCGCCGGGCGGCATCGGCGGATGTACGGCGCCCGGTGCCATGCCGGGGGCGCCCGGAGCGCCAGGGGCGTGCGGCGGCGGAGGCGCGCCGGGGCCGCCCACGGGGGGCGCGGACAGCACGGTCTCCGCGTGGTGCACGGCACCGCGGCGGGCGCCGGGCATGCCGGGGGCTCCCGGAGGCTGCGGGGCGCCCGGGGCTCCGGGCGGGTTCGGCATCCCCGGGGCGTTCGGCGCACCGGGCGGGCCAGGAGGCTGCGGCACGCCGGCGCCCCCGCCCATCTGGCTCGGGCCGGCCAGCATCGTGGCAGCATGGTGCACACCGCCCGGAGGCGTCCCGCCGGGCGCACCCGGAGCGCCGGGAGGGTGCGGCACGCCCGGACCGGCCGGGCCGCCGGGGCCCTCGGGTCCGAGCGCGGACACGAGCTGCGTCGGTACGTACCCGCCCGCGGGCGTCCCCGGCGCACCAGGGCCGGACGGCGCGGGCGGCGGCGTGGCGCCGGGGCGCGCGCCCGGCACTCCGGGGGCGCTCGGCGGAGGCGGCGGAGTCGCCGCACGACGCTGCGGAGGCGCCGCCTTGCTCGTCGCGGCGTCGGCGATGTCCCCGGCGTTCGGCGCGAGCGGCCGGCCCGGCCCGGCGTCGGGGGCGGCACCCGGGCCGCCCTGCCGGTAACCGGAGGAAGGCGCGCCCGCGGGAGGCGGAGGCGTGGCACCCGGCGCGGGGGCGCCCGGAGCGGGCGTACCGCCGGGCGCGGCCGAGTCGTCGAGCGCCGGCGCCAGCGCGGTGCGCGGCAGCTGGCTGCCCCCCGACATCAACGCCGTCTTCGCGTCCGGCACGGCCGGCGGCGGCGTGCGGTCGTCCACCTCGTTCAGCTGTTGCGCGAACACGGTCGCGGGCAGCGGTACGGAACGGTCCTCACCGGCGTCCGCGTTGGTGTCCGTACCGGCCCAGGGAGTCGCCCCGGCCACCCCGGCATCGGGCCAGGCCGACCCCGCTCCGGGCGCCCCGGCCTGCGTCTCCGGCAAAACCCCACCACCAGCACCAGCCCCGGCACCGGACCCGGCCCCGGCGCCCGCACCAGACCCGCCCGGCGCATCGGCCACCCCGGCATCCGGCCAAGCCGAACCCGCCCCCGGCGCCCCGGCCTGCGTCTCCGGCAAAACCCCACCACCAGC